>DASYAY010000064.1:0-185833 GCA_036501065.1 Chthoniobacter sp. | reverse complement strand
CCAGCGGCCATTGCGGCAGAGCAAACCGGTTTGACGGGGCATCGGAAGGGAGCGTTGTGTATCAGTCTTGTGTGACATAGGCGCTTTCCGATGCCTTGATTCTGAGGGACTTGCTTGATTTGCAAGCCTTTACGCTCGAATGACGGAAAGGGTGGATTGCGGCCTCATCCCCATCCGCTCTGCACGGTGCGCCTCCGGCGGTTTGGATAAAGCGCTTCGCGCTACGCAGTCGAACTGCAAGTTCGAATTCATCCGTGTCCGCCACTTGCCAGGGCACCCGTGTAACCACATGCGCCCTGGCAAGTGGCGGAAGGGGTGGGATTCGAACCCACGGTGCCTTTTACAGCACGCTCGATTTCGAGTCGAGTGCCTTAGACCGGACTCAGCCACCCTTCCGTGTGAGGGGGCGACCGTAGCGGTGGTCGTGCACGGGCGCCAGTGGAATTTTTTCGGATATTTGGGAGACGATTTTCGGGGAGTTTGCGGTCGACCGGTTCGTCCGCGCGCAGGTGCGCCGACTACGGATGGCCGTCGATTCTGCGTCAATGTTTTCCGCGGTCCACCTGCGCGCTCGCCGACCGACGGCGGCCCGTGTACCCCAGCACGTTTCCCGTGAATCAACGCCTGCTCATTTTCATGCTCGCCGCGCTTTCGATGCTCGGCGCGATCTCGATCGACGCCTACTTGCCGGCGCTGTTGTCCATCGCCCGGCTCTTCTCGGTGACGGATGCGGCGGCGCAGCAGACCCTGACTTCGTACCTCGTGGCATTTGCGATCATGACGCTGTTTTATGGGACGCTCTCCGATTCCTTCGGACGCCGGCCGGTGCTGCTGATCTCGATGCTGCTTTACGTCCTGAGTTCGATCGGCGCAGGGCTCTCGACGAGTCTCGGGATGCTGATCTTCTTTCGCTTTCTCCAGGGATTGACTGCCGGAGCGGGCAGCGTGATTGGCCGCGCCGTCGTGGGTGATTTGTTCACGGGCGCCGAGGCCCAGCGCATTCTTTCGTACATTTCGCTGGTCTTCGGACTGGCCCCGGCAGTGGCTCCGATTCTCGGCGGCTGGCTGCTCGCGACTTATAGCTGGCGCTCGATCTTCGGCTTTGTCGCGGTGTTCAGCACCTTGCTGCTGATCCTCTGCGCGCGGGAATTGCGCGAGAGTCTACCGGAGGACAAGCGGCATCCGTTTCGCTTTCGCCCGGTGCTGATGAATTATCTCCAGGTCGGATCTTGCGCGCCGTTCATGCTCCAAGGGCTGAGCATCGGTTTCGCGTTCGGAGGGATCATTCTTTATGTCGGATCCGCGCCGGCGTTCGTCATCAATATCCTGCATCTGCACGAGACGGATTACGGCTGGCTGTTCATTCCGCTGATCGGTGGGATGAGCGCCGGGGCGTGGGCGGCCGGATGGTGCAGCCATCGCTTGGCCGCTTCGACGATTATCGGAACGGGCTTTGCGATCATGGCGGTCGCGGCCGCGGCCAATGTGGCCTGCGCCGTGCTCGTGCCGGCGGCGGTGCCGTGGGCGATCGTCGCTCCGATGATCTACTGCTTCGGCCTGGACCTGGCGATGCCGGCCATGACCATCCGCGCCCTGGAAATCTTTCCGCGGCATCGCGGCCTGGCGTCCTCTTTGCAGGGGTTTATCTTCATGGGGCTTTTTGCGGTGGGGTCGGGAGTGGTCTGCCCGCTTTTGTTTGGGAGTGCGGTGAAACTCGCCGTCGGGGTATGCGTCGGCTTTGTCCTCAGCGCGATCTGCTGGTGGGCTGGGGTCAGTCTTAAGCCTTTGCACGCGGAAGACGGGTTTTTGGCGGAAGATGCGGTTTGAGTGGCGTTTTTGGTCCGGAGCTGGTTTCTGCGCGGGTCGGGGTGGATAGGAAGAACGGGAGGAATAGGAATGATGGGAGGTATGGGATTTTCGCGTGGCTCTCTCTAAAGAAAGTTTCCAAGAAAGGCGGGGGAGCGGTGATTGTATACAATCGAAATGGCCGCTCTTTCTTCCTCCCGATCTCACATTACGCTTGCCGATTTCGTCACGGACCAGCTCCGCCGCGAAATCATTTCCGGTGAACATCCACCGGGGGCGCCTGTGGTGGAGATTCCCACGGCCAGCCGTTTAGGCGTGAGTCGTGTGCCCGTGCGCGAGGCCATGCTGGTGCTGGAGCAGGAAGGTCTTCTGGTCTTCGGACCGCGCGGGCGGGCTCAGGTGCGATCGCTTTCTCCGGGGGACCACCTGGAGATTTTCCATGCCCGTCTTCCCCTGGAAAAGGCCGCCGCTCGATTGGCTGCCGAACGGCATGTGGAAGAAGACTTTGCTCCGATGGAGGCGAATATCGCGGCGACTCGCCGGGCCCGGACCCTGGCGGAGGTCAGTTTGCTCGACCTCGATTTCCATGAGCTGGTTTTCCGGGCGGCGCGTTCTCCCTGGCTTTTCCGCTTTTGGGGTTTGCTCCGCGGCGAACTCGCGCTCTGGCTCGCCCGCCTGCATCGCGAAGAGAACTCCGTGACGCGACGCGTGCGCGAAAGCACCAGCGATACGCACTCGGAATACCTCGCGCTGCTGCGGGCCCGCAAAGGCGCGGCCGCCGAGCGCCACATTGAAACTCATCTGCGTTACTGGCTCGAATGGATGCCGATGGAGCCCGCCGACGCAACCACTCCTCATCTCAGTCTTCCACCTAGTCCGAAACTAAGAACTAAGGACTAACTACCAGGCTTTCCCATCTTTCATCATCCATTTTCCACCCTCGATCTCCCATTTCCTATCTTCGATTCCGATGAACTCGCCTTTCTCCCGCCGCCGTTTTCTCCGAGCCACCGGGACGCTCCTGGCCCTTCCGGCGCTTGAATCCCTCGGCTTCCGCCGTTTTGCCTCCGCCGCTGAAACCGCGGTCGCCCGTCCCAAGCGCGCTGTCTTCCTCGGCTTTGGCTGGGGTGTGACCGAAGATACCTGGTTTCCCAATATCAATGTTACCGGCGCAGATTATGTCCTGCCCGCGGGTCTGGCGCCGCTCGCGCGGCACAAGTCCGACTTCAGCATCGTCCAGGGGCTGACTAACAAATGGGCAAACGAAGCGCACTGGGGCAGCACCTTCTGGCTGACGGGCGCGAATCGTTATGCCGAACCGGGGCAGAGCTTTCATAACAGTATTTCCGTCGACCAGGTCATCGCCGAGCGCCTTGGCCCGGACACGCGGTTCACTTCCATTCAGTTAAGCTGTGCCGATGGGGTGGCCAACGGCCACGGACCGGGCCTTTCTCTGGCGTGGGATTCGCATGGCAAACCGCTCGCCGGGATCGACAATCCGGTCCTGGCGTATCATCGCCTTTTCTCCACCGATTCCCTGCCGCTGGCAGAGCGCCAGGCAATGCTCGCGGAAAAGCGCAGCGTCCTCGACGCGGTGCTCTCCGATGCCAGGGACCTGCAGCGCGAACTGAACAAGACCGACAACGACAAACTCGACGAGTATTTCCAAGGCGTCCGCGATATCGAAACGCGTCTCTCGAAGGACGAGAAATGGCTGGGCGTCGCAAAGCCGCAGACTTCGCTGGCCGAACCCAAGCCCGGTCTCGCCGGGCGGGATGAGATCAAGCTCATGTACGATCTGATCGTTACCGCGCTCCAGACCGACACCACCCGGGTCATCAGTTACCGCCAGCCGGTGGCTTCGCTGCTCGCGAGCATCGGCATCAAACTCGCCGCGCATGACATGACGCACTACACCACGCCGGATCGTCTCGAGGCCTCCCATCGCCGCGATCTGGCGCAGAGCGAGCTCTTCGCCGGCCTGCTCGACAAACTCAAGTCGACCAAGGAACCCGACGGCACTTCCCTGCTCGACCACACCGCGGTCGTCTTCGGCAGTAACATCCGCACCGTGCATTTCCTCGATAACTGTCCGACGATCCTGGCCGGTGGGGGAGCTAACTTGAAACTCGGGCAGCATCTGGCTCTTCCGCATAACACGCCGCTCTGCAATGCCTGGCTCACTCTTTTGAATGGATTCGGGATTGACGCCGAGCGGCACGGCGATAGCAGCGGTATCATCAAAGAACTTCAGGCGTGAAGCTCTTCCGACTCATCGCCCTCGTCATATTGGGCGCGTCGATCATTCGGGCAGAAGCTGCGCCTCCACCGGCACAGTTCGACGAGAACCAGCGTGCATTTTTCCAGGACTACTGCGTCGACTGCCACGGCCCGAAAAAGCAGAAGGGCAAACTCCGTCTCGACGATATCTCCTTCACCGTCGACACGACGGAGAAGGCGGATCGCTGGCAGAAGATCCTCAACGAACTCAACTCCGGCGAAATGCCGCCCGACGAGGCCAAGGAGCAGCCGAGCGCCGAGCGCAAGACCGAATTCCTCGATGCCCTCTCGCAGACGATGGTGGCCGCGCGGAAAACCATCGGCGACCAGGGCGGACGCATCACCCTTCGCCGTCTCAACCAGCGCGAATACAAAAACACCCTCCGCGAATTGCTCGGGGTGGATATCGACGTTCACGAACTTCCCGCCGACGGCGGCACGGGTTCCTTCGATACCGTGGGATCGTCGCTCTTCATGTCGAGCGACCAGATCGAGCAGTATCTCGCGCTCGGCCGGCGCGCGCTCGACGAATATTTCTCCCGGCCTACTGCGATGGCGGGCAACCCGCCCGCACTCAGGTCCCATGTGGAAGCGGAGGACTTTGGCAACCGGCGGATGAACGGCCTCTTCAAAGAGAATAAGGAGCATCACGAAAATTACGTCCGCTGGACAGCTGCCGTGGATGAAGCGGCGGCGCGCCCCGAAAACGTGGAGGTGGTTGCGACGCTGCGGGAGAAGGCCAAAAAGCCCCGACCATCATCCGGAGTTCCCTATGCGACCCCGATCCTTTTCTATCTCGATTGGAATCAGATTAAAGGCGCACCGCCGCCGCAGGCCTTTGGCTTCCAGGACGGGCAGAAGGCTTTTTCCGATGAGATCGTCTATCGCAATTACTTCCCTTACTACGCTGATTACCAAAAGCTGCCGGCGCGAGATACCGGTGCCTGGTTGTTATTCTATCTCGCTTACCGCGAGACGTACGTCTCTGCCGGGGAAAAGTGGCCCCCCGGGCGCTACACGCTCCGAATGCGCGTGGCCGCGAACGACGCCGCGCCAAAGGAGCGGCGCTTCATTGAAATCGGCCAGCGCGGCGAAGATCCGGTGAGTGATTTCACCGTCCTTGGGGCGCATCAGGTCACTGGGACCCTGGCAGAGCCACAAATCATCGAGATGCCGGTGGAGGTCACGCCCAATGGAAAGCGCGAGTTTGCCCTCCGCGAGAAACGACCCAACTCGCGCACCGCGGAGGTTCGTAGTTACCACGACGAATTCGAGAAGACGGGCCACGGCCCGGTGCCGGCCATTTGGGTCGACTGGTTTGAGATCGAGGGGCCGTTGCCCCCGCCTTCACCCGCTGTTTCCCTCACCGCTCCCAGCCGGGACCGAAACGGCGCCCGCGCGGTCATCGAGCGTTTCGCGGAGCGCGCATTTCGCGGCAAACAACCACCTACGGAGTATCTCGACCGCCTCGTGGCCGTGTTCGACAAGCGCGTGGCGATGGGCGATTCGTTCGAAGATGCGCTCAAGGAGCCGCTCAGCGTCGTGCTCGCTTCGCCGAGCTTTCTCTATCTCTCCGAGCCTTCATCCAACGAGGGGCACCGCCGTTTGAATGGATTCGAGCTGGCCTCGCGGCTCTCTTATTTTCTGTGGAGCGCGCCGCCGGACGACGAGTTACTCGGGCTGGCACAGAACGGTGAGCTTCTCCAGCCTGCCGTTCTTTCCGCGCAAGTCGATCGTCTCATCGCCGATCCGCGCTCCGCGCAATTCGTGGCCGGTTTCACCCATCAATGGCTCTCGATGGACCGGCTCGATTTCTTCCAGTTCGACTTCAAGCTGCACCGCGGCTTCGACGACAGCACCAAGGCCGCGGCGCGGGAGGAAGTGTACCAGACCCTCGGCTGTCTGCTCCGCGAGAATCTCGGTCTCGGCCACCTTCTGAAATCCGACTTTGTCGTGATCAACGGCTTGCTGGCGACTTACTATGGCATCGAGGGGGTGACGGGAGATGAGTTTCGCAAAGTGACAGTGCCGGCAAACTCGCCGCGCGGCGGACTTCTCGGGATGGCCGCGATCCTGGCCATGGGGGGCAACGGCCAGTACACCAGTCCCGTCGAGCGAGGCGCGTGGGTCTTGCGCAAGCTCGTTCACGATCCACCTCCGCCGGCGCCACCGAATGTCCCGCAACTCGCCCGGCTCGATGGAAAAATCCTCGACGTCCGCCAGCGCCTCGATGCCCACCAGGAGGAACCGCAGTGCGCGAGTTGCCATCGGAAAATCGATCCGATCGGTTTTGGCCTGGAGAACTTCGACGCGGCTGGTCTCTGGCGCACGGAGGATACCTTCCAACCCAAGGGCAGCGCTGCTCACACGTGGCCGGTCAATCCGGCCGACGCATTTTACAAAGGACCGAGTTTCCACGATTTCTTCGAGCTGCGCGAGATCATCGCTTCGAAGTCCGATGCGTTTGCCCACGGTTTTACCGAAGCACTGATCGAGTACGCGCTCGGCCGGCCCTACGGCTTCAGCGACCAGGACCTTGCGGCTAACATCGTCGACCGGGCTAAAGACAAGAATTACGCGGTGCGCGAATTCATTCACGGACTGGTGTCGAGCGATGCTTTTCGCTCGAAGTGAGGCGGAAAAGGGAGGGCTGTCGCGCGAACGGAGGTCAAAAATGGCTCGTGAAGACAACCCAATCTGCAAAATGGGACCGGGGTGATGGTCGTTTTCCCGGATTGATCCGGGAGGCGACAATGAGGATCATGCCGTTGCATTTCTTCCGCCATGACACCCAATCCCCTTCCCCGCGTCCTTCGTGTGCGGCAGAACTTTTCTCCCGGCACACCTCTCGATATTCATCAAACGCTCGACGTCGAATTTGCCCGGCTGCTGCCGCGGATCGAGTTTGGCGCGAGTATCGCCATCGGGGTCGGCAGCCGGGGCATCACCAATCTCGCGGAGATCGTCGCGAGGGTGGTCGATCGCCTGCGCGATGCCGGGGCGAAGCCGTTTCTCATTCCGGCCATGGGCAGCCACGGCGGGGCCACCCCGGAAGGCCAGCTCGATTTGCTGGCCAGCTACGGGATCACGGAGCAAACCATGAAGGCGCCGATTCGTGCTTCCATGGAAACGAAGCAGATCGGCGAATCCGCGGAGGGCGTGTCCGTTTTTTGCAGCAGCGAAGCGTTGTCCGCCGATGGCATTATTCTCATCAACCGGGTGAAACCGCACACCGATTTTTTCAGCACGACGCTGGGGAGCGGCTTGATCAAGATGAGTGTCATCGGCCTCGGCAAACGCGATGGCGCCGCGGCCATGCACCGGGCGGCGATGCGGCTCGGCTATGAGCCGGTGATCCGTGGCATGGCCCGCGTCGTTTTCGGAAAGGCGCCGGTGCTGGGCGGCCTGGCGATCATCGAAAATCAATTTCACGAAACCGCCCGCCTGCAATACGTGCCGGCCAACGAATTGGAAACGGCGGAAGTGGCGTTGCTCGCCGAATCCCGCGCGCTCATGCCGCTTTTGCCATTCGAGGAGATCGATCTCCTGATCATCGATCGCATTGGCAAGAACATCAGCGGGGCCGGCATGGACCCGAATGTCATCGGACGCAGCATCCACGGCTACTCGAGCATGCTTGGGCGTGAGGATCGGCCCGCGCCCTTCATCCGGCGCATCTTCGTCCGCGGGCTGACGCCGGAGACGCATGGCAACGCGATCGGCATCGGGATGGCGGATGTCACAACGACGCGACTGGCACGCGAACTCGACGGGCGCATTACGAGCATCAACTGTCTCACTGCGCTCACGCCGCAGGGGGCGAAGATTCCGATCCAGTGCGAGACTGACCGCGAGGCGATCGGTCTGATGCTGGAATCGCTGGCCATTCCGGATACCACCGCCGCGCGGGTTGTCCGAATTGCCGATACACTCACGCTGGCCGAGATGGAGATTTCGGAGTCGCTTTGGAAGGAAGCAGGATCGATGGCGAAGCTGAGCGTGGCAGGTGACGCGGCGGAAATGGCCTTCGATGCGAGCGGGAATCTCGACTAATCACTTATGATATAACGCTTGGTGTGGAGCGTATTTCTTCCGGCAGGTGTCATTCGCGAAATTGAAATCGATGCCCGCGCCCGGAGGGACAGGAGGATTGTCCTCGAAAGAGAATTTCGCTACGACTTCGGACGAGCCGCGATGCTCCTCTTCGAGGTCCCCCAACCCATGCACCGAATCCACGCCTGTCTCGCTCTCGCCGTCATCCTCTACTTCACCTGGGCGATGCCTGCGATCGCCGAAGGGAACGCGCCACCGCCCAAGCCGAATATCGTCTTCATCGTGGCCGACGACCTGGGCTGGGGAGACGTGAGCTGGCACGGTTCGTCCATCAAGACGCCCAACCTCGACCAACTCGGACACGAAGGCGTCTTCCTGGAACAAAATTACGTGGCGCCCGTGTGCACACCGACTCGGGCGCAATTCATGTCGGGGCGATATGCCAGCCGCTACGGCATCACCGTGCCGCAGGACGAACGCGCCTTCCCATTTGGAACGGTCACTCTGGCTTCCGCGCTGAAAGAGGTGGGCTATGACACGGCAATTATCGGGAAATGGCATCTGGGCGGACAACCCGACGATGGTCCGCGCAAATTCGGTTTCGATTATTCCTACGGCACGCTGAAAGGCACCTGCGGCCCGTATAACCATCTTTACCACGACTCCAAGCCGACCTGGCACCGCAACGACGAGTACATCCAGGAGCAAGGGCACGCCACGGACCTGATCACGCAGGAAGCCGTCAAATGGATCGAGGCGCGCACGGAAAAGCCCTTCTTCCTTTATCTTCCCTACACCTCGCCCCATGTCCCGCTCGATGAACCGGAGAAATGGCTGAACCTCTATGCCGACCGTCCGAATGCGGGCGACCGGATTTATCCGGCGTGTGTTTCCCACATGGACGACGGCATCGGGCAGGTGGTGCAGGCGCTGGAGCGCACCGGCAAGCGCGCCAATACGATCATCATCTTTACCAGCGACAACGGCGCGTGGCGTGGGGCGAAGAATCCCAAACCCTATCCGCCAGGCCTTGCGTCGGGTATCAACACACCGCTCCGGGGCAAGAAAGGCGATGTCTATGAAGGCGGCATTCGCGTGCCTGCCCTGGCCAATTGGCCCGGCCACTTGTCGACCGGCAAATTCGATTCACCCATCCACGCGGTGGATTGGCTGCCCACATTTGCGGAGCTGTCCAGTTACCATTGTGCAGCCACGCTCAAGCTGGACGGCACGGACGTCTGGCCTTCTTTGAGCGGCGCGGCCAAACCCATTCCCCGCCGAATCTTCTACTGGGCCGGTCCCTTTTATAAAACGGCCGCCGTTCGCGATGGAGACTGGAAACTCGTGGTGCAACGTGGTCCGAAGGCGCGGACGGAATTATTTAACCTGGCCACTGATCCGTACGAGAAGACGAACCTGGCGAAGAAAGAAAAGGACCGCGTCGCTGACTTGCAGAAAGCGCTCAGCGATCTCGCGGCGAGCGACAACGACTCGGCGGTCACGCCGCCGAAACGCAAATTCCCCGCCGACGACTAACGCTCCAATGGTATGAAACTGCGTGCCTGCCCACTCGCCGTTCTTGCTCTTTTCTTTGCCTGGACTGGCGACGGAGCCGCTGCCGAATTCGCCAGCCATCGTGTCACGTAAGCACCTTTCATGAGCTTTCTGTACCGTCCCTCCGGACTGTTTGTTTTTTTGGGGGGGAAATCCCAGCGCTGAAGCGCTGGGCTATTTTCGGAAAGTCCCTGCGGAACTGAAGGGTTGTCTGTCTGCGCGGAATCCGGTTGGGAAATGGTTTCCTCGCCGGCCGTGGGTGTCTTCGGTAATTCAGCAGGTGTCTTCGGTGAATTCAGAGTGGGGCGTCGGTAGTTCAGCGGGGGGCGTCTGTCATTCGACGGGGGTCGCCGGTAATTCATCGACATCATTTGCTTGCCGTCCGGCCACCTGGCCACGTTCGATGGTGATGCGTATGAAAATCCCCCTTCCCGCCTGTCTTGCAGCTTTCGCCGTTCTCTCCACCCTGGTGGCGCGGGCGGAAGTCGTGGAATCCGACATCGTCATCTTTGGCGGGACCTCGGGAGGGGTCGCCGCAGCGGTGCAGGCGCATCGCATGGGCAAGACGGCGGTCATCGCCGAATGGTCGGAACATCTTGGCGGGTTGACTACGGGCGGCCTGGGCGCGACGGACATCGGAAACAAAGGCGCGATCGGCGGAATCTCGCGCGAGTTTTACGAGCAGATCGCCAGCTATTATAGCAAACCCGAGGCCTGGACCTGGCAAAGGCCCGAGGCCGGGACTTCGCAAAAGCGCGAGATCCAGGATGCCCGAAAACACGATAAATCTCCCGACCCTCTGGTCGCGAAGACCAATCGGCCGACGAAATGGACCTTCGAGCCGCACGTCGCGATGGAGATTTATGAGCGCTGGTTGAAAGACGCCGGGGTCAAAGTCTATCTCGGCGAAAAATTGAAGAGTGTGAAAAAAGACGGGGCGCGCATCGTGGAATTCACCACGGAGAGCGGCCGGACGTTCCGCGGGAAAGTGTTCATCGACGCCAGTTACGAAGGCGATCTCATGGCCAAAGCGGGTGTGACTTATCACGTCGGGCGTGAAGCGAATGCGGAATACGGCGAGACGCTCAATGGATTTCGCGAGAAGACGCCGCAGCACCAGTTCACGGTCAACGTCGATCCGTACGTGACGCCCGGCGATCCGGCGAGCGGGTTGATTGCTTATATCCAGAAGGGCACGGGGGAAAAACCGGGCGACGGCGACAAGTGCGTGCAGGCTTACAATTTCCGCCTATGCATGACCCGCACGAAGGAAAACCTCGTCCCGTGGAGCGAGGTCAAACCGGCCAACTACGACGAGAAGAATTACGAACTGCTCGCGCGTTTCGTCGAGGCGTTGGAAAAAGCGGGCAAGCCGCCGACCGGCATTTTCATGGGGCCGACGCCGATGCCCAACGACAAGACGGACACAAACAATGCGGGCGCCTTCAGCACCGATTTCATCGGCGAGAACTATGCTTATCCGGACGCCGACTATGCGACGCGCGAAAGGATCATTCGCGAACACGCCGACTACATCAAAGGGATGCTCTATTTTCTCTCGAGCAGTGCGCGTGTTCCGCAGCATGTGCGCGACACCGTGAACAAATGGGGGCTGGCGCGCGACGAGTTTCCGAAGAACGGCCATTTCCCGACGCAACTCTACGTGCGCGAGGCGCGCCGGATGATTTCCGACTATGTCATGACTGAGGCGAACTGCCGCTGGGAGCGCAAGGCGGAGGACCCGGTGGCGCTCGGCGCCTATAACATGGATTCTCATAACTGCCAGCGCCTGGTGCAGGATGGATTCGTGCGCAACGAAGGAGACGTCGAAGTGGGTGTTGCTGGACCGTACCCGGTCTCGTACCGCTCGATCGTGCCCAAGGCGGCGGAGGCCGAGAATCTCCTCGTGCCGGTGTGTCTTTCGGCCACACACATCGCCTATGGCAGCATCCGGATGGAGCCGGTCTTCATGATTCTCGGCCAGAGCGCGGCGACCGCGGCGAGCCTGGCGATCGATGGGAAAGTGACGGTGCAGAAGGTCGACTATCCGCAACTCAAGGCACAGCTCGTAAAGGATGCCCAGGTGCTGGAGTGGACCGGCCCTTCGCGGCGCCCGTCCTATCCGCCACCGAAACTCGATGGCATCGTGCTGGACGATATGGATGGCCATAAAACCGGCGATTGGACGTTGGGCAGCCTTCGCGGTACCCAGCGCATCGGCGAGGGCTACGTCCACGATCACAACGAGCACAAAGGCGAACTCAGCGTCGAATGGACGCCAGACATTCCCGTGGCCGGCAAATACGAAATCATCTTTCACTTTCCGCCCAACGGAAACCGCGCGACCAACGTGCCGGTGACGATCGCCGTCAAAGGAGCGCCCGTTCAGACCTTCCACGTGAACGAGCAGGAAGCGATCGGCCACCAATCTCTGGGACAATTCAATCTGCCGGTGGGCCGCAATACGACGATCACCGTGTCCAACGCCGGGACCGACGGATTCGTGGTGGTGGACGGCGTGCAACTGATTAAAGTCGAATTACCCAACCCTTAACATGACTGCCACTCTTCCGCGTGCTGTTCTCCTCGTCGCCGCACTTTTCTTTGCGGGGTGCAAGACGGTTCCGATCAACATGGAGACGATTCGCGGCCGTTATGAGATGTCCGGCAAACCCGTGGGCCTGTGGTATTCCGGCGAGTCGCTGGTTCTGGGCGACGGGACTTTTCAGTACTGGCTTTTCACCAATCAAACGGACGATCCGCGGCAGGGGCAGTTTCCGGTGAGCGGGCGCTTCACGCTCGATGGGAACACGATTACGCTGCACAATTCGGCGGTGCTATTTCCCCAACGGACGATCCGGCGAGTGGACAAGCGGTTCACCTTGTGGACATCGCGGCAGCTGGCGATTCCTCCGGAACCGGGGCGCATCCCGGATGATGTGCTCGTGCAGGGACGATGATCGCGCTGCGATTGGGTCACGGTTGTCCCATTTTTCCTATGACTCGGATGGGAAGAATGGGAAGCATGTGAGGAATGGGAATAATGGGGATGAGCGATTCCGTGGTCGATTCCGCTGCAAAGATTTTCTGAACCTTTTGGGAGCGGCGCAGCATTAATGTGCAGCACGGCATGCCCACCTCCCCTACCGAAGATCATGCCGACCTCATCGCGCAGGCGCGCGGCGGGGATGTGGCGGCTTTCTCGGAAATGATGGAGGAGTTGCAGCCGCGGCTGATGGGGCAGGCGCTGGCTTTTTGCGGCGACGACCATCTGGCGCAGGATCTCGTCCAGGAAACGATGATCGCGGCGTGGAAAAGCCTGCCGCGCTTCGATGGTTCCTGCCGCTTCTTCACCTGGCTCTATGTCATTCTGCTTCGGCAACACCGGCGATCGCTGGGTTGGTTTTCCCGCAGGCTGCCGCTGGCCACGCTGGAGCAGCAGGCGGCGGCCAACCGGTTCGAACCGGCGGCGGCGCAGGATTCGGAAAATGTGGAAGGCCCCGCGGCGGAACTGCTGCGGGCCATGCTCACCGCCTTGCCCGCGCGGCATCGTGAAGTGGTCCGGTTGCGCTTTTACGCCGAGGCCAGCGAAGTGGAGATCGCCGCCGCCCTGGGCATTTCCACCGGCACGGTGAAGAGCCGTCTGCATCACGCGCTGACAAAAATGCGGCGGATGAAAGAAAAAGTGAACCGGCTGCGAGAGGCAGCGCATTAACCCACAGAAACCAATCATGAGCACCCCGCTACGCGATGACGATCAATCCCTGCGCGATGCGCTCCAGCACGACGCGGCACGGATCTCGAAGCGGCCGTTCGACGCCGCTCTTCACCAGGCGACGATGCGCAGGATTCGCGCACTCGGTGCGACCGAATCGAAAACGCCGTGGTTCGTCTCGTGGCCGGCACTCGCCACCGCTGCCGCGGTGGCCGCAATGATCATCGCCGTCGCGCTCTGGCCTTCGCGCCCTTCTTCAAGGCCGGTGCCGACCGCGGCCATCGCGGTGGTGGTGTCCCCGGTTTCTCCGCGCGCTTCGCTTCTCAGTTATCAAATCGCGGCAAACGAAGGGGACGCCGCACTTTTCGCCAGGCTTGACCACGACGCCGCGGATTTGCTCCCGGCATCGTCCCCGGTCTTCAACGCCCCGCAGTAAGGGCGGCGCGGCCAACGGCAGCCTTCCTCCGGCGGAGACGATCATTCCGCTTTCGATCCGACACGCCCAAATCCCATCCACCACCAAATCCACCATCCAAATCCCACACCGATGAAAACCCACCTGATCACACTCGCTCTCGTGGCGCTGACCTTCTCGTCCAAGCTTTGTGCCGACGAGTTCACGCATCCGCCGATCAATCCTGCCCTGCTTTACTGGCAGACGGCGGCGTTGCTGCCGAAACTGACTGACGATCAGGCCAAAAACCTGCGGGCCATGGCTGCGGGCAGCATGCCTTTCGACGCCGCCAAGGCGAAGGAGGTGCTCCCGGACGAACGGATCCAGCACCTGCTGCAAAAGGCGGCCAATTCCACGGCGCCCTGCGACTGGGGAATGCCGACGGAGGACGGCCCGGATATGGCGCTCCCCCACACGGCGAAAATCATGGAGATGGCGAGCATGGCCATTCTCGAAGCCGAGGCTTCCTTTGCCGATGGGAAGACGCGGGACGGGATGGATTGGTTGATCGTCGCCCATCGCATGGCCCGGCATGCGGGGGCCGGTGATCTGCTCATCACCAATCTCGTGCAGATCAGCATCGAAACGAATGTCCTGCGCGCTGCCGCCCGTCATTGCTTGAACTGGGATGAACAAACCCGCCAGGCCTACGCGGCCATGCTCGAGGCGCTCCCGCCGCTCCACACCATGCAAAGCGCCTACCGCGGCGAGCAAATACTGACCGACTGGGTGGAGCACAAATTCCAGGTGGGAGGAAAAGCCGAAATTGAAAAACTGATGCAGGAAGTTGCGGGCGGCGCGGGCAACGCGATGAAACCGGAGGACAAGGCCGCCCTGGCTGCGAATCTCGAACCCGCGGCCTTCCAAGCCGGCCTCGCGGAATGGCGTTCGCTCCAACGCCGGACCGAGGCCGCCCTCGGCAAGCCATGGCCAGAGGCTCAACCGGAATTGCAGAAGCTGGACGACGAAATCAAACACAGCTCTTACTATCTCGTGCGGGATGCGGCCCCAACAGCCATCGGCATCGGCGAAAAGCAATACGTCATCGCGACGATGCACACGATGCTCGCTGCGGTGCTCAAGCATGGCTCGCAACTCGACGAGTCCACCGCCGCCGACTACCACGACTCGTTCGCCGGTGAGTCGCTGCGCGTGCAGAAAAACGACGGGACTCTTACTCTATCGATGGCACGTGAGTACCGGGCGAAAAAGATCGTGAGCCTGCAGTTCGGCAAGTGAGGGAGTTAACCTCGGACTTTCGTTTTTCTAACCGAGGTAACATCAAAGGCGCCGCATTGGTCTTCTCCGATGCGGCGCTTTTGCGCACTATCGCGACAAATCAACCGGGATGGAAACTACAGACAGGAATGTCCGTGCTCCGTCAGGGCGTGCTCGTCGGGCCGGCTCGCCGGTTTTATCTTACTCTCGTTGTTGGACGCCATTGATCCCCCCTCCGGGGTGGGTTCGTGGTGGTGGAGACAGAGTTCCGGGGGTGTTACCCCGGCTACGGTCCGGCAGCCCTCCGGGCTGCGGAGGCGTCGCCCTATTTGGCCATGCCTATCAATCTTAAGCGGGGAGTACTGGCTTCGTCCTCTCGTCCTCGCCCCCTCCTAACTAACGCAATGAGGAGAGCTTGGCGTTGAGATCCGCCTGCTCCTGCTGGATCGCTTTCAATTGCTGGAGAAGTTGAAAGACCTGCGGCGATTTCTTGGCCGCAAGATCCCAGTTACCACCATAATGGGCCGAGGCATCGCTGAGGGCCGCAGAGATACGCTGGCTGGCCTGATTGTTGTCCTGGATCTGTTGAAAGATCTCATTGCGGGCGGCAGCGTTCGGATCTTCCGGCCGCTGAGCCGTCGCGAGCGCACCGGGCCTGGCCGTAGTCCCCGCACGCGCCGGAGTCGCGATCGGGGCAGCGGCCATGCGCGCACGAAGAGCGGTCTGATTCATCTGATCCCGGACTGC
The DNA here is from genome assembly GCA_036501065.1 of Chthoniobacter sp. GTDB lineage: Bacteria > Verrucomicrobiota > Verrucomicrobiia > Chthoniobacterales > Chthoniobacteraceae > Chthoniobacter. Next base: position 170,006 of record DASYAY010000064.1, on the reverse strand, counting down.
CACCCGACGGGCAATGGACAAGTCATTCGTGACCTGATCCGGACGGAGGCTGACCTGGTTCGCATCCGCCTGGTATAACCCCGGCTTGATTTCCTTGAGCATTTGACCGGGCTTGAGCCCGAGGATGCCATCGGAGGTTTCCACCGATACCGCCGTCACGAGGTAATAAATCCCCGGAGGCGCCAAGTCTGGTTTGGGCGTCGCCGGTGCTGCCGGAGCGGGAGTCGGCGCGGGGGTGGCCGCGGCTACTCGCGCGGGAGTGGGAACTACTGCGGGTGCGGGAGTCGCTTCCGGCTCGGTCTCCGTTTCCGCGGGCTTCTTGCAACTGCTCCAGAAAATAACGAGGCAAAGCCCAGCCAGCAATGCGCCAATCCGCCGCCAACGACTGCCGTCGATCGAGTGTGCCATAGCACCCGTTTGCAGACCAAATTCCCGTCCGCTTGGCAAGCCAAAAAAAAGCGGGGAACCGCGTAGAAGGCTACGGATAGGCGGCGCTAGAGCGCATCAAGAAATAGTGTGGCCCGCGCTACTCGGGTGGGGTGGAGGGCGACGCTTCGTCGTCGCCCAACCTCTTCAGAGGAAGTTGGGGCGCTGACGAAGCAGCGCCCTCCAGCCGTGATGCACACCCACCGACTCCCAGCTTCCGCGGCGACATCGTCGAGCGATGCCGCCGGGAAGCGGAAACGGTTTCGAAAAATGGGCGCTCGGACGCGGCCAAAGCGCCCACCGCTCAAGCCATTACTTCAGCGCAGCCGCGTAATTTTCCTCGGCCTGCGCCCAGTTGATCACCGCCCAGATGGACTTGAGGTACTCCGGCCGGCGGTTCTGATATTTCAAGTAGTAGGCGTGTTCCCAGACGTCGACGCCGAGGACCGGCGTGCCTTCGATACCGGCTACTGCTTTGCCCATGATCGGGTTGTCCTGGTTGGCTGTGGAGCCGATCTCCAGCTTGCCACCATTGACGAACAGCCAGACCCAGCCGGAACCAAAACGGCCGCCGCCGGCGGCGTTGAATTTTTCCTGGAGCTGCGCGAAATCGCCGAAGGTGCTTTTGATCGCCTCGGCCAGTTTTCCGACGGGCGCGCCCTCGGCCTTGGCCTTGAGCAGTTTCCAAAAGAAAGAGTGGTTGACGTGTCCGCCGCCATTGTTGCGCACTGCGCCACGAATCGCCTCGGGGACGGCGGAGAGATTCTTGATCAAGTCTTCCGCGCTCTTGCTCGCCAGGTCCGGCGCACTTTCGACGGCTTTGTTGAGATTGGTGACGTATGCCTGGTGGTGCTTGGAATAGTGAATCTCCGCGGTAGCCGCATCGATGGTGGGCTCGAGGTCGGAGTAGGCGAAGGGCAGTTTTGGTAATTCGTAGGCCATAGTGGATTCGGGTTGTGGTCTCAGGGGCGAGACCGGTTAGTGTATCGACTGGATGATGGGAATCGGATGCCTGCTTGGCAAGCAGCGCGTGTTCATTCATTCGCGATCGGTCGTTTCAATCGCGTATTTCATCGTGTCCATTTGCTCTGCCGGACAAATCTGGCCAATGCCGCCGCAATTCAGCGTGGCTTTTGGCGCCTTCGACACCGGTTGAGGAAAAGATTGCACGCGGTCATTCGCTCCTTGAGCTTGCTTCTGAATCCGCGCATTCATTTCGCCCGTCATGGACACCTCGATCAAATCACTAGGGCCGTGTGAAATCATTTCTCCGCTGCGCCACATCGGCGGCGGAGTGGAGGTGAACTTCCGTACAGAAAACGAACGCGTCCTGTTTAGCCACACCCTGGATCGCGATCTGGAACCAGGAGCATCCGGCGAGCAATTTACCTTCGAAGCCGCCGGCCCGCGCGAGAAGATCTTTTTCAATCCGGCCCGGACGACGGCGGCGATCGTGACTTGTGGCGGCTTGTGCCCGGGGCTCAACGACATCATCCGCGGCATCGTCACCCAATTGCACTACCGCTACGCCGTGACGAGGGTTTTCGGTTTTCGCTACGGTTACGAAGGGTTGATTCCGCGGTACGGGCATACGCCGATCTTGCTCAAACCCGAATCGGTCTCCCAAATCCACAACTTCGGCGGGACGATCCTCGGGAGTTCGCGCGGGCCACAAAAGATCGGCGACATGGTCGATCTCCTCGAAGAAATGAATATCGATCTATTCTTCGTGGTGGGCGGGGACGGCACGCTGCGCGGGGCCCTGGAGATTGCCGCGGAGTGCGAACGGCGCAATCTCAAGAAATCGGTCATCGGGATTCCCAAGACGATCGACAACGACATCATGTATCTCGACAAGTCGTTCGGTTTCGAGACGGCATTTGCCGTCGCGGTGCAAGCCGTGAAATGCGCTTACGTCGAAGCGACGGGTGCGGTCAACGGCATCGGCCTCATCCGGCTCATGGGGCGCGACTCCGGTTTCATTGCCTGCTACGCGGCGCTGGCCGGCGGCAACGTGGATTTCGTGCTCGTCCCGGAAGTGTCATTCAAGCTGGAGGGCGAGCGCGGACTTCTCGAGGCCCTGCGCTACAGGCTCGCGAAGAAAAAGGGCGCGGTCATGGTCGTGGCGGAAGGCGCCGGGCAGGATTTGATTCCCGCGGGCATCGGCGCCGATGCCAGCGGGAACAAGAAGCACAGCGACATCGGTCTCTTCCTCAAGGATCGGATCGGCGAGTTTTTCCGGGAGCGCCGCGTCGAGTGCAACCTGAAGTATTTCGACCCGAGCTACATCATCCGGAGCGTGCCGGCTAATGCGCAGGACAATGTCTACTGCTCGCAGCTCGCCCAGCACGCGGTGCATGCCGCCATGGCGGGAAAGACGGCCATGCTGGTGGGACGCTGGCACGGCGCCTTCGTGCACCTCCCGATCGCGCTGGCCACGAAAGGCCGGCGCAAAGTCGATCCGAGGAGTGAGCTCTGGCATTCCGTGCTGGAGAGCACGGGGCAGCCGGCGCGGTTGTTTTAGGGGAAGTTGAGAGTTGAGAGTTGATGGTTGATAGCCGCGCGGATTCTCGCGAAGGCGCCGGTCCGTTGGGAAGGCACACACGAGAAACGCCGCTCCGCGGCTTTTTGAGATTTCCGCTTACAATCGGCGCTTCGGATCGAATGCCGCGCGGCTAATCAAACATCAACCCTCAACTCTCAACTTTCCCCAAGCGCTTCAACGTGCGCGGTTGCTGCTTTGGCCAGGCCTGAAAGGTTGTAGCCTCCTTCGAGCAGGGATACGAGACGTCCCTGGGCGTATTTGTCGGCGATACTACGAATGAGTTTCGTGAGGTCGGCGAAGTCTGTGTCTGTCAGGCGGAAATCACCGAGCGGGTCATTGACTCGCGAATCGAAGCCGGCGGAAATGAGGACCAATTCCGGACGGAATTGCTCCATGGCCGGGGCGAGTTGGTTTTCGTAGAAGGCGAATATCTCTGCGCGCCCGGAACCTGCGGGCAGCGGACCATTGAGCGTGGTCCCCTTTCCCGGCCCGGCACCGGTTTCGCTGATCCGGCCCGTTCCCGGATACAATGGCCACTGGTGGGTGCTGCAAAAGAAGACTGAGCCGTCCTCGTAAAAAATGTCCTGGGTGCCGTTGCCGTGATGCACGTCCCAATCGACGATGAGCACCCGCCCAACGCCGTGCCGCTGCTGGGAATGCCGGGCGGCAAGGGCCACGTTGTTGACGACACAGAAACCCATTCCGCGATTCGCGGAGGCGTGATGGCCCGGCGGACGCACTGCACAGAAGGCATTCGGCGCCTTTCCCGAAATCACTGCATCCACCGCGGCCAACGCGCAGCCCGCGGCTCGCTTCGCGGCATCCCAGGACTGTTCGCAGATCGCGGTATCGCCCGTGCTGAGTTGCGGCAGGCCGGAGAGGATGTCGTGTTCTGCCTGGCGCAAATAATCGGCGTCGTGCGCCAACCGCAAATCCGCGTCCGTGACGACACGCGGTTCGATTTGGAGCAGCTTTGCGAGCAAGCCCGCCTGCTCGAAGCCGTTCATCACCGAGGTGAATCGTTCGGGGCATTCCGGATGTCCGTGACCGGTGTCATGCTCCAGGCAATAGGCATCGGCAACAAGCGCGGTCATTTCGAAGCGAATCGTGAATCAGCCTTGCTGGCGCTGTTCCCGGTAATATTCGGCCAGGACCCGGCGATTGATTTTGCCGCGTTCGTTGGTGGGTATTTCGCCCACCAGCCAGACGTCGCGCGGTATCTGCCAGGCACTCAGCTTTTCCTGGCAAAACCGGACCACATCCTCGCGGGCGAGATTTTCACCCGCGATGCAGGCGATCGGCTCTTCCCCTCGAAGCGGCGATTCCACACCGAAGACCACGGCCTGTTTCACTCCGGGGAACTCGGCAAGCCGCGCTTCGACTTCAAAGGGGTTCAACTTGCGCCCGGCAACATTGATAATCTCCGAGGTGCGGCCCACTACGAAAAGCCCGCTCTCGGTGCGCTGGACCACGTCCGCCGGGACAAACCGTCCGCCTCCCAAGGTCTTCGGATCCTCGACCGGAAAATAGCCGTCGCCCACCGCGGCGCTCCGCACCTCGATCGGACCGACCGGCTCGGTACCGTGGGCGATGTTTACGCCATGCATCGACTTCCCGACAAAGCCGTCGTCGTGAACCGGCACATCCGTCTGGTCGTAGGCGATGCCGCCGCATTCCGATGAGCCGTAAAACGCGTGGATCTTGAGACCGTACTTCGCCCGGAAATTCGCCGCCGCCGGTCGGGTCAGCGGTGCACCGGCCGAAATACACAATCGCAGCGCCGGAAGCTTTGGGGCTTTGTCCAACTCGCCCAATTTTTGGAAGAAGATCGGGGTCGCGGGGAAAACAGTGGCCTCGGTGGTGGCCAGACCATCGAGAACGGCCCGCGGCATTCGATCCCGGCTGACCACCAGTTTGACCCCGCGAACGAGCAACGGCGTGATGAGATTGCTGAATCCGTAGCTGTGCGACATCGGGATCACCCCGTAGTTCACGTCGAGATCCGACAACCCCATCGTGGCACAGATATTTTCACAGTCGGCGAGCAACTGGCTGGCGCGGAAACGGACCGCCCGCGGGCTGCTCGTCGTTCCCGAGGTGAGCTTGAGGAATTCCGGGACCGGATCCGGCCAAACCGTGGCGTCATCCGGTATCGGGCGCCGATGCACCACCAGTGGCCCGCCTTCATTGCTCACCAAGGCCGCGGCCCGGCAAATACCCAAAGTGTAAGCCAGTTCCGTCGGGCCCATTTCCCCGAGCGGCAGCGGGATCAATTCGTGGCGCCAAAGCGCGAGCAACAGCTCGGGCCAAAGCTCGCTATTGCCAATCTGCACCGCCACCACCGAGCGCGGCGGGATGTGCTCGAGGGTGCGGGCAATTTTGAGGGATTCCAGCCCGATCTGCATGAACGACCGAAGCACCGCGCCAGTGGGAGAAAAAATCGCCGGGGCCTGGCCAAATCGGGCGAGGGTATCCTGCCACGCAGCCAGGATGGGATTTTCGGGGGAATGGTCGGTCACTAAAATTTGTGGGAGTTTTTCGTTGCGCAGCGGCTTTTGCCGTTTAGTCTCCTACTCCCTTTTTCGAGCCATGAAAGCAGATATTCATCCCAACTACCAAGAGACCAACATCGCCTGTGCGTGCGGCGCGGTTTACCACACGCGCTCAACCAAGCGCGACCTGAAAATCGGTATCTGCGCGGCCTGCCATCCGTTCTTTACCGGTGAGCAGAAATTTGTCGATACCGCCGGCCGGATCGAGAAATTCTCCCGCCGTTACGCCGGCGCGCAGAGCCGCAGCAAAAAGAAAGCTTAGCTTTCCAGCCGCAAATTTCGAAACGGTGAAGATGCGTGACGCACCTTCACCGTTTTGTTTTTTCATTCGGGCTCAGGGTCAAGTTTTCCGTGTTAAGGGCCTTGCGTGTGCCGCTCATTCCCGCAATCGAGATTGCGCTTAAACTTTAACACTCAACCCCTGAAACTTTCGGCCATTCGGCCTCACCGCGCTCATGAATTTTGCCCCTTTGGTTGAAAAGAAGGCGGACCGCTTCCGTGAACTGGAAGCAGAGATCGCGTCGGCGAATCTCTACGATGATCCGCGCAAAGCCCGCGAAACCTTGCGCGAGCACACCCGGCTCAAGGAATTGCTTTCGCAGTGGGAGACGCTGCAAAAAGCGCGCTCTGAACTGGCCGAAAACCAGGAACTCGCCAAGGGCGAGGACAAGGAGTTTGCGGAGATGGCAGCCGCGGAGATTCCCGAACTTGAGAAACGTATCGCAGAAACGGAACAAGCCGTGCAATACGCCCTGCTTCCGCCCGATCCCAACGAGGATCGCGACGCGATCGTCGAAATCCGTGGTGGCACCGGCGGCGATGAAGCGGCCCTCTTTGCAGCCGATCTCTACCGCATGTACACGCGCTTCGCCGAAACCCACGGATTCAAGATCGAGCCGCTCGAAGCCAGCGTCGGTGAACTCGGCGGGCTCAAGGAAGTCATCTTCAAGGTGAGCGGCGACCAGGTCTTTCGCACTCTCCGCTATGAGAGCGGGGTGCACCGGGTCCAGCGCGTTCCGGCCACGGAAGCACAGGGACGGATTCACACCAGCACCGCGACGGTCGCGGTCCTGCCTGAAGCCGAGGAAGTCGACCTCCAGCTCAAACCCGACGAAATCCGTATCGAAGTCTGCCGCGCCGGCGGACCGGGTGGCCAGGGGGTGAATACGACCGATTCCGCGGTGCAGGTCATGCACATTCCCACGGGCACGATCGTCCGCTGCCAGGACGGCCGTTCGCAACAGAAGAACAAGGAAAAGGCCCTGACGATTCTTCGCTCCCGGCTGCTGGAGGTGAAGCAACGGGAGGAAGCGGAAAAATATGCTGCACAGCGGAAGAGCCAGGTCGGCACCGGCGATCGCAGCGAAAAGATTCGGACCTACAATTTCCCGCAAAACCGGGTGACGGACCACCGGATCGAGCTCACGCTTTATAATCTGGACCGTTTCATCGACGGCGATATTGGCTCGATGGTTCAGGCCCTTCAGACAGCCGATATGGCCGATCGTCTCGCCGCCGCCAACGTCGGGGCTGCGGCCTGATGCCGGGACACAGGAAGGGCACCTGAAAGGCAGAGACAACTCCTTCTCTGCTTTCAAGCGCCCTTCGCTCGTGTCTACCGATCTTTACCCCGGGACCGCTGCGGAGGCTCTACGCCCCATCATGCCCGTCGGTCCCGGTCCATTCCGTACCGCCTATCAGGGATAGTACGGCGACCAAAAGTTGAGCGGAGCGACGTCGGAGAGCTTCGAGTAAGTCGTGGAACTGAGTTTCGGAATGTTGTCGACGGAGAAGACGCCGTTCTTGCCGTAGAAGTTGCCGAAGAGGTCGGTGCCCAGGGAATTGTAGAGCACCGAGCCGGTCTTCAGGTAGGACTGGACGTCGCTCCAGTTGACGCTGTTGCCGGTGGTCTTGTTGTTTTCGATGGCGTACTGGTCGCACGCTGAATCGATGATCCGGAGATCTTCCAGGCAGCGGGTCGCTTGCGAACGCTTGCGGGCGCGGAGGAAGTTGGGGACGGCGATGGAGGCGAGCAAGGCGATGATCGCGACCACCACCATGATTTCGACGAGGGTGAAGGCTGTGGTGGAATTAGATGAGTGCTTCATATTCGCCATAACTACAAAGCAGATCGCCTACCGTAGATTGACGTATCATCCTTACTTATACCGTAGCAAAATCCGCTACTCACCCCTACGTGCCACTGCGTACTTGTTTAACTGGGATTCGTCCCCTGCTGAACGTAGTGCGAAGCGTAGTGCTGCAACTGTGTACCGTTGCGCAGGCCCAATTTCTCTTTGATCCGGGTCCGATACGTATCCACGGTGGTCATGCCAAGATTCAAGGTTTCGGCAATTTCGCGGGTGGTACGGCCTGAACCGATCAATTGAAACACCTCGAGTTCCCGGTCCGTCAGCCGTTTCACGTCTCCTGCTTTCACATCCTGACCGCTCATTTTCTTCAGCAGATTCTCCGTCATCTGCGGACTGAGATAGACCTTTCCATTGAGGACGTGCTGCATGGCGTGCAAAAGCGTCTGCGAATTCTCGTGTTTGGTAATGTAGCCTTTGGCGCCGGCCGCGAGCACCCGTTCCGCGTACATCGTCTCCTCATGCATCGAGAGGACCAAGACAGGGAGCAGGACCTCCTGGGCGCGGAGATCCTTCAAAAACTCCAGCCCGCTCGACCCCTTGAGGGTGATATCGACCAAGGCCAGGTCCGGTTTAACGTTGCGCGCCATCTCCATGGCCTCGCGGACGTTGTCCGTTTCACCGCAGATCGTCATGCCAAAATCCTCCCGGATGAGATGGGCCAGACGTTCGCGAAACATGGCATGGTCTTCCACCAGCAAAACTTTGGGTTTGGTCTCAGTGGCTTTCATCGGTGTCGGCGGCTGTATGGGGTAACACTTGACTAAATGAACAGGCAACGATCGTTCCGCCTTCTGGCCGCGGCGCAATACTCCATTGCCCGCCGATCATACGGGCACGGTATTGCATGATACTCAAGCCCATTCCACCATTTTCGGGCACGGGCTGCGGCAGGCCGGTCCCGTTGTCCTCGATCTCCAAGCTCACCCGATCGCCCTCCGTCTCCAACCGCAAGTGGATGACCGTGGCATGGCCATGGCGCCGGGCGTTGTTGATCGACTCCTGGGCAATTCGATAAAGGTTGTTGGCGGAGGTGTTGTCAAAAATGGCGACCGGACTGTCGCAATGGAGGCGGCAATCGATTCCGACGAGTTGGCTGGTGGAGGCAGCCAACGTCTCCAGCGCAAATTGCAAACCGCGTTCATCGCTTTCCACCGGGGCGAGACCGCGGGCCAGGCTCCGGGCCTGCCCCACTCCTTTCATGATCAGTTCTTCGATCTCCGCCGCGGATTTCGCCGTCGGCGCCCCCGCCTTCTCCAGGTTGTGCTTGAGCGAACCGGCGGCACATCCCACGGCGGCGTAGTACTGGCAGAGTCCGTCGTGCAAATCCTGTCCGATGCGGCGCTGTTCCCGTTCGCTGATGCGGATGATTTCCTGCTCCAGCTTCCGGGAACGTTCGAGAAGAAGGATTCGTGCTCTGGCCGCGGTGCCCACGGTGACAAAAAAGAGGAAGCAACCGAGGCAAACGGCCGCGTCCCACAACTGGAGCCACCAGGAGGTGTAAGGGTGCCCGGACGCTTCATCGGCCCACCACCAAATGATCGTGCAGAGGACCGCCATCGTCACCCCGGAGAGGCGATCGGTGTACCAAGTGATGAGCAAGATCGGGATGGAATAGAACAGCACCATGCTGATTTCATATCCGGTGACATAATCGATCGCCCCGATGACGAAGGCCAGGAGCACCGTCTCCGTCCACAGCCACGAGATGGGCTGTTTGTCGAAAAACTCCGTCAAGCGTGCTCGGATGGGAAGCATTTGGGGGTATAGGTCGCGCCCCTTTCTCTGCGCCAGTCCCCAGTCCGAATCAAGCCCTTCGCGATACTTGTGGCTTGAATGGCGTCGATTCTGGATCATCTTCCTCCCCTTTTCATTCGAGATGCTTCCTGGCCTTCGTCCCCTGCTGTCTGCTCTGTTCCTGGTGTCCGCCGGTCTGCCTACGGTTCATGCCGGGGAAGCCGGCGATGGTTGGATACTCGCTGACCGCATGGATACGCTCGCGGTTTATACCCGGCCTCACGAGGGTTCGTCGGTGCGGGAATGCAAGGCCGTGGGGATCATCGATGCCGAGCCGATCGTCATCAAGCGTGTGCTCGACGACACGAACGAATATCCGAAATTCATGCCCTATGTCGTCGAGACCAAGACCATTCGGCAAACCGCCGACGAGCGTATCGGCTACCAGCGCATTTCCCCGCCGATCGTCGGCGATCGCGACTATACCGTGCGGGTGCACTACGAGTGCTCCCGGTGCCCGACGGGTGGAATGATCTATTGCAACCGCTGGGAGGTGGCCAACGATCTCGGGCCGGCCGAGATCAAAGGCGTGACTCGCGTCAAGATCACCCAAGGCTCCTGGCTGCTGGAGCCCGTGGCCGGTGGAAAGACCCGCGCCACTTACACGATCTATTCCGACTCCGGCGGCGGCATCCCGACCTTTCTTCTGAACAGCGCCAACAAGACGGCCCTCCCCAAGCTCTTCGACGCCGTGCGGAAACAGTGCAAGCTGGCGAAATATCAATCGTCGCGGTGAGGAAGCCGAGGTTCGATTCGGGACGCAAATCGAAAGTCCGCCGGAGACCAGAAGCGGACTCGCCATCTGTTGTCGCGTGAAGGCGATTTGTCCCGGGACACCCGGCATCGTGTGAAAACAGTTCTCGAAGTCATTCAGGCGACGACGGCCTATTTTCAAAAAAGCGGCATCGAGAGCCCGCGGCTGAATATCGAGCACCTGCTGGCCCACGTGCTTGGCAGGAAGCGCATGGAACTGTACCTGGAGTTCGATCGGCCGCTCAGCGAAGCGGAATTGGAGCCCTTGCGCGGGCTGGTCAAACGCCGAGCCGCGGGCGAACCGCTCCAGCATCTCCTCGGCACCGTCGAATTCCACGGCCACACTTTCCTGTGCGACAAGCGCGCCCTCGTCCCGCGGCCGGAAACCGAGCAACTCTGCGAACTGGTCGTCGCCGCTGGGATCGCCACCCCGCAAGCCGCCATCCTGGATGTCGGCACCGGCAGCGGCGTGATTGCCCTGACTCTCGCCAAGACCTGGCCCGAGGCCCGCGTCACCGCCGTCGACCTCTCGCCGGAGGCTCTCGCGCTGGCCGGCGAGAATGCCCGGCGGCTGGGTCTGGACGGAAGGGTGGAACTTCTCGCCAGCGATCTGCTTTCGAGCGTTTCCGGGACATTCGATCTCATCGTCGCCAATCTGCCCTACATCGCCAGCGACGAGATTCCCGGCCTGGCGCGGGAAGTCCGGCACGACCCCTCTGGCGCGCTGGACGGCGGGCCCGACGGTCTCGAAATCTTCCGCCGATTCCTGCCGCAAGCCGCACGCCATCTCCGCGGGCGGCTCGCCCTGGAAATCGGCCACGATCAGGCCAGACCGCTCGCCGACCTTCTGACCGTTCACAATTTCCAAGACATCCGTCCACAAAGCGACTACCAAGGCAAAGACCGATTCATCTTCGCAACCTATGGATAAAATCCTCGTTCACGGCGGCGCGTCCCTCAGCGGAAGCGTCAAAATCAGTGGGTCCAAAAATTCCGCGCTCCCGATTCTCGCGGCCACGCTGCTCACCAAAGAGCCCTGCGTGATCCATCATGTGCCGGACCTGAGCGACATCCATTACATGTTGCAAATCCTCTCGCATCTCGGCGCCCAGGTCGAACGCGCGAGCGGCGTGGTCACGACCCAGGCGGAGACGATCACCACCCACGCGCCCTACGAAATCGTGCGCAAAATGCGGGCCTCAGTGTGTGTGCTCGGTCCGCTCCTCGGGCGTGAAAAGGAAGCCACCGTCTCGCTGCCCGGTGGCTGCGTGATCGGCGATCGCCCGATTGATCTGCACCTGAAAGGCTTCGAAGCCCTTGGCGCCATGAACCGGATCGAAGCGGGCAACGTCAAAGTCTTCGCCAGCGAGCTCCGCGGCAGTTCCATGAACCTCCGCGGCAAACAAGGGCCGACCGTGCTCGGCACCGATAATGTGATGATGGCCGCCGTTCTCGCCGAAGGCGTCACGGTCATCGACAGTGCCGCGGCCGAACCGGAGGTTGAGGACCTCGCGAATTTCCTCATCAAAATGGGCGCGAAGATCGAAGGCGCCGGGACCCGGCGGATCGTCATCGAAGGCGTGAAGGAACTCCACGGCGCCGAGCACTCCGTCATTCCGGATCGGATCGAAGCCGGCACTTTTCTCGTGGCTGGGGCCATCGCCGGGAAGGACGTGCAATTGCGCCGCGTTGATCCGTCGCATCTCACCTCCGTCACCGATGCTCTCACCCGCGCCGGGTTCGATCTCAAGACCAACGGCGACACTATTACCATTTCTCAAAACGGCACGCCGAAAGCCCTCGAACTCACCACCGAACCCTATCCCGGTTTTCCCACCGACATGCAGGCGCAAATGTGCGCGCTCCTCGCCAAGACGCCGGGCATTTCTGTCATTACTGAAACTATCTTCCCGCAGCGTTACATGCATGTTTCGGAAATGAAACGCATGGGCGCCGATATCTCGCTCAACGGCCCCACCGCGGTGATCAAGGGCGTCGAGCGGTTGAGCGGCGCTCCGGTCATGGCGAGCGACCTTCGCGCCAGCGCGGCCCTGGTCCTTGCCGGTTTGCACAGCGAAGGCACGACGGAGGTCAACCGCGTCTATCATATCGACCGCGGCTATGAATTGATCGACGAGAAGCTCAACGGCCTCGGTGCTCATATCGAGCGGGTGAAGGCGTAGGTGTTGAAGGAATGACGAAGCGCGAATGATTTTCGGGCTTCCTTTGTTCATTCGTCATTTCCTCTCACCCAACCGCCAGGTCCACATAGGCGACGTCCACCGCCTCACCGCGCTCCAGCGTCACGTTCATTTCGTTCCTCCCCTCTCGCAGCAGTGCAACCGGCATCACCCATGCCGCCAGGGTCTCTGGCGTGCCTAGCATCGCGGGATCAGGATTCGGATACGGCTCCGTCACATTGTCCGTCGGCGCCAACTCAGTGCCGTTCCACTTCACCGTGAGCCGCTTCTTCTCGACCGGCGCGAGTGTCTGAATACGGAAGCGCCCGTCCTTCTTCCATCCTCCATCTGGCGCCGCGAGATCCATGGTGAAAGTTGCATTCTTCGCGGACTCGATCTTCCGAGGGAGCAGCGCCGGTTTGGCAAACGGATTTTCCCAACCCGGCGCGAGGAACCAATGCTGGGGCTCGCGCGCGAGCTTCGCCGCGTCACCCAACTCGCGAACGATGCCAAATGGCGGCTCATGGAACGGCCCGCGTCCCGCTCCACCGTGCTCACGGTAATAGGCGAAATTGAACAGGCTTACTCCATCCGCTCCGCGCGCGTAACCGAGATGGGCCGTCGTCTCCAGTTGTTCCACCGTCGCGCGTCGAAACGGAAACACGTCGTACCCCGCCGACAACTTCGGTCCGTTCCAGGTCGAATGACACAGCTCCACGTAGATCGCCGTCTCCGGAACCATCTTGCGAATCGCCGCCAGGTCCATCTGCTGCGTGGTGAAGTAGCTCACCGACAAGGTCATCATATCCACGCCCGCCGCGGCCATGGCCGTCAGATCCAGACCGAGCGGATCGAGCGCCGTCACCAACCCCGGCACGCGCACACACAACCATCGCCGCTTTCCCTCGCGCGCCGTGCGATCCAGCAATGCCCGCACTTCTTGGATGAAACCGGTCATCACTGCGCGCCGCTCTTCGCTCGTTGTCTTGTCCCGCGGGAAGAAGCTGTAGAACCGCATGAAATCGAGTTCCAACCCGTCGAGATCGTAGTTCGCACAAAGCTCCCGAAGCAGGGCAAATTTGCGCGCGCGCACCTCTGGGATCGCCCAGTTCAAGACCTGATATTGCGCCGATCCCAGTTTGTTGCCGACGCGGTATTCCGGGTGGTCGTGATAGAATTTCGTCACCGACATGGCCAGGCTTCGGTCGATCTTTTCGCCGGGCTGGAGATTCACAAATTCCTTGTGATGCGCGTCATTGAGCCGCACCGAAATGAATCCCTCCTGTCCCCGCAACCGGCAGCGGTCGAGGAAGACCTTCACCACGTCGCCACCATCGAGCACATAGCGGCCAAATGGGTCCGGCCCGATTCCGTAGGTGTCCTTGATCCAGCGATAATGCTCGTCCAAAGGCAGCACCTTGCTCGGCCACATCGGCACTTCGCCCAGCCCCGGCTGTAAGAAGTGAGCGTCCACCAAACCGGCCACTTCATCCACCGAAGCCTCGATCAATCCCGGCCCGAACGGCGCGCCCTTGGCATGCCAGGGACTGGTGCAACTGGTCGTATTCGTGGTGTCGTTATTATAGAGCAGACGAAACGGCGGCTTCGACGTTTGCTCCCGCGCCTGGGAACGCGTAACCGACGCGATCCCTGCACTCACGAGCTGAAGAAAACGGCGACGATGGATCATCAGGGTTGCTAACCCCGCATCACGGCGAACGCGCGAAAAAAGAATGGGAAAGGGCGCATTTACCGGCACTTTATCCCCATGCCGCTCCTCCCCCGCTGGTGCCACTTCGGTTCCCTGCTCCTGGCTGCCACGGCGCTGGCCCAGACGGGCCCTGCGCCGGCCGCGTCAAAGCCGGCGACATTTTGCGAAATCCTCCACCGGTTGCCGCCGGACTTGATTGAATATTCTCCCACCATACCCTACGCGGGCGAATCGGTGAGCCCGAAGGCCGCTGAGGGAGCCGGCTTTCAGCCGAGTGCGGCGATGAACCTGGCGCTCGCTGCGGCGCGCGGCGATGCGCCGGAGGCGAGCGAATCCTGGCCGGGGGTCGATCCGGTCTTCGCGCATCAGACGAAGGGCGGCGACTTTGGCAGTGCGCCGACCGCGGCGGCATTCACTCTCTGCGAGCTGACCCGCGCTTTGCTCGTGGTCCAGGAATCTCCCCTCGCCTCTCAATTCAAGGACCGCGTGGACGCGCTCAAACCGGGCGTCGCCAAGGCGGCGCATTGGCTCACGGCGCAACGCGGACGGTTAATGTGGGAAGATCGCGCCAGTTCCAATCGCCTTTTCGCCGAGGCGGAAGCATTCCTCCAGTGCGGCCGCCTGCTGGACGACCCGAACCTCGTCAAGATCGGCCGGCAATTTGAGGACAAAGGGATGAAGCTCTTTCGTCCCGCCGACGGCGTTTTCCCGGAAACCGGCACCGCAGATCCGAACAGCGAAGCCGCCAGCTTGGTGCACCTGCAGGAAATCGTCGCCTGCTATCCCGATCCGCGCGTTGAAGATTCCATCGCCAAAGGTATGCAATGGGAACTGGCCCACATCGGTCCTGACGGAACGGTCCGGACCGACGCGAAGAAGCCCGTCTTTTTTGGCAGCAAGATGCTCATCGGGCCGGAAAAGGCGCCGAGCGTCGGAGAGATTTTGCTCGCCCTCCTCTATTATAGCGAGCGCACTGGCGATGCCGCCAGCCTCACCGCGGCACAGCATCTTCATCAGCATTACAGCCAGCCCCACTAAGCGGCGGAGCCCTACGACTACTTCACCACCATACTGCTGAAGGGCGCCACGTAGGCTTGCAGATAGACGAGGATTCCCATGAGCGTGGCGAGCGCGAGGCTGTGCCAGAAAACGTAACGCAGGATCGCGCCTTCGTGCCCGTACCAGCTCGTCGCCGTGCTCGCGACGACGATGCTTTGCGCGTCGACCATCTTGCCCATTACCCCACCCGCGCTGTTCGCTGCGCACATCAGAACCGGGCTCACGCCGATCTGGTGCGCCGTGATCTTTTGCAGACTGCCAAAGAGGACGTTCGAGGCCGTATCCGATCCCGTCAGCGCCACGCCCAACCAGCCCAGCAAGGTGCCGAAGAACGGATAAAACGCACCGGTCTTGGCCAGCGCGAGTCCCAGGGTGGCGTCCGTGCCCGCATACTTCGTCACATTGCCGAGCGCCAGCATGGCCGCGATGGTCACCAACGAATAGCGAATGCGCCAGATCGTGAGGAAATACGCCCGCAACATTTGCACCGGCGGAATGCCCATGGCGAATCCCGCGACGATCGCCGCCACGAGAATCCCGGTTCCCGTCGTGGAGAGGAAATTGAAATTGAATACTGCCTTTTCGGGCTTCGAATTGGCGGGCGCAACCGGCGGCACACGCTGGATTCGCTGGTCAAGATGCCGCACGGCGAATTGGGGTGTGGCGATCTGGTCGAGCCGCTGCTTCACGGGCTGCAGCCCCCAGCAAAGGATGCACACCGTCAGGATCGCCCAGGGCATCCAGGCCAACGCCACCTTTTTCCGATCAAGCGGCGGTGGTGCTGCTGCTGCTTGCGACGAAGCGGATGCGGCTGTCGCTTCGTCCGTTTCCGGTTTTGCGACCGTCAGAATTTCGCGTGGCCGCCAGAATTGCAGCAGGAGGATCGTGGCGGCGATCGCTGAACTCCCCGCGACGATGTCCACCAGCCACGGACCGTGCAGAGTCGAGACGAGAAATTGTGGCACGGCGAAAGCCACACCAGCCGTGAGCGCCGCCGGCCATACCGCCTTCACCCCACGCCAGCCATCGAACGCGGCCACAATCCAGAATGGAATGATGCAAGAGAAGAAGGGCAATTGGCGCCCGATCATCGCCGAAAGCGATCGCACATCGAGATCGGTCACCTGGTGGAGCGTCACAATGGGAATTCCCAGTCCGCCAAAGGCGACCGGCGCGGTATTGGCGATGAGCGCCAGGCCGGAGGCGTGCAACGGCTTGAAGCCGAGCTGAATCAGAATCGCCGCGGTGATCGCCACCGGCGTCCCGAAGCCGGACATTCCTTCGAGGAACGCACCAAAGGCAAACGCGATGAGGATCAATTGGATGCGCGCGTCGGGCGCCACGCGGGCCAGGCTGTCGCGCAGCACCTCGAAGTGGCCGCGCATTACCGTCAATTGGTAAAGGAAGATGACGTTGAGGATGATCCACCCGATAGGCATGAGCCCAAAGGCCGCCCCGAAAACGGTCGCCGCAGCGGCTGCATCCGTCGGCATGTGAAACACACCGACGGCGATGGCCAACGCCGCGATCAATCCCCCGATCGCTGCGAGGTGAATGCGAATGTGCAGCCAGGCAATGGCCGCGAGCAAAAACACCACCGGGATGGCCGCGGCAATCGTCGATAACGCGACATTGCCCAGCGGGTCATAGTTCTGCGGCCAGGGGGGCGTCATGTTTGGGTTTCTGGTTTCTGGTTTAACGTTCTGGTTTTCTCGTTCGAAATCGATTCCCGTTTCCCTACGGAGACCCAGAAACCTCAAACCCAGAAACCAATTCTACTTATTTCCCAAACTCTTCGACCGCGGCCTTGGTGAAAGCCGGCTCGATCTTTTTGCCGTCGGCGTTGCGCCAGCCGGCGTTCTGCACCATGAAAACGAGCACGAGCCCGAATTTCGTATCCACCGAAAAGTGCGTGCTGTAGGCGCCGCCGTGACCGAACGCCGGACCGTCGACCGCGTAGCCGAATCCGTAATTGTTTTTCACGCCATCCGGGGTCTGCTTGCTCGTCATCTGTTTCACCGCGGCCTCGGTCAGGTAACGCTTGCCGTCGAGCTGTCCGCCGTTGAGGAGCATCTGGCCGAAACGCGCGATATCCGCCGCCGTCGAAAATAGTCCGCCGGCCGGCATGGCGAAACGGTTCTGATGATCGTCGAGCGGGTAGCGAAGCTGGCTCACCGGAGTTTCCTCGATATCGGACTTGTCCTTGTTGCCTTTGTAGGATTTCGCGATGCGAGCGATCTGCGCGGAGTCCGGCCAGAAGGTCGTATCCTTCATGCCCAACGGCTTGAACAGCCGTTCATTCAGGAAGTCTTCGTACTTCTTTCCGCTCACCACTTCGATGATGCGCCCAGCGGTATTGATCCCTTCGTTGCTGTATTGATACCTGGTGTCCGGTTCGAAGAGCAAGGGCATGGCCGCATAACTGCGGACGCGCGTCTCCAGCGGGAAAAGGTCGAGCGTGGGCGTTTCAATCGGCGAATGACCGTCCAAGCCGCTGGTGTGACTGAGGATGTTTCGCACGAGGATCGGATGCTTCGGCTTTCGCAGGAGGATATGGTTGGCGTCTTTCTCGGCGATGGCCATTTGGCCTCTGAACTCCGGCAGGTATTTTTCCACCGGATCGTCGACTTTTATTTTGCCTTCATCGACGAGCATCATCAGCGCCGCCGAGGTAATCGGTTTTGACATCGAAGCAATCCAAAACAACGCATCCGGCGTCATTGCTTTCTTCGCGGCGACATCGGCGTAACCGACGTTGGAAACATCGAGCACTTTGTCGCGCGAGGCGACGATAGTCACCGCACCTGCCAGGATATGACTGTCCACAAACGGTTGCAACGCTGCGGAGATCGACTTGGGCGCTTTGTCCTGCGCCAGGACGCGACTGGAACACAGCGGCAACGCCGCGACCAGCGCGGCGACGAAAACGGGGCGAAGAGGAGAAATCATGGCGATCAATGGACGAAGACTAGAGACACCAAGCAAAAGCCGCGAGAGTTTGGTTTCTTTGGAAACGCATCATTTTCAGTCCGCTTTGTCTGATTTCCTTGATAACGCCCCGACCTTGGGAGTGCCTCTTTCCTCGGATCGCTCAACGATAGCGTGACGAAGGCAAACAGGAACGTCTACCGTTGGCGTTCTCTCATGCGCCGGTTGCTCCTTTTTTTCGCCCTCATACTTACCAGTCTTCTGAATCGCGCTGCCGCGGCGCAGTTTCAATTCGGTGCGGAGGGGCTCGAGATCGACGCCGGAAGTCTCGGCAAATTCACCCTCGCCTACCCTCAGCTCCGCGATGCCGGGCAGAAGCCCGTCCACAAGCTTCTCGAAAAAAATGCCTCGGGAAATGCGGCCAGCTTGAAGTATGACGGCGGCGCGGAATTCGATCTGCGTATCGGCGACAATGGGAAGCTCGATGTGAAGCTGGTGAAGACGCCAGCCGACGTCAAAAACGTCGTCGTCGAGATGCTCATCCCGATCGCTCTCAATCAAGGCGGCCATTGGGCGATCGGCGAAGAGGGTGCCGATTTTCCCAAGGAAAAGCCGTCCAACGCGCACCTTTACCAGGGCCACGCCAGGTCGCTCCGCATCACCAATTTTGAAGGCCGCAGCCTCGAAATCGAAACTCCCGAATATTCGTTTCTCGAACTCACCGACAACCGGGAATGGAATTGGTCGGTCTTCGATTTTCGCTCCACCATTCCCCTGGCCGATCGTCACGAGCTCACCTTCACCCTCAAGCTCACCGCTCCGGAACCTGGCAAAGCCCATCCGCTGGTGGACAAGTTCGGCCAATCCACGCGGGAAGAATGGCCGCAGAAGGTCAAGTCTGAGGACGAGCTCAAGGCGGATGTCGGAGCGGAAGCGGCCTGGGCGGCGACGCTGCATCCACCGGAGCGCGATGCTTTTGGCGGCCTGCCGGGCAGCGGGAAGCAGTTGGGTCTGAAAGCTACGGGTTACTTTCACGTGGAACACAAGGGCGAGCGCTGGGTCCTGGTCGATCCAGCGGGGAACGCCTTTTTCCATCTCGGTTTGTGCGGTGCGAATCCGAGCGATGACTACACGCTCGTGAAAGGCCGCGAGACGACGTACGAGTGGCTGCCGCCCCAGGAAGGCGAATTCGCCACCGCGTGGCAGAAGGATTCCAATGGCAGTGTTGTCTCCTTCTATGTCGCCAATCTCATCCGCAAGACCGGGCAGCCGTACGATCCCGAGAGTTACACCACTTATACCATTGGGCGTCTGCGAAAATGGGGATTCAACTCCTTTGGCGCTTTCTCCGCCAACGACAACCAGGAGCAAAAAGCCGCCCAGTTTCCGCGCGTGGCGCATTTGCCACTGAGCGAGTGGGAAGGCATTCCGCGCCTGCCACAAGTCGGCGAAACTTTCGATCCCTTCGATGAAAGCAATCGCGCACGCCTCGAGGAAAACATGGCGAAGACACTCCCGCCGCGGGCGAATGATCCGCTGATCATCGGCTATTTCATCGTCAACGAGCCGATCTACGAAAACATCCCGCACATGGTCCCGGCTCTCGATGGCCATTACTCTTGCAAGCGGCGTTTCGTCCAGTGGCTAAGCGATAAATACAAGACCGTGAGCGCATTCAATACCGCTTGGGAAACGGACGCCGCCAGCTTCGATGCGCTCGCCGATCGCGTTCTCAATGTAAAATCCGATGCCGCGAAGCAGGACATCCACGAGTTTACGGGAGTTTTCCTCGACGAATATTTTCGTCTCATCGCGGAGTCCTTCCGCAAGCACGACCCGAACCATCTCCTTCTCGGCTGCCGGTTGCAGCCAGGCACGATCAATGACGAGCAGCTCTGCCGCATCGCCGGAAAGTATCTCGATGTGATGTCCTTCAACTATTACACCAACGGAGTCGACAAGGATTTCCTCCGCCGCATTTACCATTGGACCGGAGGGCGTCCGATGATGATGAGCGAATTCTTTTGGGGCGCATCCAAGGAAAGCGGCCTCGCCGGAGGGCGCGAAGTCTCCACGCAGCGGGAGCGCGGCCTCGCCTATCGCAACTACGTGGAACAGTGCGCCTCGCTCGGCTTCGTCGTCGGTATTGAATGGTTCACCTTGATCGATCAATCCGTGACTGGCCGCTGGTTCCAGGGCTTTGACGGCGAACGCGCCAACACCGGCATTCTCTCCGTCATGGATCGCCCGTGGAGGCCGATGCTCGAGGAAGCAATCCAGACGAACTATCGCATTTACGATGTGTGGCTGGAGGGCAAGGAGCCGTTCGTCTTCAACGATCCGCGTTTCAAGAACACACCATAAAACGTTACTGCGGCACCGCCAATCTCGGCCGTGTCGGGACCACCGAGAATGTCGCATCGGCTACGGCGCTATCGGCCATGCCGTCTTTGAAAGCCACGGCCTTGACCGTCATTCCCGGGCGCACGCTAATCACGCCACAATAAACATAGCCTGTCGTGCGAGTCGGCGTGGTGCCGTCCAGCGTGTATCGGAACCACGCGCCGGGCGTCGACGACGAGAGCGTCACCGGTGTGACCTCTTTGATTACCTGGCCTGCCGGCGAGAATTCCGGCTTGCCGATGGGGGAGGTGCCTTCCTTGAAAATGCCGCAATCAGGATAATTCTCGATCACGTCCCAAGCCAGCTTTTGCATGGCGGTTACTTGTTCCGATGTGAGGTCGGTTCCCAGCGGCAATACCTTGCCCTCGGGCGATTCCTGGTAAAACGCGGCATACCAAGTCAAGGCCACCAGATAGGTTCCATTCGCATTCGGATGAACGGAATCGCGGAAGAGCAAGGGATAGAAATCGTCCGGGCCGGCGTCCGGAAATTTTCCGTGTTCGATCTGATGACGAATCCAGCCCATGGCCAAATTGCTCGGGAGGACGCGCACCGGCTTCGGCCCCTTGTCGGTTTCCTCGATCTTGTGCTGCAGATCCTCCACATACACGAGCATCGCCCCCATCGATTCCTCCCACGTCAGTGCGGGAAAAACCCGGGTCATCTGCGTGCTCGGGACGAGGCCTTTGTCACTCGGACGAGGCCGGTCCCGCTCGACCCACTCCACAAAGAGCCAGGGTTGCACGTCGCGCGTCATCAGCCGCGCCTCGTCGATGAAGTGACGATCGAACTGCGCTTCCTCCGGGATATTGAAATCGCGTGGTTGCAAAGTGAATTCGTCGATGTGGCGGAGAACCCCGAGCTGGACTTCCCACTCCCGTTTACGCTGGTCCTGCGCTTCGTTCCAGAGCTGGCTGGTGAATGCGCCAGGAATGGTAAAGGCACGATAAAGGTGCGGGTGTCCCGCCGTCCGGGCATACATGGGAAATTGCCCCATGAGTTCGGTGATGGTATTTCCCACGTGAAGAGAACCCAATCCCAACGGCGTCTTCCCATCGACGTGCGAAGCGCCCGCATCCGAAGACGCATTCTTGTCGATGATATACGCGCCGATGAGCGGCGGGCTCGCCGCCCAACCTTCGACAAATGCGCAGGCAGTGACAGTCGTGGTCTGGTCCAGTTTGATGGGCTTGGTGTAAAGCTCGCCGGTGGTGGCTGTCGGCAGCGTGCCGTCGAGCGTGTAGCGGACCGTGGCGAAGGGCGCGAGCTCGTTCAGGGCGACTTCCAGCGGTTTCTGCACGCCACTCGGCGGGGGTAGAAAAGTCGGGATGCTGGCCGTGGCCTGCTGGGCCAAATCGATCCCGGCAAACTGGCCATCGGGCTTTTCCATTTCCACCCAGGTTTCCGGCTTGCCATCAAAAGCAAACTGCCAGCCGCGCCCATTTTTCTCGCCGACACTGGCATAGCGATAGCCGTCAATGCGACGAGTGCCGGAGTAAAATTCCAGTTCGCCGACGCTGCCATGCGAACCCGGCGGGGCATCGTAGCGCAGCCAGCGGTAGAGCTTGTTGTTCGGGAAAACCAGGTCGGTCCAGGCCTGTTCACGCGGCTTTTCCTTGATCTCGGCCAGGACTTGAAAACCTTTCGTCGCGGATACATTCGAGCCGCTGATCTTGCCGCCGACCATCGCCTCCTCGCGCAGGGGCGCCGGGAAAAAGCGCACGTGGTTGCACACCGGGGCGTCCAGCGGCGGGAGCACTTCCGCCGCGCGAGCGTCCAGCAGCGAGCAGAAGAAAATGGCGGCGAAGGAAAAGCGGATTAGAGACACGCCTCACTTTCTGCGCGGAAACGTCGCCCGCGCCAGCCCGGATTTACGCCAATGGGCTCGCGAACCGCGCGGGCGCCAGTGAAGTTGACCTGTTCGAATCGGCTTGATCCGCTGGAAGCTGTGGTTGAGACAGAACGCGACTATCGATGAGAATCCCCACCCCCATACTCTGCGCTGCATTGCTGCCGTTCCTCAACTTCACCGCACGATCGCAGCAGAGCGTGCCTCCAAGTAATTCCGCGACGCAGTCGGAGATGCAGAAATGGATCGCCACCACAGACGCCCAGTGGCAGGCGGCGCTGAAGCACGACGTTACCGACGTGCGCGAGGCCGAGCTTTCGAAGTGGAAGCAGCAATTTGGACTGGTCCTCGACGCGGCGATTAGCAAGGCGAGCGGTGCGGGAGATCTGGATACTGCAGTGGCACTCCGGGACGAGCGAAAACGATTTGCGGAATCAGGTGTGTTCCCAGAGCAGGAGGGTGCTGCGGAAGCGGCCTCCGTGAAGCAGGCCCTAGCTCCGATCCGTATCCAGCTTGCCCGACTGGAAAAGGAGAACGCATTCCGCACGAAGGCGCTTTACGACAAATACGATCAACTCCTTTCGCAGGCGCAAACGCAGCTCACCCAGCACGGAAGGCTGGACGATGCGCTGCTCGTCAAAGCCAAAAGGGATGAAGTTACCACGGCTTGGATGACGCCAAAAATCAAAGCGGTCCTCGAGACGGCAGAGACCGCCCCACCGGCGGGTTCGGCTGCAGCGGTTGCGGTGCAAGAGCGCGGTAATTCTACACAGCCGTTGGCTGGAAAAATTGTCATCTGGAATCAAAACAATAAGGGCAAAGCGGATCGCGGAACCAAGAAGGTGCGCGTCATCCTGCTGGCGGATGGCAAGGAGACCTGGCGCTTGAACGGAGTCGTCCTCGCATGGGACAAAAAGAAGAACGTCAAGACCACGCTGGATGTGCCCGCGGTCCGTGCGGACACACTTCGAATCGAAGTTACCGAAGCCGTGAACGACCGGGGAGGCCTGGCGGAAATCGAGTACTTGATCGACGGCAAAAACATCGCCGAAGGTTGTCCGGTGACCGCCAGCGGAATTTGGGAGAACAACAATGACTATGCCCCGCGCATGGTCACCGATGGTAACACGAACACGTTTTGGCTTCTTCCGGACAAGGTGAAGGACGGTTGGATTCAGATCAAATTGACCCACTAGCAGACCCGGACTTCGAATTGTCGGGCGGTGAGACGACCCAATCCCGTCCCACGGTCGTTCCCTATCTCCTGATCTTCAGACCACGACCAAATCCACCTCGGGCAACTCCTGCAAAAGCACTTCGTGCAAGGTGGGCTTGAACCACTGGGGGAGACTTCTTTTGCCGGGGCGCCCAACGACGATGTGGGTGATACCGTACTCCCGAGCGAAGGAGACGAGCGCCTTGGAGATGCTTTCGCCTTTCATGGAGAATACGAGGCCGCCCATTTTCTGGGCGGTTTCAAGGGTGTCATTCACTTTGCGCTGTGTCTGTGCGTCGATGCGCACCGCGGACTCCGCCGGCGTGCGTACATAGACGGCGTACCACTGGGCGTTGAGTTGGTTGGCCAGCCGCGCCGTCTTGCGCAGGAGGCGCCCGGGATCGGGTCCCTGGCTGCTGATCGCCACCATCACCTGGCCGAGCGAGCCGACGCGTTGCTCGTTTTCTGATTGGTCGCGTTGTTTGCGATCCAGGTAGTTTGCCGTTTCCGTCAGCGTCATCTCACGAAGACGCGTGAGATTTTTCTCCGTGAAGAAATTGGCCAGCGCCGCCTGGACGCGCTCCGTGGGATAGATCTTGCCCGCCTGGAGCCGCTCCTGGAGGTCTTCAGCCGGCAGGTCGATGTTCACGATCTGGTCAGCCTTGGCGAGGACCTCATCCGGCACGCGCTCTTTCACCCGCACGCCGGTGGCGCCTTCCACGAAATTGTAGAGCGATTCGAGATGCTGGATGTTGACCGTGCTGATGACATTGATTCCGGCCCGCATCAGGTCTTCCACGTCTTCGTAACGTTTACGGTTTTTGCTATCGGGCGCATTGGTGTGCGCGAGTTCGTCGACGAGCGCAACGGTCGGTTTGCGCGCGATGATCGCGTCCACATCCATCTCCTTGAGGGCAATGCCATGGTAACTGCTGAGCCGCGGCGGAACGATCTCGAGATCGCCAATTTGCGAGCTCGTCTCCGGCCGTTCATGCGGTTCGACGTAACCAATGACGACATCCACCCCCCGGCGCTTCAGCCGGTTCCCCTCGACGAGCATCGCATAGGTCTTGCCAACTCCCGGGCATGGTCCGAGGTAGACCTTCAATTTGCCAGACTGCTGCTTGCGGATGATCGCTAAAAAATCATCCGCACTCGGTCTTTCGGGAGTTTCGCCGTCGAGCATGTGTCAGGTCAATTTCCGTCAATTAACTAGGCAAATAGTTGGTCGCGGCAATGAGAAAGGCCACGTGGTTGATTCAAGAGATGCCAGCTCGCATATCGCTCCTGACATCGCTGCGAGGTCGGGATGCTCATGGCCAGAAGGCTGCTGGGTTAAATCTCTGTCCTGGGGTGATGTGAACAGAAGGCATCATCCGTAGAAGCACACAATCGATAATGCTGTGCCGCTCCCATTCATCGACCGCCCCAACCGGTCCTATGATTCAGAGTCGGCAAGGAGAGGAGCGATCGTGGAGAAAGGCCTTCGGTGGCGGGAGTCTTGCATGGGACGGAACGTCGTAAGACATCCATCGAAGGCAGCAGGCAAAAACTCTGGCACTGGGGGTAATGCCAAGTTTGATTTTCATGACTGCATCCTTTAGCTGCCGTCGTACCAACGCCGGGAGCTGCGCCATAACTAATTAGCGCGCAACTCGTTATATATCGCTGTTGAATCAGGACCAACGGTGCGAGCGTGCAACTTGCACGAAACCCCGCCTTGAGCCGTTGCAAATTGCAAGATCGCCGCGCCAAGGCACTTCATTGCTACCAAATGGAGTTCCTCAATACTCGGTCCGCCACATCAAAAAATGACGATGGCGGCGCAATTGCTCGCGCCGCCATCTTCGGGATGAACTGGGAGGATTGAAATCCCCGAGGACCTCCGCCCTTGAACTCGTCGACGAACGGACAAGTCAGAGGGGGCAATCATCACGGATTATTTGGCCGCCTCGGGCGCAGCGGGAGCAGCCGGGGCAGCGGGAGCGTCAGGCGTCGCGACTGCCGCTGGAGGAGCGGTGGGAGCCGGAGCGACAGGCGCAAGCTTGTCGAGGGCCAGATTCAGCTTGAGGACATTCACACCGGCGTCCCCAAAAATCCCCAAACCGGGCCCATCGGTATTCTGCGCAACCATTTCCTTCACTTTGTCCTCACTCAACGAACGCGTCTTGGCCACGCGCGGCAATTGCAGCATGGCATTCTTGACGCTGATGTGTGGATCGAGACCGCTCGCAGACGAAGTCACTGCGTCCCCCGGAATCAAGACCGAAGGTTTCACCGTCAACGGCTTGTTATCGTCGTTGAAAGCCGTGATGAGTTTCACTTGATCCCAGTCGCCCCTTTCGGTCTTGAAGGTCTTGGGTTCGACGACTTTGTCGTCCTGGACGAGCTGATAGGGAATCCCGTTCTGATCGCAAAACCCGATAATCCGAATCTTGATACCATCGTAATCGACGACGTCCGGCGCTTGCGTGATCTTCCCATCCTTATCCGCGACCGCAATGGACTTGGTGGTGCCATTGATTAGCTTCTTACTGGTCGGGCTGAGATTACTTCCACTGGAATTGCTAGCGTCGTAACCAGTGCCGGCGGCGGAAGTGCGTGGGATGAAATACTTATCGGAGGCAAAAGGCTGTCCGAGCAACTCGGAGCCGACGATTTTACCGTCCTGGACAATGAGACTGCCGTTGGCCTGGTGATTGAAGAGTAGTTGACCGACACCGTAGACTGCGAGCGGGTAAATCCCACAGCAGATGATGCCAAAGACGATCGTGGCAACGATGGTGTTTTTAATTTCGATGAGGAATGTTTTCATAAGAGTTGGATTGAATGTGCCACCCCCGAGCGCCGCGCGTCCTTTTCCACCAATGTCAAAAGAAGAAGACGGCGGACGCTCAGGAAGTGACAGAGTTGTTTGTGGTCAGGCAAGGTGGGTTAGAGTGATAACGACATCGATGGCTTTGATACCGATGAATGGGATGATTACTCCGCCGACGCCATAGATCAGCAGATTGCGCTGCAGCAGTGCATCCGCGCTCAAAGGACGGAACTTCACGCCCTTTAGTGCCAGCGGAATCAAAGCGATGATGATCACGGCGTTGAAGATCACCGCACTCAGGATAGCGGAGTGCGGATTCTGCAGGCCCATGATATTCAGCGGCGCGATCTGCGGGAACGCGCCCATGAGCATGGCCGGAATGATGGCGAAATACTTCGCGATGTCATTAGCTACCGAGAACGTCGTGAGGGCGCCGCGGGTGATGAGCATTTGCTTCCCGATTTCGATGATCTCGAGGAGCTTGGTCGGATTCGAATCGAGGTCGACCATGTTGCCCGCTTCCTTGGCCGCCTGCGTGCCCGTATTCATGGCCACGCCGACGTCGGCTTGCGCCAGCGCCGGGGCGTCATTGGTGCCGTCACCAGTCATCGCCACCATTCGACCGCCGGTCTGCTCCTTGCGAATGAGTGCCAGTTTGTCCTCCGGCTTGGCCTCGGCGAGGAAATCATCCACGCCGGCCTCCTTGGCGATAGCGGCCGCGGTGAGCTTGTTGTCGCCGGTGATCATGACCGTGCGAATGCCCATGGCGCGGAAACGCTCGAAACGCTCCGTCAGACCGCCTTTGACGATGTCTTTGAGGGCGATGACGCCCAGAGCTCTCTCCTTCGTGGCCACAACCAGTGGCGTACCGCCCTGGCTGGAGATCGCGTCGACGTGTTGCTCTGTTTCCCTCGGGAGTTTGCCGACCCATTCGCGGATCGCGCTGGCCGCACCTTTGCGGTAGCTCGTGCCGTTGACATCGACCCCGCTCATGCGCGTCTGCGCCGTGAACGGAACGAACGTCGCCTCGGGCATTTCGCGCAACTCCACGCCGCGGAGTCCGTGCTTGGCCTTGGCCAGCACCACCACACTGCGACCTTCGGGCGTTTCGTCCGCCAGTGAGGCGAGCTGGGCCGCTTCGGCGAGTTGCCTTTCCGTAACACCTGGCGAAGGAATGAATTCCACGGCTTGTCGATTGCCGAGGGTAATTGTGCCGGTTTTGTCGAGCAAGAGAACGTCGACGTCGCCGGCCGCTTCCACCGCGCGCCCGCTCATCGCCAGCACGTTCTTTTGGACCAAGCGGTCGATCCCGGCGATACCGATCGCGCTCAACAGACCGCCGATAGTGGTCGGAATCAAGCAGACGAGCAGCGCCACCAGCACAGTGATCGAGAATGTCACGTTTGCATACTTACCAAACGGCATCAACGTAATGCACACGAACAGGAACACGATCGTCAGAGCTGCGAGCAAAATTGTGAGGGCGATCTCATTCGGCGTCTTCCGGCGTGTGGCACCTTCCACGAGGCTGATCATCCGGTCGATAAACGTCTCACCCGGATTGGAGGTGATGCGGATCTTGATTTCATCCGACAGGACCCGCGTGCCTCCGGTCACGGCGCTGCGATCGCCGCCGGCTTCGCGCACCACGGGGGCGGATTCACCGGTAATGGCTGATTCGTCGACCGTCGCCGCACCGGCAATAACCTCGCCGTCGCCGGGAATCAACTCCCCGGCGGTAACGACGACAATGTCTTCCTTGCGCAATTGATCGGAGGGCACTTTTTCGACAGTCGCGCTTCCGTTGCCACCCTTGAGCCGGTTGGCATAGGTTTGCGTCCGCGTTTTGCGAAGTGTGTCAGCCTGGGCTTTGCCGCGGCCTTCGGCCATGGCCTCGGCAAAGTTGGCAAACACCACGGTGAACCACAGCCACAAAGTGACCTGGATGAGGAAGCTCCGCGGTTCCCCCTCCGTACCGGTGAAAATCAGCACGGTGGTGATCGCCGCACCCACTTCGGTGACGAACATTACCGGGTTTCCGACCATGTGAATCGGATTGAGCTTCTTCAGTGATGCCACCGCGGCGGGAACCACGATGGAAGGATCGAAGATGGAAAGTTGTTTAGCAGCCATATCAGTTAGTTAATAAGTGAGCGGTATTGGTGATGATGGTTAGAATAACTTTCCGGCATACATGAGGAAGTGTTCGACTATGGGCCCGAGGGCGAGCGCCGGCAGGAAGTTCAGCGCGCCGACGAGAAAGACGACGCCGATGAGCGCCCCGACAAACGTCCAAGTAGTGACCGGAAAGCTACCGGGGCCAGGTGGGGTCACCTTTTTCCGGACGAGCGACCCGGCAATGGCCATGACGGGAATCATCATCGCGTAGCGGCCGAAGAGGATTGCGATACCCAGGGCGGTATCGTATCCCACCGCATTGGCGCTGAGGCCGGCAAAAGCACTGCCGTTGTTGCCCGCGGCTTCGCTGAACGCGTAGAGGATCTCGGTGAAGCCATGGTTGGCGTTGTTGTTGGTACCATTAGTCGCGGCATGCGTCACCGGATCCGGTGGACCCCAGTTGCTCAAGGCCCCGTAAGCAGTGAAGAACAGGATCACCCCGGCGAAAATGAGCAGGTAAAAGCTGGCCATTTTGACCTCGTAGGCCTGGACCTTTTTCCCCAGGTATTCCGGCGTCCGGCCGATCATGAGGCCGGCGATGAAAACCGTCACCGCGACGTAAATCAGGATTCCATAAAGCCCTGATCCGACGCCGCCGAAGACGACCTCGCCGAGTTGGATATTGAACAGCGGAATCAATCCCCCCAGCGGCGTATAGCTATCGTGCATCGAATTGACCGCGCCACAACCTGTGGCCGTGGTGGTGGAGGCCCAAAGCGCGGAATTGAAAACGCCGAACCGAACGTCCTTTCCTTCCATATTGCCATCCGCAGGGTCGACTCCGAGGCTGGTTAGGATCGGATTGCCCGCTGCCTCGGCTTTCCAGCACACCAAAATACCCGGCAGTAACATCAGCAACATGGCGATCCAAACCGCCCAGCCGTGCTTTTGGTTTTTCACCATCCTCCCCAGGTAGTAGGTCATCGCACTGGCTATGCCGATGAAATAGACCATCTGGAAGAAATCATTGAAACCCGTCGGATTTTCGAATGGGTGCGCGCCGTTGACATTCATATAACCGCCACCATTGGTGCCCATCATTTTGACGGCAATCTGCGAGGCGATGGGACCTTGCGCGATGGTTTGACTGTCGATCTTCTGGTCCTTTAAGACCGGGATATTCTGGTCGACCATGACGGGCTTGCCCTGCTCGTCCACCACGGGCTTGCCTTTGTCGTCCGTTTTCGGCACTTGGATGGTGAACAACACGGGGTTGTTCTGAGCATCGGTTTTCGGGACCTGGGTCGCGAAAGGTTCGACGATGCTCGCCGAATCGTATGGTTTGAAATTCTGCGGCATGCCTTCCCAGACGAAGAACAAGGCCACGACAAAGCACAGCGGCAGGGACAAATAATAGGTTACCCGTACGATATCGACCCAAAAGTTACCCAGGGTCTTCGTTTCACGCCGGGCTATTCCGCGAACCAGCGCCGCGGCGACACCGAGACCGACCGCCGGTGAGAAGAAATTGTGCAGTACCAGCGCCAGCATCTGCGAAAGATAGGACATCGTGCTCTCGCCGCCGTAGCTCTGCCAGTTGGTGTTCGTGACGAAACTGGCGGCCGTGTTGAAGGCCAGGTGTTCCGGAACGGCCGCCAGCTTTTGTGGATTCAGGGGCAGCTTGTCCTGCAGTCGAAGGATCGCATAGGTGAAGAGCATCGTCAGCAGGCTGAAGATGAGCATGGCGATCGTATAATGCTTCCAGTCGTGTTCCTTTTTCGGATCGATGCCGAGCAGTTTGTAGGTTAGCTTCTCGAGCGGCTTGAAGATCGGATCGAGGAAGGTCCTGCCGTCGGCGTCGAGAACCCGGAACAGGTAGATGCCTAGTGGTTTGGTGATCAGCAGGAGGAAGCCGATGTAAAGAATGAGTTGAACCCAGTTATTCATATTACCCTATTGGGGTTGATGTTTGCGAAATTAAAATTTTTCGGGCCGAATGATCGTAAACAAAAGGTAAGCGATCAGGGCGATGGAGATAAGTCCGACAACGGTATTTTGCATGTTGGTTTAAATGGTTAGACCTTTTCACAGGCCCACATGAATAGGACCATGAGGCCAAAGAAGCCTACGGCAGTGAGGATGTAGATAATGTCAGTCATGACAGGTTCTCTTGGTTGGTGTTTGATGCGTGGTAGTGGAAAAATCCGTGAATCGCGACGTTAGACGTCGTCGCCGAAAGCCATTGGTTCTTCGCTCGAACCGAAATGAAACAACTCGAAAATGCGCCGCATGTTTTGTTGCGCCGGCTCATAGTAAGGGCCGTACTTGATGGCCTTGCCATAAAGCTTCCGCGCCCGGTCGTAATCCCGATTCATTTCGAAGTAGACGCCGGCTAGATTAAGAGCATCCGGAGAGTTTGGATTGAGTTCGAGCGCCCGGGAAAGATGCCTCCATGCCGGCTCAAAGACCTGGAGGTTGAGCAAACGCTTGGTTTCCGACAATTGCTCGGCAAACGTGTCAGGAACGGTTTCCCGGTTTGCCGTCGTTTTGGTCTCGACGTGGCGGGCCAGGATCTCCGTGACCAGGGAGCGCAGCGCTTCCGGTGTGAGAGGCTTTTGCAGGAAGTCGATGGCTCCGAGTTGCATGGCGCGCACGGCGTGCGGGACATCGCCATAGGCCGTAATGATCACCGCCGGAGTCATGATCTTCCGCTTGCGCATTTCTTCCAGCAGATCGAGGCCATCCGTCTCCGGCATGCGCATATCGAGAATGGCCATATCGAAATGCTCCTCGTCAAACTGCCGCAACGCCCTGGCCGCCGAGTCCGCCTCCCGAACCACGAACCCCTCCGTTTCCAATGTCATCCGATAACTCAACCGGACGTTGGGCTCATCATCCACAATCAGAATTTGTTTACTCATGTGGTTTCTCCATTCTTGATGGCCGGCAGATCGAAATAGAATTCGCTGCCTTTGCCGGGGGTACTTTGCACGCCGATCGACCCGCCTTGCGTCAGGACAATTTCCTTGGCAATCGCGAGGCCCAGTCCGGCACCGGTATTTTCGGAGCCGGGGACGCGGAAAAAGCGGTCGAAGAGCTGGGCCTGAAATTGGGGGGCAATTCCCGGGCCGTGATCGATGACTGAGAAGCGGACCTGGCCATTCTGGTTCTTCGCCCTCAGGACAATTTCCTCACCGGGCTTCGCATACTTGACGGCGTTGGAGACGAAATTGGAAAAGACATGCGCGATCTGACGCGAATCCACGGAGACGAGCGGAAGTTCCGGGCTGATTTTGCTAACCAGCTTCGACCCGCGCGACTCCACCAATGCCCGCAAATCCTCCTCGGCCGTCCGGACCAATTCCCTGGGCTCAGTCGGCCGCGTCGGCAGGAAGGTCCTGCCGGACTCCAGCTTCGCCAGATTCAGCAAATCGTTGATCATCCGGAGCAACCGCTCGGAGTCTTCGCGAGCGGCCAGCAGTAACTCGGTTTGTTTCGAGTTCAGCGAACCGATCCGCTCCTCGAGCAAGAGATGCAGGCCCATGCGTACGCTCGTCAGCGGGGTCTTGAGTTCGTGGCTAACCGTCGAGACAAGGTTGGTTTTGACTTCGTCCAGCAGCCGCAAACGAGTCACGTCCTGAAGCACCACCGCGGCGCCAAAGATGGAGCCGGACTCATCGCGCATTCCGATCACCCTCGGCAGGACAAACATCTCCTGTTCGTCGACGCGAAAGACGAGCACGCGGTCGAAGCTGGTCGGCAGGTAATCCGGCGCGCCTTTAATGACACGGTCGACCACTTCCTCTACGCCCGGCGGAAGACCATCCTTCATCCCGAGTTTGAAGAGAAAGGTGTTCGCGGCCGGATTGGTAAAGCTGATCAGTCCGTCCGCCGCGAGGACAATGATCGGATCGGGAAACGCCGAAAAGGTGATTTCGGTCATCTGCCGCGCCTGGAGAATTTGATCGCCCATGACCTGCCGATAGGCGCGCAGCTTGGTCGCCATCTTATTGAAGGCATCGGCCAACTGGCCCAATTCATCCTGCGACATGACCGGGACGACCTGGTCGAGCTTTCCGTCGCCCAGTTCCTTGGAGACACCGGTCAAAGTATGAATCGGTTCCAGGATAGACCGCTGAAGCCGCCAGGCAAAATAGAACGCGCCCGCCAAGCCGGCGATGACGGCGATGATCATGTATCGCGTGGATTGCGCGGCCACCTTGCGCGCCTGTCGGTCGGCATCCACCATGTTATCCTGATTGATCTGGATAATTTCCTGCGCGGTATCCTTGACGGCGGTGAAAGTCGGCAGCATCTCGCCGAAGTACATCTTACGGCGGGTAGGGATGTCCGAAGTATTCCAGAAGGTCTCCGCGCGCTTGGCGTAGCTTTCATGCAACTCCCGCACCTTGTCCGCATACTCCCGCTCATGCGGGAGAGTGATGTTATGCATCTCGAGATCCAGGGCCTTGTCGAAGCCCGGCAAATTCTCCGCGTACATTTTCCGCGCGCGTTCTTCTTCACCCACGAGGGAAAAGAAAAGTGCAGAGTCCATGCGTTCGGCGGTTTCTTTCATTTGCTGACCGGCAAGCACGCTTTGAAAATTCTCGCGAAGAATGACATCGATGCTGTTACCGAGTTTGCTGAAGAGCGAGATGGCATAAGCCCCCATCGCGACGAGCAGGACAAAGAGCGGTGCAAGACCAAGAAAGATGCGTTGCTTCATGCCCCGAAACTGCTCCCAAGCGGTTCACCTGGCTAGCTCACAACCTCCAGGTTGGCGCGTCCAAACTGGACGACGAGGGTTCCGGAACAAACGTTTCTCACCTGGCGCCAAATCCGCAGCCAGCCTTGGAGACGTCCGGAAGTAGGGACCGTGCGAAACTGTATTTTCATGCCGCCCCTCTTAGCTCCCGGCGTGCCATGGCTCTCTATGCGAAGCACAAGACCCTGACTAATAGCCGCTTAGGAATTACCGCTGGCTCCGACGCTCCATCGCGGTTCTGGCAATCTGCACGATTCACCAATCCCAGGAATTGCATTTTGCACGGCCAGTAAAGCCGGCGGGAACCTCCTTCTGGCCGCCCGGCGCAGGCCGATTCGCAGCCGAGCGCGCCAGCCCAGCGCCAACTTCACGAAGCTATCTATCCCTGCTTTTTGCGTTTCCGGTAGAGAGTGGCAGGATCGATGCCTAAAATGGTCGCGGCTTCGTCGAGGGTACGCGTATTTGTGACCACTCTGCGGATGTGTTCGGCTTCGATAGCCTCGAGCGTGGATTTTCCCCCCAAGCGAATCTCCGATCCCGGCTGAATGTGGTCGGCAAGGTCCTGGGCTTCGATCGATTCGCCACTGCACAAAATCACTCCGCGCTCGATGACGTTCCGCATCTCCCGCACGTTGCCCGGCCAAGGATATTGCCGCATGGCTTCGAGTGCCCCTGGCGAGAAACTGCGAACGGTTTTGCCGGAGTGCCCGGCCAGGAATTGCAAATGAGAGAGCGCCAGCCGCTCGATGTCGTTCATCCGTTCGCGCAGCGGCGGAAGCCGAAGCGAGATGACATTCAACCGGTAATACAAATCCTCCCGAAACTTGGCCGCCGCGACCGCCTGCGCAAGATCACGATTGGTCGCGGAAATCACCCGCACATTGGCGCGCCGCGGCTTCGTTTCGCCGACCCGCTCGTATTCCCGCTCCTGGAGCAATCTCAGCAGCTTGGCTTGGATTTCGATGGGCAATTCTCCGATCTCATCGAGGAAAAGCGTGCCACCATCCGCCGCGGCGACTTTGCCCTGCGTATCCATGTGGGCCCCGGTGAATGCGCCTTTGACATGGCCGAAGAGGTCGCTCTCCAGTAACTCGCGTGACAGGCTGGGACAACTCACGGTGACAAACGCCCCCGCCCGCCGCGGGCTGCGATGGTGCATGGCTCGGGCGAGCACGCTCTTGCCCGTGCCGCTCTCGCCCAGCAGCAGCACGGTGGCTTCGCTATCCGCGGCTTTGAAGGCGACATCCAGAACCTTCTGCATGACCGGCGATTCGGAAGTCAGGTCAATTTCCGGACCTTCCGTGGCGAGCTGCGATTCGAGCTCGGCCACACGCCGCTCGAGTTTCCGGGTCTTCTCGACGCGCATCAGCACCTGGCGCACCTGCTCTGGCGTACACGGCTTTGGCAGGTAATCGAACGCCCCGCGACGCATCGCTTCGACGGCCGTCTCGACGGAGGCATAGGCGGTGACCATGATGACGGCGGCTTGTGGATTCACCCGGAGGATTTCCTCGAGGACATCGAGGCCGCTTTCCTGGCTGAGGCGCAGATCGAGGAGGACGACATCGAACGACTTCGCCCGCAATTCCGCGAGCGCCAGGGCGCTGTTCGCGGCGCAGACCACATCGTGGGACATGGATTCGATGGCGACGGCCAG
The DNA here is from genome assembly GCA_036501065.1 of Chthoniobacter sp. Lineage (GTDB taxonomy): Bacteria > Verrucomicrobiota > Verrucomicrobiia > Chthoniobacterales > Chthoniobacteraceae > Chthoniobacter. The sequence goes on along the minus strand of DASYAY010000064.1, from coordinate 135,079 downwards.
GGCCCGCCGGATGTTCTTCTCGTCGTCGACGATGAGGACGCGCATTTGCCGGGAGCACACGGTAAGCGCGGCTGGAATTCCAATCAAAAATGAAAGCGCGGGGCGCCGCGACGAAGCCGAAGCCAAAGAGAGAAACCACTAAACTGCTAAATACGCGGAAAACAAGGACGGGGAAAGTGGACCACGGATTACGCGGATTTCACGGATTAAAATCCTCCGCTGCAAAATCAATCCGTGAAATCCGTGTAATCCGTGGTCCCAATTTTCCGGCACTCTGCTCGTTCGTGTCCTCTCGTAATATGGCCCAAGTTCTTTTGACAGGGGCGCAGCGAACCGCCTAGCCTCGCGCGCCTTACCCATGAAAAAAGTCATCTCCTCCACCGACGCCCCGGCTGCTGTAGGCCCGTATTCGCAAGCGATCGCCCTCGACAACCTGCTGTTTGCCGCGGGGCAAATCCCGCTCGATCCGTCCACGGGAGAACTGGTCGGCTCGGATGTGACCGCGCAGACGGAGCGCGTCTGCCAGAACATCAGCGCGGTACTCCAGGCGAATGGGATGACCTTCGCCAACGTGGTGAAGACGACCGTTTTCCTGACGGATCTGGCCAATTTTGCGGCGATGAACGCGGTCTATTCGCGCTATTTCACCGAGCCGTTTCCGGCGCGCTCGACCATCCAGGTAGCGGGACTGCCTCGCGGCTCGCAAGTGGAGATCGAGATCATCGCCGCGCACCAATGATGCGACACCCTCGATTTTGCGCTCGAGAACAACCATGAAAAGCACCGAACTGCTGGAACTTTTTCGATCGACCAACGCCCTGCTGGATGGACATTTCGTGCTGCGGAGCGGGCTTCATTCGCGCCAGTACTTTCAGTGCGCCCTGCTGCTTCAGCACACGCAAATCGCTGCGCGAGTCTGCGGCGCCCTGGCGGACAAACTGCGCGAGATTCCCGCCGAGCGCGTGGTCTCGCCGGCGCTGGGTGGGATCATTGTCGGTCACGAAATCGCCCGGGCCTTGGGCAAACCGCACATTTTTGTGGAGAAAGAAGACGGCAAACTGGTCCTGCGGCGCGGTTTCGAGATCAACACGGGGACACGCTTCATCGTGGCGGAAGATGTGGTCACACGCGGTGGACGGGTGCAGGAAACGATCGACATCGTCCGCGCCCATGGCGGGATCGTCAGTGCGGTCGCCGCCCTGGTCGATCGTAGCGGCGGAAGTTTACCCGACTTTGGCTGCCCTTTCATCTCGCTGACGCAACTCAACGTGGAGACTTACGAAGCAAACCAGCTTCCGCCCGATCTCGCGGCCATCCCGGTAACCAAGCCCGGGAGCAAATAAGGCGGCCCTTAGGATAGCTTCGGCTCCTGTGCCGGCTGCCCGGCCCGCAAATGCATTTTTCGCCGGCGGAGGATCGCCCAAATCACGACGACGATTCCGCCGAGAAATCCAACGCCGTAGCTGGCGAGATGAGCAAAGGCATCGGCCTGAAAGCGCGCGTGTAAGGATGGAGGAATGAGGTCTGCCCAGTAACCGATCTCGAGGTTCCCACGCGACACGAGGAGGAAGCCTGTGATCCCACTCGCCAATGCGCAGAACGCCATGACGACGAGCAGAATTGCGATGGGGCGGGCCAACTGCGCAGCGGAAAGGCGCGGCCGGGCACATGCACGTGAGGCGAAAGCCAGCGGAATACCCAGGAGCACACCCACCCACCACGTCGCGGCGAAACCCCAGTAGAGCGCGATTACCGTGGGGGAGTCGCTGCGGATGATCCGCGGGTGCGCGACGGTGAAATACTCAAGGCAAATGCGCACAGTGATTTGATCGTGCAGCAACCCGTAAAGAACGGCCGCCGCGATGCAGAGAAGGATGATGCGAAGAGACATCATGGAGAGAGGAGAAATCTGCGGAACGAGACAACCCGGTCGGCCAGCGGTCCCAACCAGAAGGGCCGGGCCGATCCCGTTCCAAGGATTCGACCGAAAAGGGGGCCGGCGGGCAAGAGAATATCCCCGCTTGGCGAAGGTCGGGAAAACCTGGCCGGGACCGCCCAAAGCCAGAGGCGATTTGCCCGCTGGCAGGAATTCGCTATGGTTTTGCGATGCATTCGGAACAACGGGGAAAATTCGACCGCTGGCGCGGCGGACGCGGCAAGAATTAGTCTGTTTTATAATCGCCGAAGATTCACCCACACGTGGCTTGCGCCCATCCCTCTCCGGCCTTATCTCTTACGCCCCTGAAAAATCGCCCACATGATCAATTGGATTTTGAAGAAAATCATCGGCTCGAAAAATGCGCGCCTCGTGAAGAGCCTGCGGCCTGTCGTCGCGCAAATTAATGAGCTGGAGGTCCAGTATCAAAAACTGAGCGATGAAGAACTGAAGGCCAAGGCTACCGCCTGGAAAGAGCGCATCTCGAAGATCGAGGACGAAAACGAGCAGCAGAAGGCGCTCGATGAGATTCTTCCAGAGGCTTTCGCGGCGGTGAAAAATGCCGCCCGCCGCCTCGCGGACCGCCAGGCCACCTTCAACGTCTGCGATCAGCCCTACACGTGGAACATGGTCCATTTCGACGTCCAGCTCATCGGCGGCATCTGCCTTCATCGCGGGATGATCGCGGAAATGGCCACCGGCGAGGGCAAAACCCTGGTCGCCACGCTTCCTCTCTTTCTCAATGCGCTCACCGGAAAAGGGGCGCATCTGGTGACCACGAACGATTACCTGGCGCGGCGCGACGCCGAGACCATGGGCCAGCTCTATGGCTTCCTCGGCCTGACCACCGGCATCATCCAGCACGACCAATATCCGACCGAGCGCCGGGCCCAGTACTATTGCGACATCAGCTACGGGATGAACTCGGAGTTCGGTTTCGATTACCTGCGCGACAATGGCATGGCCACGAGCAAGGAGCAGCAGGTGCAGCGCGGCTACAATTTCGCCATTGTCGACGAAGTCGACTCGATCCTCATCGACGAAGCGCGCACGCCGCTGATCATCAGCGGGCCGGCGACCGTGTCCACGCATCAGTACGACAAGTACAAGCCGCTGGTCGAGCAGCTGGTGATGAAACAGACGATGATGTGCAACCGCCTCACCTCGGAGGCCGAGGAGCTTTTCGCGCAAGGCAAAACCGACGAAGGCGGGCGGCTCATGGTCAAGGTCAAGCTTGGCCAGCCCCGCAATAAGGGGCTGCTGCGCATGATGCAGGATCCCGAGCGCCGCAGGATCATCGACAAGACGGAACTCTCCTTCTACGGCGACACGCGGAAGGATGAGTTCTTCGCGCTCAAGGAAGAGCTCTTTTTCACCATGGACGAGCGCGCTCACGAGGCTGACCTCAGCGAGCAAGGGCGGCAGTACATGAATCCGGATGATCCCGACGCCTTCGTGCTGCCGGATTTGATCATGCAATTTGCCGAGATCGACAACATGCCCGGCCTGACCGACGCGCAAAAGCTGGAGGAAAAGCAAAAGCGCCAAGCCTACTGCGACCACCAGTCGGAGCGCATCCACAATATCTCGCAGCTCCTGCGCGCCTATTGCTTGTTTGAAAAGGACGTGCAGTACGTCGTCGAGGAAGGAAAGATCGTCATCGTCGACGAATTCACCGGCCGCAAGATGTCGGGCCGGCGCTGGAGCGATGGCTTGCACGGCGCGGTTGAAGCGAAGGAAGGCGTGACGATCGAACGCGAGACCCAAACCCTGGCCACGATCACCATCCAGAATTACTTCCGCCTTTATTTCAAGCTGGCGGGCATGACTGGCACGGCGGAGACCGAGGCGAACGAGTTCAGCGACGTTTACAAACTGGACGTCGCGGTCATCCCGACGAACCGGCCTTGCATCCGCAAAGACCAGAACGATTTCATCTACAAGACGCGGCGCGAGAAGTTCAATTCCGTGGTCAAGGAGATCGTCAGTGCCCACGCGCGCCAGCAGCCGGTGCTCGTCGGCACGGTGAGCGTCGAGGCCAGCGAAGTGCTCAGCCGCTTGCTGAAGCGCGAGAAGGTCCCGCACGCCGTGCTCAATGCGCGCTATCACATGCAGGAGGCGGAAATCATCTCACGCGCCGGCCAGCCGGGCAGCGTGACCATTTCCACGAACATGGCGGGCCGCGGCACGGACATTAAGCTCGGCCCCGGTGTCACTGAAGTAGGCGGCCTCTATGTTATCGGCACGGAACGCCACGAGTCGCGCCGCATCGACCGTCAGCTCCGCGGTCGTTGCGCCCGCCAGGGCGACCCGGGTCTTTCCCGTTTTTATGTGAGCTTTGAGGATGATCTCATGCGGAATTTCGGCGCTGCCGATCGCATGACCAAGATGATGGAACGCTTCGGCCTCGAGGAAGGACAGGAGCTCGAGCACCCCTGGTTGAATAAGTCCGTAGAGACAGCGCAGAAACGCGTGGAACAGCGCAATTACTTGATTCGCAAACGTTCGCTCGATTTCGACGACGTCATGAACAAGCAGCGCGAAGTCGTTTACAGCTTCCGCAATGACGCGATCAATTCCGACGATCCGCGGCCGCTCCTTTACGAAGTGGTGGAAGAAACCATCCCGGCGAAGGTCTTGCAATTCCTCCCGGAAGACGGCCAGGACCATAACCCGGATGGTCTGCTTCACTGGTTGAATACGACCTTCCCCATCGGTCTCACCGCCGAGGCCGCCGGTTTCGACAAAAAAACGCCGGCGGAGATTGGTCAATATCTCGTCGAGCGCATCAAGAAGACTTACGAGTTGAAGTGTTCGCACGAGCCACCCGAGGCCGTCCGCTATCTCGAGCGTAACATCATCCTCAATGCGATCGACCGGCTCTGGCAGGAGCACCTTTACGCCACCGACGCGCTACGCGAGGCCGTCTATCTCCGCGCTTACGGCCAGAAGGATCCCCTCGTGGAATACAAGGCCGAGGCTTACGACATGTTCACCGAACTCATGGCGAACATCCAAACCGAGATTGTCAGCAATCTCTTCCGCTCGACCGCGAATCTCGATGCCTTCGGCGAATTTCTCCGAAACCTGCCGCAGTTCCTCATCAGCTCCGATGAAACGGGAGCGCAGCAAACGCAGAGCACCGGCGCCGCCCGGCCGGCTGGCGTCCGTCAGAATCCGTCCACGTCGGCGACACGTGCCTTGGAACCTTCGATGGGCTCAGAAGCAAAGCCCGACGGCAACGGCAACCACCAGGGGCTTTCCATCGATGAAGCCTTGGCCAACAAACCCCAGCCCAAGCGGGAAGCACTCAAAGTCGGCCGCAACGATCCGTGCCCCTGCGGCAGCGGGAAGAAATTCAAGAATTGCTGTGGCCGCACGGCGTGAGTTGGGAATGACGAAGGCCGAATGACGAATGACTAAGGAAGGATCCAAGCTCGAAGGGCGAATCGTTCCCCAGTGTCATTGATTTCGTGCTTAGAGGGCGTCTAAAAAGTAAGTTGCGGCCCAGCCCGAAGGGCTGACGGACTGTAGCCGGGGGTAACACCCCCGGGAAGCGACACCCCACACAACGGATGCACCCCGGAGGGTGTGCCGGAGTCGCCTTCCAGGGGTAATTTCCGGTACCCCGGCCGGGGTGCGTGAGTTGTTTTTTGGGGGGGCATTCCGGAGGTGTTACCCCCGGCTACAGTCCGGCAAGCCTCCGGCTTGCCCCGTGCGCACTTACTTTTTAGACGCCCTCTAAGGTCATTCCTTCGTCATTCATAGACATACTGCTCGGGCAGTTTAAAGGCGTCCTTGATGAGGTGAAACGTGGGAGTGTCTGTCTCGACGACAATCTCTACGATATCGAACCGGAAGTGAATCGGCGGGCGCCCGAGTAAATCCAGCCAGGCCAGCGCTCCACGGGCGATCAACTTTTGTTTCTCCCGGGTAACCGCTTCGCCGGGCGTGCCAAAGGCCACGCTGCTCCGCGACTTGACCTCGACGAAGGCCAGGGTGTTGCACGTCTTGTCGCGACAGACGAGATCCACTTCTCCGCCGTGGGGTCCGCGGAAATTCCGATAGAGCACTTTATAGCCATTGCGTCGCAGATACCGGGCCGCCAGACGTTCGCCTTCCCGACCAAATTCATGATCCGGATTCCCGGCGCTTTCAGAGAAACCGGAATTCTGTTTGCTGAACCGGCGTAAAAGACCGGCGATGAATCGCACAGGGGCCATGGGCACGCAGTTTAGCAAGATGCAGTTCGGTGCCATAGCCTTTATGCTGGGCAAATCCGTATTCCGGATGGCGGGCGTCCATTTCCACCATGATCCGGTCGCGAGTGACCTTGGCGATGACGCTCGCCGCGGCGATGCTGAAACTCAACGCATCCCCGCCGACCAGGGCTGTCTGAACGATGGGGAAAGGATGCACGGGGAGACCATCAATCAGGACGTGATCCGGCATTACGCTCAGGAGTGCCACCGCGCGCCGCATGGCCTCGTGAGAGGCGCGCAAGATATTGATCCGGTCGATCTCTTCCACTTCGACCGCCGCTGCCGCCCACCTCACGTCCGCATTGCCAATCAAATCGGCATAGGTCCGTTCGCGCTGCAATCCCGTGAGTTGCTTGGAATCGTTGAGCGTTTTGTGGCGAAAGCGTTCGGGGAGAATCACCGCCGCCGCCACCACCGGGCCGGCGAGCGGGCCACGCCCGGCTTCATCGATTCCTGCGATCAGTACAAAGCCCCGCGCGCGCAGTGCGCGCTCGTGCTTCAGTCCGCAGGGCATTGGCGAAGGCTCAAGCCTACGCCGCCGTCGTCTTTTCGCGAACCGCCATGGCCGCCTTGCCGGTGCGGTTGCGCAGGTAGTTCAGCTTGGCACGGCGGGCAGTACCAGCCGTTTCGACTTCCACCTTGGCGATCCGCGGCGAGTTCACCGGGAAGACGCGCTCCACTCCTTCACCGTAGCTGATGCGGCGAACCGTGAAGGTCTCATTAATGTCCCGCCCCTTGCGCCCGATGACGATGCCGGCAAAAATCTGCACGCGTTCCTTGTCGCCTTCCTTGACGATAGTGTGCACACGCACACTGTCACCCACCTGGAATTTCGCGGCTTCTTTCTTGAGTTGCTCCTTGTTGATTTTGTCGATGATGGTGGGCATGGCGGTGGCTCCGGGTAATGGTGAAAAAGGGACGGGAGTAATAGCTTGATTCCCGCCGAGCGCAACCCAATTTTCACGCTTCTTTCCATTCCCTGTCAACGACTGGATCTACTGCTCCATGGACGAAATCATCGATCTTCACAGCGACGCCTACTTTATGGGCGAGGCTCTGCGGCAGGCCCGCAAGGCCTGGGAGCAGGATGAAGTACCGGTCGGCGCGGTGATCGTTCACCAGGGTCGCATCATCGCGCGCGCCTGCAACCAGGTTGAAATGCTCAAGGACGCCACCGCCCACGCGGAGATGCTGGCCATCACCCAGGCGGAAAGCGTCCTCGGCGATTGGCGGCTCACGGAATGCGATTTGTATGTCACCAAGGAACCGTGCCCGATGTGCGCCGGAGCCCTGGTTCATGTGCGGATGAAACGCGTCGTCTTCGGCTGTCCCTCGCCCAAGGACGGCGCCGGTGGCAGCCTGATCCAGCTACTGCAACATCCGCAACTCAACCACCATTGCGAAGTCACCAGCGGGGTGCGCCAGGACGAATGCGCGGCGATGCTCCAGGCTTTCTTCCGCGAACGCCGCGCTTAAAATGGATCGGCGGATTCCGGGAAAACCGGGTCCTATCGATTTTCAGTTTCCCACGCCTCCAACGAAATTGAGCTTCCGAAAAATCGGCGCGGAGAGCGCACCGGCTCGTCAACGCGATTGGCTCAATGGCGATTTTTCTTTCTCCACCAATAACGGAAAAAATCGCCAAGTCCGGAAAAGCGAAAGCTCGGATCCACGTAATGCTCAATCACGTAAAACGCGAAATAGTAAAAGCGGCAGAAACTCCAAATAGCGATGAGCAACAATACAGCATCGCGGATGGAAGGTGCATCGAGGAGCAGAAGAAGCGATGACAACACGCCGGCGAAGAGAAACAGCGCGCCCTTTAGTTTAATGACCTTGGGATTGGTCAAGTCACCCATGGCCGATGCCGGTAAGGATGGCTATGCCTTGCGGCATAGATTCGATCAAGCAAGCCAACTTCCTCGTTTCCACCGATTGCCAACCTTGACTTGATCAGAGCCAGGGACCCCCAACCGATGCCATATTCCGGCAGACGGTACACGGTCGGTTGGGGATCTCGCTGACCTGAGTGGGGACTTACTTTGACTTGACGAGATGTTTGTTGACCAGCGCGGTCATCTCAAACATCGTCACGCTCTTCTTGCCATTGAACACAGCTTTCAACGCGTCGTCCGCATTGATCTGCCTCTTGTTCTTCGCATCCTGAAGCTTGTTCTTCTTGACGTAATCCCAAACTTTCTTGGTCAATTCGGTGCGCGGCATGGCCTTGGCACCGACGACTTTGGCGAGGGCTTCGTCGGGTTGAACGGGCTTGTTGAAGGCGGCGTTAGCTTTGCGAGCGGGAGCTTTCTTTTTGGTAGGCATGGCGCGATAATATGATTCGCGCGCCGGAGTGCAATCCCTATTCCATTTAGTTATACATTTGACGGAGAGGGCCAATTGCACCAGTAGTGTCCTGTATATGTCCACAACCCCATCGATCGACCAACTCAAAAGAGCCGTCAGTATTTCCGAAGAAATTGAAAGGTTACAAGCGGAATTGGAGTCGCTCCTTGGCGCCGGCGTCAAAGTCTCGGCGTCTGTCAGCGCAGCCCCGGCTGGTCCCAAGACCCGGAGAGGCAAGCGTGGTTTGTCCGCCGAAGGCCGGGCCCGCATTGCCGCCGCCCAAAAGGCCAGGTGGGCAAAGACGAAAGATGCTTCTCCCGCTCCCGCTGCCGAAGGCGCCAAGCCCGCCCGCAAAGGCAAGGGCAAGCGACAACTCAGCCCTGAAGCTCGTGCCCGTATCGTAGCCGCCGTCAAGCGCCGTTGGGCCCGTCAAAAGAAAGCGAAGTAAGCGGTTCCGCTCAATCTCGCAGCCACTGAGTAATAACCTGTCATTCGCCCGGTCCGCCGGGCGATATGACTGGTCGCCCGTTCACCAATCGTGAGCCGCGCCACCGCACGATCTATCTGCGCAAGGAATGCTGCCACGCGGGGAATGGTGTTCGTAAGCCGGTCGGCAGCTGCTCGCGAAGTCTCCGGGACCTCGGCTGTCCATCTTTCCAGAATGTCCCGTGAAACTCGCAAAAAAGTAACAGGCAGGCGTCTGTTCATGGTCCTGTTGCTTCTGGGATCTATCCCTTTGTTCACCGGTTGTGCGACCCAAAAGCCCAAGCCTTGGGAGCATACCAAACCCAAATGGTACGAACTCAACGTCGATCCCGATGACCGCGACTTCTACCGCAGTTTTTTCTTTGGGCACTAAGGGATCTCCATAGTCGGGTAATGCCTGGCGAATCCCATTGCCTTGCGGCAATGTGTTAACTCATCCTTTTCCTGAGTGGGAAGCCGTCCCTCCGAACACGACCGTATCGTGGCGCAAGCCCCCACTCAGCAAAATCAGGCGCCCCATGAACAAACTCGCCCTTATGGCCATTCTCTCCGCATTGACGGCCACCGCTTCCGCCGCCGAACCCTTTCACAAGACCCTGATCAGCAGCCAGCTTGGCATTCATCTGGATACCTGGGAACAGACGGGCGATTCCGGCGAGGCCAAGGGCACACCTCCGGCTTGGTCGGTGCGCAAAGTCACTCTCCACGGTGGGAAGCAGGAAGGCGTCGACCTCGTCATCCTCGGCAATGGCAAGCTGGTGATTACGGTCATTCCCACGCGAGGAATGGGCATTCTTTCGGTGACCAGCGGAGACGTGCGCCTCGGGTGGGATTCACCGGTAAAGGAAGTCGTCCACCCGCAAAACATCAACCTGCAAAGCCGCGGGGGACTCGGATGGCTCGAGGGCTTCAATGAATGGCTGGTGCGCTGTGGCCTGGAAAGCAATGGTCATCCCGGCACCGACAAGTTCATTAACAATGTCGGCGAAGAAGCCACCATGGATCTCACCTTGCACGGCAAGATTGCCAATATCCCCGCGAGCGAGGTCGAGGTCCTGGTCGATCCTACCCCACCCTACCGCATTCGCCTGCGCGGGCGCGTCGACGAGCGCATGTTTTACGGCCCCAAGCTGGAGCTGCAGACGGAGATTTCCACCGTTCCAAATTCGACGAGCTTTCGGATCGAAGACGTCGTGACTAATCGCGGCGGCCAGGACCAGGAGTTTGAGTTGCTTTACCATACGAATTATGGTCGGCCACTCCTCGGCGAGGGTTCCACCTTTCTCGCACCAGTCTCCCGGGTAACTCCCCTTAACAACCACGCCGCCGAAGGCATCGCTCATTACTCCGAATACGCCGGGCCGACACCCGGCTTTGTCGAGCAAGTCTATTGCCTGCACCCCATCGCCGATCAGACTGGCCGGACGTTGATCGGTCTGCGGAACAAGGCCCGCGACCGCGCGGTCTCGCTGGCTTTTTCGGTCAAGGACCTACCCTTTGTCACCCTTTGGAAAAACACCAATCTCGAGGCCGAAGGTTATGTCACGGGACTCGAACCGGGCACCAATTTTCCATCGAATCGCCGTTTCGAACGGGCGCACGGCCGCGTGCCCAAGCTTGCTCCCGGGGAGTCCCATACGGCCGCGATCGACTTCACCATCCACAGCAATGCGGAAGAAACGAAGCACCTTGCCGACCAAATTGCCGCCCTCCAGGGAAGTGTGAAACCGGTCATTGATAGCACTCCGGAGAAGTAACCCCGCCTGCGCACTCAACCGATGACCGGACCGAAATTCGAAATCGTAGGCATCGGCGAAATCCTTTGGGACTTATTGCCGGCCGGCAAGCAACTCGGAGGCGCCCCCGCAAATTTTGTTTGTCATGCATATGCGCTTTCCGCTTCGGCCCGCCTGATTTCGCGTGTTGGCCATGATCCGGCGGGTCAGGAAATCATTTCCCGTCTGGCGGCATTCGGCTTGCCCACCGATACCATCGGAGTGGATGCGCAGGCACCAACGGGGACTGTCTCCGTGGAAGTCGAGGCCGATGGCCAACCTCGCTATGTCATTCACGAGGGTGTGGCTTGGGATCGCGTGGAAGCATCCGCAGATATGCTCGCCGTGGTGAGCCAGGCGGATGCCATCTGTTTTGGGACCCTGGCCCAGCGCACGACCTATGCGCGGGAATCCATCGGGGCGTTGCTCCAGGCTGCCCGGCCCGATTCCTGGCGCATCCTCGATATCAATCTGCGCGATCCTTTTATCGATCGCGATGTCATCGACCGCTCGCTCACCATGGCCAATGTGCTCAAGCTGAATGAGCACGAACTTCCCATCCTCGCCGGGTTTTTCAACGTGCGCGGCGAAGTCATGCCACAGATCGCCGCCCTCGTGGAGCGCTTTTCTCTGCGCCTCGTCGCGCTCACTCGTGGAAGTCACGGCAGCCTTCTCTTTACCTCCAACGGCTTCGAGGACCATCCCGGGATGCCGAGCACGGTGCGCGATACCGTTGGCGCCGGTGACGCCTTTACCGCAGCGCTCACGATGGGTCTCTTGCACGGCTGGCCGTTGGCAAAGATCAGCGATCACGCCAACGCCATCGCTGCCTTTGTCTGTTCGCAACCCGGTGCCACTCCTCCACTTCCCGAGATATTGCGGGAACCATTTAACAACCCCCGATAAGTCCGCGACCATTGGCCTCTATGAGAACGTTCCTCCCCCTGACAATACTCTCCTCCCTGCTCATCCTCTCCGCCGGCTGCAACCGCTCGGAGAATAGCGACAGTGCTGCGTCCCCACCGGCCGCCAACGCCGCAAGCAAGCGGACCATCGGTGTTTCGCTGCTCACCTTGGACAACCCTTTTTTCAAAGTCATCGGCGACAACATCGCGCAGGCGGGGAAAGAACATGGCTATGAAGCGAGCGTGGTGAGCGGCGACAAGGACGTCGCGAAGCAAAGCAATCAAATCAAGGATTTCATCGTCAAAAAAGTCGACGCTATCGTCCTGAGTCCGTGTGATTCGAAGTCCATCGTCCCGGTGATCCAGGAAGCCAACGCCGCCGGCATTCCCGTCTTTACCGTGGATATTCCCTGCCACGAACCGGGCGTGAAGATCGTCACCCAGATTGCCACCGATAACTATGGCGGAGGCAAGGAGGCCGCCCGCGCGATGATCGATGCTTTGGGGGAAACGGGAGGTAAGATCGCCATCCTTCATTTCAAGCAAGCCGAGTCCTGCCAGTTGCGCGTGAAAGGGTTTCGTGAAGTCATCGACGCGCACAATGCCGAAGGCAAATCGAAGATCGAGATCGTGGCCGAACTCGAAAGCGGTGGCGCCAAGGATGAAGGTTACAAGGCCGCGGAAGATACTCTCCAGGCCCACCCCGATCTGCGCGGCATTTTTGCCATCAACGATCCGGCGGCCCTTGGCGCTCGTGCCGCCCTGGAAAAGGCGGGGAAGACGGACCAGGTGGTGATCGTCGGTTTCGACGGCCAGCCGGAAGGAAAGCAGGCCATCAAGGAAGGCAAGATTTACGCCGATCCGATTCAGTTTCCCGACAAAATGGGTGTGCAGATCGTCGACGCCATCATCCAGAATTCGAAGGGCGAAACTCTGCCTCCCCAAATACTGATCCCCACCAAGCTTTACAAAAAGGCGGACGCCGAAAAGGATCCCACGCTCAAGTAACTGCGGTATTACTCATGGCTGCCCAAAACTTTCTTCACCAGCTTGTCGGTTCCATGTCCCAGGGCGCCGCGGGAAACCCCACGGTGGCCGTCATGGAAGCAGCGTTCGCTCATCACGGCCTCCCTTGGCGATACATCAACACGGAAGTGATGCCGTCTGCTCTTGGCGATGCCGTCCGCGGAGCGCGCGCCATGGGTTTCCGCGGCTTCAACTGCAGCCTTCCGCACAAAGTGGCCGTCATTCCGCATCTCGACGGTCTCGGTGAATCCGCGGGAATCATGGGCGCGGTGAATTGCGTCGTCCTCCGTGGGGATCGGTTCATCGGCGAAAACACCGACGGCAAAGGGTTTCTCAATTCCCTGGCCGGGGCGATCGATCCGCGGGGAAAATCAGTGGTCCTCTTTGGTGCGGGCGGCGCCGCCCGGGCCATTGCGGTGGAATTGGGACTGGCCGGCGCCGGGAAAATCCGGATCGTCAACCGTGGCGCCCAACGTGGAACCGAACTGGTCGACTTACTTCGCGGCAAACTCCAACTCGATGCCGAATATATCTCCTGGGCAGGTAACTATGCCGTACCGGCAGGAACTGACATTGTCATTAATGGCACTTCGATCGGACTCTACGATGGCGAAGCCCGCATTGCTATCGATGCTTCAAGCCTGAAACCGGGGATGGTCGTCGCCGATGTCATTTTCAACCCGGTACGAACCCGCCTTTTACGCGAAGCAGAGTGTCATGGCTGCATCATCGTGGATGGCCTGGGCATGCTCGTCAATCAGGCCGTCGTCGGTTTTGAATATTGGACTGGCATCACTCCGGACGCGCAGGTCATGCGCCGCGCCCTCGAAGACGCCCTGGCAAATTAGCTTCCGGGTTTCGGCTGATGAGCACGCCTCCGCCACCGCTCCTCGAGATGCGTGGCATCGTGAAAGCCTTCCCCGGCGTACGGGCGCTTCGCGGCGTCGATCTCACCTTGGGTGGGGGTGAAGTCCTCGCCTTGCTCGGCGAGAATGGCGCCGGAAAAAGCACTTTGATGAAGATCCTCGGCGGGGCTCTTCGCGCGGATGCCGGCATCATCGCCGTCACCGGCCAGGAAATGCGTTTCCATCGTCCGCACGATTCCCGGCGCGCCGGCATCGCCGTCATTTACCAGGAGTTCAATCTCGTCCCTGCGCTCACGGCTTCGGAGAATATCTTCCTCGGGCAGGAGCGTTCGCGCGCCGGATTCATTTACCGGCGGCAGGAACGTCAGCGCGCCAGGGAGCTTTTCCAGCGGCTGGGCGTGGCCGTCGATCCCGATACGCCATGCGCGCGGCTTGGCACCGCGCAACAGCAACTTGTCGAGATTGCCAAAGCCCTCGCCTTCGAAGCGCGCATCATCGTCATGGATGAACCCAGCGCCGCCCTCACTTCGCACGAGGTGGAGCGGCTTTTCGAGATCATCCGCGATCTCCGGCGGCACGGTATCGGAATCATTTACATCAGCCATCGGCTCGAGGAAATTTTTCGCATCGCCGACCGTGTCACCGTCTTGCGCGATGGAGCCAATGTGGGGGCGCGCGCCGTCAGTAACATCACCCGCCCTCAAATGATCGAACTCATGGTCGGGCGCGAATTGAAAGATGAATTTCCCAAGCGCCAGGTGGCCATCGGTGCACCGCGGCTAAAGGTCACAGGCTTGCGGCGCGGACAGACTGTGCGCAATGTCTCCTTCGAAATGCGCCGTGGCGAGATCCTCGCCCTCACCGGCCTGATCGGTGCCGGGCGCACGGAAACGGCCCGCCTGATCTTCGGCGCCGATCGCCGCGATGCCGGGACGATCGAACTCGATGGCCGCAATCTCGACCTGCGCACCCCGCGGGATGCCATCCGCCTGGGCATCGGTCTCCTCACCGAAGATCGCAAACTTCAGGGCCTCGTCCTCGGCCACTCAGTTCGCGAGAACTTCGGCCTGCCCAATCTGGATTGGCTCGCGCCGACGGGATTCGTCGACCAGCACCGCGAGCGTCAGGAATTGGCCCGTTACATCAGCAGTTTGCGCATCAAGCTTCCTCATCAAGAACAAGCGGCGCTCTACCTTTCCGGCGGTAACCAGCAGAAAGTCGTCCTCGCCAAATGGCTCGCCCGGAACTGCGAAGTCTTGATCTTCGACGAGCCCACTCGTGGCGTCGACGTCGGCGCCAAATACGAAATCTATACGCTCATGAATGAACTTGCCGCCCAAGGCAAAGCCATCCTCATGATCAGCTCGGAGTTACCCGAAGTGCTTGGCATGGCGGATCGTATTCTCGTCATGCACGACGGCCGGATTACCGGCGAGATCACCGAAGTTTCGAAAACCACACAAGAAGAGGTCATGCAACTCGCCGTCTCCTAACATCCATGGCTCCGTTTTCAGAAACAGCGCGCAGAGCGCTACTGAACAAGTTTGGTCCTTTCAATTTCGTCACCTAAAACTTCCCCGAATGCCCCCCTTTCTCCAACGCATCCTCACCGATTACGGCATGATCCTGGTTCTGCTGCTGCTCTGCGCGTTCTTCAGCGCCGTCACCCTCAGCGAGCAGACTCCCACCGGCGAAGCCGCAGCCCGGCAAGTCGCGGGCGAGATTGCCCATTCGTTTGCAAAGGGCAGTCGCATTCTCATCGCCGCGCGCCCTCAAGCCGAAGACACGACTTTCGCACAACGGCTCGAGCGGTCTCTCAATACGGCTGGCTTCCAAGTTGCTGGAGTCATCATCGGCGAACCCCGGGACGCTCGCGAGACTCTCCAGAAACTGGCCGGAGCGGGTGTACCGCTCGACGCTATCGCCGGCACACAAGTCACCGCCTCCTGGCTGGTTTTTTCCGAGGTCCCCACCGACTTCCCTCCGCTCGGCCATCCGCGCATTCTGAAGCCGCGCACTTATCGCTGGCCGAATTTTCTCAAGCCGGAAAACCTTCTCAACATCGCCAACCAGATCGCCGTCATTGCCATCGTCGCTATCGGGATGACCATGGTCATCATCACCGCGGGCATCGATCTTTCCGTTGGAAGTCTCATCGCGCTTTCCGCGGTGCTCACGGCTCGCTTCATTCGCGATTACGCCGGCGCGACCCACGCCTCCGCTATGGGAATGACCGCTTGCTGCCTCCTGGCGATGATCCTCTGCGGGCTGGTCGGCGCTTTTTCCGGGAGCATGGTTACTCTCTTTCGCATCCCTTCTTTCATCGTGACGCTGGCGATGATGCTCGTCGGCAGCGGTCTCGCCTACCTCCTGGCTGCTGGTCAATCGATCTATCAGATCCCGGAATCATTCGTCTGGCTGGGGCGCGGCGTCGGCGTAGCACACCTGCCTATTGCCGTTCTACTCATGCTTATCCTCTACGGCCTCGCTCACGTCCTCATGTCGCGCATGCGTCTCGGGCGATATCTCTATGCAGTGGGCGGCAATCCCGAGGCCGCGCGACTGTCCGGCGTTCCCGTGCAGCGCGTGCTCCTTTTCGCTTACACCTCGAGCGGAATCCTTGCCGGACTCGGCGGCGTGATCATGGCCTCGCAGTTAAAGAGCGGCTCCCCCACTTACGGAAACATGTATGAGCTCTATGTCATCGCGGCGGTCGTCGTCGGCGGAGCCAGCCTCTCCGGCGGTGAAGGTCGAATGCTCGGCACGCTGGTTGGAGCCTTCACCATAGCGGTGATCCAAAACGGGATGAACCTTACCAACGTGGAAAGCTATACACAAAAGGTTGTCCTCGGACTGGTCATTCTGGGAGCCGTTTTGCTCGACACCATCCGCCATCGCCGCTGGGCCAGCGGTGGCGCGGTAGAGTAGCAGATGAAAGCACCGCTTATGCCGTCACTCGTTACAGCCTGGCCCGGAACGTAAAAGGAATTGCCCGACGGCTAACCTGCTCCTTGAAAGTAATTCGCAAGTTATTCACAGGCATTTGAGTATGGACTTAAGCCCGGCGCCCGTGGCGGCGGAATTTCATGAAACCAACAAGCATCCCCAAGCCGCCCAGCAGGGCCGTTACCGTAGAAGGCTCCGGGGTTGGGGCGAGAGCCACGCCTTGGATGATATCACTCGCAGAAGGCGCCGTATAAAGGGTCGTCGCCGAGCCAAACGATGGAGTCGCGTTGAATGATGCTCCGTCGGTGATTTCCTCGACGGAACCGGCGGTCGAAGCCGCGTCCACAGTGAGGAAAAGCTGAAAGTGGCCATTCACCACTTCACCGGTGAGAGCGTCGAGATTGGTGATATTCACCAGCGAGCCTTCCGCGGTCCACGTGCCGCCGATCAACGCATATTTCCGCAGCCCACCGGTGCCTCCGCTGGCGGAGTCGAGAACGTAGAGAGTATCCAGCGTCGATCCATTTTGTCCCGACGAAAGCAGGACGAAGTCATTTGCCTTGCTATCACTCGTGGGAAGGCCGGTCAGCGACGTCAACGCGGCGGTGGAACCATTGATACTCACCGACGAGATAATCGTGCCGCTCGTGGGGGATTGCTGCAGTGCGTAGATTTGCCCATTAATGTCCTTCAGCGAGCGGACGTTTGCCGTGTTCAACGCGGTCGTTCCACCATTCGTAAAGAGACCTTCCTTGTCGCCCGAATAAAAGGCGGAGCCATCCAGCGTGACGCTACCGCGCAATTGGCTATTGGTCGCGGTGGACGTGTAATCGGAAGCAGACGGCTGCGTGTAAACTCCAGCGGCAGTGATTTCTCCGGCGCCACGGGTGAGGATGTTATTTTCAGTGGCATTCTCCCCGATCCACGAACCAAACGTCAGCAGCGTGTTGTTGTCCGACAATCCCAAAATCCCGGTGCTGCCGTCGTTATTTCCCCAGAGCGCCGTGCTCGATGTGCTGATCGAGAAGGATTGGACGGGGCTGGTTTGATTGGTGAGACCTGGATTGACTTCCTGGATGTAGATCGGAGAAGCCGATTGCGTCGCCGCCGTCACGGTGTCACCGACTTGATAAACGAGAATGTCGCTCGCGCTGATTGGATTACCGTGCACCGGAACCACGGCAACGGTCGCAAGAGCGATGGCCATGCTCCAACGGCGTGGCTTCAAAAGGTGCTTCGTAAAAGGATATTTCATGGATGGATGCGCGGTTGGAAATTCGGAGATAGCTCAGTGAGTTACTGATAACCTCTCGCGAGAACACGTAGAGAAGCGGATGACAAAACGGATGACGAGTTCGTGATCGTAAAATAACAGCGTCGAATCCGTGACAACCAGATGGCGTCTGCATCCCCGCAAATGACACTTACTACTTGGCGGGATGATTGTTAAACCTTCGAGCCGGCGTGCCGTCCCCTGCTTGGGTAATCCATGTTACAGACATGCGGAAGAAATGTCACATATTCGTGACGGACGAGTAAAGCTATCGGTCGATTCTCAGAAAGCATGGAAGGAATCTACAATTAACGAAAAGGTCACCTTTCCGTGGTGCGCATCAGTTCCCAAGTTCGAGCTCGAGTGTCGCCTCGCGCAATTTCACCCTACCGTCACGTCAACTTCCGCCAGATGTCACACACCTGAGTTTACATAAAAGTCATCGGTGCATGCTGCCCCCCGAGGCACCGCATTGGGCGGCTTTATGAAATCAATTCAGCGACTTTGCAAAGAGAGGTCTCCGGGCTTTCTCTTCCTGATTTTTGCGACCATTGCCCTAGGCACGGCAACGACGGTAACCTGGCCGGCTATTTTTCGGAATGGCAACGCTCCTACCGCCAAGGCCAGGAGCACGACTGAAGGCGGATTGAATCCCAAAACGGGAACGCTCCTCCTTCACGGAGGGATCAGTGGCAGCGTCGAGGCGGCGGATTACGCGCAAACACATCGGTGGTTGCGGTGAAAGGCCGTTCGCCGCAGACAGGTCGCTTCCCCGCTAATCCTCCAAGCCCCGCCGGGACCGGGTCGTTGTCGCCGGTGAATTCACTCAAACGAAACACGCTCTTCGCACGGATTCCACGGTCCCACCGCAAATGAGTATCCCGTCGATGCCCTCGCTTTCGCGTTTGATCCCTCTTCCTGCCGTTTCATAAAATCCCACCAACCCGAATCCGAATCTCCGGTAGCCGGTCGGAAATCCATCCATCGAGGATCAAGGGCGGCAACGTGTGTCGTGTGTGCTGCGGTTATCTGGGGCTGCTGCCTCCTCGGTTCATCGCCAGCGGCCATGCCATCGCCAACTGCCGGGATAGGTACTGGTGGCTTTGGGTCATTCGGCACCGACGCCTTCGCCTTCACGCCACTCGCGGAATTGGCTTCAGTCGCCTCGAATCCTTCCGAAGAATCCAACTCAAAGACTGCCGAACATTCCGCCGCCATCACCCAGCCGGAATACCATCCCGTGCCGGAGCCCCAGACGTGGGTCATTGCCTTCTCGGGTCTGACCACCTTGGTGGTGTTGCAGCGCCTTCGCCGCCGGCCCGGACTGCGCAGGCTCTGATCGATTCACACTCGACGGGACCGGCAAATCAAGCGGCGCTCACCAGGTCGTCGCTGAGCGATTCCAGATCCAGGCCAAAGTGCCGGCGCGCGCAGGGAGCGCAAATCCCGTGGGACGTTCCAGTGAGACCGGTCGCCGGCGTGGGGGATTCGAGGAGTTGGTCGCACCACGCGCAGAGGACGCGGAAAACAGGCCGGCTGCTTGTGCTGGCTTCATTTTGGAGGGTGCTGGCGTTGGAGTTCATTGGCTTTGTTTGGCCTGCGGGTTGTTCGCAAGCTCTGCCATGAATGAACACTCCCTCTGTAAAGTCCGTATGAGCACGGACGCGGAGATTTGTTAAGGAAGGGTAAATGTCCCCCTACACGATGAGCATGCAGTCGCCGTAGCTGTAGAATCGGTAGCGCTCACGGATGGCCTCAGCGTAGGCGCGGAGGGCGAAATCGCGCCCGGCAAAGGCGCTAACCAGCATGAGCAGCGTGCTCTTGGGCAGGTGAAAATTCGTGAGCAAGGCGCCCACTGCCCGGGGCTGGTACGGCGGATGAATAAAGATGTCCGTGCTGCCCTCTCGAGCGGTCATCGGCAAGCCTTGCGATTCGAGAACTCGCGCGGTTGTCGTGCCCACCGCCACGATCCGGCGCGCCGCATTGATCCTGCGTGCGCTCTCCTCGCTCACCCGAAAGCGCTCGGCGTGCATGCGATGCTCCGAAATATCCTCCACCTGCACCGGCCGAAAGGTTCCCACGCCCACATGCAGGGTGACGAAAGTATGCGGAATCGCCGCCAGGATTTCCGGCGTGAAATGCAATCCGGCCGTGGGCGCGGCCACCGCTCCTCGTTCACGGGCAAAGACGGTTTGATAACGTTCCGCGTCCGCGGGCTCGACCTCCCGCGCGAAATACGGAGGCAGCGGCAACTCGCCCGCGGCGTCGAGATCAACGAAGCTATCGAAGGCGATGATACGTTCTCCATCGGGCAGAATTTCCTCCACCACTCCCTTGACGCCTCGCACCTCGACCGTCGCCCCTATGCGCATGCGACGGCCCGGTTTGACGAGACACTTCCACACCTGCTCGCGAACGGCCTCCAGGAAGAGCAACTCGATCTTCCCGCCATCGGCAAAGACGCGCGCGGGAATCACGCGAGTATCATTGAGGACTACCAGATCGCCCTCCCGCAGAAACGTCGGGAATTCCCAAAAACACCGATGCTCGATGCGTTCCTCGTCGCGATGTAAAACCATCATGCGCGAGTCTTCACGGCGCGCCAGCGGGTGGCGGGCGATGAGATCTTCGGGGAGAGGGTAATCGTAGTCGCTGGTGCGCATGGCGAGGGGGCCAGTTCTTAGTTCTTAGTTCTTAGTCTGCGCCTCGACACTTGGAGAACTGAGCACTAAGCACTAAAGACCCCGCACTCACTTCGGCACAGGCCGGCTTTCCGCACCGTAAACGCGCATCAAGCTGCAGCGTTGCGCCGCGTGAATCACGAGATCAGCGACACGCCGTTTCAGGCGCCGGGCCCGGAGTGCAAAGGAGCCCAGCAGCAGCGCGTAGAGCGCCCACCAAAACGGGTCCAGGTGGGAAAACGCAAGGCGGTAGAGGAGGATGGCAAGAATCAGCGCGTTGATGAGGTAAGTCGTCGCCACCGCATGATAGAGCAAACGCACCCGGGTCAGGCACTTCGGGCCGCCGTGATATTCGGTCACCGTCCGCATACTGACGCTCCAGAATTGGTTTCCGTAAATCTGGACGTCCCAATCCTTCCAGCCAGTATCGGCGGAATAGTTCCAGCCTTCTTCTTCCAGCAGGCGGAAGATTTCCGTCAGCAATTGTTCGCGCCCCTGGCCCGTCTCGTTCCAAAAATCGAGCTTGGCGATACCGCCTTTGGAAGAACCCGCGCTCAGTCCCACCTCCGGTTTGGCGATAACTCGTGTCGGCGTAACCTTGTACTTGAGCCAGGTGAAATAGCGCGACCAACCACGCCCCAGCGGCTGCATGAAGGCGAGAAATGCCACGAGCAGGCGCGCCGGAATGGTGTCGAACTTCGCCTCGATGCGCGCGTGGATCATGTAACTCAGCGCCACCAGGAAAGTCCCGAGGAACATCAGCAACGGCACCATGCGCAGCTTCTCCAGCGGCCAGCCGAGCACGGCAATGAAACCCGTGAGCACGACCCACTCGATGCTGCTGAGGTAGGCGGCGAGTTCGCTCTGCGGCGTCGGATAGATGGACTGAAACAATCCGTGACCAAAGACGCCGTGATAAATGATCGGCTTGTTAAAGAGCCAGGTAAACCGGGGGCTGCCGTAGATCTGCCCCTTCCACTTGGCCGTCCCCGTCGGACCGAAAAAGATCAGGTGCTTGAATCGCAGCATCGATTCGGCCTCGCCATAGCCTTCCTGTTGCTTGCGAAAGGCCTGGAGCGTGAAGCGTCGGTAATGCCAGACGATGGAGCTCGGTGAGAAGGCGATCACTCCCCCGTTGGTCTGCAATCGCCAGCAGAAATCCACGTCGTCGCCGGCCTTGCGATATTCCGTGTCAAAACCGCTCACGCTGTGAAAGGCGGCTCGATGGAAGGCCATGTTGCAGCCGGGGATGTGTTCGGCGACCACGTCGGTCAGCAGCACATGGCTCGGTCCTCCCGGAGCCGATGCCACCGCCGCCTGAATCCAATTCACGGCTGGCGGCGAAATGTTCGGTCCCCCGACCCCGACGTAATCGCCGCTGATCAAAGTGCCGATCATATAATACAACCAGTCCGGGTCGGCCATGCAGTCACTATCGGTATAGGCGAAGACATCCCCCGTGGCCGCGTGCGCGCCGGCATTGCGAGCATAGCTCAGCCCCATGTTCGGCTGCACCACCCAGATGAAATCCGGAAACATCCCGCCGCCGCCATAGACCTCGACGCGCGCTTCGGGATGCTGGCCGACGACTTTGGCCGCGGCTTCCGCATTCTTCGCCACATCTTTGCAACGAGCCTGGCGCCGCTCCAGCCAGGCGCGCACGATCGCCTGGGATTCGTCCTTGGAGCCATCGTCGACCAGGACGATTTCGAAGCCGGGATAAGTCACTTCGTCGAGCGACTCGAGGCAATCCGGGAGCGTCTTGCCGCCGTTGTAACTGCACACGATCACGCTGACCCGCGGATAGCGCGACAACTTCACCCGCTCGGTGATGGAGCCATCGCAACGCAGATACTGTTGCAAGGCATAGAAGGCCTTCTTCGGCAACCGGTCGCGGGTCACCAGCCCAAAGGCCCAGTCGGTAATATCGTGGCCACCGGTAAACCATTCGTCAGTCCAGGCGAAAAAGATCGTTCCCGCCGCCCCTCCCCGGACCACGCTCTCGAGGTGCCAGGAGAGCACGTCCGCCTGCTCCTGCTCACCTTTGCGGATCGTATCCAGGCCAAACTCGCCAAAAATCAGGGGCCGGTCCTCAGCGAGGTTCTGGAGCCGCGCCAGGTACTTTTCAAAATCGCGCTGCCGCTCCAGGTAGACGTTATAGGAGACGAAATCGACATTGCTCGGCAGCAGGTATTCGGTGGGCGGATAAGCCGCGTAGCTGTAGAGGGGACGCGGGTCCGTCCGCCGTGCGATGCGGATGAGCTTCTCGACAAACTCGATCACCCGCCGCGCGCCCAGCCAGCGCACCATCGCGTAAGGAATCTCGTTACCGACGTAATAGCCGAAGATGGCTTCGTGCCCTTTGTTCTTCGCCACCCCGTCGCGAATGGTCGTCTCGATCTGCCGGCGAATCTTCGCATTATTCAGGAACTCCACGTGTTCCGCCCACGGAATGGAGATGAGCACCCGCAGGCGAAACTCTTTCGCCAAATCCAGAAACCAGCGTGGCGGAATGTGATAAATCCGCAGGAGATTCACCCCCATGGCCTGCATGAGCGTAAAGTCCCTCCGCGCCTTTTCCGGATCGCCCACAAAATGGCCTTCCGCGTCCGGCGCAAACGGCCCATAGGTCACCCCCTTGATGAACCACTTCTTCTCGCCTTCGAAGAAGAATTTCGCGCGCACGCGAATCGGTTCCAACGGGGCAACGGCGGCGGGCGCGACGGGGGGCGGGGCACTGGGCGCAAGGACTTCGGGCATGGAGCGGGCGCTCTTCTTACCGTGGGAGCACGCAAACGGCAAGTGAGGGCGGGGATTTTCGATTGCGGGATTAGCCTGCGCTGCCGCTGGCGTTCGGCGGGGGTCTGAATTTTCGATGTGGCGTAAGCTCAATCGAAAATCGAAAATCGAAAATCTCCATGCCTCCCATTCTCAGCGTCCACCAGCTTTCCGTCCAACGCAGCACCACCCGCATCCTCGATGACATTTCCTGGACCGTGCAACGGGGCGAGCACTGGGTGATTCTCGGCGCCAATGGGTCGGGCAAGACGTCTCTGCTCAGTTCGCTCACCGGGTATCTCTCGCCCACCAGCGGCAGTATTTCCGTCCTCGGCCAGACCTTCGGGGAAAGCGACTGGCGCGACCTGCGGACCCACGTAGGAATCGTCAGTTCGAGCGTTCGCCAGATGATGGCCGACCACGAACCGGCTCTCGTGACCGTGATTAGCGGGAAATATGCGATGATCGACTACTGGGGCCCCGTCAAAACAGCGGACCGGACTGCCGCCCAGCGCATTCTCCGATTGGTCGAGGCCCAGCACCTGGCCGACCGGCGTTGGGAAGTGCTCAGCCAGGGCGAACGCCAGCGGGTGCTCATTGGACGGGCGCTCATGGCCAAGCCACGCCTCCTCATCCTCGACGAACCCTGCGCCGGACTCGACCCAGTGGCCCGCGAACATTTCCTCGCCTTTATTCAGCGCCTCGGCTCCCAGCGCGGTGCCCCGGCGCTGATCTTCGTCACCCACCACGTCGAAGAAATCGTCCCGGTCTTTACCCACGCCTTGCTGCTTCGCGCGGGGCGAGTCCTCGTCGCCGGGAAAAAGCCCGAAGTGCTCAACTCGACAAACGTCAGCCAGACCTTCCAAGCGCCCTTGCGACTGACGCATCGCAACCGGCGCTATTCCCTGCGCGCCTAAGCGCACCCCGGAGGAGCACGATGCCGCTTCCCCATCATCTGCTTCGATGCTATTGCGTTTTCACCGTGTTCCTCCGCGCTCCCCTCCGCTCCACAGCCGGCTTTTCTCCTAAGAGCCCCGTCCGCAGAGAAAATTTCGGAACTCCATATCCGGTTTCACCGAAGCGAAAAATTGGACGTTGGATGTTGGATGTTGGATGTTGGATGTTCCGGCGAAGCCGCTTCGTCGCCCTCCTCGCGATCACCCACGTCCTTCACGCCGAGGCTCCTCCGACCACCGATCCGGTCATCGTCGACCCGCCAACCGAAGCGGTCATTCACGGCGCCTTGCGCTACCTCGCTCAAGAGCAGCAGACCAACGGTTCCTGGACCGCGGCCGGCCGCCGCGGAGATCATCCCGTGGCGATCACGGGCTACGTGTTGCTGGCCTTCATGGCCGCAGGCAATCTTCCGGAAGAGGGGGAATACGCCCACCAGGTTAACTCCGGCATGCAATTTCTCCTGGATTCCATCCAACCGGACGGCACCTACCGCGGCGTCAATGCCGGCCAATACATGTATAATCACGGCGTCGCCACCATCGCGTTGGCGGAATTGTACGGGCAGACGCGCTCGCCCGCCATGCGCCCCAAACTCGAGCGCGCCGTCAAGCTAATCATCAGCACCCAGACAGACCGGGGCGAGGCGAAAGGCGGATGGCGTTATCGACCTTTCCCCGGCGACGCCGATATTTCCGTGACCGTCATCCAAGTCGTTGCCCTGCGCGCCGCGAAAAATGGCGGCTTTGACGTCCCTCAGCAAACGATCGATGACGCCATCGATTATGTGCGTCGTTGCAAGGCCGGAGAGGCCGGCGGCTTCAGCTATCAGGCGGGCCACGGCGACGCTGGCTTTGCCCGGACCGCCGCGGCCGTCTATTCGTTGCAGGTCTGCGGCAAGTATGACGATCCGCTGGTCCAGGCGGGCTCGGACTATCTCTTCGATAAGAACCGTCCAGGCGACCAATGGTGGAGTTACGGCTGCAATTACGCCACGCCGGCGGAGTACATGATCGGTGGCCCCACCTGGAAACGCTGGTATGACCTCATGAAAGAAACCTTGCTCGGCAGCGTCCGGCGCGATGGCGACCGGTGCCACTGGGAAGGCAGCGTCGGGCCGGTCTATAGCACGGCCACCCACACGACCATCCTGGCCATGCCCTGGCATTACATCCCGCTGTATCAGCGCTGAAAGAATTCCCGATACCGGCCAATGCGATTTTCCCTCCTGTGTCTCCTGTTCACGTTTCTCCTCGGCCAGACCGCGAATGCCGGGACGATTGAGACTTACACCGGCGACCTCCTCACCGGCAAAATCCAGCTCGATTTCGGCGGCATCCTTTTCCACCCCACGAATGGCCCGGACGTGAAAATGGAATTGGGCAGCGTCTACCGGGTGCAGTTCGACAATGCGCCGTCGCTCGAGGAATTCGTCCCGGGGATCGTCCTGCGCAACGGCCTTCGGTTGGCGGCACCCTGGGGACCATTCAATGCCCCGGTCATCAAAATTCCAAACTGGAAACTCTCCGTGCCCTCGGAAGAAATCGCCTGGATCGTCTACACCGCTTTTCCCACGGCGCTGGCCGCCAATGTTCCTGCCGGCCAGACTGGCGTGCTCCTTCCCAAGGGTGATTTTTTCGCCGGCACGATCCGAGGCGCCGACACCGACGGAGCGAAAGTCTTCAATTCCGTATTTGGTCCGCGGACATTTCCCGCGAGCGACATTCACGCCCTGATCCTGCGCGACGCCCGCGTACCCGTTGCGCAATACGAGGTCCGCACCACGGATGGCTCGCTCTTCGCCGCCGACTATCTCGCCCCCGATCGTCCCGGCGTCACCATCAAGCATTCCCTCTACGATAACTTATTGATCGGCACGGCCGCGATCACCGAGATCCGCGCGGGAGCGAGCCGTTGTCGCCCGGTCACCACCTTCGGCGCCTTGCATGCCGAGCCCGCCGAGGGCTTGGAAATCCTGCCGGACCGCGGCTTCAACCTGGCAACAAAGTCCGTCGCCAGTTGCGTGGCTCCGCCCGGGTTCACCGAACTCCGCGTCAAGGTGGCCGCGGACGAATCCACTCCACCGGATGTGCGACTGGTCTTCAGCGTTTCCGCCGATGGCCGCACGCTGGCCCGCAGTTCCGCCCTGAGCGTAGCTGACCCTGCCCAGAATTTGCGCATCCCATTGTCTGGCGTGCACAATCTCGTCCTTCGCGTAGACGCCACCGGCGCCACGACCTCCGCACTCCACGGCAGATGGGTCCAGGCCCTGTTTCTCCGGCAATGAGAGGCCGGTGAAAGAGCCCGTAGCGCCAGGCATTCCATCGCCAGCCATGCCTGCACAAGTGCCTCCCCCGCCCCATTAATTCGGCCATCGCCACGTGCAGGAACCGCGCTATTTTGCTAGCGATGCAGATTCTTCGATCCCTCCTCATCGCGGTTTTCGCCCTGCTCCTGGCGACGGTCGTCCACGCGGAAAACGAACCGCCCCCAGCCAACCCGATCATGCGCGAAGTCAGCCCCGGGGTTTATGAAATCGGCCAATTGCGCCTCGATCAGAACGCGCGCACCGTCACTTTTCCCGGCATCCTCAACATGAATGACGGCAACCTCGAGTATCTCCTCGTGACCAATCAGGGCAGCACTCACGAAAGCCTGCTCGAAAGCGATGTCCCGCCGAAGGATGTCCACTTCGCCATGCTCCTCCTCGGCGCGAAGGGCTCGGGCGACCAGGGCGGCGACGCTCCACCGCCTCAGATCGACGCCAAATACCTCAAAACCGCTCCCCAGCTCAAAGGTGACGACATCAACATTACCGTCCGCTGGAAAGACGGTGCCGTCGAGAAAACCACGCCCGTCGAGGATTGGATCATCAATACGGACACCAAGAAAACCGCGACGCGCGGCCCCTGGATTTACAATGGCTCGATGTTCAACGCCGGCCATTTCCTTGCGCAACTCGAAGGCGCCTTTGCCGCCCTCGTCACCTATCCCGCCGCCTTGATTAATAATCCGCGCAAGGGAAACGACAATGATCAGATTTGGATCGTGAACACCAAGGCTGTCCCGGCGGTCAATACTCCGGTGGATATTGTCATCACGCTGCTCCCGGCCGGTGCCAAGTCGCCACCGTCCCATCCGTGAAACTGCTGTTCGCTCTCGCGCTCTTCTCCATCGCGACCTCCCCGTTGTTCGCCGTGGATGAAATCATCCCGCGCGACGAAAGAAATCTCTCGCTGCGCAACGAGGTCCAACTCGCCATCGACAAAGGCCTCGCCTTCCTCAAGGCCCGGCAGAAAGCCGACGGTTCGTGGAGCGCGGCGGAGCCAAATCATCCCGCGCTCACTGCCCTGCCGCTGCTCGCCTTTCAACGCGAACCCACAGGCAGATACCTCGAGGGACAGCCGGAATTCATGCAGAAAGGCTATGCCTTCATTCGGAGCAAGGCGCAGCCGAATGGCGGCATCTATTCCCGGGGCCTGGCCAACTACAACACCTCGCTGGCCCTCCTGGCGTTGCTCAATTCCGGCAACGCCAACGACGAGGCTCTGATCGAAACCGCGCACCGTTTCATCGTCGGCCAGCAGGCCAGGGCGCTGCCCGATCCCTCGCTCGACGGCGGCATCGGTTACGGGCCGGCTGGCACCGAGCATGGGCATCCCGACCTCGATAACACGCTCGTCGCCCTCGAAGCCCTGCGCGCCTACAAGATCACCCATCCGTCTGCAGAAGCCGCCGCCGGCAAGGATCTCAATTGGAGCGCGGCCATCGAATTCATCTCTCGTTGCCAGAATCTCCCCGAGACCAACAAGGAACCGTGGGTGAGCACCGCACCGGCGGACCGGGGCGGGTTCGTCTATTTTCCCGGCGATTCCAAGGCCGGCAAGACGACGCTACCCGATGGCCGCGTCGCCTATCGCAGCTATGGCACCATGACCTATGCCGGCCTGCTCAGTTACATTTACGCCGACTTGAAAAAGGACGATCCGCGCGTCACTTCCGCCGTCGATTGGCTCACTCACAATTACACCCTCGACGAAAATCCCGGTCTCCAGCACGCCGGTCTTTATTACTACTATCACCTCATGAGCAAAGGCCTCGCCGCCGCCGGGCTCAAAGAATTGAAGCTCGCCGACGGCCGGAAAATCAATTGGGAAAAGGAACTCGGGCTCAAATTGATCGACATCCAGAACAGCGACGGTTCCTGGGTGAATGACACCGGTCGCTGGATGGAAAAAGATCCCGTTCTCGTCACCAGCTATTGCGTCATGGCGCTGGAAATCATTTACGGGGAACTGTAGAGTCACCCGCGATGAGCCTGGCTGAAATAATTGCTGAAGTCGAACACCTGAGCGACGCGGATCGCACGGAACTCGCTCGGCACCTGCGGGCGCGAGAGCTTGCGAATGATCCAAGTTACGTCGCTGACGTATCGGCACGCTTGGACCGGGCTTTGAAGGGTGACGGTATCGTCGAGGAGGAGGAAGTGCGGAGGGTCTTGAGCAATCGGGGACTGGCAAGGGATTAATGCCGCCCGTCTACCCGAAGAGACATCATCGGTAGTTTTCTGGGTTGCGTTCTCGCCGATGGGCCGAGGGTAGCGTGCGTACAAAACCCATAACGGCAGGCTCGGAGTATAGGCCGGAAAGGTGCAGCTCTCCACCACTGAACGCGTCGTGGAAGCAAAGCAGAGGAACCACCGGATTCCCTCGGCGGTAGGCAACTACATGATCAAAAAAAAGCGCTTTGTCATCCTGGCCATCCATTCGCTGAGCTTCAGCCACAAGCGCCGTCACGAGAGCTGAATGCATTATTAACTCAAACGCCCGACCATTCGGGTGTTCTCGGCGATTTAATTCGAATGTGCCGTTGTACACTTTGCCGATGTCAACTTCTGTGGCGCCAAGGGCGACCATCTTATCGCTGAGTCTGCTCGAAGGGCTATACGCACCAAACGCAATAATGTCTCCAGGCTGCAACAGTTCTGGCAGTGCGGACAAAAACAAGGACGGTAGAAATTCGTCCTGAACGACCCATACGTCGATGGTTTCAAGAGGGAGATTCACTGGCCTCACCCGCTCTTCCGCACCTGGCAGGCCAGCCACACCCGCACCGCCGCCAGCGGCGTATCCACGGCAGCTCTACCCAGGATCGTCACAAATTGCGGCCCATGCTCCCCTTCCACGGCCCAACCATAGGCCCTGCCCGGCACCGGCGAATCCACGTCGAAGACCTCGACGGCGCCCTCCCAGAGGGTTTTGCCATGAGCGCCCTCGCTCACGAAGACCTGCTTCCGATGCTTCACCGGGAATCCCGTCGATTCCTCAACCGCATGCGTGATTCGTTCCAGGAGGGGGCTCACGGCTCGGTCTAAATCAAGTGCCGGCCGCCGAGGTGCAAGTCTGCGGAGTCACCTTTCAAACGGCAGGAATTGCACCGGCTTTCCGCAATAGAAGCAGCGCGGTTGATGCTTCAAAAGTTTGCGCTGGCAGTGTGGGCAGTCGCGAGCCGGCGTCGGAGCTTTGCGTCCATCGAGCTTGCCATCCTCCAGGTCGATCTCCTGGATCCGCAGGACCAGTTCCTCATCCGTGCACTGCACCTTTTCCCGCACGATCCGCCACAACGCCTCCGTCACCAGCATCAGCCGTTCGAGGTCGAAGCGCAATTCATCGACTTCCGTTTTCGCCTCGCGCGCTTGCGTGCGCGCGTCGCTCGCGGCCATCCGCGCGCTCGGATCGTTGGATTGGGAACCATACATGGCCCCGCCAGCACATCACCCCTCTGCGCCGGGTGCAAGCGAACTCGCAAAAACCTCCCGCTTGAGCACACCGACAAACGGGAGATTGCGATAATGCTCCGCGTAGTCGAGGCCGTACCCGACCACGAACTCGTTCGCGATCTCGAATCCGACGAAATCGGCGTCGAGCGCTTCAGCCCGTGAGCAATTCTTGCTCAGCAACACGCAGACCCGCACGGACTTTGGCTGCAGTCCCTGGCGCAGCCGCGCACAGACGGCATGCAGCGTGCGGCCGCTGTCGAGAATATCATCGATCACCAGCACATGACGGTCCTTCACGTCGGGATTGAACCCCTTGTCGAACGTCACCACGCCGGTGCTCTCCGTCCCGCCATGATAGCTGGCCACGCGCAGGCAATCGATCTTCAGCGGCAGTGGCACACGCCGCAGCAAATCCGCCGCGAAGATCAGCGAACCGTTCAGCACGACAAGCACCGTCAGCTCCTGTCCACGGTAGACCTCCGTGATTTCGCGCGCCAGCACGTCCAGGCGGGAAAGGATCGTCTGTTCGTGAATCAGGACACGTTCAATGTCGTCAAGCATCGCCCAGAGCTAACCGCAAACCCCGGCCTTGGCGAGACGCGCCTCCTGCGCCGGCGGTGCGCCCGGTGAAGTGCGAAAAGATTCGTCATTGCCCCTGGCGTTTCCGCCCGCTAGACGATTAAGCCCTCCTCCATCACTCTCCGACCCATGTCCTGTTACCACGCTTCCATCGAGGGCGCCCAGCACGGCGCCAAACCTCTCGCCGATTTTCTCGCTTACGCCAAGCGCAGCGGCGCGTCCGGCGCACAGCCCAGCAACTACATGCTGCAAGGCGGCAAGCTCTTCAAATCCGCCAAGGAGATCAAAGCAACTTTTGCCGATGCCGGCCTGAGCATCGACGGTGTGAGCGGTCATTGCCCCATCTGGGTCCACACCACCGCCTGGACCGAGTCGCCCACCATCCGGCCATTCATTCCCGCGGATGTCGCCAAAAAATCTCCCGCCGAGATTGAAAAGTGGGCAGAGAATTATAGCCTCAAGCTCCTCGACCTCGTCGCCGAACTCGGCCTCAAAGTTCTCCCCATGTTCTGGGGCACGGCTTACGGCTGGGAGATCGCCACGGGTTATCCGTGGGGATTCTGGGCCGGCCCGGGCTACGATCTCATCAAAGAAGGCAACGAGCGTTTCGTCAAAAAGACCCGCAAGATTCGCGATCACGCGCGCAAGCTCGGCATCAAGCTCTGCCACGAAATCCATCCCGGCACCGCCGCCTCCACCGCGGACGACTTTCTGAACCTCGTCAAGATCACCGACCAGGACGAGACCATGGGGGTGAATGCCGACCCCTCCCACTGCTGGGAGGGCGAGTCCTGGGAGACCCGCTTCCTCAAAGTCGGCCCGTACGTTTACACGGCCCACGTGAAGAACTTCACCATCCGCGCCGGCTTCCCGTTGCGGACGATGGAGCCGAACTGGCCCGGCCGCGCCATGCAATTCACCGATCTTCCGAGCGGCGACTTGAGCATGAGCCGTTACGTCGAGTTACTGCTCATGATCGGCTTTCCCAATCGCTTCTGCCAGCTCCACGGCACCAAGACCGCACCGCTCGTCGTCGAAGCCGAAAGCGCCCATCGCGACTTGGATTCAACCAGCGCCAACGGCGTCGCCTACGTGCGCGACCATCTCCTCATTACGCCCGCCGCGGGTAGTTTCGAGGATGGCATGGGCGCATAAGCGACCATTGGGAATCACGAGTTCGGCATTCGGGGTAGCGTGCTGTTTACCGGGACGTTACCCCACATCGGGCTCGAAAGATTGGTGATCCAATGAAGGAATCCGCGAAAAGGCCTTCGTGGATTGTGGGGGAAAAAAGTCCCATGAAAACCGCCGGCTCGATCTTACTGCGCGCGTGGAGAGACGAGGATTTGGAACCGTTCGCCGAAATGAATGCCGATGCAAAGGTGATGGAATTTTTCCCCAAGCCTCTCTCGGAAGCGGAATCGGCGGAGCTCTTGACGTTGATTCGCACGCGCATCAATGAGCGTGGCTGGGGACTCTGGGCGGTCGAAGTGAACGGGGCCTTTGCTGGATTCACCGGCTTGAATGAACCCAGATTTGCCGCCCACTTTACCCCTTGTGTGGAGATTGGTTGGAGATTCCGACGGGAATACTGGGGCCGGGGTCTTGCCTATGCCGCGGCTTTGGAGGCGGAGCGATTTGCCTTCGAGAAGCTGAAGCTGCCCGAATTGGTGTCCTTCACCGCCGCCATCAACACACGGTCGCGGCGTCTGATGGAACGGCTCGGATTCATCAGAAATGAGCACGATGACTTTCGCCACCCATCTCTGCCGATGGAAAGTCCTCTCAGCCAGCATGTCCTTTACAGGAAGCAAAACCCAAAATCACCGCCAGGTCATCGCGCATAGAGAAGAAGGGAACCGCTTGTCTTTGGAAGACGCCTCGGACAATCTCGCCTCCGTGAACTTGGCGTCGCTTTTCAATCTCGGCGGGCCGGACGTAATCATCCTGCTGTTTGTTCTCATCGTTCTGGTCGGCGTCCCAGCAATCGTTATCTATTGGATCGTCGCCATTTTCAAAGGTCGTTCGCAGCAAAAACCGCCACCGATCCCGCCATCGCCGCCTCCACCTCCTCCGCAGAGCGATCTCTGAATTCAGGTTGCATCCGCGAGCGAAAGGGGAAGAATCGCGCGCATGAAGGATTTGCTACCCATTGCCCTTGGGTCGGTTTTGATGGCTTCATCCATTGCGGCGGCTGCCGATAGCTACCGGGAGGTGGTGCTCGCGGACAAACCATTCGCCTATTACCGCCTCGGCGAATCGAGCAACAAGGAGGCGGTGGCAGACGAACTGGGAAATAATCCGGGAAGCTATGTGAATGAACCGGACACAGGAGTGCCCGGTGCGATTCTCACGGACTCGGAAAACACTGCGGTGAAATTGGCGCGTTCCCTCAACCAATACATCTACCTGACACCCCTGGGAGCTTACGGGAGCAATCTGTCGTCGGGATTCAGTGTGGAATACTGGTTGAAAACGGCCAACTCCACCGATCATCAAAACGTCTTCGGCACGGCCAACGCGCCGGGCTACCGAACGGATTTCCTCGTGGATATTGGCTATGCCGGAGCGGCCGGAAGATTGCGCCTTTATTGCCGGGACAACCGCAGCCATCGATTCGAAATCGATTTTTATCCCGAAGGAAAGAATATCAACATCTACGACCTGCGCTGGCATCACATCGTGCACGTGTATGACCCCAAAGCGGCGAACGCCAACGATCGATTTCGGTTCTACATTGACGGGGAAAGACAGGACATCACCGTGGGCCGGGAAGTGGGGGTTCCAGCGGTGTCGGCCTTCACTAGTCCTATGACCCTGGGCTCGATGGATCTCCGCGGCGATGTTACCGATTCCTTCGATGGCGCCTTGGATGAAGTCGCATTCTACACCGCGCCATTGTCCGGCGAACAGGTCGCGAAACATTACCAGGCGGCCGGCTACCACGAGCACGAACCGGAACCACCAAGGGCCGCGCATTGAAATTTGATTTTCCCGCGCCTCCGCCGATGAGGAGCTCAGGGCGTTTTAAACTAAGCTGTAGCCCAAACGATCGGTGTGGCGTTTGGGTGGATGCCGATCTCCGAGCGGCATGGGAAAAACCAGCCACGCCGGAGGCGTCCATCCGTCGGCCCGGGAGAAGGGCGCGTTGCGCGTTGTCTTTCTCATCGCGCCCGGAGGTCGCGATCCACCTCAATTCCGCACCTCTCTCGCGATCCTATCTCTTCGAACGCGGCTACCGCTCAATTTAAACGGCTCTACACCGAGTGATTGATTGGCGAAGATTCAATCCGCCAGGACTCCGCTCAAGTCCAGAGCTGGCGAACGGCCACGGCGGAAGTATCCGCTTCACCGGCGCGATAACCGTGTTTTGCCAGCAGACCGCGCACCTGCTCGACGGTCACGCCCGGCGGCTGCCACTGCGGATGAATTTCCAGCATGATCTTCGGATGCACGTCGGCCAGGAGTCGTTCCATGCCTTGCAACACTCCAAATTCCGCGCCCTCTACATCGATCTTCACGAACGCCGGCCGCACCCCGAGGGTCGCTGCCAGCGCATCCAGGGTTACCGACTTGCGATCGCCTTCCGCCGTCATGTCGCTTCCAAATTGCGGATGTCCGCCACCGGGATTTTGCACCGTGAGCGCTCCCCCGTTGCCCACGGGTTGAGAGATGAAAGTCTGCGGAATCCTGGGAAAGACTTTCGCAAACGTCGCCAGATTGCGCAGCAGGTCGTTGATCACGCGTTCATCGGGTTCGCACGAAATGAAACGATCACCCGCCCTGGTTTTGGGAGCGAGCAACCAGGAATACCATCCATGGAATGCGCCCACGTCGATCATATCTCCACCTTCATAGGCGGCATAAGATTCGACCGACTCCCGCTTCAGCGTGTTATTCGTCTGCCAGAGCTCGAGCATCTCCCGCACTTTCCCCGGAAGACGATGCGTCGTTCCGTCGAACAGCGGCGCGTAACCCGGCCAGACGTCGAGGAAAAGCTGGCCGGCGGCATGCCGCTTGAGACGATTGAAGAATTGCTTTTTGGGGGAAATTCCCGCGCGTGATACAAAGGCGCCGCCGCAATGCTCGAGATGCGTCTCCACCGTGAGGCAAGCTGTTGAAGATCAGGCCACGCTCTTCGCCGCACCGGATTTCTTCGTCTTGAGCAGCGGCAGAATCTTTTCCACCGCGGCTTCGGCAGTAAGTCCGTGTTTTTTGCGCAGGATGTCGACAGCGCCATGCTCCACGAACTGGTCGGGCCAGCCGATACGCGCCACCGGCGTCTTGATGCCGGCATCGTTGAGATGCTCGATCACGGCGCAGCCGAAACCATTGTGCAAGACGTGGTCTTCGAACGTGCAGATCACTTCCGCACTCCGGGCGAAAAACTCCAGCGTCCCCGTATCCATCGGCTTGATCCAGCGCGGATTGATGACCGCGGCGCTGATACCCTGCGCCTCCAGCAAATCCGCAGTCTGGCTGGCCATCTGGCACAGATTTCCCAAGCCAAACAAGGCGACGCGTGCCGGCTGCGATTTGCCGTGTTTGATGACTTCAGCTTTGCCGATCTCGAGCAGCTTGGGCTGCGCCTTCGGCTGCACGCCCATACCCACACCGCGCGGATAGCGCATGGCAATCGGCCCGCCAGTGTAGTGCGCCATCGTCCAGAGCATGTCGACAAACTCGTCCTCGTCCTTCGGTGACATATGCACGAGGCCGGGCACGCCACGGAGGTAGGCGATGTCGAAGAGCCCGTGATGGGTGGGACCGTCGTCGCCGCTCAGGCCGCCACGGTCCATGCAAAGTGCGACGTTCAGATTCTGCAACGCCATGTCGTGAATGATCATGTCGTAGGCCCGTTGCATGAACGTCGAATAGATGGCCAGGAACGGCTTGAAACCCTGGGTCGCCAGGCCGCAGGCGAAAAGCGCGGCATGCTCCTCGGCAATGCCCACGTCGAAATATTTGTCCGGATGCGCCTTGGCGAAATGGACCAACCCCGTCCCGGTCGGCATCGCTCCGGTAATCGCCACGATCTTGTTGTTCGTCTCGGCAAACTTCGCCAGCGTCTTCCCGAAGAGTTCGCTGTAGGTCGGTGTGCTCGTCGAAGCCGTCTTGCCCGTCTTCGGCTCGAACTTGCCCAAGCCATGGAACTTGTCCGGTTGCTCCAGCGCCGGCGCATACCCCTTCCCTTTTTGCGTGAGAATGTGCAGGAGCACCGGCTCGTGCTGGGTCTTCAGGAACTCGAAGGTCCGGATAAGCAGCGGAATGTCATGCCCGTCGATGGGGCCGTAATAACGCAACCCCAGATCCTCGAACATCACACTCGGCGCCAGCAGGTTCTTCACCCCGGCCTCGATCTTGTGGGCAAAGGTCTTGGCAAATTTGCCTCCCAGCATCTCCACGAACTGCGCCGCCTTTTCGTGCAAATGGGCGTAGGTCGGATGCGTGGCGATCTTGTTGAAATAGTGGGCAATGGCTCCGACGTTTTTGGCGATCGACCATTCATTGTCGTTCAGAACCACGATGAAACGCTTGGTGCTGTGGGCGACGTTGTTCAGTGCCTCGTAACTGACCCCGCAGGTGAAGGCCGCATCTCCCGCGATACAGACCACGTCCTCATCCGAACCGCGCCGGTCGCGACCCACCGCCATGCCCAGCGCGGCGCTCAACGCCGTTCCGGCGTGCCCCGCGCCATAGCAGTCGTGCTCGCTCTCGGTGCGGAGCAGGAAACCGTTCAGGCCCTCGTACTGCCGCATCGTGTCAAAGCGTTCACGCCGCCCGGTGAAGAGCTTGTGCACGTACCCCTGGTGGCTCACGTCGAAGACGAGTTTGTCTTTCGGAGTTTCGAAGACCCGATGCAAGGCGATGGTCAATTCGACCACTCCGAGGTTCGGCCCAAGATGGCCGCCCACAGACTTCGGATTCTCGTCGGAAAGCACACGAATGAGTTCGTCCCGTACTTCCTCGGCGAGTTGCGGCAGATCCTTCTCCGCCAGTGATTTGATGTCCGCGGGAGAATTGATCGTCGGTAAAATGGATGGAGTCATCATGTTTTAGAAAAGGCTCACGTCGCCCCCCGCTGGCGCGGCGTTCTTTTTCGCGGGGTCAAATTCCTCGATCTGCGGCTCTCCGGCAGCGTTGCGAGTGATCATCTCGATCCGCTTTTCCGCGGCCGTGAGCTTCTCTTCGCACACCTTCACCAGTTTCACCCCCTCTTCGTAGCGGGTCAGCAGCTCCTCGAGCGGCAGCTTGTCCGACTCCATGTCCGTGACGATCGCCTCGAGCCGCGTCATGGCGCTCTCGAAATTTTCGTCGCTGGATTTGGTGCTGGGCGTCTTGGTAGCCATCGTCGGGCAGCACCTTACGCGCAAAAGCCCGCGCGGCTCAATCACTCTTCGCGATTTGTCCACCGATCGCGGTCGCTGTAGTAGACGCATTCGCCCTGAATGGCCATGGGCGTGACCGCCTTGAGCGGGAAATCCTTGAGGTTGACGTTGCGTGTAATGAACGGCGCCCACTCCTTGTATTCGCCTTTCATGATGCCCGTGATGAACGGGAGATCCCCCGTTATCGGCGTCAGATAAAGTCCGACCACACGGCCCCGGAGCCGATTGTAATCGTTCAGGTCGTTCCACTCGCGAATCGTCATCGGCAGCCACAAGCTCTCCCGGTCCGCATACCAGGACACCGCCCACGGCATGTCCGAGGTGATGATTTCGTTCTCCTTGGTCCAATTGGCCAGCACCGCAATCCCCGGCGGGACATAGGGCGGCCACGACACCAACATCGAATTCGTTGCCCAAAGGACCATGAATTGGTTGATGAACGGCAGGGCGGATATCACGAAAATGAGCGTAATGAACCCCGCGCGCACCAGCTTCACGTCGATCCCGATGCGCGACCACATCACGAGGATGAGCGCCAACCCGTAGAAACTCATCACGGGAACGAAGAGGATGTGCAAATCGTTGGCTTTGACCGCCGTCGAATCCGGCATTCCGAAGACGGCCATGCCAAAAACGGCCAGGAGCCACATCGAAAGGATGCACCATCGGAAGTCGGCGGTTTCCTTCTTTTTGAAGAGATGGAGCAGCGCGATGAAAAAGAACGGCGCGACCAAGGATTGCCCCAGGAAGTTGTAAATGCCATCCATCTGAAAGAGGACTTGGCCCTGCAATTTGTTGCGAAAGATGGTCGGCGACACCCCTTGCAAAGGCATTTCCAGGGACCGCATGATCTGCGATTCCGTGCCCCGAACCTGGTAGAGCCCCGAATACCAGCCCAGCCCTACCGGATTGCCGCAGACCCGATAATTGCGAATCAACCAGGGGGAATAAACCACGAGGAAGACCCCCAGCATGATCGCCACCGTCTGCACGCGGGGACGAAAATAAAACCCCGAAAAAATCGCCGCTCCGACAAAGAGCCAGATCGTGATGCCATGGGCGAGGGCGAGCAACCCAAAGAGCGCCGCCGTCGCCGCGAGCCAGGGCAGCGGCTTGGTGCCGGCCACGCGCGCTTCGATCGCGCGCACCATGGTATACACCGCGCCGCTGAAGATCAGGAGCATGAGCATTTGCGGCAGGCCCGACATGGCATAGTCCCAGAACTTCTCGCACAACAGCATCAACCAGATCGAAAAGATCGCCAATCGGTCGTCGAAGAGACGGCGAGCCGTGAAATAATTCACCAGCACCGCGAGCAGGAAAAAGACCAACTGGGCGAACGCGATCATCCGATCGTAGGCGTAGACCACCCCTTTCGGCGACATCACCGTGTCGTAGGACATCTGTCCGATCTCATCCATCACCATCCCCACCAGGAAGACGTGCTGATAATTTTCCGAATGCTCCGCGAACCACTTCAGGTGGGTATTGATGGCGTCCGCGCAACGAAAAATCGCCGCATTGATGTAGGGTGAGAGCGGCGCGTAATAGGTGTCCGGCGTGCGATCCAGCGGAAAGGTCCCCAGTTCGCGCTCAAACTGCCAGAGGGCCGCCGGCCGGATGACCTTCGTGCTGAAACCGTGCCCGCGGACGATTTCCCGCGAAATCTGCGCCTGCTCGATGGCTTTTTCGTGCGGTAATCCCCTGAAACCAGGACCTACCTTGAAAAACCAAAGATAGGTCATGTAGCCGATCGCCGCGATCAGGAGGATGAGCTTCACCCATCGCACCCATCCCCCCTGCTCCAGGGTGTGCACGAGTTGCTGCAGGCCCACCTCGGAGAGGTGGGTCACCTTGATCAGCCAATACACGCCCAAAAGCACCAGCGCCAGGATCGCGAAGAAGATCAGATACCCCGTCAATGCGGAGGCCAGCAAAGGATGGAAAATAGGGGTTGGGTCCATGAAAGGGCTCTTACTGGTTCTCTTCCGCTTCGCTCGCCTTGATCTCGTTGATCTTTCGATGCAGCGTGCGGCGGCTGATGCCGAGTTTCTTCGCGGCTTGCGTCACATTGCCACCCGTCTCGTCCAGCGCCTGGAGGATCAGTTTGTACTCGGTCTGTTTGATGTTAAAGAGGTTCCCCTTGGTCGGGATAAATCGGGTCGTCGATAATGCGCCACCTCCGTCGCTCGCTTCACGCACTTCCGCCGGGATGTTCCGCAGGCCGATCTTTGGCCCGGTCGTCATTACCACGCAATTCTCGATCACGTTGCGCAGTTTCCGGACGTTGCCCGGCCAGTCATAGCGACGCAGCGCATCCATGGCTTCCGGGGTGATCTCCGGGATCGGTTTGCCATTTTCCGTGGCAAATTGTTTGAGGAAAGCGCTCGCCAGTAGGTCGATGTCTTCCTTGCGCTGGCGCAACGGCGGCGTCGTGATCTTCACCACGCTCAAGCGAAAGAACAAATCCTCGCGGAATTTTCCTTCGGCCACGAGCTTGGCCAAATCCCGGTTGGTCGCCGCGATCACCCGCACGTCCACCTTGATCGGCGTATTGCTGCCGACCCGCTCAAAAGTGCGCTCTTCCCCCAGGACGCGAAGCAGTTTCACCTGGGTTGCGGCGTCGATTTCGCCGATTTCATCGAGAAAGATCGTTCCTCCGTTGGCCTGCTCAAATCGCCCGATTCGCCGCTCCACCGCTCCCGTAAAGGCGCCGCGCTCGTGCCCGAACAGTTCGCTCTCCAGCAACTGCGTATTGAAGCCCGCACAATGGACGGTCACGAACTTCTGTTTCGGCCGCCCGCTCAAGGCATGAATGGCATGCGCCACCAACTCCTTGCCCGTGCCGCTTTCCCCCTGGATCAGGACTGTGGCCCGCGTCGGCGCCACCTGCCGGATCGTATCGTAAATCTCGTGCATCACCAGCGACTCGCCGATGAGATTTTCGAGACCAAATTTCCGGTCCACCTGCTGCTTCAACTCGACGACTTCCTTCTCCACCTTTTTGCTCTGCAAGGCCCGCTGAATGAGAATCTCCAGACGGTCAATATTCAGCGGCTTGGTGACGAAATCGTAGGCTCCCCGCTTCATCGCTTCCACCGCGGCGTCCACCGAGCCATAAGCCGTCATCATGATCACGATCGGTGGGTGAGCCAAGGCCAATGCCTTGTCCACCAGGGCCATTCCATCCTCGCCCGCCAGCCGCAGGTCTGTGAGCATCAGGTCCACCGGTTCCCGTTCCAGCACGCTCATCGCCCCACCGATGTCCGCCGCGATGTAAACCTCGAAACTGTCCTCCAGCGACGCACGCAACCCTTCGCGGGTATGCTTTTCGTCGTCTACGATGAGGAGGGTCGGATTCACGGGTGGGGCGGGACATGTAGCGGCCCACGCCCTCCTTGGCAAGGCCCTGACTGCGACATCCCTGTGACAATTTGTTACGACGCGGCGTCAGCCCGCCTCTGAGTGACTCAGAGGAAAACAACTGGACTGCGAACCAGCGCCGTTAGGGACGTTCCCGCAGCATACCCTTGAACCGTTCGCCGCCGCTCTCAGTGATGCAGGAGCGCCGCTCTAACACCAATGCCGACGACGAGACACGCTGACCAAATGATCATTACATTCTGGATTTTCAGCCGCCCGGACTCCATCCACCCCCAGATAAACGTGTACAGGCTGCAGATAATCCCGAGGATGCCGTGGAGCACGCCTTTTTCCTGAAACAGCTTGATGACAACGATGATAAAACAAATCAGGGAGCCGATAAATGCAATGAGGGCAACAAGCGATACCATAGGATGAGGGGGGTGTTCCTGGGCACGAACGGCTGAAATAAGTGATCAAAACACCTGCCAGTGCCCAGCTTTTGTCTTTTTGGAGGGTTGGTACGTGAACGGCAAAACTGCCGACGCTCATCGAACTAGCAGGCGCCACTGGGACGCGTCGAGTACGAATCTTAACAACCAGTAAACTATCAGTCCCACAAGCAACACTACCGAAACAGCTGTTCGTTCCTCAATCCACCTCACCGCTGCACACAGTACCCCCCGTCCTTTCCCACGCAGCACCAGACCGGCGCCAAGGATCGCCAGCGTGCCCAGGAGAACCGGTGCATAGGCGTGTAGTCGCAACGACTCGCAAATATTTCCGCGCAACAGCAGCACGCAGGCCCGGCCCAACCCGCAACCGGGGCAAGGCCAGCCGGTTACCTGATAAAATGGACAAGGCCAGCCGCCCAATCCCGCGGCGCTCAGCCCGACATGAGCGGCCGCAGCTCCGAGAATGCCGGCCGAAATCCCGGGTGTTTCCAGGAGCTCTGTCAAGACGAGCCGCCGATCGCCGCTCACAGCGTCCCCGCCTCCAGCATCCGCGCCGCTTGATTCCGGAACGGCAGCCGGATCGTCAGGGTGAGCCCACGCCCTTCGTCACTCGCCAGGTCGATCTCACCCCCGTGTTCACGCACAATCCGGCGCACAATCAGCAGCCCGAGCCCGCTGCCGCTCGACTTGGTCGTGAAATACGGCTCGAAAATCTTGCTCATGTTCCCCGGTGAAATTCCTCCCCCAGTATCGGCAAAGCTGATTTTCACGAAAGAGTCATCCATATCCGTCCGGATGCGGAGCAATCCCCCAGCCTTCATCGCCTGGAAGGAATTCTTGATCACATTATAAAACGCCTGCTTGAGCTGATTCCGGTCGACTTCGATCAGCGGCAGATCGCTCCGCAGTTCCTGTTCGACGAGGATGTTCCGGTTCTCGATTTCCGGCTGGAGAAAGGCCACCGAGTCGCGCACCAGCGAATTGATGTTCTCCAGCCGCGCCTCCAGCCGCGCCGGCCGGATCGCCCCGAGAAATTGCTGCACGATCGAGTCCAGCCGGGTGATCTCTTCACGCGCCACGTCCAGGGATTTCTGCAAGTCCGAACGCGCCGCCGGCGGCACCTTGCGCAGCTTCCGCTCCATGAGCTGAAGATGGATATGCAGCGAGTTCAGCGGATTCCCAATCTCGTGCGCCACTCCCGCCGCCAGCAGCGTGAGCGCGGTCAGCTTCTCCGATTGGATCGTCTCCTCCGTCGACCGGCGTGTCTCGGTGATGTCGCGCAAGATCACTGCATAGCCGTCCCGCTCCGGGGCCGCCGTGCGCGGCCGTTTCCCCGGCACCGGATCCAGGCTCACGGGCACGATGTAGAAATTCAGGAACCGGTGCTGGGGGTAGTAGACCTCCATGTCCCGCGACACCACCTCGCCAGCCTCCATCAATTTTTCCCAATCCAGCCCGCGCAAGCGTTCCGCCAGCGGTTCGCCCATGCATGCCTCGCGCTCCAGGCCGAAGAGCGTGCAAGCCGCGCGATTCAGATACGAAATCCGCCCGCCATTATCCGTCACGATCACCCCCTCGTGAATCGCGTTGAAAATCGTTTCCAAAAAACCCTTCTCATCCGCCAACCGCAGGAGATACCCCTGCACGTCCTCCGGGCGCACCCGCCCGAGCCGTTCGATAAGCTTGTCAAGAAAGCCGGAGTTCACCGCCGGACGATAGCCAACTCCCGGCGCGCATGGCCATAGAAACCGTGCCTCGTTCGACGAAGCGCTTGCCGTTTGTGTTCATCGCCTCCGATGCGCTAGCTTGCAGTCATGAATCGAGCCCCCAGCATCGGCGAGTACCTCATTCAACAATTGCAGGCACACGGCGTGCAGCACGTTTTCGGCATCCCTGGCGATTACGTCCTCGGTTTCTACGATCAGCTTTTGAAGAGCGGTATGCAGACCATCGTCACCTGCGACGAACAAGGCGCCGGCTTCGCGGCCGACGGTTACGCCCGCGTCCACGGTCTCGGCGTCGTCTGCATCACCTACTGCGTCGGCGGGCTCAAGGTGGTCAATCCAGTGGCCGGCGCTTTTGCCGAAAAATCCCCGGTGGTCGTCATCAGCGGCGCGCCCGGCCTCAACGAACGCGACAAAAATCCCCTCCTCCATCACAAAGTCCGCGACTTCAATACCCAGCAGCGCGTCTTCGACGAGATCACCGTGGCCGGCGCCGCGCTGGAAGATCCCGAGACCGCTTTCTCGGAAATCGACCGCGTTCTGCACGCGGCCATTCGTTACAAGCGTCCCGTCTATCTCGAGCTCCCGCGCGATCTCGTCACGGCCGCCGGCCGCCCCGACCATCGCGCCCGCGATCGCCACGAAGCCAGCGATCCCTACGCCCTCGCAGAGGCCCTTTCCGAGGCCGCCGCGCTCCTCAACAAGGCCCAGCAACCCGTCATTCTCGCCGATGTCGAAGTGCACCGCTTCGGGTTGCAGGACGACCTCCTGAAGTTCGTCGAAAAGACCGGCATCCCGGTCGCTGCCACCATCCTCGGCAAATCGGTCGTCGCCGAACAACACCCGCTCTACCTCGGCGTCTATGAAGGCGCCATGGGCCGTGACGACGTTCGCGAGTATGTCGAATCCAGCGACTGCGTGCTCCTCCTCGGCGCCTTCATGTCCGATATCAATCTCGGCGTCTTCACCGCCAAGCTCGATCCCGCCAAATCCATCTCCGCGACCAGCGAGCGACTCTCCATCAGCTACCACACTTTCGAGAACGTTCGCTTCAAGGATTTTGTCCGTGGCTTGCAGACTGCGGACCTTCGCCGGCACGACGCCCCCACTCGTCCGCGTCCACCCCAAGTCCACGAATTTCAGCCCGGCCGTCACGGAGAAAAGGTCTCCATTGCGCGCCTCTTCGAGCGGAT
This sequence comes from Chthoniobacter sp., assembly GCA_036501065.1. GTDB lineage: Bacteria > Verrucomicrobiota > Verrucomicrobiia > Chthoniobacterales > Chthoniobacteraceae > Chthoniobacter. Next base: position 91,363 of record DASYAY010000064.1, on the reverse strand, counting down.
CAACCGGTTTCTCGACGACACCAGTATCGTCGTCGCCGATGTTGGCAACGCCCTTTTCGGCGCCAGCGATCTTTTCATTCGCCATCGCACCGAATTCCTCGGGCCGGCCTACTATGCCAGCATGGGTTTCGCCGTTCCTGCTGCGCTCGGCGCACAGATGGCCCGCCCGGATCTACGTCCCGTAGTCCTCGTCGGCGACGGCGCTTTTCAGATGACCGGCATGGAGCTTTCCACCATCGCCCGCTACGGCCTCAACCCCGTCGTCATCGTCCTCAACAACGCCGGCTACGGCACCGAACGCCACATCCACGACGGCCCCTTCAACGACGTCCTCAACTGGAAATATCACAAGCTGCCCGAGGTCCTCGGCAAAGGCCGCGGCTTCCTCGTCGAGACCGAGGAGCAACTCGACGACGCCCTCGCCGCCGCCGCCAAACATACCGACAGCTTCTGCCTCCTCGACGTGCAACTCGAGCCCATGGACAAGAGCGCCGCACTCGGCCGGCTCGCCGAGCGGCTCGCCGAACGACTGGGCCGCAAGCGCTGACGGCCATGGCCCCCTACGCCCTGCAAGGCTGACACAGCCGGCCGCTCTCTCCCATCCTTCGCACTCCTCCCATTCCTCCCATTCCCCCCATTCCCTTCCCCCCAAAAAATCATTGAGGTCCGAAAACCGCCAGACGCCTTTGGCCGTTCGAGTTAGTCTCCCCTCATGCCACTCGACCGTTCTGCTTGCTACCGGGCCGTCCTCGCTCGTGACCTCCGCTATGACGGGCGCTTTTTCACCTGCGTCAAAACCACCGGCATCTATTGCCGGCCCATCTGCCCGGCCCGCCCTCCCAAGCTCGAGAACTGCACTTTCGTCCCCACTGCCGCGGCTGCCCAGGAAGCCGGTTATCGCCCCTGCCTCCGCTGCCGTCCGGAAAGCTCGCCCGATCTCGACGCCTGGCGCGGCACTTCCGCGACCGTCTCGCGGGCCCTGAAGCTAATCGAAAGCGGAGCCCTCGACGACGGCGATGTCGCCGCGCTCGCCGAGCGTCTCGAAATCGGCGAACGCCACCTCCGCCGTCTTTTCCGCCAGCACATCGGTGCCGCCCCCGTCACCGTCGCGCAGACCCGCCGCGTCCTCCTCGCCAAGCAACTGCTCCATCAGACCGATCTCTCGATGATCGAAGTCGCGCTCGGCAGCGGATTCGGCAGCGTGCGCCGTTTCAACGAAACCTTCCAGCGCCTCTACCAGCGCCCCCCGAGCGAGCTGCGACGCCGCACCACCGCTGCGTCCCCATCCCCGGAAATCTCCCTCCTGCTGCCCTATCGTCCACCGTACGACTGGGACGCCATGTTGCATTTCCTCGAGGTCCGCACGATCACCGGGATGGAGGTCGTCGCGAATCAAAGCTACCGCCGCGTCATCGAACTGCGCGACCTCACCGGCTCGGTCACCGTGAGCCACGCACCGGATCAATCTGCTTTGCGCGTGGCCGTCCGCTTCCCTCACATGGGAGCGCTCCCCACCATCATCGCGCGCCTTCGCCGGATGTTCGATCTCAGCGCCGAGCCGACCGCCATTGCTGCCGTCCTGTCTGCCGATCCGGTCCTGGAGCCGTTCGTCGCCGCGCGGCCCGGCTTGCGTGTTCCGGGCGCATGGAGCGGATTCGAAATCGCCGTGCGTGCCGTGCTTGGCCAGCAAGTCACGTTGAAAGCCGGCACGCAATTGGCCAGCCGTATCGTCTCCACACTCGGCGATCCCTTGACTCACGGCACGAACAGCCCCGGACTCACTCACGCCTTCCCGCGGCCCGAGCGCTTCGACACCGACCAGATCGCCAAACTCGGGATGCCCCGGGCCCGCGCCGCCGCCCTCGCTGGCGTCGCCGCGGCCGTCGCCGCCGACCCCCGGTTGTTCGATCCCCGCCGCGATCTCGTCGAAGCGGTCACGCGTCTCTGCCAGCTTCCCGGCATTGGCGAATGGACCGCGCAATACATCGCCATGCGCGCCCTCGGAGAAACCGACGCCTTCCTCGCCGGAGACGTGGCCTTGCAACGAAAGTTCGCCTCTGGCGGTCAGCGGCCCAATGCCGCGGAACTGCTCTCCCACGCCGAACGCTGGCGGCCCTGGCGCGCCTATGCCGTCCTCCACCTCTGGACCGCCGACGCCGACGCTTCCCAAATCTCACCCAACCAAAGAAAGGAAACCCACCATGCACTTGCTGCTTGAACACCGACCTACGCCCCTCTGCCCCATGATGATCGTCACCGACGACGAGGGCATCCTCCGCGCCCTGGAATTCGGCGACGAGGAAGCGCGCCTGCGCCGGCACCTCCGCGAACATTACCGCGACTATCAATTGGAAGAAGGCGCCGCTCCCAAAAACATCACCCGCGCCCTCGACGGCTATTTCAAAGGCGATCTCGAGCAAATCGACGAACTGCCCACGGCCACCGGCGGCACCGCATTTCAACGCGAAGTGTGGAAAGCCTTACGCACCATCCCCGCCGGAACCACCATGAGCTACGGACAACTCGCTGCGAATATCGGCCACGCCGGCGCCAGCCGCGCCGTCGGCGCGGCCAACGGATCCAATCCCATTGCCATCGTCGTCCCCTGCCATCGCGTCATCGGCGCCAACGGCACTCTCACCGGTTACGGCGGCGGTCTGCCCCGCAAAAAATGGCTCCTCGACCACGAAGCCCGTTTCGCTTCCGTAGCCGCCGGCGAATCCATGCTTTGATATCAAACTTTGCTAGGGTAAGCAGGCAAGTTTCTTAGAGGGCGTCTAAAAAGTAAGTTGCGGCCCAGCCCGAAGGGCTGACGGACTGTAGCCGGGGGTAACACCCCCGGAAGCGACACCCCACACAACGGATGCACCCCGGAGGGTGTGCCGGCGTCGCCTTCCAGGGGGTAATTTCCGGCACTCCGGCCGGGGCGCGTGAGTTATTTTTTGGGGGTGCATTCCGGGGGTGTTACCCCCGGCTACGGTCCAGCAAGCCTCCGGCTTGCCCCGTGCGCACTTACTTTTTAGACGCCCTCTTAGACGATCTCTCGAAAATAATTTCCGGTTCGGCCGAAGCGCCTCCGCGAAGCGATCGAAAAAAAAGCATGTCATTCTGAGAGCGGAGCGGAGCGGAGCCGAAGAACCTCCAATATCTGCGGGGCGGCGGTGCGGGGCCGTAGGTCGTCAAAACGGAAATTACTTTCGCGAGATGCTCTAAATAACTCGGAGGTCTGTAGCGGCCCGAAGGGCCAGCATGAAGCCGAGGCTTTGCGAGACGCCCATGGTGCAAAGGGGGCAAATAGCCCCGGACTTCAGTCCGGGGTTAACCGATTCCATGATTTCCCAGCCCCGGAGGGGCGACAGAAGTTATGCAAGGAACTTACATGACACCACACCAGGTTCTGTTCACGAATTCGAGAAAATCGAGCAACGACGCTTGCGTTCTTGGAGTGCGACGCTGCTGCGCCGCTTTCGGAATGTCTGCGGGTACTACCGGCCCACCACCACTTTGCCGCCTCCGAAAGCGCCAGAGCACTCCGCCCGTCCGACCCGGACCGTCCATCCGCCCCCAAAATAACTCGTGAACGCGCCCCAGCTAGAGCGTGTCACGAACTCCGTCAGAGCCATGTCGCACGTTGCGCCAACGCCGAAGGCGTTCAATCACTCAGCCCAGGGTTGGCGCGAGGAACGAGCGCCTACCTGGGTCACGCCTCAACCCGCGCACAACTCTGAAAGAGTTGAATCCTCGTACGTGCATGACACGCTCTAACTAACCAATCTTCGATTTGGCGTATTTCATTTCGGGATTCGCGGAACACAACCCCCGATCGGCCATCGGCAACTCCCGCAAAGTCTCCGGCATCGCGACCCGGAAAAAAACCAGATTCCCGAGGGCAATCACCGCGAGCGTGAGAAAGGCCGGATTGTAACCCCAATGCTGGACAATGGATTCCGCGGCAAACGTGCTGAGCGCGCCTCCTGCCGCCGTCGCGGTCGCCACCGCCCCCTGAGTGAGATTAAATCGTCCCGTTCCTCGCGTGAGATCGGCCACCACCAGCACGCTCACAACTCCGAAAATCGCCGCCGCCACGCCATCGAGCAACTGAACGGTAATGAGGAAAGCAGGTTTCACGGTGACGGTGTAAAGAATCCCGCGCACCGGAAGCACACAAAGCCCAACGGTGAAAACCGCTTTGCGTCCCCACCGTTTCGCCAGGATTCCGGACGGCGCCGCGACAAGTGACATCACCATTTGCGCCCCCACGATGCAGATCGACATGTAAAGCGGCGACTCCCGCGGATGTCCCTCCGAGAGCCGTTGGCCGATCAGCGGCAGCATCGCCGCATTGGCAAAGTGAAACAGCACCACGGAAATGATGAAGATGGTGATCCGCCGATCGCGAAACAACTCTGCCACCCCGGCAACCGCCGCTCCGTCCTTCTCCGAAACCCCACCGCGCGCTCGCTCGAAATCAATATCCGCCGCGCGAATGCGAAACACCAGGACGATCGCAATCAGCGAAAAAGCGATGACGACATAGAAAATCGCCTCCTGCGCCAGCGCATATCCCAGCCCGCCGGCGAGCGCCGCCGTGACCACATTTCCCGCATGATTGAAGGTCTCATTTCGGCCGATCCGCCGATCCAATCGACTGTGCCCCACGATGCCCAAACTCATCCCAGCCATCGACGGCGGAAACAACGATCCGACCACCCCCAGCAACGCCTCCACCGCGACAATCATGCAAAAGGACTGGAAATACATCACCCCGAAACTCCCCAGCGCCACCAACGCACTGCCCACCGCGATCAACTCCCTCTTCCGCCGCAAGCGGTCGATCAGCCAGCCCGCCGGTGTCTGCGCGATCATCCCCGCGATCGACCCGACCGACATCGCCACCCCAATATCAAACGGCTGCCAATGCCGCGCCGCCGCCAGATAAGTCACAAGAAACGGCCCCACCCCCGTCTGCACATCCGCCAGCACAAACGCCAGCCAATCCAAGGCACAGCAACTGCGGCGAAGGTGTTCCCCGTCGGTGGCATGTACGTTCGTCTTCATCAAAAGAGGAAAAGCCTCGTTTCCCTTCGTCCTCATCCGATTCGCATCCTCCGCCTACCCCCGGTCGTTCCTAATCGAATGGCCACCCTCCATTACCCTCTTCAAACACACTCCATGAAGCCCCAAAGGCTGATGTCAAGATTTGACATAGCAGTCGATCTCAAGGAAAAAACAGGTCATGAATGTTTCGCTCACCGAGCCCATGGAAAAGTTCATTCGGCAAAAGGTCGCGGTCGGCGAATACGAGACCGCCAGCGAAGTGGTCCGCGAAGCGATCCGCTTGCTCCGGCAGCGTGACGAGGTCTGGAAAGCGGAGGTGCAAAGTAAAATCGCCCAGGGCATGAAGTCGATTCCCGCGAACAAGACGATCCCGTCGGAGCGAGTCAAGTCCGAGATGGCGGCATTCAAAGCGAAGTGGAAGAAGGATCGCGGCGTCGATGAGTGATTGGGAATTCTCCGCAGAGGCAAAAAACGACCTCGAGGAGAGGAGGCACGATTCGCCGGAAAAAGCCGCCCGGCTAATCTCCGCCGACCCCTTCAGTTTCGCTCGCCGGCCTCAGATTTCGGGTTCCAGGTTCCCGCTTTTCCACCTCGCCCCAGTCAACAACCCCGATCTTTCACCAGAGTAAAACCCAAAAACTCCCGAAAAAAGTCGTCATTTATCAACACGTCGCCGGTCCGTACCCTCGCCCCCGAAAGCCTGCCCTGCGCCCACCGAACATCCGCGGCTTCGGCGACACCTTCCTCTGGCCGCCAAAGTCAGGATCCAACGACGCAAAAAGGGCGACGCCCGGGGGAGCGTCGCCCTTTGCTGTAATCGGAGCGGCGACTTTCCAGTCGCCAACCGTAAATTATTCGGCGGCCTTCTCTTCGGTCTTCTTGGCCTTGGCCTTCTTCGCTGGCTTCTCGCCTTCGGCAGCAGCGTCCGCTTTCGCCGGCTTCTCTTCCGCCTTGGGCTTGGCAGCCTTCTTGGCGGCGGCTTTCGGCTCGGGCGTGGCGGTTTCCACCAGCACCGGCGCGTCGGTCCACTCGATGAACGCCACCTCGGCGGCGTCGCTCTGGCGTTGCGGCAGCTTGATGATCCGCGTGTAGCCGCCCTTGCGGTCGGCGGCGCGCGGGGCGATCTCCGCGAAGAGCTTCGTCACCGCGTCGTCCTGTCGCAGCACCGCCTTGGCCGTGCGGCGCGCGTGAATGGTGTTCTTCTTGCCAATAGTAACCAGTTTCTCCGCGAGCGGGCGCAGGGCCTTGGCTTTGGCCAGCGTGGTCTTGATGCGATTATGCTCGATCAAGCTTACGGCAAGGTTCGAGAGCAGCGATTTGCGGTGCCCTTCCTTGCGGCCAAGTTTGATCGTCTTTCGTTGATGGCGCATGGGATATCTCTATTTCTGATCTTAGCCGACGAGGCTGGTGTCCGTAGGATTCGGCTCGACGAGGCCGGACTCGAACTTCATGCCGAGGGAGAGGCCAAGCTGGGTGAGCTTCTCCTTGATTTCGTTGAGCGACTTCTTGCCGAAGTTGCGGTACTTGAGCATCTCCGCCTCGGTCTTCATCGCGAGCTGACCGACGGTGGTGATGTTGGCGTTGTTCAAGCAGTTGGCCGCGCGGACGGAGAGTTCGATCTCGTTGACGCTCATGTTCAGAAGCTTCTTCATCTTCTGGTTTTCCTGGCTCTGGGCCTGCGGCGTTTCGTCGAACTGGACCGCGTTTTCGTCGTAATTGTAGAAGGGCTCGAAGTGCTTTTTGAGGATGGAAGAAGCCTGGACCAGCGCCTCTTCCGGCGTGATGCGGCCATCGGTCCAAATCTCGATCTCGAGCTTGTCGTAGTCCGTGCGCTGGCCGACGCGGGTGTTCCCCACGGTGTACTTCACGCGGGTGACTGGGGAAAAGATCGAGTCGATGGCGATTACGCCGATCGGTTGATCGGTATGCTTGTTCTCGTCGCCCGTGGCGAAACCGCGGCCGACCTTGACTTCGAGTTCGGCTTCGAACTTCGTCTTTTTATCGAGCGTGCAGATGAGCTGGTCCTTGTTCAGGACTTCGCACTGGGCGGAATCCGCAATGTCCCCGGCGGTGACGGCGCCTTCTTTGTTCACGGAAATCGCGAGGTTACGAATCTCGTGATCGTTGGCCTTGAACTTCACCTTCTTCAAATTGAGCACGATGTCCGTCACGTCGTCGACGACGTGCGGCAGCGTCTGGAATTCATGCTGGGCGCCGGCGATTTTCACGGAGGTGATGGCCGCCCCCTCGAGCGAGGAGAGCAGCACCCGGCGGAGCGAGTTGCCGATAGTATTGCCATAGCCCGCCTCAAATGGTTCGGCGGTGAACTTGGCATAGGTGTCATTACGCGAAGCATCGTCCTTGACGAGCGACTTCGGCATTTCGAAGCGACCTAAACGAATTGGCATATTTTGAAACAGAAGGCGGAAACTCAGGCCGAAGTGTCATACACTTCGTCCTTCATCCCTCATCCTTCATCCTTTCTATTCACCGGGTTTCCCCTGGCGCGATAGCGGCGGATCATGAGAATCCGCCACCCAGGGACCAACGGTGCGTCTTTTTTTCTTTTACGCGCGTGGGGTCGAAAAGAAAGACGAGGTTGCCAGCTTTGTAAATGGAAAAATTGCTCCTAGCTCCAGAGTGGGCGCCCGGCGCGATGAATCTCGACGCCGTTGGCCGCCAGCCGCTGCTCCACCTCGGCGATATGCTCGCGGTCGCGCGTTTCGATGGTACACAGAACGTGCACCCGGGAAAGGTCGGGGCCGGCAAAAGTGCGATTGTGCACGATCTCAGTGACATTGGCGCCAGCTTCAGCCAGCACTCCGGAAAGGTGCGCCAGCCCGCCGGGACGATCGCTGATCAGAGCGTCGAAGCGATAGATCCTCCCGTCCGCCGCCAGACCGCGTTCGATCACCCGGCTGTGCGCCAGCGGATCGATATTGCCACCGGAAAGCAGCAGCACGACGCGACGTCCGCGCAAATCGGGCAGGCCATCACCGGCCAGCGCCGCCAGACCCGCGGCGCCTGCGCCTTCGATCACGCATTTCTCGAGTTCGGCCAACCTCAGCATGGCCAGGGCCAGGGCTTCTTCGCCGACCTGAACCATCCGGGAGACCAATCGCCGCGCGATCGCCAGGGAATGCTGTCCCGCCTCCGCCACCGCGAGACCATCCGCCAAAGTGAAACGCGTCTCCACGCGCACCGGCGCGCGTGCCTCGAGTCCCGCCGCGAAAGAAGCGGCATTGGCGGGTTCGACCCCGACGATTTCCAAGTCCGGCTTGAGCGCGCGAAAGACCGTCGCGACCCCCGCCAGCAATCCACCGCCTCCCACCGGGACCAGAACGGCATCGGCATCGGGCACCTGCTCGAGGATTTCAAAGGCCAGTGTCCCCTGCCCCGCAATCACTTGCGGATCATCAAACGGATGGATGTAGGTGAGCTTCCTCTCGGCGGCCAAACGCCCAGCCTCGGCCCGGGATTCGTCGAAAGTATCGCCATGCAAGATCACTGTGGCGCCGAATTTCCGGCAGCGCGCCACCTTCACCAGCGGCGCAAAGCGCGGCATCACCACCGTCACCGGCACCTCCAAAGAACGTCCGTGCCAGGACAATCCCAAGGCGTGATTCCCCGCGGACGCGGCAATGACTCCACAGCTCCTCTGTTCCGCCGAAAGTTGCGCAAGAGCGTTGCGCGCACCGCGTTCCTTGAAACTGCCGGTCCGTTGAAGGTGCTCCTGTTTGCAAAAAACGCGGGCGCCGGTCAGTTCGCTCAACGCCGCGGATTCCACGCACGGGGTATTGCGGATGGCCCCCTGCAGGCGCAAACGCGCCGCGACAATTTCCGAAAGCGGGACGGCAGTGTGAGGAAGAGCAAGTTCAGGATTCATGGCGAGGTGTGGGCAAACAAAAAGCCCTGAGCGGTAAACTCAGGGCTTCGGGATTTTAGAGTGGCGTATGATCAGCGCGCGTCTATCCCGGCCCGGAGTGGGCGCCAATAATAATGATCGTGATGATCATGAGTGAATCGGCAGTGGAATGACGCATGTGAGGGCGCTCCATCGCTGCAAAGGTCGGCGTTGTCAAACGCGAGGGGCTAAAACACCCCGGAAGTCGGCGCCCCGCCGATGGGCGGATTGGCCCCTCCGTCCTTGAGTTTCGCGCCGAGAAGGCTCTGAAACTCCTGCAGCTTCTGGACGACATCGGGACCGCGCGTCAGGACCGCTTTGGCCAGTTTTTCGTAATGCGCGGGATTGCGTTGCGCCAATTCAGAGAGGGCCATGATCACCGCCAGGGTGTTGTTGATATCATGCTTCACTTCGCGATATTTTTCATGAATCGCTTGCAGTTCTTCTCTGGTCATTTCGAAAGGGATTGTGGACATCGCAATTACCTCTGGAGGCGGGAAGTTGGTTGTGCTTAGTTCGCCGATTCAACCCATCGGCGGAAATGCCAGCAGAAGTAATCAAGATCACGGGCGCGCGCCAGCACAATCTCCGGAATCTCACACTGGAGATTCCGCGGGAAAAACTTGTGGTCATCACGGGGATGAGCGGCTCGGGGAAGTCGTCGCTCGCTTTCGATACTCTCTATGCCGAAGGGCAACGGCGCTATGTGGAAAGCCTCAGCGCCTATGCCCGGCAGTTCCTCGACCAGATGCAGAAGCCGGATGTCGATTTCATCGAGGGGCTTTCGCCGGCCATCGCCATCGAACAGCGAAGCAGCGGCGGAAATCCCCGTTCGACCATCGCCACGACTACGGAAATCTACGATTATTTGCGGCTGCTTTATTCGTCCGTTGGCCAGCCGCACGACCCGGCGACGGGTGCGCCGATCAGCAAACTCACCCCGCAGCAGATCGTCGACCAGATCCTGACCTACGCGCCGGAAACGCGCATCGTCCTGCTCGCCCCGATCGTCCAGGACGAGGCCGGCGAATTTCGCGACGTCATTGAAAAGCTGAAACGCGAGGGTTTCGTCCGGGTCCGAATCGACGGCGAGATCATCGAACTCGGCCGGCCGGAACCGATTCGCCTCGAAAAGGGGGCCCGGCACCGCATCGAGGTGGTGGTGGATCGTTTGGTGATTCGGGAGGGCGTCCGCACCCGGCTGGCCGACTCCGTGGACACGGCCCTGAAGTGGGGCGAAAACCGCCTCCTGGTCCTGCGCCGTGTCGGTCAGACCGAGCCCGAGGAATGGGAAGAACTGAAATATTCCATCGACTACAGCAACCCGGAAACCGGCTTCACCCTTCCCCAACTCACGCCGAAGCATTTCTCTTTCAACAGCCATTACGGCGCCTGCCCCGCCTGTCACGGATTGGGAACGGAGCTTGTCTGCGATGCCGAATTGATGATTCCCGACCCGGACAAATCGCTGGCCGCCGGCGCAGTCGCTCCGTGGGCCAAGGCCGGCAAACGCATGCAGGGCTACTACAACGGCGTGCTCGAATCGCTCGCCCGCGAATACCGCGCCTCCATGGAAGTGCCCTACAAGGAACTGTCGGAAAAGTTCCAGCAGGCTCTCTGCTTCGGCACCGGCGACAAAGTCGTCACCATGAGCTGGGGCGAAAACGGCAAGCGCACCAAGGTCGAGAAACCTTTCGATGGCTTGGTTGCCTCGTTGCAAAATCTCTACGACACCACGGACAGCGAGTTCACGCGCCAGCGCATCCGCCAATATATGAGCCGCCGGACGTGTTCCGCCTGCCAGGGCGCCCGGTTGAAGCCGGAGATTCTCGCCGTGACCATTCGCAGCGACGCGCTCGGCGACGCCGGTCTGCTCGGCGAGAGAAACGTCCACGGCTTTTGCCAGCTGACCATCGCGGATGCCGGGCGTTTCATTGAGGAACTCAACCTCAGCGAACAGCAGCGCTTCATCACCAGCGAGGTCCGGCGCGAAATCAGCGCCCGCCTGGCTTTTCTGGTGGAAGTCGGCCTCGGCTACCTCTCGCTCGATCGCGAAAGCGGTACGCTCAGCGGTGGGGAAGCCCAGCGCATTCGCCTGGCAACGCAGATCGGTTCGGGCCTGGCTGGCTGTCTGTATGTGCTCGACGAGCCGAGCATCGGCCTGCACCAGCGCGACAACGATCGCCTCATTGGCACGTTGCGCCGCCTGAGGGACCTGGGCAATTCCGTGATCGTCGTCGAGCACGACGAGGACACGATTCGCGCGGCGGACCACGTTCTCGACCTGGGCCCGGGGGCCGGTGCCCGCGGCGGCCAGATCGTCGCCCAAGGAAAACTGGACGACATTCTCGCGACCGAGAATTCGCTCACCGGGCAATATCTCTCGGGCAAGACGCGCATCCCGGTGCCCCGCCACCGCAAGGCGCCCCAAGGCGCCTGGATTTCCGCCGAGTCACCCGGCTGGCTCACCTTACGCGGCGCGACCGAGAACAATCTGCGCGATGTCACCGCCGCCTTCCCGCTCAGTTGCCTGACTTGCGTCACGGGCGTCAGCGGGAGCGGAAAATCGACACTCGTGGACGACATCCTGCGGCGGGCATTGTTCCGGCATTTCTATCGTTCCAAGGAACGTCCGGGGAAACACCTCAAGCTGCACGGCCTCGAACAGATCGATAAAGCGATCGTCATCGACCAGACCCCGATCGGGCGCACTCCGCGTTCGAATCCCGCGACCTACACCGGCGCTTTCGGTCCGATTCGCGAACTCTTCGCCGGCCTGCCCGCATCGCGCATCCGCGGCTACGATAGCGGACGGTTCAGCTTCAATGTCAAAGGCGGCCGGTGCGAAGCCTGCGAAGGCGACGGGATGAAAAAGATCGAGATGCACTTTCTCGCCGACGTCTATGTCGAGTGCGAGGTTTGCCGCGGCCGCCGGTACAATCGCGAGACGCTGGAGATCACCTACAAGGGCAAGAACATCGCCGATGTTCTCGATATGACCGTCGATGAAGCGGCCCGCTTTTTCCGCAACATCACCCAAATCTCCGACAAGCTTCTTGCCCTGGAGGATGTCGGGCTCGGCTATGTGCACCTCGGACAGAGCGGCACCACCCTCAGCGGTGGCGAAGCGCAACGCATCAAGCTGGCCACGGAACTGGCAAAAAAGGCCACCGGCCGCACCGTCTACATTCTCGACGAGCCGACTACGGGTCTGCATTTCGCCGATATTCACAAGCTCCTCGAAGTGCTCATGAAACTCCGCGATTCCGGCAATACTTTGATCATCATCGAGCATAACCTCGAGGTCATCAAATGCGCCGATTGGGTGCTCGACCTCGGCCCGGAAGGAGGCGCCGGCGGCGGGCAAATCATTGCCCAGGGACCACCGGAAAAAATCGCCCAGGTTGAAGTGAGCCACACGGGACGCTATTTGCAGCGCATGCTATGACGCGTTCGACGCTTTTTCTCATTCTCTGCCTCGCCGTCGGGACGCTGCGCGCGGCCGATCCCGCCTTGCTCGCCGAAGCCCGCCAGGCGCGAGCCGAGGGCATTCCCGAGGTGGCCGTGCAAAAATTGCGCACCCTTTTGCAAGCGGCCGGCCTCTCATCGGAGACGAAAGATGTGGCCACTTACGAACTGGCGGTTTCGCTTCTCGCCGCGGGCGAACTCGAGGACGCGCAATCGGCCGTGGAACCACTGGCCGGGACGCGTGATCCCAAGGTCCTGCTATTGCAGGCCGACATCCTGGCCCACGAGGCTCGCTGGCCCCAGGCACTCGCCGCCTATCGAAAATTGAGCGCGTCCGCACCGGTGGCGGAAGCAGCCCAACTGGGCGCCGTCGAATGCCTCCAGGCGCTCGGCCGCATCGAGGAAGCTGCCGCCAATCTCGGAAAATTCACCGGTTCGCATCCCGAAAATGTCGAAGCGCGCCTGCGCCTCGCCAGCCTGTGGATCGATCTGCAGAAGCTGCCGCAAGCGCAGGAAATCGCCAATACCGTCCGGGTGCAAAATGCGATCGACAGCAAATGGAAGAAATACCTCGATGGCCGGTTGCTGCTCGCCCAGAAGCAGGCGGCGCCTGCGCTGATTCTTTTCGACGAATTGCTCCGTGATCCGGTCGACCTGAGCGAGAGCCTTCTCTTCGGCGCGACCCTCGGCAGCGCCGAGGCGCGGATCGTTCTCAATGGCTTCGAGGCCGCCGACAACGTGCTCGAGAAGTTCATCTCGCATCATGGCGAGAGCATCTATCTGCAGGAGGCATTTCGGCGGCTCGATCAAATGTACGCGCAGGAGGAACATCCCTCCGACATGCAGCTCAAACATTGGATGCAAAAGACGTCGCCGCTCCGCGCGGAACTCGCCCAGTACTACCTCGCGCAGATGTTGCGCCGGGAGCATCACGGCGACAAGGCCATGACCACTCTGGAGACCTTTGTCGTGCTCCACCCGAAGAGTCCGCTCCTGACTTCCGTCTATCTTCTCCAGGCCGACTTGCAATTGGACAGAGGTAATCTGGCGGCGGCCGAGAAGGCGCTCGACGACGCCGGGCGCCTCGCCAGCAGCGACGAGGAACGCGCCCAGATCGATTTGCGCTCCGCCCTCGTGAACTATCGTCAGGGCGAATCGCTGCTCGCCGAAATCTCCTTCCATCGCGCGGCCAGGAACTCGGAAAAACTGCGGGTCAATGCCATGTTCGATGCCGCACTCACGGCGTTGGACCGGCATAACTACGAGAGCTATTTCAAAGACTATCGCGAGTTGGCCAGCCTGGCTCCCAGCACCCCGCTGCTCAGCGATCTGGAGCTCGAAGAAGGATTCACCCAGGCGCGTCTGGGCGATCCGCACGCCAGCGACACACTCGAGCTTTTTCTCCATCATTTTCCCAAGCATCCGCGGCAGAACGAAGCCCGCGTGGCCCTGGCGGAACTCGCCTTGCAGGGCGGCGACCGCGATGGCACGGCGCGGTATTTGCAGACGGTCGCCATCTCCGCGCCTGATCCGGCAACCACCGAGCGGGCGGCTTACCTCGCCGTCTTTCTAGCCGACGCCGCTACGCCGCCTGAACCCGGCAAGGTCATCGACCTCTCGGAAAAATTCCTTCGCCAGTTTCCCCGTTCGCCTTTCCTGCCCGAGGTGCGGATGAAGCTGGGTCAGACGTATTTTCAAACCGGCGACCACGCCAATGCCGAAACGCAATTCACCCTTTTGGCTCGGGAAGATCCCACCGGCCCTTATGCCGAAACCGCCCTCTTCCTCGCCGGACAGGCGGCCACCAAATGGCTCGATAATGCCGCCGCGGATCGCGCGCTCCGCTTGTTCGATGAAGTGGTCAAGCGCGATGGCCCGCTCAAACTCTACGCGCGGCAGCAGCAAGCCATCGTCAAAGGAAAGCTCGGAAACGAGAACGAGGCGGTCACCATTTACGACGCCATCCTTTCCGCCCAACCTCCGCCGCCGGCGGAACTCAAGTCCGCGGCGCTTTGCGGCAAGGCCGAAAACCTCCAGGAGCTCGGACGCAAGGATCCGGCGCAGTTCGAGGCGGCGATTGCCGTCTATGATTCCCTCGCGAAGCTACCGGATGTCACCCCTGCCTGGCGCAACCAGGCCCTCTACAAGAAGGGACACGTGCTCGAGCAACTCGGCCGCGAACCCGAAGCGCTCACCGCCTACTACGATGTCCTCGACAAGACGCTGACCGGCGGCGGTGAATTCTTCTGGTTCTACAAGGCCGGCTTCGCCGCCGCCCACCTTTTCGAGCAGGACGAGAATTGGAAAGCGGCCATCGGCATCTACCAAAAGATGTCCAAAATCGAAGGACCACGCGCCGCCGAAGCCAAAGCCCGTCTCAACCAGCTCCGCCTGGAGAAGTTCATCTGGGACTGACGGCATTTCGCATTTAGGAATTAGCATTTAGCATTTCTACTCTTCGCCGTGGCTCTGGTTGTGCGACCCGTTGCATTTGAAACGGAGATTTTCGTTTCACATTCAGCATTTCGGCATTAGAACTTCGCCCCTTTTCCCTTTCCGTTCCGCAGCGGAACAAATGCTAAATCCTCAATCCTAAATCCTAAATGCCAGCGAAGCTTTTCATTCCCGGTCCCGTTCAAGTTTCAGACAAAACCTTCCGCGCTTTCTGCCAGCCGATGATCGGTCACCGCAGCGGCGACTTCAAGAAACTTTACGCGTCCATCCATCCCCGGTTGCAGGAATTGTTCGGAACGAAGCAGCCCGTGTTTCTCTCGACCTCGTCGGCGTGGGGCGTGATGGAAGGTTCCATTCGCAACCTCGTCGGCAGCGGCAAGGTGCTGAACTGCATGTGCGGCGCCTTTTCCGACAAATGGTTCGACGTCTCGAAGAAGTGCGGGAAGGAAGCCGTGGCACTCCAGGTCGAATGGGGCCAACCCATCCGCGGCGAGCAGATTCGCGCACAGTTGAGCCAGGGCGGATTCGAGGCCATCACCGTCATCCACAACGAAACTTCCACCGGCGTGATGAGCGACATTCGCGAAATCGCCGAGGTGGTGAAGGAGTTTCCGGACGTCATGCTCATCGTCGATACGGTTTCCTCGTTCAGCACCCTGCCCATTCCCATGGACGACCTCGGGATTGACGTGCTCCTCACCGGTTCGCAAAAGGCGCTGGCCTTGCCGCCCGGCCTCGCCCTCTTCTCGGCTAGCAAGAAAGCCATGGAACGCGCCGCCACCGTGAAGGGCCGCGGCTACTACTTCGATTTCCTCGAGTTCGCCAAGAACCAGGCCGAAGACATGACCCCGAGCACGCCGAGTATTTCGCATATCTACGCGCTGCAATCGAAGCTCGACGACATCTTCGCCGAGGGTGTCGCCGCTCGTCACGCCCGTCACGCCGAACTGAATGCCATGGTGCATGATTGGGTCAGGAAGTGGGAGTTGCAGTTTTTTGCTCCGGAGGGCTACCGCTCCATTTCACTGACCTGCGTGTCGAACAATCGTGGCATCGATGTGCCCAACCTGATGGCGACGGTGAAGAAAAAACATGACATCGTCATCGACGGCGGTTACGGCAAATTGAAAGGAAAGACGTTTCGTCTTTCCAACATGGGAGACGAAACCAAGGAAACGATCGCCGAACTACTGGCGGCGCTTGACGACTCGATGCCGACATTGCTCAGCGTTTAATAGAGCGCGGGTTTTGTGCAAGGGATTCGAGGCTGGGAGTAAGACCGACATCAAGATGCGCGGTGGCCGCGCATCCGCATTGACCCGCAGCGCGAACTTTCGGATGGTTCCGGGCCTCTCACCATGAACACACCCCCAGAACCCGCGTCTCCGACCGTCAATCGCCGCAGTTTCCTGCGCGCCACCACTGGCGCCGTCGCCCTCAGCGCCCTCGCTCCTGAGCGCTTTGTGCACGGTGCGGAAAACAACACCATCAAGCTCGGCATGATCGGCTGCGGCGGCCGTGGCACCGGCGCCACCAACCAGGCGCTCACCGCCATCCCGAACATCCAACTCGTCGCTGTCGGCGAGCTTTTCGAGGACATCGCCAACAAGGCCATCAAGAATCTCACCGCGATCCACTCGACCAAGGTCGATGTGACGCCCGACCGTTTGTTCCTCGGCTTCGACGCCTTCAAAAAAGTCATCTCCGCCGTCGACGTCGTCGTCTGCGCCACGCCTCCGACCTTCCGCCCGATGATGTTCGAGGAAGCGGTCAAGCAGGGCAAACACGCCTTCCTCGAAAAACCCGTGGCCGTCGACGCCCATGGCATTCGCCGCGTCATCGCCGCCGCCGAGGAGGCCAAGAAGAAGAACCTGAAGGTGGGTGTCGGACTGCAACGCCGGCACAAGCCCGGTTACCTCGAAGCGGTGAAACGCGTGCAGGATGGCGCCATCGGCCAAATCATGTATGGCCGCACTTTCTGGGACATGGGCGCGGCCCGCGCTTTCGTGCCGAAGAAGCCGGAATGGAACGAACTGGAGTACCAGTTGCACAATCAATTCTATTTCGCCTGGCTGTGTGGCGATATCATCGTCGACCAGGGCCTTCATAACATCGACGTCTTCAACTGGATCAAGGGCAGTTATCCGATCAGCGCCAAAGGCGTGTGTGGCGCACAAGTCCGCCGGGGCAAGGACGCCGGCTGGCTGATGGATCACTTTGCCGTCGAGTACGAATATGCCGATGGCAGCCGGCTCTTCCATCAGAACCGCCAGATTCCCGATTGCTGGAATTACGTCGCCGAAAACGCCCACGGCACCCTTGGTTCACTCGAGTGCATCAACGACCGGACGATCTTCAACATCACCGGCAAGAACGAATGGCACTATCAAAAGGAAGACCCGATCATCGACCCCTACCAGAAGGAGCACAACGACCTCTTCAAGGCCATCCTCGACAATGAGCCTTACATGGAAGCCGAACGCGGCGCGAAGAGCACCATGACCGCCATCATGGGCCGTATGGCCGGCTGGAGCGGCCAGCTCCTGACCTGGGACGACGCCCTCAACAGCCAAGTCCTCTTCAGCAAGGAATTCACCAACCTCAAGGAAGATCCGTTCGTGATGCCCGATCCCGACGGTAACTATTCCCTGCCCACGATCGGCAAATACAAAGCCGTCTAAGCGCTGGCTTCGAATCTCGAATTCAACGCCGCTCGCGCATCGTCGCGAGCGGCGGTTTGCTATCGAGTCACAGACTCTCCAGCGTGAACTTTAATTGGCTCGGATTCACGGCCGTCGCACTCCGCTGTCGTCGGAGTGCGCCTGGGAAGCGTCGGTCATTTCATTGCCGTGCTCGCGATGGACGGCGACGTGGTGACCGTCGCGGATCCGATGCACGGCAAACGGCGTATTTCGCTCACCCAATTCCAAAAGCAGTACGTTTTTACCGACTTTCACATGGCGGTGAGCAGGCGGTGAGGAGAGTGGACTTTCCAGCGCCCACGTTTGCGCGTTCATTGCCCCTATGACCGACGACGCCCGCACTCGCTTTCTTCAGAAACTGGAAGCAGCGTGGCATGCGCGAGCGCTGGTGAAATTCACCCTCAGCCAGCCGCATGGCGCGGAAAGGGATTTGAAGAACCTCTACGGCCGCGCGGTCGAGTTGCGGGAAGGACGACGTCTTTCGCTCAATTGGCGGTACTCGACGCGCGACGTGACCAAGAATCTCCCAATCGAGGAAGCACTCGCGTTCCTCGGTCGAACGCTCGGCGAAGAGTGGAAACGTGCCCATTTGTTTACCACCACCGGAGATTGGCAGCTTCGCTGCGAACCCAACGGCAGCGGCACGCTCAAAGCCAGCCGACCCGCATTCGCCGTCGTGCCTGCGCCGGAACACGACCGCGAAAAGGCCACACCGCTGACGGTCGCCGAGTCCGGATGGCTGCGATCTCTCGGCGTCACCAACGCTGCCAGCGAAGCCCGCCCCGGCATGGCGCCGAAGTTGCGGCAGATTCAGCGTTTCGTCGAATTGCTCGGACATTTGATCGGCGATTCACCCCTGCGAAACGACGCGAGATCGGATTCCGATGCGCCCATCCGGGTCATAGATATGGGTGCGGGCAAGGGCTACCTCACCTTCGCCATCGCGGAGTTCTTTCGACAGCGCGCCATCAAGGCGGAAGTGACTGGCGTGGAAGCCCGCGCTGACCTTGTCGAATTGACCAATCGTGTGGCGCGCGAACATGGCTTTTCGGAGCTGAACTTTGTGCCCGGGAGGATCGGCGAATTCATCCCGCCACACCCGCCGGACGTGCTCATCGCTCTACATGCCTGCGATACCGCAACCGACGACGCCCTCGCCCAAGGCGTGCACGCCAATGCCGCACTGATCGTAGCCGCACCGTGCTGCCACAAGGAGGTCCGCAGCCGGATGCAAGCGCCACCCGTCCTGCGTGAAATCCTCCGGCACGGCATTCTGGCCGAGCGCCAGGCGGAGATTCTCACCGACGGGCTGCGCGCGCTCCTCCTCGAAATGCACGGCTATCGAGCGAGTGTGTTCGAATTCATTTCGCCGGAGGAAACGAGCAAGAACCTGATGCTCGCCGCAGTTCGCCGGGCTCAGCCGGTCGATGCGGCCCTCCTGCGGGAACAATGGCGCGCCCTCATGGAATTCCACGGCTTGGGTGAACAGCGGCTCGCGGTACTACTCGGAGAAAAAATCGGATGAACCACTTCACCTCACTCGAGCTCACCACGCTCCGCGATTTGCGAGAGCGCTTTTTGAGTGGCAAAGCCGGCGCTGCGGATTACTGGAAATCCCCCGAGCATCTCGAACTTTACGACACCATTTTCGCCCAGCGCATCGGCTGGAAATGGGATGCTGTGCTGGACGAATTGCGCATTCGCGGCTGGCAACCGCGGACCACGCACGTGCTCGATTGGGGTTGCGGCACGGGCGTGGCGCATCGGCGGGTCCTCGGGATGTGGCCGCAATTCACCGCGCTGGCGCTGCACGATCGTTCACCGCACGCCCGACAGTTCTCCGTCGAAAAAGCCCGCCTCGCTTTCCCTCACGTGCCCGTGACGTTGGGCGTGCCCGTCGTCACACAGGAAACGCTCCTGCTCGTCAGCCACGTGATCAACGAGCTGACGCCCAAAGACCTGGAGCAATTGCTCGCTCTGGCATCTGCGGCGGGCGAAGTCATCTGGGTCGAAGCTGGCACCCACGCGGACAGCCGTCGCTTGATCGAAGTCCGCGAACGTCTGCGCCCGGAATTCACACCGATCGCTCCGTGCACCCACGCGGAAGGCTGCGGGATGCTTGCGCCGGAGAACGCGGCACACTGGTGCCATCATTTCGCCCGACCACCCTCGGCCATCTTTCAGGAAGGCCGATGGTCGGAATTCGCCCGCGAAATCGGCATCGATTTGCGAAGCATCCCGTACAGCTTCCTCGTCCTCGCACGCTCCGCAAATACCGCCGCAGGATATTCGCGGATCATCGGCGAACCTCGGGAAGCCAAGGGCTACATGCGGGTGTTGAGCTGCCAGGCGGAAGGCGTTGCCGAATTCGTCCTGCAAAAGCGCGATGCGCCGGAACTGTTTCGCGCCGCACGCAAGGAACAGCTGGCCCCGGTCTACCGCTGGCGCCTCGATAAAAACCGGATCGTAGAAGGCACCCCCTTGGGCGTGAACCCCATCGGGCGCGAAGACTCTTAATCTTACTCTTAATCCTCAGTCCGGCGTTCGCTGAATGGGATTAAGATTAAGAGTAAGATTAAGATTAAGAGTCTGCCCTTCGACCGAATCCAACAGCCGGCCCTTGAAATCCCCATTTGTCCGTCCTAGCCTCCCCGCCTCAATGAAACCCTCCATCCTCCGCAGCTTGTGCTGCACCGTGCTCGGCGCCGCGTTCCTCCTCGCGCCTCTTACCACCATGGCTGATTCCGCACTCGAAAAAGGTCAAAAGTTCCTTCGGGAAAACGCCATGAAAGATGGCGTCAAAGCCACCAAAAGCGGCCTGCAATACAAGATCATCAAGGAAGGCACGGGCAAACGCCCGGCGGCCACCGATACCGTGCTCGTGCATTATCGCGGCACATTGCTCGACGGCACGGAATTCGACAGCTCCTACAAGCGCAATCAACCGATTTCCTTCCCTCTCAATCATGTGATTCCCGGCTGGACCGAGGGGTTGCAACTTCTCAAAGAGGGAGGCAAAGCGATCCTCTATATTCCGTCCGACCTCGCCTACGGCGAGAACGGCACTCCCGGCGGCCCCATCGGCCCCAATGAGACCCTCATCTTCGAGGTCGAGCTGCTGAAGGTCGAGTAAGGGGAAAGGAAGTTGATAGTTGAGGGTTGAGAGTTGATAGCCGCGTGTTCTGGGTCGCGCGTCTCAGGCCCAGCGACGGCTTTCAACAATCAACTCTTCAACAAGAGCCATAGCGTCTGCGCCGCGGACTCCGCCGGAATGTCCGGCAGCGACGGTTCCGCGTGGAAATCCGCAGTGCGGCGCGTGGCCTTGAGACCAAAGCGGGCGATGTTTTCCAAAGCGCGGCGTGGCAGGCGCGCGCAATTGGTCGAGAGCAGGATTTTCGCGCGCGGCGCGGCCACTTCCAGGGCGGCCACCAGCAGGGCTTCGAGATCCTGCTTCACTTGGAAGCGCCGGCCTTTGTTCCCGCGGGAGAAGGTGGGCGGATCCACGATGATGGCGTCGAAGGTTTCCTTCTTGCGCGCCAGCCGGGGCAATACCTCCAGCACGTCATCCGCGTAAAAGCGGTGGCCTTCGGTCTCCAGTTTGTTGAGGGCGAAATTTTCGCGCCCTCGATCCAGGGATTTCTTGGAAAGGTCGACGCTCACCGTCTCCGCTCCGGCAAGTGCGGCCGCCACGGAAAACGCACACGTATAGGCAAAAGTATTGAGCACCCGGCGGGGCGCGCAGTTTCGCAGGAAGATGCGGTTCTCTCGCTGGTCGATGAAGAGACCCGCGGAATAGCCCGCGGCAAAGTCCAGGCCGAATCGCATGCCGTTCTCCTCCACCACCGTCGCCATGGGCAGCGTCGCATCCCCTTCGAGGAGGACGGGGGCAATCCGGTCGGCATTTTGCCGCGGCAGAAATTTGCCGAAGATTCGCCGCGGCGCATAACCGCTCTCCATCGTCCACGCCTGCAAGCCCGTCCGCAAATGATCGCGGCTAATCTCATCCTTATAGGAAATCAGGACGTCGTCCGCGAAACGCTCGACCCACCCTCCCGAGGTCGTGCAGAGCCGGTGCGCAGTCGTCGCCGCGGCGGCAAAATCGGCGAGCTGGGATTTGGCAAGCCAGGGTCCCTGCGGAGTTCGCGGGGATGGAGACGAAATCGGGCGGCTCAAAGGAATTGAGAGAATTCTTTGCACGGAGCCCCAAAATCAAGTATTATCGGCCCAATTTTTTTGAGACCCTATGCGCAAATCTGCTTCCCTCCTTCTCGCGGTTCTCGCCCTTGTGGCAGCCCCCATCCGCGGGCAGTCAAGCACCGATCCGGGGGATTTGTTTGTGAGTGCGTATATGGACGTGCAACAAGGAGAAAAGGCGGAACAGACCGGAAATCTTAGGCAGGCGCTGACCAAGCTGCGCTCCGCAGCCAGCGTCCTGGATCAGATCGCTGCACGGTATCCCAACTGGCAGCCGGCCATCGTGGATTACCGCAAGCAGCGCACCTCCGAAGATCTCGCACGCATCCAGGAGAAGCTCGCCCGCTCCGGTTCCACGGGCAGTGGAGCGAGCACCCATGCTCCGAGTTCGGAAGCGCCTCCCCTGCCCCAGGCGGATGACAACAAGCCGCTGACCCTGGCGAATCCCGACATCAACATCGAGCCGCCAGCGCCTTCATCCCCGAAGACCGGCCACTCCTCCAAGCCGCCGCGCAACAACGACGCGGATCTTTTTCAACAAGCGGAAAAGCGGATGCAGAAACTCGAGGCGGATCTCAAGAACGCCAAGGCGGAAGCGGCCCATTTGCAGCAGGAGAAAGCGAATATCGCCACCCAGTTGGACCAATCTGCCAAGGCGCATGCGGATATGGATCGGAAACAGCAGGATGTGCAAAAGCGGGCCGACAATGCCGAGCAGGCGCTGGCGAAAGCCATGGCCGACGGGAAAACCGATTCTGACAAAATCAAGGAATTGCAGGCGGACGCCGCCGCGACCAAGAAGGCCCAGCACCAGATGCGCATCGAGGCCGAGGCGGATATGGAGTATCGCCGCCAGTTGGATGACCGTTACCGCGCCGCGTTGAGCCGGATGTCGCAGTTGACCCTGCAACGCGACAGTGCCGCGGCCGCCAACCAGGGCGTTCCCGGGAAAATCGACGCGATTCAAAAGCAGCTCGATCAGGTCAAGAAGGAGAAGGACGACCTCGCCACCAAATTACAAACGACGGAGCAACAATTGAGCAAGGTTACGGCCGAGCGCGACGACGCTCTGGCTCATGTGGCCAAACTGCAGGATGCCCAGAAGCAGATCGACAAGCTGGTCGCCGACAATGCCTCCCTCATGGCAAAACTTTCCGACGCCGATAAAACCATCAGCCAGTTCAAGGTGGAGGGCGAAGAGAAGGACAAGCAGATAGCGTCGTTGAAACAGGAGGTCACCTCCGCCCGTGCGGACCTCGCCCAAGCCCGCAAAGAGAGCGCGGATTACCAACGGCAGATGGCGGACCTGCAATCGAAGCTGGAGGAATCCGGCAAGCAGCTCGCCGCCGCCAAAGCCGAGAACGTGTCCAACGCCGCGGAAAACAAGAAAATGGTGGAGGAGAACACCATTCTCCGTGGCATCGTGCTGCGTCAGCAGAAGGAGGAAGCGGTGCGCGCCAAGACCCGTAAAGCGGTGCTGGAGCAGTTGAGCGACCTGGAAATCCATTCCAAGAGCCTGCTCAAGCAAATCGATTTCCTGAGCCAGCCGGTGGTCAAGCTCACCGCAAAGGAGCGTTCCCTCTTCAAGAAACCGGAATTGCAGGTCACCGACTCGGAGATTTCAGTGAATGCGGCGGCCGAGGGCGCACCTTCCGAAAATCCGGCGGCGGAACAGGCTCCGGCCCCGGACAAAGCCGCAGCGCCGAAAGTTGCAGATACCGCAGCCCCATCGAACGGGACGCCAACCACCCCCGCAACGGAACCGGCTCACGCCCCAGCGGTCGCCGAGGCGACACCGCCGCCTCAGCCCGCGACTCCAGCCAAGTCGAAAAACGCGATCGCGGACACCGGGAAGAAAGGGTCGTCTTCCAAGACTGCCGACAAGGGCAAGGCCGCGGATCAACCGCCGCTCCCGACACCCGATACACAGCCGGCCCTTACTCTGCAGCAGCCTCCGCCTCCATCGGCGCCAACCACGGGTACATCCTCGCTCTCCAAGCAACTGACAATCCCGGCAACCGCTCCGCAGGACGCCATTGCCTCCAACACCCCCAGCACGACGCTGGTTCCCCCGCCTCCAGCATCCGGAAACAGCAAGCCGGCTGAAAGTGCGGTCAGTGGTGGACCATCGGCCGACGCCGGCGCCGGGACCAATCTTCCTCCGGATCTCATCCCGCTCGCGCGCGACGGCAAAGAGCAATTCGAGCGCGGCAACTATCTGGAAGCCGAGAAGATTTATCGCAAGATTCTCGCGAAGGCCCCGAATAACCTCTATACCCTTTCGAATCTGGGTGTCGTCCTTTTCCGCGCCCAAAAGAACAAGCTGGCCGAAGAAGAGTTCAAGAAAGCGATCGCCGTTGCGCCCGAAGATGGCTTCTCACATTGCACCCTGGGCATCGTCTTCTACCAGGAAGGCAAGTACGACGATGCGGTCAACGAATTGACCAAGGCCCTAGCCATCAATCCCAAAAACGCTACCGCTCACAATTATCTCGGGATCACCGCCAGTCAGAAGGGTTGGCAGGAAGCGGCACAAAAGGAATTGGAGACCGCCACCAGCCTCGATCCGAAATACGCTGACGCGCAATTCAATCTGGCCGTGGTCTTCGCCACCCAGACGCCGCCGGACAAGGAAAACGCCCGCAAGTACTATCAGCGGGCCACGGAACTCGGCGCCGAGCGCGACAGCGCCCTGGAGCAATTGATCAAGTAACTAGCCGTCGATTCCGCCCTTGGCAACCGCGGCAGTGACCGTCAGCAGAGGGACGATGGCAAAGTGATCCTCGCCATTTTCCTCGAAGAAAATGGAAATCGCCGTGCGTTTCGGCGAAAAGCTGACGAAGTCCCGATGAGGTACGTCGAAGCCGCGACCGGAGGCTGTCTCGATACGAAACGGCCGATTTTGTGAAATCAGGTCCTGGATTAGCGAAGCGTCCATTGGCCATGCTAGACTGGGGCCGGCTTCTTCTCAATTGGATTCGCGCCAGCCGTAACACGGCTCAGACGAGCCCTTGACGATCATTCAATCGCCCGAGTGCCGGTAAAACCGTGCGGCATTTCCGCCGAAGAATTTCTCCTTCGCCGCGGCATCGAGCGCACTGACGTAATCCGCCGCGAGCCCCTGAATCTGGGCATAGCTGCCCGCCAGCAAACACACCGGCCAATCGGAGCCGTACATCAGCCGATCCGCGCCAAAGGCTTCGAAGACGACCTCCAGGAACGGGCGAAAATCCGCCGGTTTCCAAGCCGTGAGATTAGCCTCGGTAACCATGCCACTGACTTTGCAGAGCACATTGGGAAGTTTTGCCAGTTCGCGAATCTGCTCCCGCCAGGGCGACAACGTGCCTTCGGCAATCGGCGGCTTGGCGATGTGATCGAGGACGAACGGCTGCTCGGGAAATCGCTGCGCCAGCGCGATCGCCGCGGGCAATTGCCGCGGAAAGACGAGGAGGTCGTAGGTCAGGCGGTGCTGTCGCAGTTTTCCGATCCCGCGCTGAAATTCCGCACCCAGCATAAAATTCACGTCCGGCTCATCCTGAACCACGTGTCGAACGCCCGAAAACTTCGGATGCGCGGCCAGCGCGGCCAAGTCTCTTTCCACTTCCGGGGAGCGGAGATCGACCCAGCCGACCACCCCTTTGACGATCGAGTGATGCTCGGCGAGTTCGAGCAGCCAATGGCTTTCCTCAATCTTCTGCCGCGCCTGCACAGCGATACAGCCATCGAGATGAGCCGCGGCAAGCAGCGGGCCGAGATCCGGTGGAAGCCAATCGCGCTCCAGCGGTGAACCGGGTGCGATCCACGGATATTGAGCGGCGTCGTACTTCCAGAAATGCTGATGCGCGTCGATTCTCACCGGGTGAAGGATTCAAGCCTTTCAGGCGACGCCCACCGGCGGGCGGCCGATACCGGAACGCCCGCGCTCGATCCCAGACCGGCGGGAAGCACCGGGCGGAACGTTGCGACTGATGACCGGCAAATCCACGGTGAACGTCGTCCCATGCCCCAGCCCCGCACTTTCACCGACGAGGGCGCCATCGTGGAGTTCGACCAGACCGCGAGCGATGGCGAGCCCCAGGCCCAGGCCACCGTGTTTCCGGTTGGTCTCACGTCCGGCTTGTTCGAAAGGATGAAAGATCCGCTCCAAAGTCTCAGCCGTCACGCCGACACCGGTATCGCGAATCCGGATACCGATGCATCCGGCGGCTGTATCGAAAGTCTCCACATCGATGCGTCCATCCTCCGGCGTAAATTTCGTCGCGTTGCGCAGGATGTTCCAAAAGACCTGCAAGAGCCGATCGCGATCGCCCTGCACCCGCGTTTCCCGGGCGTGCAGGTGCAGCGTCGGCGTCGGCCGCGGCGGCTGGCCATCCACACCGCAGGTGCGAACGGCCTCGGCCAAAAGCAAGTGCACATCCAAGGGCCGCAATTCGATTTCCAGCTTTCCACGGGTCAACCGCGTGAGGTCGAGAAGATCATCGATCAACCGCGATTGCATGCGGGCATTCCGCTCGATCAAGGCAAAGTCCTCCCGCACTTCGAGCGGGGTCGTCGTATCCTTCAAGCGGTCGGACACGCAATAGCTGATCGCGCTCAACGGACCGCGCAACTCATGGCTGAGCACGGCCAGGAAATAATCCTTCGTCCGGTTCAACTCGTCCGCCGCTTCGTGCGCCCGGCGTTCCGCTTCATAGAGATTTCGCGCCTCCTGCTCCGACTCGGCACGCAGGCGCAGTGCGCGATGCAGGTAACCGGCGCAAAAGCTGATGAGAACGCCCTGAATGCCAGCCGAGAGCAGCGAGACGGTCTGTGACTTCGTCAGGAGATGAAACGTATACCGGGGCGAGGAGAAACAATAAGCGCTCACCATGAGGCCCAGAAATGTGGAAAAAATCCCCGGCCCACGCCCGAAGAGAAAGGCACTGAGCGCGGCAGCGCTGACAAAGAAAATCGTCCGCGACGAATTGCCAAGAACGCTATTGAGATCCCAGCGCACCAGAAACGCAATTGCCGTCAACCCCAAGGCGCATGCATATGCCGCCGAGCGGTTCCCAAAGATCGGCCAGCGCGCGATCGATATTTCCGCAGGAGGCGGTGTGGCAGATGAAAGTGCCATGTAATGGCAAAGTAAAGCAGCAGCGTCGCCGAAAAGCCAGCGCTCTTTCCGGCCTTCGGACGTCAATCCAGACGATCCAAATGCGTGTCTTTGCTTAGCAAGGACTTAAGCGACTTCGACCACCGCTTTGATGACGCCGGTTTCCGGTTTCAGCCATCCCGGGAAGGCTTCGATGGTCTCGGCAAATCCCGCGTGATGAGTGATCCACGGCACCGTATCGATCTTCCCTTCCTCGATGAGCGCAATGATCCGTTTGAAATCGGGCGGCAACGCGTTGCGCGAGGCCATGACCGTGATTTCCCGGCGGTGCAAAATCGGCGCGTGCAGAAAACTGACCTCTTGCTGGGTGATACCGACGTAGACGAGACGTCCGGCAAAAGCGCAATAAGCCAGCGCCGCAGACATCGACTTATTACTTCCCGTTGCGTCGATCACGACATCGGCCAACTGGCCGTTGGTGAGGGCACCGAGTTGCTCGACCGCCGCAGCTTCTCCGCCGGCCCCAAGTTCGATCATGTCTGGAACGCCCATCCGATCGCGCACGAAGGCGAGGCGCGCCGCATTCATGTCCATGACGATGGTCCGAGCGCCGCTGAGCTTGGCGAATTCGACTGCGGACAGACCGATCGGCCCCGCGCCGATGACCAGCACATGC
Source organism: Chthoniobacter sp. (assembly GCA_036501065.1). Lineage (GTDB taxonomy): Bacteria > Verrucomicrobiota > Verrucomicrobiia > Chthoniobacterales > Chthoniobacteraceae > Chthoniobacter. The sequence goes on along the minus strand of DASYAY010000064.1, from coordinate 63,812 downwards.
TCGCCAGCCTTGGAGGCACCACGGTTCACCGCGTGGCAGCCGATGGCCAGCGTTTCCACCAGGGCAAGCTGATCGAAGGTGAGCTTCCTAGAGATGTGAAGTTTGCGGGCTGGCAGCAGATAGCGCTCAGCGAGACCGCCGTCGCACATCACGCCAAGCGTTTGGTTCTGCTCGCAGCAGTTCGTGTGACCGCGCCGGCAGGCGTAGCATTTCTGGCAGTTGAGATACGGCTCGACCGAACACCGGTCCCCAGGTTGCACATTGTTCACCCCCTCGCCCACGGCGAGCACTTCGACTCCGAGTTCGTGACCCGGAATGCGCGGGTAACTAAAGAAAGGCATCTTGCCGAGATACCCGGCGTAGTCCGTGCCGCAGATGCCCACGCGATGGACTTTGACCAGCGCTTCGCCCGGTCCGGGCGCATGGGGTTCGGCAGTATCGATGACGCGGAGCTTTTGTGGCTGATCGAGAGAGATGGCTTTCATTTCAATTATTTTCGGGGAGGCCTTCGCGGTGCCCAATATTCTTCACCGGCGCAAAGATTTCCTGCACTTCGCGCAGCAATTCTTCGTCGATCGGCTCGGCCGCCCACTTGCCCCAATTGCGGATGTTGTTCGGGTTGGCGCTTCCGGAAACGGTCGTGGTGATGTCCGGATTGGCGAGGGAAAATTGCAGGGCCAGCTTGGCGATATCCACGCCCTTGCTCGCGCAAAGTTCCGCCGCCTTGCGGGCCGCGGCTTTCACGTCCTCGGGCTCCTTCAACCACGCGGGCAGCGGCGCATTGGTCAGCAACCGCGCACTGAAGGGGCCGGCGTTCATCACACCCACGCCCTTGGTTTTCAAATAGGGCACGGCTTCGTCGGCAAAGCGCGTGTTCTGCAGCGTGTATTGATTGTAGCTGAGCACACAATCCACGCTCGTCTGGTCGAGAATGAAACGAAAAATCTTCATCGGGTACCCGGAAATGCCGATGTAGCGGACCTTGCCGGCCGCCTGAATCTTGCGCAAGGCCGGGATCGTCTCATCGACAATCTGCTGCATGGGCACGAATTCGATATCGTGGCAGAGAATGATATCGAGGTGATCCGTTCCCAGGCGGTGCAGGGAAACATCGACGCTTTCCGCGACGCGTTTCGCGGAAAAATCGAAATGCTGGAGATCGTAGCGGCCCAGCTTGGTGCAGAGCGTGAAGTTCTCGCGGGGCACACCGCGCAGGGCGATCCCGAGCAGCACTTCACTCATCCCGCGGCCATAAAAGGGCGAGGTGTCGATGAAGTTCAACCCGACTTCCAGCGCCACTCGCACCGAGTCGAGGGCTTCGTCGAGTTTCACACTGCGAAATTCCTGCCCCAGCGACGAAGCGCCGAAGCTGAGAATGGGAAGCTGGAGATCGGTCTGACCGAGGCGGCGGGTTTGCATGGAGACTAGGTGGAAGATTTCTTTTGGCTGGCGCGTCGGTCGAGTCTGGCCCGCGTCATGCGTTCGCGTAAACCACCCTCTTCGAGGAAGGCCTTTTCGAGTTGGCGGATTTGCTGGTCGAGAAGGAAGGTGGTCTGGCAGATCAGGCAGACGATGATGTTCGCGACGACTTCAGCCGGGCGCGTTTCGAGATAGGGCCTATAGGCCTCATAGGACCTATTTTCTCGAGCGCCGAGTTTGCGAACGAACAATGCTTCGCGACTGTTCTTCTCCCACCGCCGCAACTTGCGCGTGCGCAGGAAATCGTCGTAGTCCTCCAGCAACTCTTCCAGGCTCGCGCGCGCGACGTTTACGAGTTTGAGTTCTGTTTCCTTCGAGGTTCCCGAGGCCTGACTCCCTTCGAGAATATTCTGTTTCCCAGAGCGCGCACTCTGAATCATCTGATCGACCGTCCGGTCGCGCCTGTCCATGAAGCGTTCGCAAAAGCAGAAAGGGGCGTCATAAACGATACGGGCTTTTTGAAATGAGAGCAGGTCATGGTAGCCACCGTGCGGCGGAATGAAGCCTTCACTCATACAAAGCTCACCGGTTACTCATCTGGGTTTCGTCGAAGTGCGCTTCCGCATCATGTCGCTGTAGGGTGATGAACCGCTTCATCGCCTTCAATCCACGCGGCAGCCGAGAGTGAGCAGGACATTCGCCCACAGCGCCTGGTCGGCGGTCTGGATGGTGAGGATGTGATCGGCCGATTCGACATGCTCGTAAAAATCCCATTTGAGGATCGGCTCGAGGGTCAGCTTGGCGCCGGATGCCACGATGATTTCCCGATATTCAGCCCACACCGGTGGATCGCCCTGTTGCGCGTAGGGATCGTCCGGAGGAATGCCCATAGTGTTGACGTGATCGATCGGCAGGGCGCTCAAAAGCGCTCGCAGGACCTGGGCGACTGTCGGGACGCCCGGCGTCAACTGAAGGCAGACGAGTTCGGCATTCGGCCCTTTTTTCGTCGCGGCCGGATAGTTGCCGTCGGCGATGAGGATTCGCGAATGGTGCCCACCACGGGCCACGACCCGCAGGATATCCGGATGAAGCAAAGTGGTCTTGAGCATGACTTAAGGGACGGCAATTCGCCGGAAACTTTCGATCGTTTGACGGGCCGCCGTCTCCGCGTCCGGCGACGGAAAAATTTCCGCGGAAAGATACTGGTCGTAATCGATCTCGCGGAGCGCGGCAACGATCGGCCCAATATCGGTGTGCCCCAAGCCGATGGCCTGCCGATTGGAATCCGCAAAATGAACGTGTCCGATCCAATCCCGGCCCGCTCGAATTGCCTCCGCCAGGTTCGCCTCCTCGATGTTCATATGAAACAGGTCTGCGAGAACCTTCACGCCCCGCGTTTTCAACCCGCGGAGAAACTCCACTGACGGCGCGACGCGATTGAAGAGGTTCGTCTCGTAGCGGTTGAGGAATTCGTAGAGCAGCGGCTGCCCGTGCGACGCAGCATAATCGCCCAGTTCCTCGAGTCCCTCCGCCAGCCAGGCCAGCGCCTGATCGCGGCTCACATCCCCCTCGACCTTGCCTTGCATGGAACCAATGATGGCCGGCGCGGCGAAACCCTCGGCCACATCGATGATCGCACGAATAAAATCCCGGGCGCGCTGGCGAATCGCCGGATCCGCGTGGGTCAATGACCATTTGTGAATCACCCAGCCGGCGCCGGTGCCGACGGCGGCCACTTTCAATTCGTGGCGGTCGAGCAAGCCCTGGAGTTCCGCTTCGTCGATGGCGTTCGCCGCGGGCGGAAATATTTCCACCGCGTCAAAGCCCAACCGGGCGGCAGCCTCGATGCCATTGGCCAGTCCGTCGTGAAAAACGAACGGGCCGCTGCGAGCTTGGGGAGTGAGGGAGATGGTGATGGCGCTTTTCACGGATTAAAAATTTCGCGTTTCGAGTTTCGAGTTTGCTGTCTCTGCGTCCGCGATGAGAAGGAACGCGAAACCCGAAACTCGAAACTCGGAACGTGGGCTTTAGCCCACAAACAACGGCCGGAGATGCCGCGTGTAAATGTTTTCGGTGACGTTTCGTCCGACGACTTCGGCGTTGGCATCGAGGAGATCGAGATAGCGGCGGCCTTCCTTGGCCGCGAGTTTGAAGCCCACGTGCAGGAGCTGCCGCAGGCTGGGATTGAATTGCGGATCCGATGGGACATGCCGCAGAGCGCGCACAAACTGTTCGCTGGTCCAGCCGTTGACCGTGGCCGCGCTCGGAAGCTTCGCCCGATCGATATCGATGACCGAAGCGTACGGCCCGCACAATTCCTCCACATGGTCGAGCGCCGCCGCGTAGATATGCGTGGCGAAGATCAGCCCGGCGCCACCCGCTTCCGCGAGGCCGATGATCTCTTCCAGCCAGGTCGTGCCCGCCGTTTTCAGGTGCAACCCGGCGCCAGATTGCGGCAACGTCCGGCGAATGATCGGGTAGAGCGAAAATTTGTCCGAACCGCTGTGCACGGAGAGCTTGAGATTCGCCGGCAATCCGTAAATGGCGATGGCGTGCCGGATCACCGCGAGATCATCGTGAAATTCCTTTTCGAATTTCGCCAGATCACCGACGTAATCCACGCCCTTGTTGAACCGGCCGGTAAACTTCGGGGCGATGGTCTGCACGCACACCTTTTCATCCGCGAGCGCGGCCAGGATGACGAGCAGTTCAGGCGGAGTTTGCGGCGAATCCGTTTCGTCCATCGATACCTCGGCGATGATGTCGTCCTCCCCTTTCGCCGCCACGATGTGCCGGTAAATCTTCCCGGCATCCTGAACGGCCAGCAGGAATTTCCCGGCGATCCGCTCGACTTCATCCCGAGTGATCTCAAACGGGCGCTCGATCCCCTCGATGGTCACCCGCCCGAGCAATTCCGGATGCCGCTCGACGAACGCCGTGACCGCGCCGGGGGCCGGGGGCTGTCCGATGGAATCCGCCACATCGATGGTGAAGAAATCGGAACAGGCCAGGAAACGATCCACGGTTTCGAGGCGAATGTGGTCGGCATCGACATGCCAGCCTTTGTCCCAGCCGAGGGCTTTCACCGCGGCCTGCCCCGCGTCATACACGCTCTGCGGCTCCGAGCCGATGAAGGTGTGTTCGCGATTGGACTTGTTCCACACGGGGACGACCTCGACCCCATCTTTGGCCGCCCGTTGAAAGGCGCGAAGCTGGGCCGGAGCCTGGTGGGCGAAACGATCGCCGACACCGATGCTGAATTTTTCGAGAGTGAGCATGGAGGAGCGGAGCAGGATGAAGGAGGAACGTTGGGGGATGAAAGAAAAAATGGCCAGACTCGCATCGTCGGCAGGTCCGCGACCCGCCAACCTTCGAGCCGCTTCATTCGATAATCGTCTGGTCACGCACCGTCACGCAAATGTAACAATGCTGGCGTCGTCAGTGGTCAGAGCCCCGACTATGGGAGTGCGCATCATGCAAATGCTTGCTGATCTTGCTGCAGCGCCCAACACGACGACGTGGGTATTTCTCGCAATCGCGCTCCTGCTCGCGCTCGGTTTCGAATTCGTCAACGGCTTTCACGACACGGCGAATGCCGTCGCCACCGTCATCTACACGCACTCGCTCAAGCCCACGGTCGCCGTGATCTGGTCGGGACTGTGGAATCTCATTGGTGTGATGCGTTCCACCGGCACGGTGGCCTACGGCATTGTCGCGCTGCTCCCCATGGATCTGGTCCTGAACGTCGGTTCCAGTTCCGGCTTTGCGATGGTCTTCGCGCTGTTGATTTCCGCGATCATCTGGAACTTCGGCACCTGGTATCTCGGGTTGCCGGCATCCAGTTCACACACGCTGGTCGGTTCCATTCTCGGAGTCGGGATCGCCAATTCCCTGCTTTCCGGCCATGCTTTCGGCGAGGGGGTGAATTGGGCCAAGGCTGAGGAGGTCGGGCTTTCGCTCCTCATCTCACCGCTAGTCGGCTTTGCCGGGGCCGCACTGCTGGTGCTCCTCCTCAAGAAGCTCGTGCGCAATCCAGCACTCTTCACCGAGCCGAAAAAGGACGCGCCGCCGCCTCTCTGGATTCGCGCAATCCTCATCGGCACCTGCACCGGCGTGAGCTATGCGCACGGGTCCAATGACGGCCAGAAAGGCATGGGGCTGATTGTCCTGATTTTGGTCGGTATCCTCCCCGGCATGTATGCGCTCAAGATGAATCAAACGCCGGAGCAGATTCATGCGCTCCTGGGGAAAGCCCAAGCGGCGCAAGTGATGTTCGCGGAGAAAGCCGGCAAAGTTTCGCTCAACCCCGACGAATCGATCAAGGAACTGGACGCCTACGTCAAGCCATCCGGCAAACTGGATGACAAGACTTACGCGGCCGTGGTCGCCAGCACCCAGCAAATTCAAACGAAGCTGGGTTCGATCCAAAGCTTCAACCAACTTCCCGAAGGAGAGCGCCACAACCTGCGCACGGACATCTATCTTGTCGGCACAGCGGTGGCGAAATTGGTGAAAAACAAGGCCTTGACCGATAGCGAAGTCGCGGTCGCAAAACCCTTCCAGGAGGATCTCGACCACGTCACCAAATACATTCCCGACTGGGTCAAGTATGCGGTTGCGGTGGCTTTGGGTTTAGGCACGACTGTCGGCTGGAAAAGGATTGTCGTGACCGTCGGTGAGAAGATCGGTAAATCGCATTTGACTTATGGTCAGGGCGCCAGCGCGGAGCTCATTGCCATGTGCACGATCCTGCTGGCGGACGCCAAAGGCCTGCCCGTCAGCACCACCCACGTCCTCTCCTCCGGCATCGCCGGGACCATGGCGGCCAACCGGTCCGGCCTCCAGGGAAACACGCTGCGCAATATCCTCCTCGCCTGGGTGCTCACCCTGCCCGCCTGCGTTTTCCTCGGCTCGTTGCTTTTCGCCTTCGGCAACTACATCGTTTTCAACCTCCTTGGCCTCAAGTAGCAGCAGACGAAAAAGGTTTGCCTTCCTGCGTGGAATACCGTAGCACCGGCGCCGGTTGGTATACCCCAGAAAAAAACTATGAAAACGCTGCTCTCTGCCGTTTTGCTCTCCGCTCTGCTCCCACTCACTTGCGTGGCTGCTCCTCCCTCCGGTTGGACCGACAACTATGCCCAAGCCGTGGAGAAGGCGAAAGGGAATGGCAAATATTTGCTCCTCGATTTCACCGGCTCGGACTGGTGCGGATTTTGCAAGCTCCTGGACAAGGAAGTCTTCACCACACCGCAGTTCAAGGATTGGGCGAAAAAGAACGTCGAGCTCGTCGAAGTCGACTTTCCTCACAGCACGCCGCTCAGCGCCGAGGTCAAAGCGCAAAACAAAACCCTGGCCGGCAAATATCCCGTGCACGGCTTCCCCACGATCGTCATCATTGAACCAGATGGCAAAGTACGGGCTCAAAAGGTCGGCTACCATCCCGGCTCCGGCGCAGCGAGCTATCTGCAAGCCCTCGAGGACGAAATGAAAAAATCGGGACCGATGCCGACCGCCACGGGCGACTCGGGCTCGACGGCTCCCGCCGATCCGAATGCGCCGAAAGAACCGTCGATCTTCAAAACGGCGCGACCGGGCTTTCCGAATTGAGGCTCTAAAGGCGGCGGCGCCTTGGCCGCTTACTTCAGCCCGCTGAATGTCTTCAAGCTAAACTTGAAGACGGCCCCGTCGATCGTCGTGGTCTCCAGCACGTTGCCCACATCCGGCGCCTGGTAGTAGGTGCCGCTGGGCCCGTTCTCCGTCTTGTAGTTGACCTTGACGCAATCGTCATAGGTCTTGCCGCCGACGGTCACCGACTCTTTCGATTCCACGGCACTGACAACGACCGAAGTGAAAATGATCGTTTTCCACGATTGGCCCACGGTCAACGGCAGAGCGGCTTCCATGAATTCCCGGTGCTCCTTGTCCAGCGCGTTGATGGCGTAAACACCACGCGACGTTTTTCGCCGGTACATCGTCATGTCCTTCATGTTCGGCAGGCCGGTGAATGACGTCTTCACCACAAAATAATCGAGCTTATTGATCGTCTCCGTCCCCGTGATCTCGCGCACCGCCGAACCCTTGATGATGCCGCCTCCGGGTGTCTTCATCTCCACATCCACATCCCAGCGCAAGCCGACCGCCAGCGGGTTGTAGAGATCCTGTTCGGCTCGCGCCCCGGCCACGGCGAGGAGCGCGAGCATCAAAATCGGGAGAAAACGTCGCATCATAGCCCTCATCCCTACCACAGGGCCGACACTCGCGAAGCCAAATCTTGGTGACAACTTTCCTTCATTCTCCCGGCTTCTTCAGCGGGATTTGCAGATTGAAAGAAGCCGAGCGATTGGGCGTGCGATCCGCCGCGCAGAAGAGAACCGCCGGCCGGCCATTCTCCAGCCAGATTTGCGGGCGCTCGAGTTGGGCGAGCCTTTCGTGCCGGCCATCGGTCCAGGTCACTTCCGGTGTGGTGATGAATGGATGCTTCGCGAGTTGCCAGGCCAGCCCATCGGCTGACTCAAAGAGGACGAGCGATCTCCCTTTTCCTCCTTGCTCGGTGTAATAGCCACCTTGGTCCTTGATGATCGCCCAACAGCGCCGGCCATCATTCCAAATGAACGGGTCCTCGGCGGCGAACGGAACGCCTTCTTTGCGAAATACCGGCTCCGGTTGCTTCGTGAACGGGCCGGTCGGGCTATCGCTCGTCGCGGCCAGCAAGACCACCGGACCGCCGAAGGGAAGCGGGCGTTTGTCGGCCACGCCTTTATAGACCATCACATAGCCGCCGCCGGGACGCGCCGTCACCGTCGGATCGGTGCAGCAAAGGGCGTCGTAAAAGCCCGGCGTCGGCGAAACGAGCGGTTGGTCCATGCGCTGCCACGGGCCATTCGGGCTGTCGGCCACGGCCACTCCCACGTGCTGGTTGTTTCGCTGGACCCAGCGCCGTTCCTTCATTTCGGCGATGCTCGGCGAATCGCCCAAGGGATGCTCCGCCGTATCACCCATGTAATAGAGATAATACTTCGAACCGAAGCGCATGACCGTCGGATCGTGAGTGCAAAGGCCATCCCAGAATTCCTTTCCCCGGGGCGGGAGCGCCACATCCACGGGATGATAGGGACCGAGCGGATTATCACTCACGGCGTGGGCGATTTCCGAGTGCGTCACCCACGCATCGAATCCCAGCTTTCGCGGCCAGCGTGAGTAGAATAGATGACACTTTCCGGCATCGTCGCGAACCATGGACCCGCACCAGACATAGTAATCCAGTTCGCTGAACTGCGCCGTCAGTGGAGCCGGCTGCAATGACCCGCGCAAATCGAGATCGCCCGGCTCATCTGCCGCCCAAGCGAACCCCAGCAGCGCCAGTCCAAGGACGATGCAGCCACGCAATTTCATGCTTACTTTTTTTGCTGATCCAGTGCCGCGGTGATCGATTTGGTCACCGATTCCGTGAGCAGCGCAACGCCCGGCGCTTTCCAGTGAAACATATCACCCGCAGCGAGTGGCAGATTCTTCGCCATCAACCCGGCCAAATCATCGATCTGCACGCCCTCGGCTTTCATCACCTCCAGAGCCATCCGATTGTGCTCCTCGATGATCGGCTGAATGTCCGGATTGATCTTTTCCGGTTCGCCTTTCACCGTCACCGGCGTGATCGTTGCCCAGATGAGCGTGGCCTGTGGCGCGCCCTTTCGCAGGTCCTCCACGAGCTGGTGCGTGAGCGGCTCATATTGGCCTGCGGGAATCCGTCCGGCCTGCCAACCGTGCAGGCCCAGGTTGAAATGGACGACCGCATATTTCTGCCACGCGAGAATGGCGGCGATCGTTTTCGGCAGCGATTTGTCCGCCTGCGTCGTCGGCGTGATCCAGGCATCGATGTTCGCCTTTCCCGCCAACGCCTTGCGAACCGGTTCGAGGTAGCTGTTCGTGATCGAGTCACCGATCAACAAGACCCGCGGCAAGCTCGGGTCCGTCACCGTCGCCTCGCGCAAACTCCAGTTCCCGCCCTTCGGCGGAAGGTTCGGGTCGGATTCCGTCTGCTTTGGAATCGCCGGCGTTTCGGCGTGAAGTTGCACGACGCAACCGAGGAAAATGGCGAGAACGAGATGAGGGAAAAAACGGGAGAGCATATGATTTCAGAATCCGGGCGCTGACCGAAAATTGGAAGCTTGTTCGGCGGGCGATGTCGCGAGGCTTTGGCATGAGTCGGGCCGTCCGCCATGGCCACTCCTCGCCTTTCGCGTGACAGAACCCGACTCGAAGCTGTATGATCCTCGGAAGATCAGCATGACACCCCCTGCTCTGAAAGTCCGCCTGCGCATCGTCAACGGAGAAGAAGATGCCTTCGGCCCTGGCAAAGCCCAGTTGCTGGAATCACTGCTCACGACCGGCAGCCTCAACCGCACCGCCGCGGACATGCGGATGTCGTATGTCAAAGCGCTCGCCCTGGCCCGGACGATGAACACACAATTCACCAAGCCACTGGTCGAACTGGCCCGCGGCGGTCGCCTGGGCGGCGGCACCCAGGTGACTCCACTCGGACGCAAAGTGCTCGCCGAATATCACGCCATGTCCGCAGCGACGGAGAAGGCCGCGGCGCCAAGCTGGCGTCGCTTGCGCAAACTCCTTCGCGGCTAGGAAAGCGGAAACGAGGCTTCCCGCGACGAACCATTGCGCCGCAAGGCGCGCAGGCTGACGAAGGCGACGGCAGCAAGGCCGGCCCACGAGGCCCACGGCGGCACCGGCACGCCCGGCGGCGTAAAGGTGACCTGCAACGCCGGCTCGAAATTGGCCTGTCCCTGTGCACCGGGAAAAGTGGACCAAGTGCGACTGTAGAAACCGTAAAGCGTTCGCGGATCCGTTTCGTCGGCATTGATGAGGATCCAACCATAATTCGTCGCGGAATTGTTCAGCCAGCCCTGCACGTCCGCCACCATTTGCGGCGTGGAGAGCCAGGTGAATGCGGTGTTGACCATGTTGCCGTTCAGAAAGAGCGATCCGCTGGCTGTGCTGTTGAAGTCGCCGCCGGGGTTCGCCCACAGGCCGTTTGTTTCGTCGAACATGGCGGCATCCCAAGTGGCATCGCCGGCACTTGCGGGAGCGCCGTGCCCGGTGCCGTTGACGCCCAAGGCGTCGCTCTCGGACGTTCCCTCGCCCCAACTCCGCGTGAGCGCATAGAGGCTGATCGTCGCGTTGCTCGGCTCAGTGCCACCACCGCCGCCACCGCCGCCGGCCACGTTCGAAAGGGTCAAAACGAGCTGCACGTTGGTAATGGTGGACCCCGCTGGAATGCTGCTGAGATCAAAGCTGATCAACGCCCGGTGCGTCTCGTCGTCGCCATCCGTTCCGACAAAAAAGGCCGGACCGCCGCCGTCGCTATTGTTTACATCTCCCGCATCCAGCGAGGTGTCGTGAGCCGCCGGGCAGACCGCGACATTGGCGTGCAGTGAAACGGTGCAAAAGAAAGCCAGCAAGACGAGAAGCGCGACTTTCATAGTTCCAAATAATGGGCTGTGTCGTTTACTTTCCCGCCGCCTCGGCTTCTTCGCCAGGCACGCGGATCGGGTAAAAGAGTGGAATGCCGCCCGGCTCTTTCTTCCCATAGGCGAGGAGGAATTTCTGTCCGGCATCGCCGGTCAACCAATCCGCCAGCGCACGCGCCCCGGCGGTATTGGCCTGCGGAAATTTTTGCGGGTTGGCTTCCATGATCACATACGGGCGGCGCATCTCCGGATCACCTTGCACCAGCACCTCCATGTGTCCGAGGGGCATCTTGCCATCGGTCACCGGAATCCGCCCGACCACCACGTAAGCCTGCTTTTTCTCGGCAAAGGCTACGATCTCCTGCGGCGAATTGCTCTCGTCCTTCAGCACCCAATCCCCTTGCGGCTTGAGCCCGGCACGCTCCCAGAGCTTGTGGGTGAGTTCGCGGCTGCCGGGTCCATAAAAATCGACGAACGGCGCGTGCGCTTCGGCGATTTTTCTCAGAGCCGCGGCGCCGTCCTTCATTCCACGGATTCCCGCCGGATCACTCGGCGGCCCGAGGATCGTATGCTCATTGCGCGCCCAAGGCCGGAGGTTGACTCCGAAGCCGTTGGCCACCAAGTCGGTGGTTTTGTCGCTGCTGTGCATGGTGAGCGCGTCGATCTCCCCGCGCTTGAATGGCTCTGAAATGACATCCTTTGGTCCCGTGATGACGAGCTGCGCTTTCCAACCCGTATCCGCCTCGAATTGCGCCGCCAGCTTGTCCCACATCCCGCTCATGGTCATGCCACCGATGACCGCAACGCGAACCGGCCGGCGATCCTCAGCCCGAGCGGCGCAAAAGGAGAGGACCGCAACCACCACGAGCAGGCATCGAAGAAAAGAGGCGAGGCGAAAACTGGAGAGAGATTTGGAGATCATGGGCGAATGAAAATTCGAGAAGCGCGAGGAAGAAGAAGGAGATGCTAAATCATAGTTCCTAAATGCCTCAATATTGTGCCGCTTGGGCGTCGCTCACCGTGCCGGTGAGCCAGCTCACGTCCGGCCGTCCCGGGTCGCCTTTGTTGACACCCAGGTAAGTCGCGGAAAAAGAGCCGACGTGGCCATCCAGGAAAAGGATATCTCCCTGGCCGCGAAAAGGCGCCTGGCAACTGTAGGGCTGCCTCGAAGGGTAGGTGCTCGAATACTGGCCCGTACCCTCCGCGAGAAAGACGACCAGCGAAGGATGCGCCACTTGCGAAAGCATCGTCGCATTCGTCAGATTCCACGGCGATAAGTTCATATTCATGGCGTAGCCGAGAAAGGCAATACCCCCGGGATCTTTCGCTCCCGGCCGGACGAAGATCGAGTTGGCGCCCGCCGCCGGACGTTGCCCGGCACTGATCAGTTGGCCGTACCCGGGCTGGCCCAGATACGGCGGGAGCGCATTGAACCAATCGGTCGGCCGGCTGAGCTGTTGCACCGCCTGCACCCCTTGCCCGCGCCGCGGCAGCGAGCCATTGTTATCCGCCACATAGGCTCCCAGCGCCACGCCCCATTGCCGCAGGCGCGACGCGCTGTTGGCTTGGTCGCGCAATTGATTGACCGGCCCCAAAATGGCGAACAACAAACCAGCCAGGATGGCGATGATCGAGATCACTACCAGCAGCTCGATCAGGGTAAAACCTCTGGGTATCGGAGGCCGCCTGAACATGCGGGCATTCAGGCGTCTCTAAACGCCGGAAAGAAGACCACGATTTCTCTGGCTGGCGAATTCGCGCCACCGACAAAACAAAAGTGCAGCCACGATCCCCATTCCCGCCAGCCAGCCCGCACTCGGCTCCGGCACGGTGTAGTCCACCACCAACGAAGGCTGATTCGAACTGGCCGCGCCGCTGTCGAAGACGTAAACCGACTTGCTCACCGCGGAGTCATTGATGATTTCCCAGCCGAAATTGTCCGACGGATTATCCACCCAATTCTGCACATCGGCGACCATCTGCGCACTCGACCATGTGTAGGACGTAAGGGTGCTGCTCACGGAAGTCGAGCCGCTCACGGTGGAAGAAAAGTCGCCGCCGGGATTCGTCCACGGGGTCGATGGATTCGCTTCGTCGCTCCAGGTGGCGTCGCCGGTTCCGGCAGTAAAGCCCCCTCCGCTTCCCGAGATCGTCTTCCCCGCGCCAGCCGTCCCGGCGCTCCAAGTTTTCAAAATGTCATGCAACTCGATCGTCACCGGCGAAGGGCCACCGCTGGTCACTTGAGCGAGCGTCATCGTCAATTGGACGCTTATGATCGTGGCATCCAAGGGAATGCTGCTCACGTCGAACGTCATCAACGACCGGTGGGCAGAACCGCTGGCATCGATCCCTGCAAAAAGACCAGGCCCATCCCCATCGGCAAACGTCGGATTGCCCGCATTGATGGACGTGCCCATGGCGACGCCAAGGGTGGCTTGTTGGGCCTGAACTGCCGCTACGCCACCGAACGCCAGAAAGAATAGCAGCCAGCTGAATCTCATGCGTTGTATCTCATGCGAAAGAACGCCCGCTGACAAGCTCGAAGCCGCCCTTGTTGGCATTTTGGAGGGCCGCGGGAAACCATCCCGCTTTACCCCGGCTGCAACATCAGGGAAAACCATGCGCATGGAACGCCCCGATGACACCTCCGCGATCGACATTTTGGAACGCAGCCGCGCGGACTGGAACCGGGAGGCACGCAACGGCTGCCGCTGGAGCATTCCGGTGGACGAAGCGACGATCGCTCGCGCGCGGGCCGGCGACTGGGAAGTGGTTCTCACCCCGAACATCCCGGTACCGCGTGACTGGTTCGGTGACGTATCGGGAAGTGACGTGCTCTGCCTCGCCTCGGGCGGCGGCCAGCAGGCCCCGATCCTGGCCGCAGCGGGGGCGCGCCTCACCAGCTTCGATCTTTCCGAAGAGCAACTCGCCCGCGACCGTTTGGTCGCCGACCGGGAAAGACTCCCAGTCACCTGCCTTCGCGGCAACATGGCTGACCTCTCGGTGCTGCGGGATGAAAGCTTCGATCTCATCTTTCATCCAGTCTCCAATGTCTTTGCCGAGGACGTTCGTCCCGTCTGGCGGGAATGCTTCCGCGTCCTGCGCCCGGGCGGCGCGCTTCTCGCCGGCTTCATCAATCCTCTGTTCTTTCTTTTCGATCACGATGAGGCTCTGGCCAGCGGCCAACTAATCGTCAAATATCGGCTTCCCTACTCCGACCTGACGAACCCGAATCCGGTCGCGAAAGAGCGCTGGCTCAAGAGCGGTGAAGCGGTCAATTTCAGCCATTCGCTCACCGCCCAGATCGGTGGACAACTGGCCGCGGGATTTGTCCTCGTGGGATTCTACGAAGACGATTGGGCCGACGAGGTCACGCCGCTCAACCAGCATTCCCCGATGTATCTCGCCACGCGCGCATTGAAACCTGCGGCGGCTTCTTAACTTCACGTCCCCTCGCCATAGGAATCGCGCAAGACTTGCATGGTATGGCGGACCTGCATCGGAGAGCCGAGCCGGGCGAGATGCAGGCGCAACTGGGTGAGGCAGCCAATGTTGCCGGAGGCCACCACTTCCGCGCCGGTGGCGATGACGGCCCGGGCCTTTTTTTCACCGAGTGACGCGGCGATTTCCGGTTGGTCGAGATTGTAGGTGCCGGCGCTGCCGCAACAAATCTGGGCATCCACGAGTTCGCAAAGTTCGACCCCGGGGATGCTGCGCAACAGTTGGCGCGGTTCCTGGCAGACGCCCTGGGCGTTCGCGAGATGGCAGGCGTCGTGATAAGCGATCTTCAGGGATGAACCGCCGTCCGGAGATGCGGGCGGCAATTCGCGCAAACCGAGGCGCTGGAGAAATACACTCACGTCAACCACCCGGCGTCGAAACTCATCGGCGCGGGCTTCGTCCGCGGTGCCTCGGAGCACGAGATGATATTCGTGCATCGCCGAGCCGCAGCCGGCGGCATTGGTAAGAATGGCGTCCACATCCGCAGGAAACGCCTGGAGATTGCGGCGGGCGAAAACCTGGGCGGCGCGCAGGTCGCCGGTGTGCCAGGCGAGCCCTCCGCAGCAGCCCTGCCCCGACGGCACGACCACCTCGACGCCGTTGCGCGCCAGCACTTCGATCGTCGCCAGGTTGATGTCGGGATCGAGCACCTGCTGGGCGCAACCCGCGAGCAAGGCCACGCGGGCGCGGCGTTCGCCGCGAGCCGGCGTGACCGTCGGGCAGCGTTGCGCAGGCGGAATTTCGTCCGGAATCAGATCGATCATCGGCCGCAGAACCGAGGGCACCAGCGGGCGCAGCAGCTTACCCAATCGCCCGAACAAGGCGGCGAGGCGAAAGCGCTCCGGAAAAGGAATCGTCTGTCCGGCGAGAAAGCGGCGCAGGCGTTCGCCGGGCGTGCGCGGCATTTGCGATTGCATGAGCGCGCGGAACGGGCTGATGAGATCGCGATAGGGCACGCCACTCGGGCAGGCCGGTTCGCAGGCGAGGCAGCCCAGGCAGCGGTCGATATGGGGTTGGGCATTGGCCACGGGCAAAGTGCCTTCGAGCACTTCCTTCATGAGGATGATGCGGCCACGCGGCGTATCCATCTCCTGGCCCAATTCGCGATAGGTCGGACAAGCGGCCAGGCAGAAGCCGCAATGCACGCAGGTCTCCACGGCGTGGGCCATCGGTTCGCCAAGCGGTCCAAGAGTTTCGGTGGGGATTTGGTGGAACATCAGTCGTCGAGAGTCGGAAAACGGTTTACCGGGTCGAGGGCCTTTTTCACCGCCTGGGTGATCTCGGGATGCGTACGGCGGCCGAGCCAGAGTGGGCCCTCGCCGCGCAAGGTGATACCGGAGAGGCCGAGTTCGCGAAGCCGCTCGTCGAGGCCGGACACCTGGGCAGCCGAGATGAAGCCAAGGTTTCCACCCGAGCTCACGTGCATTTGCCCGCCCTCGAGTGAACGCACCCACTGGCCAAGCGCCGAAACGGAAGCCGGTGACAAGGCGACTTTCACCAACGACTGGCTGGAGTCCACCCAACGAAATTCGCGCAAATCACTCCACGTGCGCTCGGCCTCTGCCTCGGAGAGGATTTCTCCGGGCCAGCGGGTGAAGATTTCGCGGGTCAAAGCTGGGAGTGCATCCGCCGGCCCAGCCAACCGGGCGAGCACGGCTGTCCCATCCGGCGCCAGATCGAGAGCATCAAATTCAAAGCGGGAACTTCCGGCTTCGGTCATGAGTTTCACCGCATCCTCCAACGTGGGTGCGACCAGGCGCAAGGTCAGCGCGGAAGCGGGACGCGGGAATACTTTGAAAGTCAGTTCGGCGAGCACACCGAAGCGACCGAGACTGCCGACGAAAAATTTTGGAAGATCAAATCCGGCGGCGTTCTTGACCACTTTGCCGCCCATGCGCAGGAGGCGGCCGAGGCCATCGACAAAGCGGACCCCGAGAATGAAATCGCGCAGGCCGCCGAAGCGGAAGCGGCCCGGTCCGCTCAATCCCGCAGCGACAGTGCCGCCGAGGGTGGCACCGGCGTCGACGAGCAAGGGATCGAAGGGCAGGTACTGGCCGCGTTCTGCGAGCGCGGCTGCGATGTCGCGCACGGGTGTGCCGGCTGCGGCGGTGAAGGTAAATTCGCTCGGATCGTATTCGCTGATGCCGTTCAGACGCGCCGTCGACAGCCGCACGGCATCGACCGCGGACAAACACGGCTTGGTGCCCGCGCCAACCGCCAGGAGGCGCGGCGTCGCGCGGACCATTTCGGCGAGCTCCTCGAATGATTGCGGTGTGAGGACGGGATTCATTCGCGGGAAATCACACCCGCTTTTTCCAGCGGATGCAGGCCGTGTTGCTGGAGCGATGGTGCACCGGAAACGGGAAACATTTTTCCGGGATTGGCAATACCGTCGGGATCGAAGGCGGCGCGCAACCGGCTCATACAATCGATCTCATCGGCGGAGAACATCGCCGGCAGGAAGTCGCGCTTTTCGACTCCGACTCCGTGTTCGCCGGTGATCGAGCCACCCATTTCCACACACATTTTCAAGATCGATCCGGCGAGCGCCTCGGCGCGCTGGAGCGCTCCAGGTTCACGGCCGCTGAACATGATCAGCGGATGCAGATTGCCATCGCCCGCGTGGAAGACATTGGCGACCCGGAGCCCGGAGCCCTTCGCCAATTCTCCGATGCGGCGCAGCGCTTCGCCCAAGCGCCGCCGCGGCACCACACCGTCCTGGACGATGAAATCGGGCGAAAGGCGGCCGACGGCGCTGAAGGCGCTCTTGCGTCCTTTCCAAATGGCCATGCGCTCCGCGGCGTCGCGTGCGGGACGCGCTTCCACGGGCTGGCTGGCGGCGATGATTTGGTCGAGGCGCTGGCGGTCGGCCGCGACCACCTCGCGCGGTCCTTCGAGTTCGACGATCAAGACGGCTTCGCAACCGGGTGGATACTCGGCGTGAACCGCCGCGACCGCGGCTTCGAGCGCAAGGGCATCCATGATTTCGATCGCGCCGGGGAGGAGACCGCTGGCGATGACGGCGGAGACAGCGTCGCCGGCCTGCTCCAAGGTGCGATAACCAGCGAGCACGGTGTGAAAGCATTCCGCGCGGGGAAGAAGCTGGAGAGTGATTTCGAGGGCGATGCCGAAGAGACCTTCATTGCCGGTGAAGAGGCCGCACCAATCCGGCCCGACCGTTTCACGGCTCGGCCCACCCCATTCCACCACTTCGCCGGTCCCGAGCACGGCTTTGATGCCGAGGACATGGTTGGAAGTCATGCCGTACTTGAGGCAATGCGCGCCGCCGGAATTGAAGGCGATGTTGCCGCCAATGGTGCAGATGGACTGGCTCGAAGGATCAGGCGCGAAATGCAGGCCGTAGGGAGCGGCGGCCTGGGTGACGTCGAGGTTGACCACACCCGGCTCGACGACGGCGATGCGTTGCACGGGATCGAGCTTGAGAATGCGGTTCAGGCGGTTGAGGGCGATGACGATTCCACCTTCCACCGGCAACGAACCGCCGGAAAGACTCGTCCCACTCCCGCGGGCGACAAACGGCAGCCGCTCGGCGTGGCAGAAGCGGACCAGCGCGACCACTTCATCGGCGGTTTCCGGAATGACCACGGCAGACGGACGCGCCCGAAAGGCGGTGAGCCCGTCGCTCTCATAGGCGGCGAGCTGCTCGGGACGCTCCAGGAAACGCGCCGGCGGCAACATCGACGCAAGGCGCTGGAGAACGGAGGCGGGCATGCGAAAGCTTAGCGCAGAATCTCGCGCAGCGCCGCGAGGAGGAGATCGACATTGCGGACGGTGGCGCCGTGGCCCATGAGGCCGATCCGCCAGGCTTTGCCCGCCATGACTCCGAGACCGGAACCGATCTCGATGCCGTATTCTTCGAGCAAGCGACGGCGGGTGCCGGCGTCATCGGCGCCGGCGGGGATATTGACGCAGTTCAGCGTGTGGAGGGAACGCTTGGGCACGTAGGTTATGCCCATCGCTTCGAGTCCGGCGCGGAGTCGTTTGTGCATTTGTTCATGCCGGGCGATGCGATTTTCGAGGCCTTCCTCGAGGATGATTCCGAGGGCCTCGTGGAGCGCGTAGGTCATATTGACCGGAGCGGTGTGATGGTAAACGCGGCCGCCACCGCCGCCGCCGGTGTAGTATTTGCGGAGCATCGAGACGTCGAGATACCAGGACTGCACTTTGGTCTTCCGCGCGTCCATTCGCGCCAGGGCGCGTTCGCCGAAGCTGACCGGGGAAAGTCCCGGCGGGCAGCTCAGACACTTCTGGGTGCCGCTGTAAATGGCGTCGATGCCCCAGTCGTCCACGCGCAGTTCGTGGCCGCCCAGGCTGGTGACGGAATCGATGGCCAGGAGCGCCCCTTGCGCGTGGACGGCGTCGGCGAATCCTTCGAGCGGTTGATGCGCACCGGTGCTCGTCTCGGCATGGACCAATCCCACGAGTTTCACCTTGGGATGCTGGACGAGGGCGGCTTGGAGTTGCTCCAGCGAAATGATTTCGCCCCACGGCGCTTCGAGAGCGTGGACGGTCGCACCACAGCGTTCCATGACGTCTTTCATGCGTGACCCAAAAACGCCGTTGAGCCCGACAATGACTTCGTCCCCGGGCTCGATGAGATTGCTGGCAACACATTCCATCCCGGCCATGCCGGTGCCGCTGACGGGAAAGGTGAGGGCATTTTTCGTGCGGAAAACCTCGCGCAGGCGCGCACAGGTTTCGTCCATGATGGCGAGATATTGCGGGTCGAGATGGCCGAGGGTGGGAGCGCCCAGGGCGCGGAGGACACGTTGCGAGACGGGGCTGGGGCCGGGGCCAAGGAGGATCCGCTCAGCGGGAAAAGCAGTGGAAATGGAAGGGGTCATGGGAAAATGCGTCAGGGTTTTTTCGCGGAAGGGCAGGATGAAACAGGAAACGGCTGCGCGGCAACCTCCAAGTCCGGCGAAGCGGGCGACTCGCGAAAGGAAGCGGGCCGCGCCGAGGATGGGCGGATTTTGAGGCGTGTTTCGAAGGAAGGATTCGGGTCAGGCAGTTGGGCCAGCGGTATGTAGATAAATGATGACTTTTTTCGGAAATTCGCGGGAGTTACCCTGGAGCGAAAGGCGGTTTGTTGACGGGGAGCGTGGCTCGAAACCTGAGACTTGGGACTTGAGGAGGGGGTGGAATTTCGACGCGGCGGTCTTTCTCCGAAAAGGCGGTGTCCATCGGTGGCCAGCGTCCCAGCCGGGGTCCAAACTTCGTGACGCGGGCCGGACAATAAGTAGGTATCCGACGATGGGTGTTTCATGCAACGGCCTTTGGGACTTTGGGTGCCGATGTCAAGGTCGAAAGGAAAAAATACGGCCCTCTTAGCTTAATCAGGGCGTGTCATGCACTCTGACTGGATCTGGCACTTCCGAGGATGCAACTCTTTCAGAGTTGGGCCGCTATTTAAAGTAACCCAGGGTAGGCGCTCGTTCCTCGCGCCAACCCTGGGCTGAGTGATTGAACGCCTTCGGCGTTGCCCCAAGGCGGGACTATCACTGAAAAAGTTCGTGAAATGCTCCGGTCAATTCCGGCTCGGCAAGTTCAGGGCGCCATTAGGGAAGTCGCGTTGCCACCCTTTTCGGATCCCGAAATGATATCCCGCCAAATGTGGCTCAAGGAATGGTGCGCGGCGCTTGTTTGCCGAGACGCGCTCGTAGACACGAAACTCGTAATGCTGTGAAAGTTTTGCGTTCGTCTTGATCTGTCAACTCTTGCCGTTGTTTTAACCAGGCTACTTGCTGCTTGTTCAAGGCCTCTTTTCCCACTTCATCAAGGCTATCGTCTAACTGCGCGTAAGCCTTGCCGAATTCTACATCATCGAGAACGTTTTCTCTATCTTCCAAAGATTCGGAAAGCTTCCGTTTACCGATAATCTCGGCACCGGGCTGTCTTGCATCAGTCATTATTGAGCCTCGCGCAATAGGGTGACGCCTTTGCAGCCCGGAGGGCTGACCGGAGCGTAGCCGGGGATAACATCCCCGGAACCCCGTCCCTGCAACGGATGCACCCCGGCAGGGGTGCTGGACCGAGAGCATCAGACAAAGGGCTGCGGTCCGCCACCCCTCCGGGGTGAAGGCGGTGCCACGGGCCTGATCCCCGGATGTTATCCGGGGCTACGGTCCGGCAGCCCTCCGGGCTGTGAAGCTGTCACCCTATTGCGCGAGACTCAATAAAACGTAGCGTTCATCCGGGGAGATCGTCTCGGGGAATCGCTTGAAAGCCCGGTTCCCCAGCCTCCAAGCGACCAATGAAGATGTTCACCGCAACGAAGACCACTAAGCAGGAAAGTCTCATATCCATGTTCCGAGGGAATATTTTGGTGAGGCAATCTCTAGTTTTTGCAACACTCGCGATTGCCCTGCTATCCGGCTGCGCCAGCGGTCCACACTATCGCGAGGCTAATAAATCAGGGGCACTAGATCCCCATAGCGGCAACGGCATGGTGCTTATCTATTGGCTGCCAGGTTTCGTCGGCTCAGCGAATCCCGGAACCTCTCTGTTGGTGAATAATACACCGCTCCCGCGGCTTGTGCCTCGTGGCGGTTTTTATTCTTACGAGGCTGCACCAGGGCCACTCCACATCGCCTTTCCTGGTCTAGAGTATAACCCAACGGCGGGAGATAACGCTCGTGCGTTTGCCACGGGCGGCCTTGTAGGAGTCGCTATGGAAAACTCGGCTCATATAAAGGGCTTCAGCGTAGATACGAGTGTAGTTCCGAACCAAACTAACTACATCCAACTAGGATTTGGGAAATTGAAAGAGGTTTCTAAGGAGCAAGGCGAGAGGGAAGTTCAAAAATGCCGATGGATTAATGCGCCAAAGCAATAAAGGCGCTCCAAATTCATTTATTGAACGCAACCCAATCGAGCTTCGAAACAAAATCCGGCGGAAGCGGAGAGTGCTGGAGTTTTTGGCGTATCGGCCAGGCCGGACTGGCAGCATGCCCTGCCGTTTTTGAAAGAGAGCAAGGCGGGCACGAGGCTGGCGCAAACCCGTGGACGATCCGAAAGCGCCAGAGCACTGGCGCACTCCAAAACGCTGGCGCGCAGGCTCGAGGCACTTACTGCTTCATGCTCCCAATCGCTTCATGTTCCCAATGCTCGAGTGCGTGCCCTGTGGGTTTGCGGGCGACGCAGAGAATTGCCTGGGTGAGCATTTCTTCTTCGGTGAAGTCGGGATGGCTGGCGAGGATCTCCGGAGTGAGGCGCTCGGCGCCTTCGATCTTCGATGACCGCTCGCTTTGCCAGAGTTCGATGTCGAAGTGCCGCGCCACGAGTTCCCGCAGGTCGCCCAGACGGATACGGTTTTGTTTGAGGGCGATTTTTTCGGGCCAGTCCGGGCGGTCACGAAGGTGTTCCCAGTCCATGTAAGGGGTCTGCCGGGGATCGTCGTCGATGATTTCGTCGAGGGTGCGCGGGTGCAGGTGGTGACCGCCCCAGGAGTAATAATTCGGGTGGCGGAAGACGATGCGACCGCCGGGCCGGATAAGCTTGGCGAACTCGGCGAACGTCTGGTCGATTTCCATGAGGTGCTCGGTGACGTTGTGCATGGCGAGGACGTCGAAGGTGGAACCGGGTGGAAGATCGGAGGTGAGGCCGGAGATGTAGGCGAGGCCGGGAAGGCGGTCCATGAGACGGCGCGGGGTCCAAGGCGAGGCTTCGAATCGGCCGTGCAGCCCGCTGGAGTCTTTAATGACGTTGGAGTCGAGATCCAGCGTGGGGTCCACGCCGGTGTAGCTTTTCGCGCCGGCGAAGAGGAAGGTGACGCCGTACAAGCTTCGCCCGCAGCCGACGTCGAGGACGTCCTTTCCCCGGAGGTAGCGGGCAATCAAAAGAGGCCAATGGACGTTTTTGCGGCGGATGGCCGCTTCGAGGAGCGACAGGGAAAGGCTCCGCAATGAGAGGCCGTTCTGGCGGAGGTAAATCGGAAGCCACTTGTCGATCCGCGTGACGGATTTCAGGTTCGGAGGCTCTTGGAGCGGCGGATGCACCGAGATCCGAGGGGTTGGCGGGACTGGCATGTGGATGGTGCGTCGGTGCGAATCGCGGGCTTCGGAGGGAGTGCGGAGCGAGGGCGGCGGCAAGTTTAAGGAAGATAGTCCATGTTGAGCCTGTCTGTAGTGGTCAATGCGGGTGGCGGAAATCGTGACAGCGGATTGCTAGCGCGGCGGAGTCGCAACCGGAGGCGATGGAGATGGAGAAACGCGGAGGGCGCAGAGGTTCGAGAGAGGGCCGCAGAGGGTGTTTTTGGCTCGTGGGAGGGTCTTCGGGGGAATCGGCGTGCCTACCCGCGGACACCCCCGCCATGCGAAATGGAATTTCGCTCCTTATGACGTGGTGCGGGCCGCACGGGCATCCAAATGGTTTGGGCACGAGGAGCCAGAGGAATTGGACCACGGAGCCGGTTTTCATTTCGTGTCCAATTTCAGTCGACGGGCAGAGTTACCCGATTTGAACTGATGCATCCCCGATGAACACGAAGAGAATGCCCCCGACACGACTGACTCTCAATCTCTGGCGCCGTCGAGCCGGCGCGGCCATTTTTGCTGCGATGGTTTTTGCGGCGGGGTCTCCAGGGTTTGCTGAGGAGCCGCTCGGCATCACGGTCCATGCGGAATCGATCCACGATGGGCGGGTCAGTCCCCTGCTCTTTGGGAATTTCATCGAGCTGCTCGATGATGTGGCGCCGGCGATGTGGGCGGAGATGCTGAACGATCGTTCGTTTGAAGGGGTCGAGCCGTTGTCGCCGCAATACTATTTCGATGGCACGCCGGATTTCTGCGACCGGCGGTGGGACGCGAACAAGACCTGGGCTTACGATCACGAGCGGCCTTACAATGGCACCGGTTGCGCGAAATTGACGGCCACGGCCAATTCTCCGGGCGTCGTGACCCAGAGCGATCTCGCGGTGAAGACGGGGATGACTTATCATTTCTCCGGATATTTTCGTGCTCACGGTTCCGCGCTCGCGGCGACGGTTTCGCTGAAGACGCTGCTTCCGGATGGTTCGTGGATGACGCTGGCGAGCGCACCGTTGCCGGAGGTTTCGGACTCGTGGCGGAAGCTCTCGGTGACGATGAAGTCGCGCGGCCAGACGGATCGCGTCGTTTTCGAATTGAAGGTCCAGGGACAGGGCAATCTCTGGGCCGACAAGCTTTCGCTGATGCCGGAAGACAATGTCCGCGGCTGGCGGCGGGATGTGGTGGACCTGGTCAAGGACTTGCATCCGCCGATCATTCGTTGGGGCGGTTCGATCATCGATCCCGGCGGGTACCGGTGGAAGAATGGGATTGGCGATCGCGATGCGCGCACGCCGTTCCGGAATCAGAATTGGGGTCGGATTGACCCGAACGACGTGGGTATCGATGAATTCTGCCAGTTTTGCGAGGCGGTCGGGGCGGAGCCGCTGATCTGCGTGAGCCTGGGCGACGGGGCGCAGAGTGCGGGCGATCTGGTGCAGTATTGCAATGGCGAGGCCGCGACGACGTGGGGGGCGAAACGGGCGGCGAACGGACATCCGGCGCCGTATGGCGTGCACTATTGGCAGGTGGGCAACGAGATTGCCGGGGACAAGCCCGAGTATTTGAATCAGATCGAAGGATTCATTCACCACATCAAGGAGGCCGATGCGGGAGTGGAGATCCTGTCGTCCTACCCGGCGAAGGAACTGCTGGAAGTTGCCGGGAAGGACCTGGCCTTTGTTTGTCCGCACGAGTACACGCGCGATCTGGCGGGGGTGAATGCCCGCCTCAATGCGCTCTCGAAAATGATCGATACGACGCCGGGCTGCGGCCATCTGAAGATCGGCATTACCGAATGGAACGTGAGCGGCGGAGATTGGGGGCTGATGCGAGGAAGGCAAATGACGCTGGAGACGGCGCTACTCAATGCGCGCCATTTGCACGTGATGATGCGCCATAGCGACAAGGTGAAAATCGCGACGCGCTCGAACATGGCGAACAGTTTTTGCGGAGCGACGTTTGAGACGAATCCCGCGGGCATCCTCAAGCGCCCGAGCCATTACGTGATGGATCTGTATACGCAGCACGCGCGACCGGTGCCGCTGAAAGTCGAGAGCGAGGGCCGTCTGGACGTATTTGCCTGCGCCTCGCCGGAGAAGACGTCGATCACCCTTTTTGCGGTGAACACGGGGAGCAATCCGCAGCCGGTGCAGATCACGGCGCGAGGTTTTGGCAAGTCGCTCTACCTGCGTGGTGCGCAGACGGTGTGCGACACCCAGGATGCACGGCAAATCGAGGTGATGAACCACTGGACCGCTCCGGACCGGGTGAAAACGGTGAACCTGGAGGCGGATGGCGACAGGCTGGTGCTCCCTGCTTTTTCGGCGACGGCGATGGAGTTCGAGCTCGCGGAATAGCGCGGTTCAACCAAAGGCGACGGGTGCGGAAAAACGCAGAGGCGCAGAGATTTGAGAGAGGGACGCAGAGGGAGTTTTCGGCTCGTGAGGAGGGTCCATCTCCCACGGTGGGTGCTTTCGTTGCCCACCCGCGGACACCCCCGCCATGCGAAATGGAATTTCGCTCCTAATTGCGTGCCCGAATGGAGTTTGGGCACGAGGAAAAAACACAAAGGACGCAGAGCGGCGAAGCCGCAACCAAAAGGAGTTGTCCACAAAACACGCGGAAGAACAGGCTCGGAAAAATTGGACCACGGATTACACGAATTACACGGATTAAAGCCTCCGCTGCGGAATCAATCCGTGTAATTCGTGTAATCCGTGGTCCTCTTTTCCCCACTGGAAAATCCTCGCGAACCTGCGCGATGCGTCCGGATAGCAATGCGGAGCAATTCAGCGCTGCTGGCAGATGACAGTTTCGTTAAAAGAATTCCGTTGCGCCGCGGCGGGCGACACTCAGATGATGCGCCTACCTGCCGTGACTTTTCTGCTTCGCTTTCGCATCCGTCTGCCGGATGATCACTTCCGTCGGCCGAATCGATTTTGACCTATGCGCATCTTGCTTGCTGAGGATGAAAAAAAGGTCGCCAGCCACATTCATAACGCCTTGCGGGAGGCAGGCTTTGTCGTGGACGAAGTCCATCGAGGTGACCAGGCGCTGGATCTGGCGGGAGAACGGCAGTACGATGTGCTGATTCTGGATATCATGATGCCTGGGCGGGACGGGCTGAGCATCCTGAAAATGCTGCGCGATCAGCGCAACCCCGTGCCGGTGCTGCTGCTGACGGCGCGCGGTGAGGTCTCGGAGCGCGTCGAAGGCTTGATGCTCGGGGCCGATGATTATCTCGGCAAGCCCTTCGCCATGGATGAACTGATCGCCCGGGTGCACACGCTGACGCGGCGGGTGAGCCGGGAATTGGTGACGATGCTCAACGTCCACGACCTGAGCTTGAATCTGCTGACGCGCGACGTCACACGGGCGGGTGGGCGGATCGATCTGGCGCCGCGGGAATTTTCCCTGCTGGAATGCCTCATGCGGAGCAAGGGCCGGGTGCTTTCCCGGACGCATCTGATCGAGAAAGTTTGGGATTTTCACTTCGATACGGGGACGAACGTGGTCGACGTGTACGTCCAGCGGCTGCGGCGAAAGATCGACGACGGCCACGAGGTGAAATTGCTCCATACGGTGCGCGGCGTCGGCTACCTTCTGAAGACGCCGGCATGATCCACTTCCGGCTGGGCACGCGTATCGCCCTTTGGTCCGCATGCGTGGTGGCTGCCGGAATGCTGGCCTGCGGAACGGCAGGGGCCCTCTACGTGCACCACAAGGAGCGGATCGAACTGGACGAGGATCTGGCGGCGGCAGCGAAGCAATTCTTCCGCGATTGGCGCCACTATGGCGGCAAGACATTCGATTGGAGTCACAATGAAAAGCTGGTCCGCACCTGGTTTCCGACGACGTCCTCGGCGATCGTTGTGGAAGTCATCGACCGTCATGGCCGCGTGCTCTATCGCTCCAGATCCGTGGATGACGATTTTCTCCGGGATGTTCGTTCGGGATTCCGCTCGATCACACACCGCGGGACTCATTGGCGGGTGGGAGTGTTTGAAAAAGACGGGGTGACCCTGCGGATCGGTGGGGACCTGCAGGAGGTCAACGAACTGGCCCAGGAATTAGCCATGACCTATTTCGTGACGATGCCGATCGTGCTGGTCTGCGTGCTGGTGGGCAGCCGTCTGATCGCACGCAAGGCGCTATCTCCGATCCGGGAAATTGCCGATTTCGCCGAGCACATCACGGCGCAAGGTCTCGGCCAGCGCATCCCGGTTCCGCCCGCCCGGGATGAAATCCGCCGGCTGAGCACGGTGCTGAACGAGACTTTCGACCGTCTGGAGAAGAGTTTTCACCAAGCCAACCGCTTCAGCGCGGATGCCTCGCATGAACTGAAGACGCCACTCACGGTCCTGCGGACGAGTGTCGAAGCTCTGCTGCGGTCGCCCACCCTAGACCTGGAGAATCAGCAAGGGTTGTCTTCCATCCTGGAAGACACGAAGCGGCTCTCAGCGATCACCGAAAGTCTCCTGCTGCTCTCGCGCGCCGATGCCGGTAAATTGAAACTCGATCTGCAACCGGGCGACCTGGCGGAACTGGTGGCGTTGTGCGCGGATGACGCCGGGATTCTCTTCGAAGAACAGGGCATCGAGCTCGAACGCGAATTGCCGACCACGGCGGCGGCACTTCTGGATCGCCCGCGGCTTTCCCAAGTGCTGATGAACCTTTTGGACAATGCGTTGAAATACAATTCTCCCAAAGGGCGCGTTCGAATCGCCCTGGTCGCGGAGGACTCGACGTGGGAGGTCCGCGTGGCGAACACCGGGCCGGGCATTCCGAAGGAACACGTGGCCCGGCTGTTCACGCGCTTTTTCCGGGGCGAACACTCCAGTGAAATCCCCGGGCAGGGGCTCGGTCTGAGCCTTTCGCGGGAGTTAGCCCGGGCGCATCACGGAGATCTGGTGCTGGTCGAGAGCGAACCGGGATGGACGAGGTTTGTCCTCATTTTGCCGAAGCTGCCGCCGGCCGAAACACCTGCGAATCGGGAGCTTTCGGTGCGCGCCGGCTGAGATAACGAAACCGTCACATTGAGTTGATTCGCCACCTGTGACGTCTTCGTCCACGATCACGACTTCTCCGACATCCCCGAAGAAAATACCGCATCCATGGTCCTCTCACTCCACCCCGCCGCCGCCGCCACTCGCTGGCTGGCCATCGCCTTCGCCACCGTGCTTTTCGCCGCCGGCAATTTCCTTCACGCCGAAGACCTGCTCAAGGCCGGACCGCCGGTGATCCTCAAAGGCACGCATGGAAAATTCGACTTCCTGGCGATCGACGCGGAGGGGCGGCGGTTGCTCGCGGCCCACACGGGCAATGGATCCCTGGACGTGATCGATCTCGACAAACATGAGCTGGTGAAATCGGTGGCGACGGGCGCAGCGCAGGCATCAGCGGTCAACGCGGCCGCCGGGCAATATCTGGTGGCGGTGAGCAAGCCGCCGCAGGTGGTGCTCGTGGATTCCGCGAAACTGGAACCAGTGGCGAAAATTCCCCTGTCCGGTCCGGCGGATTTAATCACCTTCAATCCCAAGTCCGGCCTCGCCTATGTCGATCACGATGACGCGACGAATCTGTGGGTGGTGAATCCCAAGGACTCGAAAGTGGAATCGAGCATCGAGCTCCGCGGCGAGGGGCCGGAGGACCTGGGATTCGACGCGGCGGACGAGCGGCTCTTCCAGAGCATCAAGAAAGCGAACGCCGTGGTCGTCATCGATCTGGCCACGGGCAAGGTGGGAGCATCCTGGCCGACCGCGCCGGCTGAGGCCCCGCACGGCATGGCTTTTCTGCCGGAGGATCATGCCTTTCTCGTGGCCGGGGGAAATGGGAAGCTGGTGATGATGAGCGAACGCGACGGGCACGTTCTCTCGTCAACGGACATCCCGGCGCGGGTCGATCAAATCGCCTTTGACCACGGATTGCACCGGGTGTATTGCGCGAGTGGCACGGGCAAAATCGGCGTCGTCAAACTGGAAGGCGGTCAACTAACCACGCTGGGCGAAGTGGCTTCGAGTGCGGGCTGCCACAGCATCACCGTGGATCCGAAAACGCACACGGTGTGGATCGCCTACGCGAAGGACGAGCAGAGCATGGTTCAACCGTTCGCGCCGGCGACGAAGTAAAACCGCTTTACTCGACGTGCATCACGGCGCCGCGCCGTTGCAGACGCGCGGCCTTGGCGGCGGCCATTTCGGCGACGCGCTCCTGGAGAGCGACGCGGTTGGCCGAATAAGTCTTGCCGTCTTTCTTCACCAAACCCTGCGCAACCAAAACCTGAAGCTTTTCGTAAATGCGCAGGCGGAGCATTTCCTTGCCGCTGCCGGTGGCATTGCGCAGGCGAAGCTTGGCGTGGACGACCTCAAATAATCCCCCGAAGTCGTAGGTGCTTTTCTCGAGGAGGGCGACGCCCATCTCTTCGGAGACAAAGTCCTGCATCGGGTGAAACTGTCTTTTACGTTTAATCATAGTCGATCGGCGCCGTGGGGTCGCTCGACACGAGGACCTACGGAATCATTAATGCCGTTAACAATTCAGACAGCGGATCGAGGGAAATATTCAAAAGAACTTAAAAATGGCGCATTTTTGGCTGTGAGCGGCGGATGCGGATCTCCCGGGCGACGGCGGGTGACGAGTTTGGGAAGGACGGGAGGAACGGGACGCATGGGACCTATAGGACCAATGGGACAATCCACTTGAATTGCGCGTCCCTTTTCACGGCCGAAACACTCCGAAGGCGGCTACGGCAGAATCTGGCGTTAGGGGCTTGGCCAATTGCCGAGACCGCGCACTGGAAATCGGCGCGCGCGATTTCGCAGCGGACCTCGCCGGAACCGATTACTGCGGCATCAGCGTGTTCGCATTCAGCGTGCTGACATGCCAATCGAAAAACAAGGCGTTGACGTATGCTTTGTGCACCGGTTGACCGGAGTTGTAGGTCGCGGTGGCGCCGGCCACGGGGAGCGTGGCGGAAGAGCCGCCAAGGAAATCCCGCAAAGCAACCATATGAGAGGGATTGGCGGGATTGCCGTTCTTGTCGACGAGCGATACGAGGCCGGCAATTTTCATCGGCGTGGCGCCAAGCTGTTTGTTGCCAAATGCCCACACCTGACTGCCGCCGCCGACGACGATGGGCACCAAGCCGGTTTGTCCCGGGCCGGCGTTTGCCTGGTAGAGTGGATCGATGGCGTAGACGGGTTGATCGAGAGCCTGGTCGACCTTGGCAAAGGACGGGCAGGTCATGATCGGCGCTTTCTGGAGCGCTCCGGTGGGCGTCGGAAGAGCCATATAGACGGAGAGCATTTCCGCCAATTGC
Source organism: Chthoniobacter sp. (assembly GCA_036501065.1). Classification (GTDB taxonomy): domain Bacteria; phylum Verrucomicrobiota; class Verrucomicrobiia; order Chthoniobacterales; family Chthoniobacteraceae; genus Chthoniobacter. The sequence goes on along the minus strand of DASYAY010000064.1, from coordinate 34,047 downwards.
GTGGGATCTGTGGTGCTGTAGGTGGCCATTTGATTCTGACTCAACGGTCCCGGGAGCAGATTGTCGTTGTCTCCGGCGTAGGCGGCGATGGCGACGCCGATCTGGCGAAGATTGGACGCGCAGGCGGTGCCATCGGCGCGGGCACGGGCGGCGGCCATGACCGGCAGGGCGATGCCCGCGAGGATGGCAATGATGGCGATGACGACCAGAAGTTCGATCAGGGTGAAGGCGTTGCGGGAGTGGCAGCGAGAGTGGGAGGGCGTCTGGGAGGTCATGGCGATTAAGAAATTATATCGTGGTCCGGAGAAAGTGCCAAGGATCATGCGCGTTCCGGGTGGATTTATTTCTCTTCGGGCAACGGTTTTGGCCGTATGCGAATGGCCAATAAAAATTGTCGAATGCTCTCGGCGGGAGCGCCAAAACAAAATGAGTCCGGGAGAACGATTTTTGATGCAGGCGATGTCTCGTCAGAACTTCGGACGATACCCTTCCCGCTTCTACGTTGAAAGCCTTTGGGAGGTCGGACGTTTAAACCAAGCGCTGCACCGGATAGCTGCGTTTGTAATTTTCGATTTTCAAAATTAGGGTTCATACCTCCCCTCATGCCAGCCATCTGGCTTGACAAAACCCGACCGGCGCATTGAATGGCCAGCCATGCATTTCCCGGTTCGATTTCGCCGCTGGCGTTTGCTGGAAGCGGGTGCGCTGCTGCTGATTTTCGGCGCCTGTGGGCGCTTGCAGGCGCAGGAGGCGAAGGACTCGTCGAACCATCCGGGGGACACGACCGTCGATTCCCGAGACTTTTTGGTGACTGGGAGTGGCTTCGTCATCGCCAAACTGGAAAATAGCACCAAGGCCTTTAGCAATCGGGATTACGTGTGGCAGTCTGTCCCGGGCAGCCTGACCGGACGGCGGTACACGCAATCGGCAGGGGGCATACCTCCGCGCCTGATCGTTCACGCAAAGGAGAATGTGGTGCTCGACGTGATGACGGCGAACGCGCAGCGCGGGGTGGATTTGGCGTCCTGGAACCAGCCTGGCACGTGGTTCACGTATACGGATCGCAAGGGCAAAGGCGGCAAAGGCACGCGCATGGAACTGCTGCATAAAACTCTGCAAAAGGGCCAGGATTTTGAGCTTCCCCAAGGCAACTGGTCGGGCGTGCTGGTGATCTTTCCCGATTAACGACGGCGGACCGAAGCGGAAATGAGAGGGGTTGGAGGGCGTTCCTAGTTGTAGCTTCCGCGCGGCCTGTTCTGGCCGACTTCCCGCCTTGGCCTTGTTTTCGGCGATCTCCAACGTCCGGGAAAAATCCTGTGCTTCCGCTTGCTTGTCTGCCGCCGTCTATCGCTGAGCGAGTGCGAATTTTTTCCCAATTTCCATGCGTTCCATTTCGTCTTGGTCGAATGGATAGCGCGAGTTTTTGTCACCCAACAAAGCTACCTCAAGTGCCCCAAAGTCGAGAGCGGCGAACCCGATGGCATATAGAAATGCAAACAGCCAATCCCAGCCAGTGGCCAGGTGATTCGTGCAGATTTGGTAGATGTAAAATGCGGCTACGGGAAGATGGCCAAATACGGCGGTGGCAACGCCGGGGCTGTAAAGCGACTTGAGTTTTTTGTTTACGATTATGACGTGACCAAAGAATTGCAGAGGGAACCCGACGAGCACTGGTGCGAGGCCCAGCCAAATCATTTTTGGAAAAAAGACTGGAAGCAGGTAAAAAACGTAGGCGAAAAGCAGGTTCGCTACCATGGAGGACTGCTGATTGAGCGGATAACGGTCGGGCCTATCACTTCGCAGCATGACGATATTCGCGACCGCGGGGAAACCGCCCGGCCATCCGTATTCCTCAAATTGATGGAGGAGGACGACGATGAAATTCAGAAGCAGGAGTTGCTGTAGCGCAACAAGCTGCGACCAATCAGCTATCAGGTAAACAGCCGCCACAACTGTCGAGATGAGGCCAAAGTCGTGCCAGTGGCGTCTTAGAAATTTCGATGTCGTCATTTTGTCCTCCTCAATGCGTATCGACTGGCGCTTTCGGACTGGATGTTTAGTGGCATCGACTACGTTGCCAACGCGGGTCGAGCGTCGTTCCCTCCGGCCTGCCGAGTTTCACGCCTTTGCGGCGAGCTTCCGCGAGTAGCTCGCCGTTGTGGCGATACAGACCGACAACGCCGGGGATTTTCTTCAAGCTTTGCAGCGTCGTTTTTCGAGAGGAGGGGACAGCAAATGCTTCCATGTCCCCAGATCAGGGGTAACAAACGGGGCAACCATCTTCGCGGAAGAGAGTGCCAGGGGGGAGAATTGAACTCCCGACCAAGGGCTTATGAGTCCCCTGCTCTACCTCTGAGCTACCCTGGCGTTTGCGAGGGGCGGAAATTAGCGGGGGTGTTGGCGTGAATCAAGGGCGGAATCGTGGGGAATTTTCAGGGGAGTTTCGGGCCGGATATCGCATAACTTTACCAGTGGCAGGATGGGAGGAATGGGAATCATGGGAGGAATAGGAGGAATGGGATTGGTCGGACGAAGCGTGGCTCGGATCATTTGCGGGGGATTTATAAGGAAGAAAAAGGATGCGTTTTAGCCTCACGGTGGCGCGCCAATTTGGCGTTGATGGGTCTGGCCCATCGATGGATTTTGCGCCACTCTGCCACGGTGGGTGCGCGGATTACTCTGGACAATGCGAGGAGAGGGATTTGCTTTTGAACGTGCCAACTTTCAACCGATGAGAATCGATCGCTTTACCCAAAAAATGCAGGAGGCCCTGCAAGCGGCGCAGGATCTTGCTTCCAAGCTCGGCCATTCCGAGATCGACAACGAACATTTCCTGACCGCTCTGCTGGAGCAGCCGGATGGCATTGCCCGGCCGCTCTTCGACAAGATCGGCGTTGCGCCGCGCGTGGTCGAAGAGAAGCTGCGCAAGGAACTTGGGCGGCGGAATACGGTCCACGGCGGCCAGCTCGGTCTCGGACGTGAATTGACGAACGTGCTGAACGCGGCGGAAGGCGAGATGAGCAAGATGAAGGACGAATACCTCAGCGCCGAGCATTACCTGCTGGCCCTGAGCGACGCGAAGGTTTCGGCGGCGCGCATTCTTCAGGAGGCGGGCGTGACGCACAGCAAGCTGATGCAGGCGCTGCAGCAGGTGCGTGGTTCGCAGCGGGTGACGGATCAGAATCCCGAGGGGAAATATCAGACGCTGGAGAAGTATGGGCGTGATCTGACGGCAGCGGCGCGCAAAGGGAAGATCGATCCGGTGATCGGGCGCGATGCGGAAATTCGCCGGACGATGCAGGTGCTCTCGCGGCGGACGAAGAACAACCCAGTGCTGATTGGCGAGCCCGGTGTCGGGAAGACGGCGATCGTGGAGGGGCTGGCGCGGCGCATCGTGAGCGGTGACGTGCCGGAGTCGCTGAAGAACAAGCGGCTGATCGCGATGGATATTGGATCGATGATCGCGGGGGCGAAATTCCGCGGGGAATTCGAGGATCGGCTGAAGGCTTTTCTCAAGGAAGTGACTGACTCGCAGGGCGAGGTGATCCTGTTCATCGACGAATTGCATACGATCGTGGGCGCCGGGGCGAGCGAGGGCGCGGTGGATGCGAGCAACATGCTGAAGCCGCAACTGGCGCGGGGCGAGTTGCGGACGATCGGGGCGACGACGCTCGACGAATATCGCAAATACATCGAGAAGGATGCGGCGCTGGAACGGAGGTTTCAGCCGGTGCTGGTGAACGAGCCGAGTGTGGAAGACACGATCGCGATTCTCCGCGGCCTGAAGGAACGCTATGAGGTGCATCACGGGGTGCGCATTCAAGATAGTGCGCTCATCGCCGCGGCGGTCCTTTCCAATCGCTACATCAGCGATCGGTTTTTGCCGGACAAGGCGGTGGATCTGGTGGATGAAGCGGCTTCCCGGCTGAAGATCGAACTGGACTCGATGCCGACGGAAATCGATGTGCTCGAACGCCAGATCATGCAAGGCGAGATGGAACGCCAGGCGCTGAAGAAGGAAAAGGATGCGGCGAGCGAAGAGCGCCTCGCCAAACTCACTGATGAACTTTCGGAACTGCGCGACAAATCCACCGTGCTGAAGACTCAATGGCAGAGCGAAAAGCAAGTGATCGACGAGCAGCGCAAGCTGCAGGAGCAACTCGAGCAATTAAAGATCGATCAAGAGCGCGCCGAACGCCGCGGTGATCTGACGGTGGCGAGCGAGATTCAGTGGAGCCGCATTCCGGCGGTGACGAAGGAACTCGAAGCGCACAACGCCAAGCTGACCGAGATGCAGCGCGAAGGGCGGCAAATTTTGAAAGAGGAAGTGACGGATGACGACATTGCCGAGGTGGTGAGCGCGTGGACGGGAATCCCGGTGACCAATCTGCGCGAGAGCGAACGGGAGAAACTTATACGGATGGAAGATCGGCTGGGGGCGCGGGTCATCGGCCAGAAGCAGGCCATCGGTGCGGTGTCCAACGCGGTGCGGCGCGCGCGGGCCGGCTTGCAGGACGAAAATCGTCCCGTCGGATCGTTCATTTTCCTCGGGCCGACGGGCGTGGGGAAAACGGAATTGGCACGCGCGCTGGCGGAGTTTTTATTCGATGACGAGAACGCCATGGTGCGCATCGACATGAGCGAATACATGGAGAAGCACAGCGTGGCGCGGCTGATCGGCGCACCACCGGGCTATGTGGGTTTTGAGGAAGGCGGGCAATTGAGCGAAGCGGTGCGGCGGAAGCCGTACAGCGTGGTGCTTTTCGACGAGATCGAGAAGGCGCATCACGATGTCTTCAACGTGCTGCTCCAGGTGCTCGACGATGGCCGGATCACGGACGGCCAGGGGCGCACCGTGGATTTCAAGAACACGGTGATCATCATGACGAGCAACATCGGCTCGCAGTTCATCCTCGATGCCGACAACGCCGAGCAGCGCGAAGCCCGCGTGCTCGACGCCTTGCGCGGACATTTCCGTCCGGAATTCCTCAACCGCGTGGATGAGATCATCATTTTCGACCGGCTCAACGACGAGGAGTTGAAGCAGATCGTGGAGATCCAGGTGGCGCGTTTGGTGAAGCGTCTCGCAGCGCAGAAGATCACGCTGCATCTTACCGATGCCGCCAAGGTGCTCCTGGCGCACGAGGGTTACGACCCGGTGTATGGGGCGCGGCCGCTGAAGCGTGCCGTTCAGCGCAGCCTGCTCGACCCGCTGAGTCTGGAAATCCTCGCAGGGAAATACCGTGAGGGCGATTCGATCACGGTGGATGCGGAAGGTGGGAGAATGGTGTTTTCGAAGTAGGGGGCGGCGGCGTATGATGAGGTGCCCGGTTGGCGTCGCGAGGAAGCTGCGCGAAGCGTTCGAAAACAAAGCCCTGTCTTCCTGAGCTTGCCGAAGGATCTCCAATATCCTTCTTCTGCGTCGCTCGCGTCGCGATCATTCTGTCTCGAATCCGATGGCGCACGACTACTTTGTCTACATCCTTACGGATAAGGGGCGTTCCACTCTTTACATCGGAACCTCCCTGTCCGGCTTTGGCAACATCGAAACCCGGAGAGCGCCTCGTTCACCCAGCGCTACCATTGCATAGTGCTCGTCTACTACGAGCACTATGGCGACGTGAACGCGGCCATTGCCCGGGAGAAACAACTCAAAGGCTGGAGGCGCTCGAAAAAAGTCGCGCTCATCGAGGCGAAGAACCCTCGTTGGGAAGATTTATCGGGCGACATACTTTGAGCGGGGCGCAAGATGCCAGACAGGATATTGGAGATCCTTCGGCAAGCTCAGGAAGACAGGTTTTTTTCGATGCACACCCCTCCTCCGCCTCTCCCCACCCGCTCCGTCCCTGCACCACCCTCGCACCGGCGGTTACCCCACCTTTGCGCTGGCGGCTACCCCACCTTCGCGCTGGCGCGTTTGCGGGCGGTGGCGTCGAGGACTTTCTTTCGCAGGCGCAGGCTCTTCGGGGTCACTTCGACGTATTCGTCGGGAGCGATGTATTCGAGGCTGCGTTCGAGGGTCATCTTGAGCGGTGGGGCGAGTGAAATGCCTTTGCCGTCGCCCTGGCTGCGCATGTTGGTGAGCTTTTTTGCCCGGCAGGGGTTGACCGGCATATCGTCGGGGCGGGCGTTTTCGCCGATGATCATTCCCTCGTAAATCTCCTCCTGGGGCCCGATGAAAAGACGGCCGCGTTCCTGGATGGTATCGAGCGAGTAAGCGGTGGAAATGCCACCTTCCATGGCGACGAGCACCCCGTTGTTGCGCGTGGGGATTTCGCCTTTGTAGGAACCGTACTCCTTGAACAAGTGCGACATGATGCCGTGGCCCTTGGTGCAATTGACGAGATCGGTCTCGAAGCCGATGAGGCCGCGCGTGGGGATCGTCGCCTGGACGGTCACCGTGGTGTTCTGGTGGTCCATGTTGAGGATATCCGCTTTGCGCCAGGCGAGCGATTGGAGGATGTCTCCGAGGTTTTCGTTCGGGACATCGACGTAGAGGCTCTCGTAGGGCTCGAGCAGCGTGCCGTCATCGGCGCGGTGGTAAATGACTTCCGGCCGGGAAACGAGCACCTCAAAGCCCTCGCGACGCATTTGCTCGACGAGAATGGCGATCTGCATTTCGCCGCGGGCGTTGATCTCGAAATGGCCCGCGATGTCCGTGTCCCGCACTTCGATGGAAACGTTGGTTTTGGTTTCGCGGATGAGCCGTTCGCGCACCTGGCGGGCCGTAAGCAACTTGCCCTCGCGGCCGGCGAGAGGGCCGTCGTTGATGCAAATCTTCATGTTGATCGTCGGTGGATCGATGTCCACGAAGGGGAGCGGGACGCGCTCCTCGGTGTCGGTGATGGTCTCGCCGATGTAGGCGTCCTCAAAGCCGCAGAGGCCGACGATGTCGCCCTCGCTGGCGTTCTTCAGCTCGACCTTCTGCAAACCGACGTGGCCGAAAAGCGCGGTCACATTGGCGCGTTCGCGACGTCCGTCCTTGTTGATCCGGACGACGCTGTCGCCGACCTTCACGCGGCCGGAAATGATGCGCCCATAGGCGATTCGGCCGAGGTAATCGCTATAGTCGAGGTTCGAAATCAGCATCTGGAAATAGCTGACGTCGCTTTTTGGCGGAGGCGGAATGTGTTTGATGATGGCCTCGAAGAGCGGCTCCATGGTCTCGCTCTTGTCGTGAATCTCGCGCATGGCGTAGCCGTCGCGGGCGCTGGCGTAAATCACCGGGAAATCGAGCTGGGCGTCGGTGGCATTGAGTTCGACGAAGAGGTCGAAAATGAAATCGAGGACCTTGTGCGGACGGGCGTTTTCGCGGTCGATCTTGTTGATGACGACGATGGGCTTGGCCCCATTTTCGAACGCTTTTTTCAAGACGAACTTGGTCTGGGCCTGTGGGCCGTCGTGGGCGTCGACGACGAGCAAAACGCCATCGATCATCTTCATGATACGCTCGACTTCCCCGCCGAAATCGGCGTGGCCGGGGGTGTCGACGATGTTGACGTGGTAGTCGTGCCAGCGGAAAGCGGCATTCTTGGCGCGGATGGTGATCCCCTTTTCCCGTTCGAGATCCATCGAGTCCATGATCCGTTCCTCGCTGGCTTTGGCTTCGTTGGCGCGAAAGGTTCCCGCCTGCTTCAGCAGTTGGTCGACGAGCGTGGTCTTTCCGTGGTCGACGTGTGCAATGATGGCGATGTTTCGAATGTGGTCCATTTCAATATCCGTGATGTGGTCAGCGTGCAAAGGGGCGCGGAATATGGCGGGTGAGTAGTGGTGCGTCAAGCGGCGCCAAAAAAGAGCGTCGAAGGACGAACATCCAACATCTGGCACCCGGCGTCCAATGGATCGCGGCGGGACCGGGATTCGGTGATGCCCGGAGGCGACACCCTCCATTTTGCGCGGCCGGACTGGAAAACCGATTGACCGCATCGGGTGCATCCCGTAGTCACTCCCCCTTCACCTCGAATCATTTTCTTTATGGGACAGCAAAGTAACAAAGTTCAGAAACGCCGCCGCCGCCTCGCCTACCTCGAACGGAAAAAGGCCAAAGCGAAAGTCGCCGCCGCCGCAAAACCGGCGAAGAAGAAGCCCGCTCCGAAGAAGGAGAAGGCGCCTGCTGCGGAAGCGGCTGCTGCCGAGTAGCGGCGGCTTTTCAGCACCAACCCGGCAGAATCGGAACCGGACCGCCGGCCGCGGTTTATGGTTGATAGTTGATGGTTGATAGCCGCGTAGGGTGTGCGCAGGTCACCTGTGACTTCGGACAAAACCCGGAACCCGATCCTTGCGTTACCTCATCGTCGATGGGCACAGCGTCATTTTCGCGTGGCCGGAGCTGCGGCAGATGCATGGGCGCCGCACGGAGCTGGCGCGAAATGAACTCGTCAAAATCCTGACGGAATATCAGGATGCCAGCGGGGTGCGGGTCGTGGTGGTATTCGATGGCAAAGGTGGCAAGGCCAATGAGGCGACGGAGCCGGGCGGTATCCAGATTTTCTATTCCGCCGCCGGACAGACCGCGGACGCCATTGTCGAGCGGCTCGTGGCAAAATATGGCCAGGAGCACGAAATCACGGTGGCAACATCCGACCACATGGAACAGCAGACAGCCACGACCTTCGGCGCGCTCGTGGTTTCCGCCGAAGGTCTCCGGGAGTGGATCGATGACGCCCGGCGCGATCTCGCCCGGCGGTTGAAGCAGCATCGCCGGAAGTAAGGAGCCCGGCCTCACGGCTGGTGCGGGAAGAGATTGTCGTGACGAAGGAAAATGCTGAGCGACGCCCTCAGGCCGCCTCGAGCAATTCCGGAAAACGCTTCCGGAAGCGCAACCGCACAATCAATCCCGCCTTGCGGAGATTGGGATCATCCGACCGCAGATAATGGTGCTTGTTGGTGCGCGTGCGGACGATGATTCGCCCATCGCGCAGCACATTTTCGACTGTCCAGTACTTGTCGACGAAATACCGGTAGTTGTCTCCCTGCCCCGCCGGTTGGATGTCGTAAGCCCGCGGGCACGGATTAGTGGAGATTTTCTGTTTACGGTAGACGATGCCGTCACCGACCTGGACATTGACCGTAGTCGCCGTTCGCAGAGTCGGCAAAAGCTCGTGGAGGACTAACAGAACAAAGAAGACGGCGGATACCACCGTCGCACTGAGGACCAAAAACGTAACCACGAACGTTTATTTAGCATGAAGCGTACCCTGTGTAAATGGGTATTTGCAACATTCTCGTTAAATCTTCGGTGGCCGCCGGCTGCCTTTTTGGAGGGTTTCACGCGCCCCTCACTCTTCCACCCTTGCTCCCACCATGACGAGCGGCGCCAATCGGTCGATCGGCTGGCGCGCTGACCACATCATTCCGCGGAAGATGAGAATGCGGTAAAGCGGATCGTCGTAGGTCCATCGGAAATGGCCGGGTATGCTGACAAATACCCGGCCGGCACCCACTTGGCGCGTCCACATCTGGGGCGTCGGCAGGCCTTCCTCGACGCTCGAAGCGAGCACACTGGCATTGGCCGCGGCGAGGTCACCGGTGAGATGCCAGTAACTCTCATCGGGTATCTGGAACTCGCCGAAACCGGCGGCGAGCGGATGATTTTTGTCGAGCACCCAGTCGCTGGCGCCATGCCGGTATTTCGAGGCGGGACTGCCCCAGGCCAGGCCGAGCCGTTGCGCGAGGGCGTCGGGATGCGAACCGCCATTGAGCGACCAGTGCAGGGAGACGAGCCCGCCGCCGCGGGCGAGGAATTTGTCGATCTGTTCGCCCAGGGCGCTGATCTTCACGTCGTCGCGCTCCAGGGCCCAGACGGGATTGTAGGAATCGAAGACAACGAGGTCGGCTTTGGCCCACTGCTCCTCGCTCGGCCAATCCGTGGCCGGCTCTGCGGTCACGCCTTCGGCCATGTTGAGCAGACGCGTCCAGCGCGAGCGCCAGAGGGGGTAGTCATGATAACCGGGCTTGCCGTGCGCGGCGTCCTTCTCCGAGGCACAGAGGACGATGCGCAGCGGTTTTGCGGCCGGATCGGGCGGTGCGGTCAAAGCCGGGCCGAGGATTCGTTCGACCTCAGCCCGTTTGCGCGGCGCCGGCACGCCGTCGATCACCACGGGTGCGGGCTCAAAGGGCGTCTGCAAAAGGAACGTCAGCAAGTCGCGCTGCTCGCCTGGGGTGAGGGCGTCGAGCAGCTTCTCCGGCATGAGCGAGACGGGCAGCGCCTGCATGGTTTTGACCTTCGCACGCGGAACCTCGTGGACCTGCCCGGCGGTGTCGGTGAAGCGGAGGACACCGTTTTTTTCGCCATTGAAGACGCCGACGATGGCGCTGCCATCCGCGGTTTGCACGGTGTAAGCCGCGAAGTCGGGATTGATCGTGGCGCTGGGTTCGCGGATGTCTCGCAGCACGCTGGCATAATCGCGGAAGCGAAGGTTCGACAATTCCGGTCCGACTTTGCCGCCGGCTCCGTGGATGGTGTGGCAGAGCGAGCAGGTCGCCTTGCTGTAAAAGAGATTCTTCCCGCGCAGCCAATTTCCACCGGCCAGTTCCGGGATGTGGCGTTCCTCGTCCACGACGATGGTCGGCGCTTCGCGATTGGCGTAGGGCACATAGAAGCGGCGGAGCGGGAAGGCCCGCGGCCGTGGATCGTCGGCCGTGGACCACGTCATGTTCAAGACGAGATCGCCGGCCGGTTTGTCGACGTGCAATTCGAACGGCTGCCACTGCTGGCCCGGTCCGGCGAACTGGAGGTGCGCGACGTAGCGGGTGTCTTCCTGCTCCGCATCGCGCGCCGCGGCCGGGCCACTGGCGATGGTGAATGGCGCCGACGCTTCCACGCGCACGTTCACGGTTTCCGGCGGGCGCTCGTAGTCGAGTTTCGCGCCGGGTTGAATCGTCGGCTGAAGCATTTCGTAAAGGTCGAGTTGCCCGCGGAGCGTGAGTTTTCCCGCCTGCGTGAGCCCGGTAAAGAGCGGGTCATGTTCGCCGCTGCCGCGGGTGAATTCCCGCGCCACCGCCGGATCGGGGTGCGGCAACCAGCCGTGCCAGAGCGGGCCGGCCGCCGGTTGAAAACTGGCTTCGACGCCGTTCAGCGTCACCTCGACGTCGACGCTCTTTTGCTGGGGGAGCGGGGTGGAAGCGGGCGCTGGAGCGCCGGCCAGTGAATTCGGTTGGTCGCTGCCATAGCCTCCGAGCTGGATGGCGTAATGAGTGCCCGATGACCGCGGCGGCGTGTGCACGATGATGGAGCAACGATCGTCCGACAGGCTGCCGTACTGCACGGGCACATCGATCCGCGGGGCGGCGAGTTGATCGCTTACCGCCTGGTATCCCGGCCGCAACGATTCAAAGCGATCGCCGGCGCGCACATATTGCCCCGCCGTCATGTCGATGCTTTTCGTGATGTCGCGAAATTGCTGCTCCGAGAGCGGCCGGTCCCATTGCACGATGGTTTTCGTGGGGCTGGCCGACCAGGTCCGGACCGGCTTGGGAAGAGCGGCATTCGCCTGGCGAATGTGAAAGATTTTGCCCTTGCCGTTCGGTCCGCTGCCCCAGTCCGGGGAACCGCTGTGGCAGGTCACGACCAGATCTCCATTCGGCGCGAGCGCGGCATCGATGGGCAGCATGCGCAGATGGGCCAGCAATTGGGTCTGCGCGATGTAGCCGGCATCGGTCTTCGCCAGCTTCACCCGCCAGAGTTTTCCGCGGGATTCGCCGCAGACGAAGGCATCGCCGCGCCATCCCTCGGGACCGAAGATCGGCCCGGTCGAATCGTTGAAGAAGAATCCACAGGTGCTCTGGTGCTGCGGCGCGAAGTCGTAGACGCTCGGTTCGTCAATGACATCGGGAAGATATTTCGGATGCCGCGGCGGGAATCCGTAGTGCCGGCCGGGCTTGATGTAGAGGAGTTCATCAAGCGGGTTGCCGTTGGGCAGCCACGTCGCGCCTTCCTGGTCGGTGCAGAATAGATCGCCGCGCGAATTGAAAGCCATCCCCACGGGGAAACGAATGCCGGTGCAGACGGTTTCGCGTTTTTTGAAATCCGGCGAGACATGCTGGATCGTGCCGCGCTCGGTCGGGAGGTGATAAGTCATCACGCCCGTTTTCGGATCGGGAAGATAGGCGTGCGCGTAATCGCTGGTCCCGAGCCCGAACCAGACGCCGCCCTGGCGATCAAGCGCCAGGCCGAGGCAATCGGAAACCCCGGCGGTGACCATCCGCGCCGTTTCCCAGCCACCGGCCACTTCGATCTCTTTCTCACCGTGCCCGTCTTTTTCCGGAATGAAATAGACGTGGCCCACGGTGGCGACAAAAACGCCGTCACCGCGCGGATCGCCTTTCGGGGTCACGGCCAGGCCCATGACCGATTTGATGTTCGGGCTTTCGTAATAAAGCGTCGCCTGGTCTTCGAGCCCGTCGCCGTCCGTGTCGCGGAGCAGCCAAATCTTGCCATTGTAAGCGCCGGCGACGAGCACGCCATCGTGACGGTACTTGAGGAAATTGATGTTCGTCAGGTCCACCGGTAATTGCCGCGCTTCAAATCCCGGCATGAGGAACTGCACGAGCGCCGGATTCTCCACGGTCTGCAATGGCTTCGACCCGGGCGCCGAGGCGAGGAGGCTTTGCTTACGCATCGCGCCGTATTTATTCAGCAGGTAGCGCTCGACCTGGCTGCGCTCATCGCCGGTCAGCGCGCGGTGGTAGACGATGACTTCGGCGATATCTCCATCGAAAAAACCCTGAGGCCGCGGTGAAGCTCCACTGTTGTCATAGCATCGCGCGCCGACCAGGAACTCCGCCAACTCCAGGGCCGAGGGGCTCCGTGAGCGCGAGGCTTCGTCCTTGCCGTCGACTCGCAGGCTGATCTTGTCCGTGCCCACCTCGAGGGCAAAGACGTGGAAGGTGCCCATGTCAAAGCGCGTGCGCAGCAGGTTGGTCTGTCCGCGCGCGCCGGCACCTTCGACGTTGATCATATCCATCGTCGACTGCGCCGCGCTCCCGAGATCGACATTGAGCCCCCCGACGTAATCGTTCTTACCCTCCGGGTGCATCGCCACGAGCCCGCGAAAACCGCCGCCATTCGTTCGCGGCGCGGCCACGATAAAAACGCTCGCCGTATCCAGCTTCGCGGCCCACGCCCCGAGGAGAAACGATGCCTTCCCGTCAAAACGCAGGGTGCTGCCACCGGGCGAGGTGACGAGCGCCGGCTGGGACTCCTTCGCCGGCTGTCGCACATGGTGCCCCTGCCCCGAACCGTCCGGCCATAAGTCCACCCGGCGCAAATTCAAATCCAATTCGTGAGCACCGAGGGCGGCACGCCCCTCCTTCACTTTCGCGGCATCGAGCCAAAGGGCGAGATCATCCTTCGCCGGCAGGCGCGGATCGGTCCATGGTTCGACTGCCATCAGATTCGCTCCGCACGCTCCCAGGTAACAGGCCACGGCAGTACACAGGACGAATAGTTTCCGACGTCGGTTTCGTTTCATGGAGGGGTACGGGAAAGAATGCCGCAGAGGAGGCGGATCTTGGCGGAATTCAAGCAACGCACGGGAATGAATGCGAAGTTTTACCGTGCGGCCATTTTGCTTCGCTTCTAGAAAATCTACGCGCACCCCCGGAATTGCCTGCGATTTGCGTTCTGAATGTCCCTTTCGATACAGAAAGGTTGTCTTTCATCGTGATCGAGAAGTAGAAAAGCTCCATTCCATTCCTATGAAAACGACGCGTATTGCACGGTTCGCACTCTTCTTCGCCGCCCTCCTTCTCGTTCCCACGTTCGCCCAGGCTCACGTGGGAGTCGGTTCGACCCACGGATTCTTCCACGGTATGGCCCATCCGTTCAGCGGATTGGACCACCTTTGCGCGATGATGGCCGTCGGCCTGTGGGCCGCGCAGCGTGGCGGACGCGCCCTGTGGGCCGTCCCACTGAGTTTTCTCTCGGTCATGGTTCTCGGCGCCGCTCTCGGGATGGCCGGTGTGACCATTCCATTCGTGGAGCAGGGCATTGTCGCGTCGGTTCTCCTGCTCGGCGTGCTCGTGGCCGCAGCGGTGCGCCTGCCGGTGGCGGCCAGCGCCATTCTGGTGGGGCTTTTCGCTCTCTTCCACGGCCATGCCCATGGCACGGAAATGCCGGTCACCGCTTCCGGATTCGCCTATGGCGCCGGGTTCCTTGCGGCGACCGCGATGTTGCACGCCGCCGGCATCGGCCTCGGCATGATGTTGCAGCGCGTGGCCAGTTCCACCTGGGTGCGGGCCATCGGCGGCGGGATTGCCTGCTGCGGCCTCTACCTGCTCGTCGGGTAACGGATCACGCGCCCTTTCATCACCAAGGCCATTTACTTTGGGCCGACTTCGGTAATTTGCCGGAGTCGGCCTTCTTGTTGGTGCGTGTCTCCATCTAACTGGGCTCCGGGATGCGAAGCCAAGGTATGAGATCGATCCCGACCTTTCTTCTGCTGGCCACTCTGCTGACCAGCCCCCTTTTTGCGGCCAGTCGCAACAAGCCCACGCACCAGCAGGTGGAGGCCAATACCCGCCTGCAAATCTTCCTCGATAACGCCAATTTCGGTCCGGGCAAAATCGACGGACAACAAGGCGAATTCACCCGCAAAGCGCTGGCGCTCTATCGGCAATCCAAAGGGGTGGCCGGAAATGCTTCGAGCAATCCAAAGGCGCCACTCGACACCACCGGCCTCGATCTGAGCAGCGTCGACCCGGTGTTCATCCCTTACGCGGTGACTGCGGACGATGCCGCGAATGTGGGCGAATATCCGTCCGGCGTGGAAGCAAAGGCGAAAATGAAGCGCCTTCCCTACGGCACGCTCGCCGAAGCCGTCGCCGAAAAATTTCACTGCGCTCTGGCCTTTTTCAAGCAGCTCAATCCCGACAAATCCGCCAAACTCAAAGTCGGCGATCAGGTCACCGTGCCGAATGTCAAACCGTTTGTCTTGAGTGAAGTAAAAGGATTGCAACCCGGCTCCGCCCCACCGACGGCCGCCAATGACGCCGCCGAAGATCAGTCGTCACCGACCCCCGAAGCGGCGAAAGACAATGCTGCGGGCAAACCGTCGATCCACGTGAGCGTGAAAGACAAAATGCTCACGGTCCTGGAGGATGGCAAAGTCGTCGCCGCTTTCCCGGTGACTGTTGGTTCGCAGGAAACGGCCTCTCCGATCGGGAATTGGACCGTCAAAGCCATCGCCAAGCTCCCGACTTTCCGCTGGGACTTGAAGATGCTCAACAAGGGCGAGCGCAGTTCTCACGCCCATCTGTTGCCGCCCGGGCCGAATAATCCCGTGGGAGTCATCTGGATCGCCTTGAATAAAAAGGGCATCGGGATTCACGGCACCGATGATCCCGATGACATTGGCCGCAATGCCAGCCACGGTTGCATTCGCCTCGCCAATTGGGACGTCACCAAACTTGCCGAAATGGTCAAGCCCGGCACGGCCGTGACCGTGGAATAGCGCGGTTTAAATAAAGCCGTAGCCATTTTAACCGCAGAGATGCAGAGGGGATTGGAGAGGGTCGCAGAGGGACGGTTTGCTATTTTTTCCTCTGCGAACCTCTGCGTCCTTTGCGCCTTTGCGGTCGTTCCTCACGGACTCGGGCTCGCCGCCAGATAGCGCCAGTTCGATCGCTTCCCCTCAGAAATCAGCGGCCGAAATTGCTTTGGTCTGCAGGTCCGGGACGACCGTCTTGAAAAACGTGATCGAGGATTTCATTCCATCGGTCAAAACGATCGGAGTCGTCACTTCGCCATAAGTCGTGTCCGGGCCAAACAGCTTCTGATACCCGTACCATTTCTTTCCATAGGCGTACTTCAGGCCATAGACTCCAAACGGCACCTTGACGCTGAGAGTTTGATCGTGCCACATGAAGACAGTCAGCGCCGCGTTCGGACTTTGGTAATCACCCATTTTCAGAAGGTAGTTCGATTCCCCTCGGGTCGTGATCGTGAAATTGGGATATGGCGGACGAAAGCCGACTTCCACGCCGGTGAGGAAGCACAGCTTTACCGGCCAATCCGGCTGCGCCAGGAAACCAGGGTTCCTCGTCCGGAGTTCGTTAAAGTTGGCGAGAAACCGGACGTTGAAGATCGAACCCTCCTGCGCCAGCGCCGGAGCCATGCGCGTCGCTTGGGCCCGGGAGCTGGCCGCGGAATTGGGGGTCGGCACGGGTTTCCCCGGCTCCGGAGTGGCATCTTCGATCATCTGATGGCCCAGCCGGACCTGACCATCCGGCGGCAGTGGCAGTTCCCCGGGGCTCGGCCAGTGGGAGATAGTCTCGCGGAAAGAGGAAACGTAATCGTAGGAGGAACCCAAATAGGAAACAGCTATGGCCAGCGCAATGGCGATCAGCACCAAAAGAAACCATTTCATGGGAGGACGATTACTCCTTGAATCCCAGACTCAGGGCCGGTGTCAAGCGCGAGCCCCGGGGATGATGTCGCGTCCGCGACGTGCCTGGCGCGGATTCTTGGAAATGCTGATTCTGCCGCCTTGCTGAGCCGGCGGTCCGGAGATTGTCACGCGTTGCACACACGCGAACGGTCAATCTCCGCCGATGCCTGAACATATGGGAATTCGTTTAGAAGGAATTTTGACATGACCGGGCTCCAAATCTGGCAGGGCTGGCCGCACCCCCTCGGCGCCACCGTCACCAAGGAAGGGGTCAATTTCGCGCTCTTTTCCGAGAACGCCACCGGCGTGGATCTGTGTTTGTTCGATGATCCCGCCGCCCCCGCGGAAACCGTGCGCATTCGCATGCTCGAGCAGACCAATCATGTCTGGCACTGCCTCCTGCCAAATGTGAAACCCGGCCAACTCTACGGCTACCGTGTGCACGGCCCGTACGAACCGGGCCAGGGGCACCGCTTCAATTCCTCCAAGCTCCTTCTCGACCCCTACGCCAAGGCTATCACCGGCCTCGTCAATTGGGGGCCGGAGATGTTTGCCTACGTGCAGAGTGGCGAGGCCGATGCCGATCTCAAGCGCGACGACCGCGACAATGCCTGGTGCATGCCCAAGGCCGTAGTGGTCGACGATGCCTTTGACTGGGCCGGCGATTCGCTTCTCGACCTCCCACACGCGGATTCCGTCATTTACGAAATCCACGTCAAAGGTTTTTCCAAGTTATGTCCGCATATTCCCGAAGAGTTACGCGGCACTTATGCCGCTCTCGGCACGGATGCGGCCATCGAATATTTCCGGAAACTTGGGGTCACCGCCGTCGAACTCCTGCCGGTTCACCATTTCGTCAACGATCAATTCCTCGAGGATAAAGGGCTGACGAATTACTGGGGTTACAATTCCATCGGCTTTTTCGCGCCCCATTCGGCTTACTCGAAGGCCGGAGTTCTGGGCGGGCAAGTGCGCGAGTTCAAGGAGATGGTTCGGGCGCTGCATGCCGCCGGGATCGAAGTCATTCTCGACGTCGTCTATAATCATACCGGCGAAGGTAATCATCTCGGCCCGACGCTCTCCTTCCGCGGGATCGACAATGCCGCTTACTACCGTCTGGTGGAGAAAGACCGGCGTTACTACATGGACTACACCGGGACCGGGAATACGTTCAACACCCAGCATCCGCGGGTCTTGCAACTCCTCATGGATTCCCTGCGCTATTGGGTGACCGAAATGCACGTCGACGGTTTTCGTTTCGACCTAGCTTCGACCCTGGCCCGCGAGTACCACGATGTCAGCCGGTTGTCGGGGTTCTTCGATTGCATCTCCCAGGATCCGATCATCTCCAACGTCAAACTCATCGCCGAGCCGTGGGATGTCGGTGAGGGCGGATATCAAGTCGGTAACTTTCCGGTCCCGTGGGCGGAGTGGAACGGTAAGTATCGTGATAACTTGAGGGCTTACTGGAAAGGCGACATGGGACAACTTGGCGAACTCGCCTATCGGCTCACCGGCTCCGCCGATTTGTTCGAGTGGGGTGGACGCAAGCCCTACGCGGCAATCAATTTTCTCACCGCCCACGACGGGTTCACGCTTTACGACGCCGTTTGCTACAACGACAAACACAATGAAGCCAATGGCGAGAACAACCAGGATGGCCACAACGATAATCGCTCGTGGAATTGTGGTGCGGAAGGCCCAACCGAAGACGAAGCGATCAACGCCCTCCGCCGGCGGCAGTTGCGCAATTTCCTCGTGACCCTCCTCCTCTCGCAAGGAGTCCCGATGCTCGTCGGCGGCGACGAATTCGGCCGGACCCAGAAAGGGAATAACAACGCCTATTGCCAGGACAATGAGATTTCCTGGTTCGATTGGAATCAGGCCAACTGGCAAACGTCGCTGCAGGAATTCACTTCGCGCGTCATCGGGCTGCGCAAGGCACATCCCATCTTTCGCCGTCCGAAATATTTTCAGGGGCGGCGCATCCGCGGCGCCGGCGTCAAGGACCTCCTGTGGTTCGATGTCGACGGTGGTGAAATGACCAATGAGAAATGGGGCAATGGCGTGGCTCGCTGCCTCGGGATGCTGCTTTCCGGTGAGGCTCTGGATGTGCGCGATGTCCACGGCGAGCCCGTCCGCGATGATACTTTCGCGCTGCTTCTCAATGCTCATCACGAACCGATGAAATTCGCCTTGCCGGGCAAACAGGAGGTTAGTTGGGAATTGATCATCGATACGCGTCACGAAGCCGGTTTCCTCGCGGAGCCATCGACGCACGCGGCCGGTGACGAAATCGAATTGCTGGAGCGCTCGCTGTGCGTGCTGCGTCTTGTCAAGGGCACCCAGGACGAAGCGCTGCAAATCTCCTGGCGTCAGAGCCAGGTGGCCGAAGCTGTCGCGCCGCCGGCCCCGCCGAAACCGAGCCGTCACGAACCCGTCGATCCCAGCACGGTCGGTCCACGCTTCCGCGCTCGCGCCCAGCGTTCGCCCACGATCACCGATCTGGCGCAAGGCGCCGAAGAGCCCAAGGAACCGCCGGTGAAGTAGGTCTGGCCTCAAGACAGACGGGCATAGAACCGCGGGACCGAGTATCGGCATCTGCGTCTCCGTGTGGGGCAGTGAAGAATCGGCCATGGTGCCACGGCGAATGCGCGCTTGAAAATAGTGGCGTCACCCGACCCTCAAGGACCCGGCGGTGCTCGAAGCAATTCGTATATGAAAACGATTACCCAGCGAACTCTACTTGTCCTGGCGTGCGGCGGTGCGCTGACGCTTTCCCCGATGGTTCAAGCGGCCGGTGGTGCGGGCGGTGCGGGAGCCGGAGCCGCGGGCGCCGCCGGTGGCGCGGGCGGGATTGGCGGCGGCGGCACGAACCCCGGGGGAACCAGCCCGGGCAATACCAACCCCGGTGGCACTGGTCCCGGGACGACCAACCCCGGCGGGTTTAACCCCGGCAATAACAGCCCGGGTAACACCACTCCCAATAATCCCAACCCGGGAACGACGACTCCAGGCAATCCCAACCCGATTACGCCGGGCGGATCGCCCAACCCTGTGCAACCCGGCACCAGTCCGGGAAACGCGGTGCCAAACGTACCGGCGCCGGTCAATCCGGCCTCCCCGCACTAACCCTGGAAACTTACCGAGCCGCTGGACGGTTGCATTCCGTCCAGCGGACGGAATTCAATTCTATGAAAGTCTCGATCCTGCTCGCGGCCATTGCGCTCAGCGGCTCCGCATTGATGGCGGACGACACGTCGCCCACCAGCAGCGGTGCATCGCAAAACCCGGCGACTCCCAGCGCGCAAAAGGGAAATGCTCACGACCCGGTGCTCGTCCCCGCCGGCAAGAAAGTCGACCCGGATGGCAAGGTCGCTCCAATCACCTCGCACGAAGCCACACACAAGACTCCGGCGCCGTCAGCGACGCCGGCAAAATCCCGGCACTGATTTGCCGCTGTCGTCTCCCGTCCGCAGGTGCTGCGGGAAACGATTCAGTAATGACGGTCGGCGAGGTTGCATGTGTCAGCGGAGGAATCCGCTCAAATTCCCCCGCCCCTCGCCGATGCGTCGTTTCTCCCCGACAGATTTTCGCGGGATGGTAAATTGCATTCGGAACAAGACCAGGACGACGGTCTTCCGCGAAAAGAACTCCATATGAAACAGAATTCGATCCTCCTTGGGGCGCTGGTTACCATCGCCGTTCTCACGGGTGTTCTTTCCATCATCGTGCGCCGGAGGAACGGCACTCATCGTCTGGTCAGAGGATTGAATTTTCCCAACGGCGCGGAAAACGAATTCGGTGACGAGCCCTCCAACGAAGACATCGCCCGCCTTGCGCAGATCTATTGGGAGGAGGAAGGTCATCCGGATGGGCGCGCGGAAGAACATTGGCGCCGCGCGGAAGAGCAATTGCGTCACTTTTCCGACGCGACTCCCGCCTACTAACGATTCGCGATTTCCTCGCGCTCCACGCCCGACCCAAATTCTCCGAACGATCCTCGCCTCGTGCCGGATGTCATCATCAGCGGAGCAGGTGTCGCGGGCCTCGCCGCGGCCAACCGTAGGCACCGCGCCGGCCGGAAGATGCTGGTGCTCGAAACGCGCGACCGACTCGGTGGACGTACTCTCACGGTCCAGGGCGCCCCCTGCGAATCCGCCGCTCTGGGCCAACCAATCGCCGGCACCCTTTTTTCCGCGGGCGAGGCGACCGACTTCCAAGGCTTCAGCGGCACCGTTCACGGCACGTTGGAAAGCGGCTATCGCGTGGCCAGGGAGATTTTATGCACGTAGCAGCGCCCCCAACCGCGTTTCATCTTTCGATGAACGCGCACGTTTCTCTTCCTGACCCGGCGCCGGATCAATCCCGCCGACTACCGGTGCGCCCGCAGCGCCTCCGGCACGCCTTTCGCCGCTCGCGGCCCTTCGCCCCACCGGTGACGCCTTTGCCGCCTCCCTTCGATCTTACCGGTCTGGAATTCACCTTCTGAACTGCGCTCCTCGATGAGTGCAAATCCTCCCCCCAGTCGCGCGCAGTGCCTTCAACAGCCTGCGGCATTTCACCGCACCACGTACTCCCACGGAGCATTGCGAACTGTGCGGAGCGGAAATTGATCACGTCGCCGAAGCTCTCCCCGCCATCCAAACACCCTATGCACTTCGAACCCGAAAAAATGAAAATGGGCACAGCGCGTCGCGCTGTCCTGCGCATGTTGGAACTCGGCCAGGCTGGCGCCCGGTCCCAAGGCATCACCGTGCGCCACGACAAGATCCCGGTGGCCCATCAATCCTACCGCCGCAAAAGCTCATGATCGGTGCTCGAAATACGATGGATTCTCCATCGCGTCGGGCATCGCCGAAACCGTGCTGACGTTCGCGGATCGCGTAACATCCGGCGGGGCGTCGAAGTGCGCCTGAGCGTCGGCGAACTTAGAGGGTTTCCGCAAGCTGCGTAGGTTCTCTTCGGAGGTACAGATGTGGCATTGGCGTTGGAGGGAGTAGAGGCTATCCTCTTCTGGTCCGATGAAGCGGCAAAGCCGAGGCTTGGCGAGACGCCCATGGCGCAATGGGGGCAAATGCCGCTCCTACTTTGGTTGCGCCTCCCGCTCCCCTTTTACCGAATCGTAATCGTCCCTCCATCCACCGGATAGGCCGACCCTGTAATGAAGCTCGCCTCATCACTGCACAAAAAGAGCGCCAGCGCGGCCACTTCATCCGGCTCTCCCATTCTCCCGATCGGTTGATATTTGGAAAGCTTCTCAAACATCTCGGCTTCCTTCCCGGGATAATTCTTGGCGATGAATCCATCGACAAATGGCGTGTGAATCCGCCCCGGCATGATCGCGTTGCAACGGACGCCGTGGCCGAGGAAATCCTTGGCCACCGAGTAAGTCATCGAGAGCACCGCGCCCTTGCTCGTCGCGTAGGCGAAGCGATCGTTGATCGCCATCTGCGACACCGTGGAGGCCAGGTTGAGAATCACGCCGCCGCCCTTCTCCACCATATTCCGCAGCGCCGCTTGCGTGCAGTGCGCCACGCCATTCACGTTCACCCGTTGAATACGCGCAAAATCCTCCGGCGAAGTCGTCAACGCGTTGCCGACGTGGGCAATTCCCGCGTTGTTCACCAGGACGTGAATCTTTTCGTGCCGGCCGAGAATGCGCGCAAACGTCTCGTCCACCGCCGCGGCATCGCTCACGTCGCATTCCTCACCATGCACGCGGGAGTGTCCCTTCGTGCGCAGGTCGTGCAGCGCTGCTTCCAGAGTCTTCGGTTGCAGATCGATGATCTCGATGGCGGCGCCGTGCGCGGCAAAGCGCCGCGCGATGGCCAGGCCGATACCGGAGGCGCCGCCCGTGATCACGGCGGTTTTCCCGGTGAGATTGAAAGCGGAGGCAGGAGTCTGGGGCTGAGTCATGGTGGAAAATGCGGAGGACTAATGGTTGTGGCGAGGCACCGTGCGGCAAACATCCCGATATTCGCACGCAAAATCGAGGCACCCGCCGCTGTGAAGCTGGCCCACGTAGCGGCGATAAAGCTCCTGCCAGGGCGTCGCATCTTCGGGCGGCGTATCGAAGGGCGCAGTCTGGCGTGCTTTCCATTCCGTCTCCGGCACGAGCGCATTCACCCGGCGTTTCCGCAGGTCGACGCGTACCCGATCGCCGGTGCGCAAGCGCGCCAGGCCACCACCGGCATAGGCTTCCGGTGACGCATTCAGCACCGATGGGCTCGCCGCGGTGCCGCTCTGCCTGCCGTCTCCCATCGTCGGCAGTTCCTGCACTCCCGCCTTCAAAAGCGCATCCGGCGGCTGCATGTTCACGATCTCTCCGCTGCCGGGAAAACCAATCGGGCCGCAGCCGCGCACCACGAGCATGGTATTCTCATCAATCGCCAACTCGGGATCGTTCACCCGCTCGTGGTAATCCTCCGGTCCCTCGAAGACGACCGCCCGGCATTCAAAGCTATCCTCGTCTCCCGGTTTGCTGAGATAACGCTGCCGAAAGCCTTCGCTGATGACACTGGTCTTGATCAGTGCCGCGTCGAATAAATTTCCCCTGAGAATCAGGAACCCCGCCTGCTGGCGCAGCGGTTGGTCCACGGTCCGGATGACGTCGCCATCCGGCGCTGGAACGGTGGCGAGGTTTTCCGCGACGGTGCGACCGGTGGCGGTGAGCGCCTCGCCGTCGAGCAACCCATGCCGAAGCAACTCGCGCATGACGACGGGAACAGCGCCGGCACGATGGAAATCCTCACCCAGATATTTTCCCGCCGGCTGCAAATTGACGAGCAGCGGGAGATCGAATCCAGTCGTCTCCCAATCCTGGAGATCCAGTTCCACGCCGGCATGACGCGCGATGGCGACGAGATGTGGCGGACAATTCGTGCTGCCGCCGAGTGCGGTATTGACCCGGACCGCATTGAGCAACGCGGTGCGGGTGATGATCTTCGACGGACGCAAATCCTCGCGCACCATCGCGACAATGCGCCGACCGGTGGCGTGCGCGGCTTGTCCGCGTTCGCGATAGGGCGCCGGGATGGACGCCGATCCGGGCAGCGCCATGCCCATGGCTTCGGCGAGGCAGTTCATCGACAAAGCCGTGCCCATCGTGTTGCAATGCCCCGGACTCGGCGCGGAGCCAACGAGCAGCTCGAGAAACTTCTGATCATCGATCTCCCCCGCGGCCAAACGCTTCCGGGCGTTCCAAACGATCAGGCCCGACCCAGCCGCCTCGCCATCGAGATAGCTGTTGAGCATCGGGCCGCCGTTGACGATCAGCGCCGGGAGATCGGTCGTGGCCGCGGCCATGAGCGAAGCGGGCGTTGTCTTGTCGCAACCGGTGGTAAAGACCACGCCATCCAGCGGATAGGCATGGAGCACTTCGACGAGCCCGAGATAGGCCAGATTGCGATCCAGGGCGGCCGTCGGCCGCCGCACCGATTCCTGCAGCGGGTGCATCGGAAAGACCATGGGAATTCCCCCGGCATCACGCACTCCGTCGCAAATCCGGGTCACAGTCTGGTAGTGTACGCGATTGCAAGGCGCAAGATCGTTGGCCGATTGGGCGATGCCGATCACCGGGCGGCCGTTTTGCAATTCGCCGGGCGTCAGTCCGTAATTCAAAAAACGCTCGAGGTAGAGAGCGGTCATGCCGGGATTGGCGGGGTCGTTCCACCAGGATTCGGAGCGGAGTCGAGGGCGGGCGCTGCTGGTCATTGGGAAGGGCAGGATGCAGGATGCAAGTCGCAGGATAAAGGAGATCGAGGGAAAATCTTCATCGCGATCCAGCGCAGGAAGGCTCGTGATGGGGAATCTTACGGCACCGGCGCCGGTAGAAATCGGAGACGACCGATTACCAGTTTTTGACCCACTTGGCGGTGTCCACGGACCCGTTCGTGCCAGTGGTCCCCCCTGTCGACCAAAGATCAAAGGTCGTATTATAGCCATTGGTGCCGGAGGTATTTTGTGCCGGCATTGTCGCTTGGGGATTGGTCAGCAGGGCCGCTTGGTACTCCTGCTGGAGTCCCAACCCGGCCGTTGAGTAACCGTAGCTGTTTCCCCACGGATCCACCATGTAGGTCGAGTTGGATGAACCTGGTCCGCCAGCGAGCCGCGCTGCCTTGAAGAATTCCGGCGCGTAATTGGTCGCGGTCTGTTTCATGACCCCGCCGACGTTGGTCATGCCGGACAGAGCGGTGTAGAGAACGCCACAGGCCTGATAGTAGCTCGAAGGGGTGAGGTTTGCCCGTGGGTCGAGCGTGTTCGTCACCGAACTTTGCGAGGTGTCCTGCGGGTAACCGCCGTTGTCCGTCTTGTATGCTTCGCAAGCCGACGAAAGTGTCCGAATCTCGAGAACGGCACGAGCCGCGGGACCGTTATGCTGAATCAAACCGTTTACGACAAGCACCAAGCCGACGAGGATGACGATCACGGCGATGACCGTGATCATTTCAATGAGCGTGAAACCGGATTCGCGGGGGGAACGGATCATGGACGAATGTAACGCAATTTGTCCTGAATGCGAGTCGACCAGCGCAACCGCGCATGGCCCTCACGGCGCCCACAGACGCTCGCCAGCAGCGCGCCGAGATAGCCACAGATTCGGAGACCGACCGTTTACCAGTTCTTGACCCACTTGGCCGTATCCAGGGACCCGTTCATGCCGGTGGTCCCGCCCGTCGACCAAAGGTCAAACGTGGCATTGTAGCCGATGGTGCCGAAGGTATTCTGCGTTGGCATCTTGGCCTGGGGATTGGTGACCAGCGCGGCCTGGTACTCCTGCTGCAGTTCCAACCCAGCCGTCGAATAGCCATAGCTGTTTCCCCACGGATCCATCAGGTAGGTGCCCAAGCCGGGGTTGGAAGAACCCGGTCCGCCCGCCAGCCGCGCCGACTTGAAGAAGTCCGGCGCATAATTGGTCGCGGTCTGTTTCAGGACCCCGCCGACGTTGGTCATTCCAGACAGCGCCGTGTAGAGGACGCCGCAGGCTTGATAGTAACTGTTGGGCGTATAGCTGGTCCGAGGGTCGAGGCTGCTGGTGAGAGAGCCCGAAGTCGAGGTATCCTGCGGATAGCCGCCGTTATCCGTCTTGTACGCTTCACAACCCGACGACAGTGTTTGAATCTCGATGCCGGCACGGGCCATCGCGGCCTTCCGCTGGACCAAACCGTTGACCGCAAGGACAAGGCTGACGAGGATGATGATAACCGCGATGACCGTAATCATCTCGATCAGCGTGAAACCGGCTGGGCGCGGGGAACGGATCATGGGCGAGTGTAGCTCAATTTGCAGTGAAAGCGAGTCAAACTAGCCGCCGTTCTGACCACCCATCTGCTTGATGATTTCGATCAGCGGCATGAAGAGCGCGATGACGATCGTGCCGACGATCAAGGCGAGGAAGACGATCATGATCGGCTCGAGCATCGAGGTCAGGCCTTCGACGGCGTTGTCGACTTCGTCGTCGTAAACTTCGGCGATCTTCAAAAGCATTTCGGGCAATTGGCCGGTCTCTTCACCGACGTCGACCATGGAGATGACCATCGGCGGAAATACTCCGCTGGCTTCCAGCGGCTGGACGATCGATTCACCTTCCTTGACCGCGTCGTGCACCTTGGTGACGGCATTGGCGATGATCAAGTTGCCGGCGGTCTCACGGGTGATGTTGAGCGCCTGAAGGATGGGCACACCGGAGGTCACGAGCGTGCCCAAGGTGCGGCTAAAGCGCGAAATGGCGCTCTTGCGCAGCAAATCACCGAACAAGGGGGTGTGGAGCTTGACCCGGTCCATGAAGATGCGGCCACCCTCGGTGCTCTTCATGAAGGCCCAGCTACCCCAGATCACCGCCACGGTGCCGATCGTGTACCACAACTGCGGAGGCACCCACATGCTCTGAATGCCCCGGCTGATGGTGATGACAAAGACCGTGATCGGCGGCAGCGGATGGTTGCCGAGCATGTCCTTAAAGATGCCTTCGAACTTCGGCACAATGAACTCCATAAGGAAGATCATGATGACGATAGCAATAATGAGCACGATGACCGGGTAGGCCATGGCCGCGACCACCTTGTTCTTCACCTTTTGCGCCTTTTCCTGGAACTCAGCGAGACGGTTGAGCACCAGTTCGAGCACACCGCCGAGTTCACCGGCCTTCACCATGTTGATGTAGAGCTTGTTGAAGATGAGCGGGTGCTGCGCCATCGACTCCGAAAACGTGCTGCCGCTTTGAACGGCGTCGGCGAGCGCATAAATCGTCTTTTTCAGGACCGGATCGCGCTCCTGTTTGCCCAGCACCGTGAGACCGCGGAGCAGCGGCAGACCGGCGTCGATGAGCGTGGCCAACTGGCGCGTGAAGATCATCATGATCTTGCTCTTCACCGTCTTCTTCTCAAAGAGGACGATGTTGGCGCCGCCTTTCTTGGCAGCGGGGGCGGCTACGGCCTTGGATGGCTTGGCCGCACCTTTCTTCGCAAGGGCTTTGCCCTTGCCTTCCTCGGTGACACTGGTGGGAAAATAGCCTTGCTGGCGCAATTGGCCGACAGCTTCATTGGATGAGGTGGCGTCGATGACACCCGTGGACTCCTGGCCACGAGAATCCAGCGCGATATAGTTGAATCGAGGCATGGCGTTTTGGGGGTCAGTGGTTTCTTAGATCAAAAGAAAGCCGAGGATAAAAAGTTGTCGATAAGGAATTCAGCAGGAACACAAAATATTTTCACCGCGCCGCGAAGGATCGCAAACTACCCCGAACATGGATGCCTCCGGGGGCGACAACTTCCAGAGCGCCACGAAAGGCCGGTGCACCCGCTTCGGCGGAAAAGGCGGGCTTCGTCTCCGCTCGCGCTCCCAGGATGGCGTTTTCGTTCGCGGCTCACGTGTACTTCAGGATCTCTTCGATTGTCGTATCCCCGTCGTAGATGCAGCGCAGGCCGTCCTGGCGGAGGGTGACCATGCCGAGTTCGATCGCCTTCTGTTTCAGCACCACCGAGGGCGCGCGTTTGTTGATGAGTTCCCGAATGGGGTCAGTGATGTCGAGCAGCTCGTAGATGCCTTTGCGGCCTTTGTAACCGGTGTGATTGCAAGTCTCGCACCCCACCCCGTAGTAGAAAGTCTTATCACCGATGTCGTGTGGCGAGAGGCCGAGCTGCGCGAGGGTGTTCTCGGTCGGCTCGTAAGGCGTCTTGCAGTTCGGGCAAATCTTGCGGATCAACCGCTGGCCGAGCACTCCCTCCAGCGAGGAGGAAATCATGAACGGCTCGACGCCCATGTCGATGAGACGGGTCACCGCGCCGGGAGCGTCATTCGTATGCAGGGTGGTGAAGACGAGGTGCCCTGTGAGCGAGGCCTGGATGGCAATTTGCGCCGTCTCCACGTCGCGTGTTTCACCGACCATGATGCGATCCGGGTCCTGGCGAAGAAAGGCCCGCAAGGTGCGCGCGAAGGTCAACCCGATGCCCTCGTTCATCGGCACCTGGATAATCCCCTCGATATCGTATTCCACCGGATCTTCCGCAGTCAGCACCTTCGAATCGATGGTGTTGATCTTGTTTAAGCAGGCGTAAAGGGTGGTCGTCTTGCCGGACCCGGTCGGGCCCGTGACGATGAAGATGCCGTTCGGCTTCTCGATCGTGTGGAGCAGGTAATTGTAAATGTAATCGGGCATCCCCAGCGCCTCGATGTTCAAATTCACGGTGGTGCGGTCGAGCACGCGGAGCACGACTGATTCACCGAATTGCGTGGGCAGCGTCGAGACACGCAGGTCCACCTGCCGCCCGGCGATATGCTTCTGAATACGTCCGTCCTGCGGCAAGCGCCGCTCGGCGATGTTCAGGTTCGACATGACTTTCACCCGCGAGATCACCGGCAGCGCCAGGTGCCGCGGCGGCGGCGACATCTCGTAGAGCGCGCCGTCCACGCGGTAACGAATCTTGAACTCGGTCTCGAATGGTTCGAAATGGATGTCCGACGCGCGGTCCTGGATCGCCTGGTAAAGGATCAAATCCACATAGCGGATGATGGGCGTGGCGTTGGCCTCCGCCTCCAGGCTCTTCAAGTCGATGCCGCCACCGTCGCTCAGCAATTGGACCTCGCCGCCCAATTGCTTGAGAATGTCGTCCATGCTCCCGATATCCGTGCCGTAGGACTTCTTGATCAGCTCATCGATCTGATGAACCGACGCGACGAGCGGTTGGATTTCCTTGCCGAGGGCGAAACGCAGGGCTTCCGCGGTTTCCGGGTTGAGCGGATCGGCGAGGACGACTTGCAGGGTGCCTTGATCGACGCCGACCGGGAAAACGCGGTGCATCAAGGCCAGGCCGGCGGGAATGAGGCGGGCAATTTCCTGCGGTGGCTCGAAGCCGGTCAAGTCCACGTATTCCAAGCCGAGGTAGGCGGCGATGGTCTCGTAGAATTGCTTTTCCCCACAGATTTGGAAATCGTTCAGCACCTCGACCAGTGATTTGCCCGTCTGGCCCATTTCCTGGAGGATGTCCTCAACCTGCGATTGCTCAACAACCCCCTGGTCCACAAGGATTTCGAGAACTTGTTTTGGATGATTCATGAATTCAGGGAGGTTATTTCCGGAGCGGTTTTCGACCGTTGATCAATTGGATGGCCGACTGCGGGTCCTGCGCTTTGCCGAGTAATTGCTCGTAACTGATGCGACCGGCCAGGTAGTGCTCCACCAGCGAGGCCTCCAGCGAGAGCATGCCGTACTTCGACCCGGTCAAGATGTCGTTCGGAATCCGGAATGTCTTATTGTCGCGAATGAGCGCCGCGATCGATGGCGTATTGATCATGATCTCGAAAGCCGCCACGCGGCCCTCTTGATCGATCCGCGGCAGCAGGATTTGCGAGATCACCGCCTTCAGGTTGCCGGCCAGCTGCACCCGAATCTGTTCCTGCTGCTGCGTCGGAAAGGCGTCGACAATGCGGTCCACGGTTCGGGCCGCGCCGGTTGTGTGCAGGGTGGAGAAAACGAGGTGCCCGGTTTCCGCCGCCGTGATCGCCGTCTCCATCGTCTCCAGATCGCGCATTTCACCGACCAGAACGACATTCGGGTCCTGGCGCAACGCCCGCCGCAAGCCTTCCGCAAAACTCGGCACATCCACGCCCACTTCCCGCTGGTTCACGATCCCCAGCTTATGGTTGTGGAAGTACTCGATCGGGTCCTCAATCGTGATGATGTGCCCGGGCGCCTTGCTGTTGATCACGTCGATCATCGCCGCCAGCGAGGTCGTCTTGCCCGAACCGGTCGGACCCGCCACGAGGATTAACCCACGGGGCATGAAGAGCAGTTCCTCCACCGAAGGGGGCAGGCCAATCTGCTCGAGGGTGAGCATCGTCTTCGGGATCGTCCGCAGGGCCAGGCTGAGATTGCCCTTTTGCCGGTAGACGCTGCCGCGGAAGCGGTCCTGCCCGCGGAAGGAAAAGGCGAAGTCGACGCTGCCTTCCTCGCTCACGCGCTGGAGATTTGCGTCGCTCGTGACCGCGCGCGCCAGCGATTCGGTATCTTCAGGCAGAAGCGCAGGCAGGGTGGTCTTCACCAGGCGGCCATTCATGCGCAGGGCCGGCGGTGCGCCCACGCTCAAGTGCAAATCCGAAGCGCCTTCATCGATGACCAACCGAAGGAGATCCTCCATCGGGGGAATCTTCAATCCTGCCTGGACGGCAGGCACCGGCGGCGGCGGCGGCGGCGTGGCGACGGCAGGCTGGGGCGCGGCTTTACGGGATTCGAAAAACGCCATGGGAGAAGTATCGTGGGGACTGGATTAACTGGCATCCGACATCGTCACCCCAATCACTTCCTCGGCAGAGGTCATCCCGGCCAGCACCTTGCGAATGCCGTCTTCGCGCAGAGTGCGCATGCCCATTTCGCGGGCCCGTTTGCGCAGGTCTGTGGTCGAGGCTTTTTCGTTGATCATGTGCCGCACCTCGTCGTCGATCTGGAAAACCTCGAAGATCCCCATCCGGCCCTTGTAGCCGAGGTTCTTGCAAGCCTCGCATCCCCTGCCCTTCATGACGGTGGCTTCGGCGAGCTGCGTGGCGTCGAGGCCGAGGGACTGGATTTCCGCTTCGGTCATTTCGTACGGCTCCTTGCACTTCTGGCAAAGCTTGCGCACCAGCCGCTGGGCCATGATCGCCCGCACCGCGGAGGAGACGAGGAAGGGCTGTACGCCAATATCGACGAGACGCGCAACCGCGCTCGGCGCGTCATTCGTGTGCAGGGTGGAAAAGACGAGGTGGCCGGTGAGCGAGGCGTTGATGGCGATGTTCGCCGTTTCCAAGTCGCGAATCTCACCGATCATGATGATGTTCGGCGCCTGGCGGAGCATCGAGCGCAGCGCCGCGGGGAAGGTCATCCCAATGTCCGCGTTGACCTGCACCTGGTTGATGCCGGCCATCTGATATTCCACCGGGTCCTCGACCGTGATCAGCTTCTTGTCCGGCTTGTTGATGTAATTCAAGCAGCCGTAAAGTGTGGTGGTCTTGCCGGAGCCGGTCGGCCCGGTGACCAGCAAAATACCGTCGGGCAGCGTGATCAACCGCTCGAAGATTTCCTGATCGTCGGAGAGGAAGCCTAGTTGCGGCAGACCGAGCGAAAGCGAAGATTTGTCGAGAATACGCATGACCACGCTCTCGCCGTGGTTCGTCGGGATGGTCGAGACGCGTAGGTCGATCTGCTTGCCCTTGCCCATTTTCACCTGGATACGGCCGTCCTGCGGCAACCGTTTTTCGGCGATCGACATCGAGCCGGTCATGATCTTCAAGCGGGAGATGATCGCCGTCTGCAATTTCTTCGGCGGGTTCTGCATCTCGTGCAGCACACCGTCGATGCGGAACCGCACCCGGAAGCGCTTCTCCAGCGGCTCGAGGTGAATGTCCGAAGCCCGCATGCTGTAGGCCTCGAGAAGCATCATCGACACCATCTTGATGATGGGCGCGTCCGCCGTGTCGCCTTCCGCCGTGCCGCCACCGCCCTCGCCAGTAATCTCGAAGTCGGCCCCCAGGTTCTTGGCCAGTTCGTCCGCCGCTTCGTCCGCTGTGCCGTAGTACTTGCGAAAGGCCGCCTTGATGGCGTCGGGCGTGGCGCAGACAAATTCCAGGTCGCGCTGGAGCATGTGGTGCAGCGAATCGAACGTGTCGAAATTCAGGGGGTCAGCGACGGCGATCATCAGTCCGGTCTCCGACTCCATGATCGGAATGACCTTGAAACGCTTCGCGACGTCGCGCGGAACCATCTGGATGACTTCGGTGCTCACCGAAATCGGCGACAGATCGACATAGTCCATCGCCGCGTGTGCCGCCAAAGCCCGGGTGACATCTTCCTGGGTGACGATCCCCTGGCGCACGAGCACATCGACCACCGTCTCCTCCTCCTCCTTTTCCGACCGGGCGCGCTCGAGCTGCGATTTGGTGATGAGGCTCGTTTCGAGGAGAATCTCGAGAATGTATTCGTCGTTCTGCACGGGGGGAAAAGAGGATCTTACAAATTCAAAGGCTGAGCAGGCGCGAGGTACGGCATCACTTCGATCAGCAGCTCAATCTGCACTGTAACTAAAGTGCCGTCCTTTGCGATGTCAAAGCCGCATGCGAGAATTTTAAAAAATGGAAAGCTTGACGCCGCCCCGGACGGCGGCGTGCGTTTTTACCGACGCTGACGCCGACGCCAGCCAAGGAGAGTTCCAGCCCCGAGCATCAGCAGCATGGCGCCGCCGGGCTCCGGTGTGGCGACGATCCCTGTGCCCTCCTGAACATCGCGCGCCATCGTCGCATCATTCCCATCTGCCCCTTCCGAAGCCAAACTCGCGCCCACCCCTTCGGCCGGTGATTCCGCCGCCAGATCCTGGAGATTGGTAATCGCGAGGCTGTTGCTGGTCTCGACCAGCGTACCGGTGAACCCCGTCGGCCAGACGACCGCGAAGTTCGACAGCGAGAAGGTCGTCGAGGCAAAGGTCAGCAGCGTGTAGCTGGTCTGGGTGGCGATTCCTTCGTTCTCCAGATCGATGGTAAAACTGCCCGCGCCGCCCTTGGTCAAGGCGCCGCTCAAATTGAGCTCATCGCCAGTGCTCGCTCCCAGTTCCAGCGTGATCATGCCGCCGCCATTCCAGAGCAGTGAAGTTCCGTGCAGGTCGGTGTCCGCCGAAGTGTTACCCGCCCCCGGCGCAATCGTCCCCCCGCTATTGAGCGTCATTGCTCCGCTGACTTTGCCGCTGCCACCGAGCGTGCCACCGCTATTGACGGCGACCGCTCCAGTTCCTGTGCCCGAGCCAGCGCTATTGTCGACCAGCAAGGTCCCGCCGCTGACCGTCGTCCCACCGCTGTAGGAATTGCTGCCGGTCAAAGCCATGGTATCGGTCCCGCTCTTGGCAAAACTCCCCGTCCCGCTGATCGTGCTCGCCACCGTCGTGAAATTCGCGGCGAAAAAGGAAACGTCCGCCACGTGCCCGCTGTCCGCGATCGGGTTGGAAAACGTCACATTATCCGCCAGGTACAACGCCAGCGTGCCACTGCTCGTGATCGTCACCGCTCCCGTGCCCAGGCTCGCCAGCGGGGTATTGCCCACCCCGAGTTGCAACGTCCCCGCAGTCACCGTCGTGCCTCCAGTATAAGTATTCTCTCCGGTCAGCGTCATTGTCGCCGCAGCTTTGTTCATCACCACTGCCCCGCTCTTCGCCACGCTCCCGTCGCCGATCACCCCGGCGAAGATAAAATTCCCGCTGGTCGTGTCCGTCACCTTCCCGTCCACCTCGCCGATCCCCGCCAGCGTTCCACCCGCCAGGTTCAACCCGCCCTTCGCCGTGAGCACCGCCCCCAAGGGCCCCAACCCGATGCTCAAGGCCCCCGAAGTGACCGTCGTCGCTCCCACCACCGTCCCAGCCTCAGTCCATTCGCCCCCGGCCACAGTCAGCGTTCCGTTAATCGTCCCGCTGCTTCCCAGCCCGATGTCCCCGCCCGTCAACGTCACATTCCCCTTGATCGTTCCATTGCCGAACAACCCACCCAATGAAGCCACATGCACCGTGCTCGCCGCCGCCAGCGTTCCATCGACGACCAGCGACCCCGTGTTGACGTTCGTCGCTCCGGTGTAAGTCTCGTTCACTCCGCTGTTCACCACCGTCACTCCCATCCCGTTCTGGTCGAAAGCTCCGGTTCCGCTGATCACTCCCGTCAGCGTCTGCTTGTTCCCCGCGAGGTTGGCCGTTTTGAACGCCGACGTCGCAGCATTCAGCACCACCGCCGTGGCCAATGTCTCGTCCGCCGCCAGGTCCAGGGCCAGGCTGCCGGAGCCGGTGACGGTTACCGGGGCCGTGCCCAACGTCGTCCCGGTGGTGCTGCCATCACCGATCTGCAAGGTCCCCGCGCTGATCGTGGTCGCGCCCGTGTAAGTATTGGCTCCCGTCAGGACGGTCGTGCCCGCGCCGCTCTGGGTCAGAGCCAGCGTCCCGGTGCCATTGCTGAGCATTCCGCTCAAGGTCAGGCCTTTCGCCGAATTGACATTGACCAGCGCGGTGCCGGTGAGCCCGTTGCTGATGTTATTGCTCACCACTCCACTGGCGACATTGATCAAGGACAGCGTGGTCCCGGCGCTCAAACTCACCGCGCCGGATCCGATCGAGCCCGCGGCAGTCGTCGTGCCGATCTGCAGGATGCCCTTGGTCAC
>DASYAY010000063.1:0-121289 GCA_036501065.1 Chthoniobacter sp. | reverse complement strand
CCGCCATGAAGGCCACCTTGCACCGGTTTTGGGATCACCCACCGCTGGTCCTCAGCCTCATCGGTCGGCCCTGGTTACAGCTTCAACTAAACACTTCGCCCAAAATGCACGTGTCATCTTAATTTAGAAAGATGGTATCAGTCGCTGGAAGCTCCCTCCTTGCGCTCAGGATGACAGAGTTTGCTTTTCGGCGCTGCCGCTCCTTGCCGTTGTGTGTCCGATGAATGAGAAACCGCTCTGGAAGCCGCCGCACAATCTCATCCACCACCCAACTGCTTCGTCAGCAGTGCGGCCCGGTGGACCACATCGAGTTCCTCAAAAATCGCCTGCCGGGCTTCGGGATCTTCGACGCAGGCATGCGCGAGCATGTCGGTGAGGACCGCCGGGTCGCTGACTTGAGCGAGCTGTTCCTCGAGCGCGGGAGGCAGTTTCGATTTGCCCGCAAAGATGCGGTCGCAAATCTCGTGCAGGCGGGTGGCCAGCGGTTCGCGTTCCGTCGGTGAAGGCAGCCGCGAGGAGAGTTCCCGCACTTCCGCAATCCGAAAGGGCGCATCTTGCAGAAAACCGGTGATCCGCACCCGGGCCAGTCCCTGGAGAATGAGATTCGAAGTGCCGTCGTCCCGGCCGACACACGCGCGGACCATTCCCAGGCCCACGACGTGGTAAAAATCGTCCGTGGTATCGGCTTCCGAAATGCCCGGCTTCATCGGCGCGATACAGAACATGCGATCCTGCTCCAGACTCCAGGCGAGCATTTCCCGGTAGCGCGGTTCGAATATGAAGAGCGGCAGCAGCGCGTGCGGAAAAAGCTGGGTCCCAGGCAGCACCATGAGCGGTGCGTGGCTGGGCAGATTCAGGCGTTGATGACCGATGCTTTTCACTCTTTCTACCTGATACGCTAGCACAAGCCCGGTGGATGAAGCTAATTTCAACGCTGTGTTCCCGACCAATGCCTCCGATGCTTTCGAAATTGTCACCGTCCAGTCGGGGGACCGCAGCCTGCGCTCGCGCGAGTTTGGCGAGACGTTTCATCCGGTCGTTGGCCCGATGGCGGAAGCCGTGGGATTGCACGTTCGCCAGCAGCGGTTGGTGGAACGAGCCGCCGGGAGCGGAGGCCGGTTTGTCGTTTGGGATGTCGGCCTCGGCGCGGCTGCGAATGCCCTCGCCGTGATCGAGGCTTTTGCCGGACGAACGGATCGCGGCGCCATCGAATTGCACAGCTTCGATCTGGACGATCGGGCGCTGGGCTTCGCGCTCGCTCACGCGGAGGAACTCGGCTATCTCGCTCCCCACCGATTCGCGGTGCGTTCGCTCATCGCGGAGGGCGCGTGGATCGAGGCGCCCCTGCAGTGGCGATTCCACGCCGGCAACTTCCGCGAAACGATGGCCCTCGCGCCCGCGCCCCACGCGATCCTCTACGATCCGTATTCCCCGCAATCGAATCTGGAGATGTGGACCCTCGACCATTTCACGCAGTTGCACGCCCGCCTTTCGCCGGAAGCGCCATGTCTTCTCACCAATTACACGCGGTCGACGGCGGTGCGGGTCACGCTCCTGCTTGCCGGCTTTTACGTCGGGCGCGGTCACGCCACCGGGGAAAAGGACGAGACGACCATCGCGACGAATGCTCCGGCGATTCTCGAGGAACCACTCGACCAGGATTGGCTGGCGCGCCTGCGCCGCTCGACGAATGGCGCACCGCTCCGGGCCGGCATCCCCAGACCGAGCGCGATTGCGGTGGAAGACTGGGCACGCCTTGCGGGGCATCCGCAGTTCGCGGCTTGATCCGCCTTAGTTCGCCGCTGCCAAGGTATTTACCGTCGGATCGTTCTTGTCCGCCGCGTGCCCTCTCTGCTCTGATCTTTGTTTAACTCATGTCCGACTCCCCGTTTGATCTCGCGACTGCTCGTGACTGGTTTGGTTTCAAGCCGGGCATGACCCGGGAACAAGCGGAGGATCATCTCGATCAATCCAATCTCGACCAAACCGAAAACCGCGATGACTACTTTTCCACCGCAGTGGGTGAGGTGGAACTGGAGTTCTGGTTCGAAACGGTTGGAGGGCAGCGCCTCCGGCAACTGGCCGCCGGCGGAGATGAGGTGGTGTGGAATGGCCAAGCCCTGACCGGCGTCCGGCTGGACGACGCCCTGAAGATCGTGGGACCGCTCGACTCCACTGCCATGTGGGACTTGAACGACGCCACGAACATTCCATTCCCCCTGGGCGAAGTGCCGCCGGCCGAACCGCCCTCCGGCGAGCGGCTGCTGGAAGAGGCGACCATCTGGTTGCCGGAGCGGGGCCTTGGCTTGGTGGTCTGTGATGCCAGCATCACCGAGGTGGTCTGGCGCGAGAAACGCGATCTTCCCAAAAAATTCGTCGGCCCCGTGACGGACGAACACCGGCAGCTTTCCCGACGTCCCGATCTCGAAGCTTATCTTCGCGAGCATCGGCTCGCCCGGCAACAGGCGGCGGCCGCCGCCAAAGGAGATCCACTCACGCCGCTGCGCTCGCTCCTGACCTTCATCTGTTTCGGGCTGCTCGCCTGGGTCGGATATTTGGGCTTCCAGGAAATGCAGCGCTGGACCACGGCGCGCGCCTTGGCGGGCAAATTCGTGTCCGTCGAGGAAGTGCCGCGAAAGAAATTCTTCGATCTGGCCCCGGAGCGCCTGCGCCGGCTCATGCCCGACGACCCGGTGCGAAAACGCGAAATGTTCCGCATCGCCTATCTCGACCCGGCGGGACGCTCGCAGACGGCCCTCCTGGAAGCGGCGGAATTCTATGTGCCGCCGCACAAGGATGGTGAGGAGGTGCAGATTGCCTTCGTCGCCGGCGACCCGCCACAGGTCAAAGGTCCATCCCGGGCCGGCGATGCC
Source organism: Chthoniobacter sp. (assembly GCA_036501065.1). Classification (GTDB taxonomy): domain Bacteria; phylum Verrucomicrobiota; class Verrucomicrobiia; order Chthoniobacterales; family Chthoniobacteraceae; genus Chthoniobacter. The sequence continues at coordinate 118,416 of DASYAY010000063.1, read as the reverse complement.
GCCTTCTTGAAATACATGCCATGGGCCATCGCCGTCGGCGCTCTCTATATCATTGGCCAGTGGTTGATCAGTCTTTTGCCAATGGTGCTGGGATTCGCGACGAAGAAGGTGGTGTCCAAAGGCTCCGTTGCCGATCCGGATCGGCCGGAACTGCGGTAATTTTGCGCATTCTCGGATAATTTCCCGCGTGCCACTTGACCCGCCTTCGCGGCGCGCTAGTCTCGCGCTTCGCCCGTCCCGCGTGAAGCACCACAAACCCACCCATGAGTGCGGCGTTTTCGCCGTTTTCGGCCACCCCAACGCCGCCGTCCTGACATACTACGGTCTGTTTGCCCTGCAGCATCGCGGGCAGGAAAGCGCTGGCATCGTCACCGCTACCGGACCCAATACGCCCTTTGTCCGCCACGTGAACATGGGCCTCGTGTCGCAGGTTTTCACCGGGCCGGACCTGGAGCGTCTCAAGGGCACGCGGGCCATCGGCCACGTGCGCTATTCCACCACCGGCTCCAGCACGCTGCTCAACGCCCAGCCACTCGTCTTCAATACCGGCCGCGGCCAGATCGCCATCGGCCACAATGGCAATCTGGTCAACGCCGCCGTGCTCCGGGACGAACTGGAGCGCCGTGGGTCCATTTTCCAGACCACGGTGGATAGCGAGATCATCCTGCACTTGCTGGCTCAGCCGAACGGGACGAGCAATGTCTTCGGAGCACTGCGCAAGATCCAGGGCGCCTATTCACTCGTGATGATGAGTGAGCGCGAGATCATTGGTGTGCGCGATCCTTTTGGCTTCCGGCCGCTTTCTCTCGGCAAGCTGGAAGGCGCCTGGGTGCTTTCGAGCGAGACCTGCGCCTTCGATTTGATCCATGCCGAATTCGTCCAGGAGATTCAGCCGGGCGAAGTCGTCATCATCGACGAGAACGGCCCGCGCTTCGAGTATCCATTCAAGGAGGAAAAATCGGCCTTCTGCATGTTCGAGTACGTCTACTTTGCCCGGCCGGATTCGATCATCAATAACATCAACGTGGCGCGTGTCCGCACCGCCATGGGACGCGAGTTGGCCCGTTTGCATCCCGTCGAAGCCGACCTCGTCGTGCCCGTCCCCGACTCGGGGAACTACGCCGCGCTCGGTTTCTCCGAGGAACTCGGCATCCCCTATAACCACGCCTTCGTCCGCAATCACTACATCGGGCGCACTTTTCTCCAGCCGACACAGCTCATCCGCGACTTCAACGTGCGGGTGAAGCTCAACCTCATCAAGGAAGCCGTCGCCGGGAAACGGGTCGTGGTCGTTGACGATTCCATCGTGCGAGGGACGACCGCGCGGGCCCGCGTCGTCAACTTGCGCGAAGCCGGCGCCAAGGAAGTGCACATGCGCATCTCCTGCCCGCCGCACAAGCATGCCTGCCATTACGGCATCGACTTTCCCGATCCGGAGAAGCTCATTGCCAACCAGCACTCCCTCCAGCAAATCCGCGACTATCTCGGCGCCGATAGCATCGGCTATCTCGACGTGGATGGCATGGTCCGCGCCACGAATCAGGACCAACAAAATTTCTGCCTCGCCTGTTTCAACGGAAGTTATCCCGTTCCGGTCGACCCGCACATCGACAAATATATCATGGAACGCCGGGCCCACCGCATGAACTTACTCATCGAAGATGAGCATCCGGACCTCTTCGATCGCGAATCCTGAGGGCAAAGCTTCGGAAGCGGAACAACAGAAACCTTAAACCAGAAACTAATCGAGCCCGATCGTCGCGCCCCGCATGGCCCCCAATCGAAAATCCAAAATCGAGAATCCAAAAAAAGCCTACGCCGCCGCCGGCGTGGATGTGGATCTCGGCAATCGCGTCAAGAGCGGCATCCATGCGCTCGTCAAGGGAACCCACGGGCCGGAAGTGCTCGGCAAGATCGGCGGTTTCGGCGGTCTTTTTCGCGCCAATTTCAAAGGGATGAAAGACCCGGTGCTCGTCTCGAGCGTCGACGGCGTGGGCACGAAGCTGAAGCTGGCCTTTGCCGCCAATCGCCATGACACCGTTGGACAGGATCTGGTCAATCACTGCGTGAACGATATCGCCGTGGTCGGTGCGCGGCCGCTTTTCTTTCTCGATTACATCGGTGCCGAGCGGCTCGACCCGTCAGTCTTTGCCCAGCTCATCAAAGGCTTCGCCAAAGCCTGCAAGGAAGCGAATTGCGCGCTCATCGGTGGCGAAACCGCCCAGATGCCCGGCATGTATCAGCGCGGGGAATACGATCTCGCGGGAACCATCGTCGGCGTCGTCGATCGCGCCCAGGCTCTCGACGGATCGCGCATCAAAACGGGAGATATCATCATCGGCCTCGCAGCCAATGGCCTCCACACCAACGGCTATTCGCTGGCGCGGAAAGTTCTCTTCGAACAGATGGGTTTGAAGCTATCGAGCAAGTTACCCGGCGTGGCCAAAACGGTCGGTGACGAACTGTTGCGCGTGCACAAGAATTACCAACCGCTGCTCGCGAAGTTACCCAAGGGCCTGGTCAAAGGTCTCGCCCACATCACCGGTGGTGGACTGATCGACAACTTGCCGCGAGTCCTCCCGAAATCCATCGACGCTGTTATCGACACCAAGTCCTGGAAAGTCCCGGCTATCTTCGAACACATCCGCGAAGGCGGAAAGATCGACGCCACCGAAATGTATCAGGTCTTCAACATGGGCATCGGCATGACCGTGGTCGTCTCCGCCGCCGACCGAGAGAAGGCCGTCAAGCTCACCAAAGGCCGGGTGATCGGACGCATGGAGAAGGGGAGCGGTATGGTGCGGCTGGCCTTCTGAGAGAGGGCTGCTCTGCGTCTCTGCGTTTTTCTTACAAAGCGTCGTTCTACCAATTGATGTGGCTCCGCCGCCCATCAATGCCGCTATCCATGATCGTTCGAAAGCTCACCGCCGAGAATTCCAGCGTCTTGATGAACCCCGCGGAGGGGCTGTTTGATCACGCAGTGCAGCCTCAACTCACGGCGGAATTCCTCAACGATCCGCGCCATCACCTGGTCGCGGCGATCGACGACGGAAAAGTGGTCGGCTTCGTTTCCGCCGTCCATTACGTGCACCCGGATAAACCCACCGAACTCTGGATCAACGAAGTGGCCGTCGCGCCTTCGCATCGGAAACAGGGCCTCGGGCGGCAAATGCTCGACGCGATGCTGGCGCATGGACGCTCGCTTGGCTGTCAGTGTGCCTGGGTCCTGACCGATCGCGCCAATACGCCCGCAATGCGCCTTTACGCGGGGGCCGGAGGTGTGGAGAATCCCACCCCAGCGATCATGTTCGAATTCCCCCTCACGTAATGGGTGCTTCCTTCGTTATTTCCCATGAGCCAGCCCGCTGTTTCAATTCATCCTTATTTTAAAGTGCATCCGGGAAAAATGGACGCCGCCCGCGCTTTATATCCGAGATTCACCGCCAAAACAACGACGGAACCGCAGTGCCGTTACTACGAGTTCACCGTGCATGACGATGTCGTTTTCTGCCGTGAGGCTTATGCCGACGCCGATGCCGCCCTGGCGCACCTCGCGAATGTCGGCGAAATCCTCGACGAAATGATGCAAATCTCCGACCTCATCCGGTTGGAAATCCATGGTCCCGCGGCGGAACTGGAAAAGATGAAAGGGCCGCTGGCGGAATACAAGGCGGACTGGTTCGTTTACGAGGCCGGTCTGGCCAAATAAGTCCCGGATGGAACTGTCCGGCGCACTCCCTGCTCTGATTTCTGGGAAATGCCCGACGAACCGCTCCTCACGCCCGAGCAGATTGCCCGCTTTCGCGAGGACGGCTACCTCGCGCTGCCGTCGATCGCGCCGCAGGCCGAGGTGGATCAATTGCGGGAAATCTTTCTTCGTCTTTTCGAAGGCGGCGCCGGCTGGAAAAAGGGCGCGCAGTTTGACCTCGCCGGCACTGACGATGGCCAGCGCCCGGCGCGTTTGCCGCAGATTCTCAACCCGGCGGAGTTCGCCCCTGAATTGCGCGAGACGCAATTTCGGGTCAGCGCCCTGGCCATCGCCCGGCAACTCCTCGGCGAGGCCACGGAGCCGTGGTTTGAGCACGCGATTTTAAAGCCGGCCCACTACGGCGCCGCGACCCCGTGGCACCAGGACGAAGCGCATCGCGACGATCCGGGCACGGAATACGAGCAGATCAGTATCTGGATGCCATTGCAGGAAGCCACCGAGGCGAACGGTTGCATGCGCTACATCCCGCTTAGTCATCTCGGCCCCGTGCTCGTCCACCATTCGCCGAACGACGATCCCCGGATCACCGCCTTGGAATGCGCGGGAGGTTTCGATCCGGGGCGCGCCGTGCCCTGTCCGCTGCCCCCCGGTGGCGCCGCGATTCATCACTGCCGCACCCTGCACAGCGCTGGACCGAATCTCACCGAGCTTCCGCGCTGCGCCTACGTTCTCGCCTTTCGCGGACCGGTCCAGCCCAACCTGGAATTTCGCGGTTACCCGTGGAATTCCGAGAAACGAACCGCGGCGCAGGACCGCCGGGAATCCTGGCAAAACCGCTGGGGCACCATGGGGCGGGCGGTGCGCGGAGCAGGGGAAGCCGTGCGGCGAAAGGCCGGGGCGGTGCGCAGTCGATTGCGGCGCTGGATCCGGTGATCGGCTCCGCCGAACATCCAGCACCCAACGGCGCCCCAGCGATCACGAACCTGGAGTTCCAAAATCTCCGTCTCCTAAAATCCGTGTAGTCCGTGTAATCCGTGGTCAAAACATCCCCGAGCGTTGAACCCGCAAATTACACCACAGTCGTGCGCTGATTAAACCTGCAACGCCAGCCCCACCGCAGCGTCCAGGCTGAGGAACCGCCCCTCCCGGCGGGCATTCTCAATCGCCGAACCATGAAAGTCCGTCGCCGCGGTCAAGATCGCCCGGAGCGCCGGGTGCTCCGCGGCTTGCGGCACGAGACCAGCCCGGCTGCGGTGGGCTTCGGCCGCGCCGAAAAGCCGTGCCGCCCGGTCGTACTGCTGCTCGGCTACGGCCAATGTCGCCAGCGCTTCCAGCGGGTAGGATGTCCCCCAGCGGTTGCCGAGTTCCAGCCCGGTCTTGAGGCATCGCGTGAGATGCGTTCGTGCATCGGCAAAATTGCCCAGCGCGGCCGCGTTCACGCCGACGTTCCAATCCACGATGATCGCGAGCCAGATGTCCCCGATCTGCTGATAGATCGCGAGGCTCTCCTGCGCGCGCTCGTAGGCCCGCGAGAAATCCCCTTCGGCCGCGGCGATCACTCCCTCGATGTGATTGACGTGCGAGGTGAGCCGCACATCCCCGAGCGGTGCGGCCAGGGCTTTGGCCTGCGCGAGGAGTTCCTTGGCGCGCGGGAGGTCCCGGGTATCGAGCGCGTGAAAGGCCAGGTCGGCGAGCGCCTGCGCGACACCCCGGTTGTCACCCAGCTCGCGGAAAATCTCCATCGCCTCCGTATACAAGGCCAGGGTGGCGGGCAGATCATCGGCCACCCACGCCACGCGGCCGGCGGCGGCCAGTCCACGGGCGCGCACGGCGTCGCGCGCCGCGGCGTCGGGATGGTTGAGCACCTTGACGTAATGCTCGCGCGCTTCCTTGAAGAGTCCGCGCACTTCGACATAGCGCTGCATTGCCGTCATCAGGCGCAAGCCTTTGAGGAGTTCGCCGGGCACCTCGACGCAGGTCTCGACGGCAAAGCGGAAATTCACCTCTTCCAATTCCGCCCGTTCCAGCCATTCCTTCTGCTGCGGGCCGCGCAACTGCGGACCGATCTTCTCCGCATAAGCGCTGAAGTAATCGAGATGCCGGACCCGGTAAATATCCGCTTCGCCCGCGGCCACGAGCTTCTCGTTCGTGTAATCCCAAATGGATTCGAGCATGTAATAGCGCGCGTCCTTGAACGGCCCTTTCTCCAGGTAGATGAGCGATTTGTCGACGAGCTGAGTGACCAGATCCACGATTTGCCACGTCTCCAGCTCGCCTCCCGAACAGACCGCCTCGATGGACTCCAGCGTGCGGCCGCGGGCAAAGACCGCGAGCCGGCGCAGCAGCACCCGCTCCGGGTCGCTCAGCAGGTCGTGGCTCCAGTCGATGAGCGAGCGCAGGGTCTGCTGCCGCGGAACCGCCGTCCGGCTGCCCGTGGTCAGGAGATGAAAACGGTCGTCGAGCCGCTCCACGATCTGCTGCAGCGTGAGCACGCGAATGCGCGCCGCCGCCAGTTCGATGGCCAGCGCAATACCATCCAGGCGCCAGCAGATTTGCGTGATGATGGCGATGTTTTCGTTCTTCGCCTGGAAGCCGGGCCGGGCCAGCGTCGCCCGGTCCACGAACAGACGCACCGCTTCATACTCCATCAGCCGTTCGAGCGCATCGGGACCATCGGCGATGTCCCGCCAGTGATTCGGCAGCGAGAGCGGGGGCAATGGCCACGCGTTTTCGCCGGCAATGCCCAGCGGTTCGCGGCTGCTCGCCAGAATGCGCAGGTGCGGGCAGGAGCGCAGGAGCGTCTCCGCGAGTCGCGCGCAAGCCGCCACGACGTGCTCGCAATTGTCGAGAATGAGGAGAATGGATCGGTTGCGGCAAAAGGCCCCGAGCGTGGTCACGAGCGAGCGTTCGGGTTCCTGGCGCAGATCGAGCGCGGCGGCCACGGCCTCCGTGACCAGGGCGCCATCTTCGACCGTGCCAAACTCCACGAACCACACCCCGTCATGGAATTGATCGAGCAATTCCGCGCCCACTTGCAGCGAAAGCCGTGTCTTGCCGGTGCCGCCGCTTCCGGTCAGCGTCAGGAGCCGGCTACTGCCGAGCAGGCGTTTCACTTCGGCCAGTTCACGTTCGCGCCCGATGAAGCTGGTGAGCTGCATCGGCAGATTGTTTGGCACGCTTTCCAGCGACCGGAGGGCCGGAAATTGCGACGGCAAATCCGAAGTCACCAATTGGAAAAGTTGCTCCGGCCGAGCCAGATCCCGCAGGCGATGTTCGCCCAAGGCACGCAATTGCACGCCGGGCGGCAGCCCATCGCGCACCAGTTCCTCGGTAGGCAGCGAAAGCAGCACCTGCCCGCCGTGGGCCGAGGCCAGGATGCGAGCCACCCGGTTGAGCGTTTGCCCGAAATAATCCCCGTCGCGATGTTCCGCCGCGCCGGTATGCAAAGCCATGCGGACTTTCAGCGGTTCGATCCCTTCCCAGGTGGCATTGTGCAAAGCGCGCTGGGCGTTCAGCGCCCCGGTCAGCGCCTGGTGGGCCGTATCGAACGCCACACAAAAAGCGTCGCCGATCGTCTTGAAAACGTACCCGCCTTGCGCCTCGAAGGTGGAGCGCAGCATGCCATCGTGCGCCGCCAGGGCGACACGCATCGCGTCGGGATGCTGCTCCCACTTCTTGGAGCTGCCTTCGATGTCCGAGAAGAGAAAGGTGATGGTACCAATCGGCAGGATGGCCATGGGCGGTCAATGTGTTCGAGCCCCGCCCCGCAAGCAACAAGCTTTCGGAAATCCATCAAAATGACACTATGGAACCGGCAGCATCCGCCCGGTGCTATAGACTTGGAAAACCCGTGGATACCCGTGGACGTTGAACTGCGGCATGATGAGCCCCCCTGCCGTATTGTGCTCGTCGTAATCGCTTTGCCCCGCACCCGCCGGCAGAAAGAGGATCGAAGCTTGAGGCGGAAAATACGCGGCGATCGCGAGCTTGCTGGCACCGTCCCGTTGCAGCCGGCCTTCCTCGAGGGAAGCGAATTCGAAGGCCAGAGTTCCATCGTGCATCAATTCGCGCGAGGCCGGCGACGCGAGCAGAAAGAAGCGCCCGTGGTCCTGGGTCAGACTCGAGCCATCCATGGACGCGTAGCCGAGGCCCTTCGCGTCCTGGCGGGTCGTGAGCGTGCTCACATATTCCCAAGTCTTCGCATGATCACGCGATCGGAGCAGTATGATCCGATCGGGACCAAACAGCCACAGACTCGAAAGGCTCAGGTAAAGGACGCCGTCATGGCACAGCGCCCCGGGTTCCGAATAGGCGGCGTTGTCTTTCAGATCCGGATGCAGGGCATTGAGATCGATCCGCGTTTGATGATACGGCGCTGGCGGATTCGCCCCCGCGCCGAAAAGGGGAACTTCCTCGGACCACGGGCCACTCGGGTCACGCGCCGTGCGCATGGCGATCCAACCGTAGGCCGGCATCCGGTCCTTCTTCGCATTCCAGAAGTATTTATGGACGAAGAGTTTCCAGTCGCCCTCTGGCGCGCCGTCGTCGCGCACCAGCGTGGCCACTTCATAACGCCATGCTCCGGACAAAGATCGGCCGTTCCCGAGATCAAGCGTGCCGTCCGAGGAGGTATTGATTCGCGCGACATAGGTCCAGGTGCGCCCGTGGTCGGTACTCTTCGCGAGGCAGGTGTGAACGTACGGTCCGACCGGTTTGAAATCGCCGGTGATCGACGAGTACAAAAGCCAGCCTACGGAGCCATCGCGGCTGTATTTGACACTCGGATCGTAAATGCCGCCTTCGCTCTTGTCGCCCTCGATGAGCAACCGATGATAGCTGACCTCTCCCAACGCCTTCTTCAGCGGAGCCACGGGACCGCGTTCCGGATGAGGCGCCGTGAGGAGGCGTTGCAGCCACACCGCGGCGGCGATGCCCACAAGGCCGATGGCGAAACCGAAGACCTTGCCTTTTTTCACCTTGGGATCAGGGCTTCGCGTTCGGTGTCTCGAGGGTGGACAAAAGCGCGTCCAACTCCCGCTCCGCGTCGATCGGTTTGCCGCCCTCCACGAGCTGCCGAATTTCCTGCGCCTTGGCGACGATCTCCTCCGGCGGCGCGCCCCCGGCCGCCCGCGCTTCCACCAGACCGCGAAGTTTCTCGAATTTCGCTTGAAGACGTTCCGCCAGTCCTTGATTCGGATTGGCGCCGTTGAAATGCGGACGCAACTGGCGCGCCTTCTCCACCTGTTCCGGAGTCAGCTTCTCGCGGAGGGTAAGCATGAGATGCAATTGAAAAACCTTCATCTCGTTTTCCTCCGCGAGCATCGTTCGCAGCTTTTCTTCCGTCTGGGCGATATCCGGTTTGGGCTGATGAAGCGCGTCCTTCAGCGCCTTGGTCCGCTCCTCCAGTTGCCCCTTCAGGCTCTCGAATTTCGGCTGCGCGTCCTGGATCGTCGCTTGCAGCTCGTGCATCTGCGTGTCGCTCAGCCCCAGTGCTTCGTGCTGCGAAAACAACAATTCCGGCGGGAACAATTCCATCTCGATGGGATTGTCTTTGTTCGGTGCCGGTTCCGCCGTCAGGCAAGATCCAGCGAGCGTCAAAAGGGCGAAAAAGCAGAGGATCGTTTTCATGGGATTTCGGTGTTGATGGGTTTGAGCAGAAAATCGGTGGGTGATTGCCAGGCGGTGATGGATTGGTGCTCGGCGAGATTCATTTTCAGGGCGGCGTCGATTTGCTCGATCTGCCGCACAGCTTCGTCCTGCGAAGCCAGTGCCCGCGGAGTGGGGGACCGAAGAGTGGCCAGGAATGCGACGACGCCCACCAGCACTGCCGTCGCCGCCGTGAGCGGCCACGCCCAGCGCAGGATTGCCGGCTTGTCGGATCGCGTAGCGAAACCGCTTTCCAGCGCGCGGGCGCGCATCGCCTGAAACTCCAGCACGCGCTCCTCGTTTGCCGCGCGCTGCCGCGCATAGAGCGCCTTCAGATCGTCATCCGGCTCACTCATGGATGGCCCTCTGGTTCTGCAGGAGTTCGCGCAAGCGCCGCTTCCCCCGGTCGTAATGTTGCCGCGCCGAACCGACGCTTACCCGCATGACTTCCGCCGCTTCGCTCAAACTGAGCTGTTGGTAAAACGTGAGATGCAAAACTTCGCGCTGCCGCTCCGACAATTCGCGAAGGGCCGTGCCCAGTGCCGCCAACTCCGCGCTGTCCTCGTGCTCGCATTCCGTGCCCGTTTCCTCCGGTTCCGCCCCCCAGCGGTCGAGAAAGGCGAACCACCGTCGCACCCGCCGGCCCTCCTCGAAGGCCGTCAACCGGATCACACCAAACCACCAGGTCTTCAGCGCCGAGCGCCCGTCGAACCGCGCCGCGCCACGCACGATCCGGAGATAAGCCACCTGGAGCACATCCTCGCCCCGATGCCAGTCGCCACCGCAGCAACTGACCGCCCAGCCAAAGGCGTCGGCGTGCAGGGCTTCGAGTTGGGAGAGGATTTCGCGGCTGTCCATCGTTCATGGGCGCTACTGAGTGACCCGCGCCACGGGTTTATATGACAGATGGCCTAAAAAGTGGTGTCGCGTTATTCACCTCCTGACTTCACCATCATCCACATGCGGCTTTCATTCAATCGCGCCATCGCTGACTCGCAACTTGTCGAAATGTCCCTGCGGATCGATGAACTCACAGGCTGGGACGCTTCGCCTGAAGTTGTAGTTCTGGCAGCATCGGCCAGTTGGGTGCTTGTTCGCGACTTGGACAACGGGTTGTATCCGGACGGCTTCACCGCGATTTCGCGCCGCTTGGTTCGCTCTCTTCACACCACTCAACATCGCATTTTTCGTAAACGGTCCCTCCAAGACGACGGAGTATGGCCGCGGTTGGTCCGTGTCCCGTCAATCGAACTGACGAGCGCCACGACAATTCTCAAATTCCTCCGGAAACGTAACAAACTCGCCATCGTCCTGACTGAAACCTTTACCGAATGGCATTCACTCCACTGCCGCGTCGAGGACGTAACCGACAGGGAGGCAGTCCTCCTCGGCTTTGACGGTGCGGGAAAGTGGGAACCTCGCCAAAAGCGCCTAGCAATTTCTGACATTACTCGAATTCGTTTCGGGTCGCGCTACTTAGATTTCTATCGAAAGCACATGGCCTGAAGCTTCACCGTCTGGGACCCACGGACGGCATACATTCCGCCACGCACGCCAGCTTCATATGACATTTAAAAATTTCGAGATTCCTCCGGCCCTTCGAAAGCGTTTCGAACGTTTCCCTACCAAATAACCAGCGGTGGGCCGGTCATTGCCTTCCATTGCTTTTCCTGCGACTCGCTCAGCAGACCCTCGATCCTTCCCTGCGCATCCTGACGCAGCTTCGTCACTTTCGCCAGGATCTCCTGCGGATTTCCGCCGGACTTGGCGGCTTTCATCAGCGGATCACTCTCCTTTTTCATCTCCTGAATCACCCCCATGAACTGCTTCCGTTGCTCGTCCGTGATGCTCAATGCTTTCCCGATCTCGGGTTGGAGCATGATCGCCGGCGTCTCATATTGCAGCTTTAGTTGCTGGAACCTTTGGAGTTGCTCCGCCGACAGAATCTCCTTCAGGAACGCTTCCAGTTTTGCATAAGACGTCTGCCGAAGGGCCTGCATCGCTGGCCCCCGTTCCCCGGTTTTCATGTTCTCCACCGTCCTCGCTCCCTCCACGTCGGCGGACAACTTTTCCCGCAGTTTTTGCTTCTGCTCGTCCGAAAGCTTCAAGTCCTCCTGCACCTTGTCCCGAGAGACGAAGAACGGCCCGCCCAGCTCATGCAGCAAGTGCTTGCGGGATTCCTCGTCCTGAGCGTGGCTAATCCTGCCGAAGGCCAGCGTCAGGAAGGCGATCATTGGGATGGCGATATGTCTCGTTTTCATGGCGGTCTTATTTTATATGCGGAAAAATCCAACTTTGGCTTCGAGTGGGAAAAGGTGCCGGGGCTGGTGAAATTTTCGTGGAACTCAGTGAGTGACGCGTCGGGGACCTTTGTATGACAGGCCGGGATGAATCTCTGCACGCTGGAGCGTTTTCTCCGGGCTGTGCTTTTGTCACCCTATATTCTGGCCGGATCTTTGCGAATCATTGAAATACGCCGTCGGAAGTTCTTAAGATAGAGTTGACCGTCCCTCTCGTCCCATGAAACTCGCCGCCCTCCTCCGCACGTCACTTTTTGCGATTCTGATCATTCCGCGGCTTTTAGCCGAAACGCCTGCGGAATGGGCGGATAAACACTTCCGGGAACAAACCAAGGGAGACGGCCCAGGCGTGGCGATGTTAGTGGGACGTGACGGTCAGATTCTTTTCCAGGGCGGTTACGGGTTTGCCGACGTGGAAAAGAAAATACCCATCACCCCGGAGACGAAGTTTCGCATCGGGTCGGTGACGAAACAATTCACCGCCGCGGCCATCCTGAAGCTGGCCGAGGAGGGGAAACTGGCGACGAGCGATCCGCTGGCCAAGTATTTTCCAAATATCCCCAACGCGGAAAAGATCACCCTCCGTCATCTGCTCACACATACCAGCGGCCTGCACAGTTACACCGAGCGGGCGGACTTCTTTGCGGGCGTCACTAAACCGATAACTCCGGCGGACTTGATTGCCTCGATGCAAAAGGAGACGCCCGATTTTGCTCCGGGGACCAAATTCAAATACTGTAACTCCGGCTATTTCATTCTCGGCGAAATCGTCGCCAAAGTCTCGGGTAAATCGTTGGCCGACTATCTGCGCAGCACCTTTTTCGAGCCACTCGGAATGAAGGACACCGGTATCTACGTCAACGCCACGCCACCGGCCGGTGCGGCGCTGGGATATGCGGTCAACGAGGGAGAGAGCGCCACGCCCGCGCTCGATTGGGACATGTCCTGGGCCGGTGGAGCAGGCGCCATCTATTCCACGGTGGGAGATCTCTTTCGCTGGACCGAAGCGCTTCACGCCGGACGAGTCGTCAACGCGGAGTCCCTCAAGGCCATGACCTCTCCGAATCCACTTCCGGGCAGCTCCGATGGCCTCAATTACGGCTTCGGTTTGGTTCTATCCAATATCCAGCGGCTTCCAGCGATCTGGCATAACGGCGGGCTTCAGGGATGGAGCAGCAACCTGGTCTGGCTACCGCAACAGAAAGTCACACTCGTGGCCCTGGCCAATGCCTTGCCGGCGGCCCCAGCTTTCGAACCAGCAGGAGTCACCAATGCCCTGGCGAAACATTTTCTCGCCGATGAAATCGCCAAACTCCCCGCTCCGGCTGAGGATAAGTCGATCGACCCCAAGAGTTATGCCGCTTATACCGGCAGTTACGACTACCAGAACGCCATCCTCAAGGTAACGGCCACGGACAATCGTCTTTACGCCCAATTAACCGGCCAGGAGAAATATGAAATCTTCCCGAAGGCGCCGGATGAATTCTTTTGGAAAATCACGGATGCCAGCGTGCGCTTTCTGCGCAATGAAAAAGGGGAGGTGATCGCCGCACAGCATTCGCAGGGTGGCAATACTTTCCGCGCAGATCGCCTGGGGTTGGATGGCATCAAACTCACACCGGAGCAACTGGACGCCTATGTCGGCCAATATAGTTATGGCCTGCTGGCCATCATGACGATCAAGCGCGATGGCGACCAACTCTTCGCCCAACTCACCGGCCAGCCCGCTTTCCCGATTTTCCCCACGGCGGCGGACCGCTTTGAATGGCATGCCGTCAAAGCCAGCGTGCGCTTTGTGAAGGACGATGCCGGCAAAGTCATCAAAGCGGTGCACTCGCAAAACGGCGCCACCTTCGATGCGCCGAGATTTCAGTAATCACCGTCGCGACGGAGATTTGGTCAGGGGGACTCGACTTTCGTTTTCCCAATGTCGACGTCCAAATGCAGGCGGCCACCTTTGCCGACCTGGCATCGGGTAATGACACCAGAAAGAGTGGGCTCCGATCCGACGCCCAATTTGTCGGGTTGCGCTTCGGCTTCACTGGTAAACCGCGCCCATACCCACGCGGTGAGGGGTATGTCATTCCACATCGTCGCGGGTTGATCGGCAACGTGGAAGAGGAACTCTTTGGGTTTGCTCTCCTTGGGCCGAGTCATATCGATCAACACGTGAAACTGGGCGGGCTGACCCTTGACCTTGCTGGCGAAGTATTCGTTGAGCTCCTTAACGCCGTCGTCCTTCGTGGCGTCGTTTTGCACCTTTTGCAGTGCGTCCGCTGGCGCCGACTGGATGATCTGTTCGAGCGAACCAAAAGTGCCCGGTGGCAGATTGGGCGGAGGAGGCCGATTAGCCGGCGGCGCAGGCACCGGTGGATTCGGGGGAAAGGGTGGCTTGATACTGGCGACGGGAGGGAAGGGCTCCGGCTGCGGAGCGGGAACAGGAGTCGCGGGTGGAGAGGCGGGTTCCGGTGGCTCGTTCCGGGCGACCTTGCTCGGCTCACGCACCTCCACGTCATCGATTTGGATCTGGCCGGCGCCAAAGAGCGTTGCGATATTCAATTCCCGAAGGTCGTTCGGCGACGGCGTACGAGTGTAGACGAGGCGAAATTCCTTCCAGCCGCCGTCTTGCGGCAGGTCGCGATTCCAAATGAGCGATCCACCACCAATCTGATGAATGGAAATGCGAATGCCCGGTCCGGTGTAATTGATCGATCGCGCGCGAAAGAGCACCTCCACCTGCTGGAGCTGTCTCATGTGAAACTCCTGCTTCAGATCCTTCATCCGGCTTTTCGAAGCCTCGATCTCGCAGACGCGATTCCCGTCGGGCAGCAGGACGATCTTGCCGTCTCCGCGCCAGATCTGCATGCCCGCCTCGAAGCCGCCATTGCTGATGAGGTTATCCGGCACATCGGCGGCAAAGGCCGGCAGGGTGAAGATCGCGACCGCAGCGACCAGGCGACAGGCAATAAAGGTCTTGGCCATAAGTACGTGGGGTTTTGGGGGACCTTGGAAACCGTCGGCGATGCTAGTGCCGGCACAGACAAAGTGTCAAAACCAATCCGGATAGGGACCAGTCGAGGTAACGGTTCGCATGAAGAAAACTGAATTGTTCAAAGCCGCCTTTCGTGACAGGTTGCTCCATGGTTGAAAGCACATCCAGGCTCCAGGAAGAACCTGCTCCCTACCGTTTTACGGTGAAGGAATGGCATCGCCTCGGCGAGGCGGGTGTTCTCGACGAGGAGGCGCGCCTGGAATTGCTCGACGGAGAAATCATCACTATGTCCCCCATCGGAAGCCGCCACGCCAGCGCCGTCTATAATCTGACCGATTTCTTTGGTGAGAAAAATCTCCGCCGTTATTTGATTGGTGTAGGAAATCCGATCGAGGCCGACAGGTACTCCGAGCCGCTGCCGGATTTCATGCTTCTGCCGCGTTCGCAGAAGACGGCCAAACGGCACCCGCTAACGAAGGAGGCATTTCTCGTCGTCGAAGTATCGGACAGCAGCCTTGCGCACGATCGCGGCCGCAAGTTGCGGAAGTACGCGAAGTCCGGTGTCCAGGAATATTGGATCGTCAATTTGCAGGAGGATGTTATCGAGGTTTATCACTCGCCGCGGGGCGAGAAGTATCTCGAAACCTCTGTCGCAAAAGACGGCGACCTGGTTGCTCCGCAAGCCTTCCCCGATACCGCGGTCGCAGTGAGCGAGATCATACCGGCGCGTTGAGCCAGGAAGTCTTGGTTTGTCGAGTGCCGCTTTTCGTGACAGCTTAAGTCATGGTTGAAAGCACATCCAGGCTCCAGGAAGAACCTGCCCCCTACCGTTTTACGGTGAAGGAATGGCATCGTCTCGGCGAGGTGGGCGTTCTCGACGAGGAAGCGCGCCTGGAATTGCTCGACGGAGAAATCATCGCTCTGTCCCCCATTGGAAACCGCCACGCCATCGCGACCGGCATTTTGAACGAGTTTTTTGTCGAAAACAGTCGGCGCCGTTATTTCGTTTCGCCGGGCAATCCGGTGGAGGCTGACCAATTCTCAGAGCCAGTTCCCGACTTGATGCTTGTGCCGCGTTCACAGAAAACGGCCAAGCGGCACCCGTTGACGCAGGAAGCATTTCTCGTCATCGAAATATCGGACAGCAGCCTCGCCCACGATCGCGGACGCAAGTTGCGCAAGTATGCCAAGTCCGGTGTGCCGGAATACTGGATCGTGAATCTCCGGAAGGACGTCATCGAGGTATATCGCTCGCCGCAGGGCGAGACTTATCTCGAAACCTCCGTCGCAAAGGACGGCGACCTGGTCGCTCCGCAAGCCTTTCCCGATACCGCCGTCGCGGTGAGCGAGATCATACCCGCGCGCTGAACGGCCGGCTCCTGGCGCTGCTCTCTGGCAATGGCCGTCTGGCGCACATTCCTGGTGCAATTCCCGCCTTCCGCCTATAGATAGCTTCGCGTGAGTTCCTTCCAAAAAACCCTCTTCATCAACCCGCCCTCGTGGCAGGGCTTCGATGGCGGAGCTGGCTCACGATACCAGGCGAAACGCGAGGTGCGGTCTTTTTGGTTTCCGACGTGGCTGGCGCAGCCGGCGGCGTTAATCGATGGCGCGCGCCTCGTGGACGCGCCGCCACATGGCCAGACGCGGGAAGACGTATTGCAGATCGCCCGCGACTATGAACTGGTGATCCTGCACACCAGCGCTCCGACCTTGCGCGGCGACGCGGAACTCGCTGAGGCGCTCAAGTCGCAGAATCCGAATGTGCGGGTGGGATTGGTCGGCGCGCATGCAGCGGTCCTGCCGGAGGAAACGTTGCGGGCCAGCGAGGCGATCGATTTCGTCGGGCGCAAGGAGTTCGACTTTACCTGTCGCGACGTGGCCCTCGGCAAACCGCTGGCGGAAGTCGATGGCCTCTCTTTCCGCCGGGACGGGAAGATCATTCATAACTCCGAGCGGGCAACGATCGAGGATTTCGATGCGCTGCCGAGTGTCATGGACGTTTATGCGCGCGATCTCGAGATCGAGCGTTACTTCATCGGCTACCTCAAGCATCCCTATGTCTCGCATTACACCGGCCGCGGATGTCCGGCGCAGTGCACCTTTTGTTTGTGGCCGCAGACCGTCGGCGGACACAAATATCGGGCGAAATCTCCTGCGGGTGTGGCCCGGGAGATGGCGCACGCGCGGAAGTTATTCCCACAGGTGAAGGAGTTCTTTTTCGACGACGATACATTTACCGCTTACCAGCCGCGGGCCCGCGAGATCGCGAAGGAGCTCGGCAAGCTGGGGATGACCTGGAGCTGCAATGCGCGGGCGAATGTGAATTACGAGACGCTCAAGACGATGCGCGACAATGGTCTCCGCTTGTTGCTCGTCGGCTACGAGAGCGGGGTCCAGCGAATCCTCGATAACATCAAGAAAGGGATCCGGATCGAGGAGGCGCGCGAGTTTACGGCCAACTGCCGGAAACTTGGCATCACGATTCATGGCACCTTCATCCTCGGGCTGCCTGGCGAAACACCGGAGACCATTCGCGAGACCATCGAGTTTGCCAAATCACTGGATGTCTTTTCCATCCAGGTCAGCCTGGCGGCGCCGTATCCGGGCACCGAGTTATACCGCCAGGCGAAGGAGAACGGATGGTTTGCCGGCGACGCTCATTTGGTCGACGATTTCGGCCAGCAGGCCGCGGCGCTGGAATACGAAGGTCTCAATCGCGACGAAATCTTCCGTGCCGTGGAGCGTTTCTACAAGGCCTACTACTTCCGGCCGCGGCCGATTGCGCGCATGCTCGGCGAGATGCTCGGCGATTGGGACATGATGAAGCGCCGGTTGCGGGAAGGCGCGGAGTTTTTCCGGTTCCTCCGGCTGAGAAGCGCGGGGACTTAGAGGGCGTCTAAAAAGTAAGTGCGCACGAGACAAGCCGGAGGCTTGCCGGACCGTAGCCGGGGGTAACACCCCCGGAATGCACCGCCAAAAATAGCTCACGCACCCCGGCCGGGGTGCCGGAAATTACCCGTGGAAGGCGACCTCCGGCACACCCTCCGGGGTGCATCCGTTGTGTGAGGTGTCGCTTCCGGGGGTGTTACCCCCGGCTACAGTCCGTCAGCCCTTCGGGCTGGGCCGCAACTTACTTTTTAGACGCCCTCTTAGATTTTCACCGGCGGACCGTAGTAGCGCGGTTTGGTGTGGAAGACATAGACATCGAGACAGGCCCAGGTGCGGGAGGCGAGCTCGCGGGTGCGGACTTTCTTCGACCACCAGAACTTGACGCGTTCCGAGGGGAACCCGACCACGTCGAGGCCAAGCGAATGCGCGAGAAAGACGCAGCGCGCCTGATGAAAGTCGTCGGTGATGATCGTGAAACGCTGGAGGCCGAAGACGGCCTTGGCCCGGGCCATGGTATCGAGCGTGCGAAAACCGGCGTAGTCGAGGGTGATGGCCGAGCGCGGGACGCCGCGGGCGACGAGTGCGTCGCACATCCAGGTCGGTTCGTCGTAACCGGCGTGGCCATTGTCTCCGCTGACGAGGAGATGGCGCACCTTGCCCGCATGATAGAGCTGTGCCGCGGTGTTCATCCGTCCTTGGAAAAACGGGTTCGGGCTGACGCCGTCTCCATTGTAACGGGACGTACCCAGGACCAGCCCGACATCGTTCACCGGCAGTTGCGTGAGATCCGTCACGATCGCCGTGCGGCTGCTGTGGAGCACCCAGAAGTTGGCCCCGCCCACGCCCACAACTAGAAGAAATGGAAGGGTGAGCGCGGCCATGAGCAAGGCGCGGTGTCTGGCAATCGATGAGCGAAATCCCATTCGGTGAAAGCGGACATCCAACACCGACGGCGCGAAACATCCAACTTTCAAGCTGCTCGCGCAATCGAATGTTTACTTCGAAAATCGCGGGAGCGTTTTGGAGTGCGGCGCTGCCGTTTCGACAAGCTCAAGGCCCCGAGCCCGCCGAGGGGCTGCGCCGCTTTGGGAGAGGTAAGGTGGTGCGCTGGTGCACGCCCGCAGACATTCCGAAAGCGCCAGAGCACTGGCGCACTCCAAAACGCTGTCGCGCTTCGAACGAATCGTTCCTCATTCCCATCTTTCCCGCTTGCGCCTTGCGGCTGCATTGGGCGAAAAGGGACACATGACCCGTTCCCGCCCCCTTCCGTTGTCGCGCCTTGCTGGCGTTGCCTTTCTGTCTTTGCTCGTCGCTTTCGGCCAGTCGGCCCGTGCCGAGATTCTCGTCAAATCCGGTGAGAAGGTGGCCTTCATGGGGGATTCCATCACCGCGGCGGGTTGGGGGAATGCGGCCGGTTACGTGAAGTTGATCGTTGCCGGGTTGGCCGCCAATGGCGTGCAAATCACTCCCGTGCCGGCAGGCATCAGCGGGCATAAATCCAATGACATGCTGGCGCGTCTCGACCGCGACGTGCTCAGCAAAAAGCCGCAATGGATGACGCTGAATTGCGGCGTCAACGACGTGTGGCATGGCAAGACCGGCGTGCCGCTGGACGATGCGCAGGCTGCGGCGCAGGTCTACGAAAAGCGGGGGAATGAGCCGGACAAAGGAACCTACGAGAAGAACATCACGCAGATCGTCGACCAGGCTCAGGCGGCCGGGGTGAAAGTGGTGCTGACGACGGCCACGGTCATCCAGGAGGATTTGGCCGGCGCCGACAACAAGAAGCTCGCCCCGTTCAATGATTTCCTGCGCAAGCTGGCGAAGGAGAAACACCTCCCGCTGGCCGATCTCAACGTCACGTTCCAGGAGAAGATCAAAGAGGCCAATCAGCCGGGGAAGAAGGTCTTCACGGTCGATGGCGTGCACATGAATACCGAAGGGAACAAGATCATGGCCACGGGCGTGTTGCAGGCTTTCGGACTGGACGCGGCGCAAATCAAGAAGGCCGAAGAGGCCTGGGTCCCGCTGGAAGCGCTGGCCGCGGAAAATGCGAAGAAGGCCGCCGAAGCCAAGGCGAAGGCGGCCGCGGAAAAAGCCGCCGCGGCTGCCGGCGCTGCGCCCACTCCGAAATAATCGGCCCGATGAAAGTCGGACTGATCGGCCTCGGCGCCATCGGGCGCGTCCATTTCGCCTATTGGCGCAAGAGTTCCGTGGGGCAATTGGTGGCGGTGAGCGACCGCGACCAGCCGAAGCTCGATGGGAAATGGACCGGCCTGGAATTCAACATCGGACCGCAGGCGCAGGAGGATGTCGATCTGAGCGTCTTTGCGCAGTATTCGCGAGCGGAGGATTTGCTGGCCGATCCGGAGATCGAGCTCGTGGACATTTGCCTGCCGACGCGACTGCACGCGCCACTGGCCGTCGCCGCGTTGCGCGCGGGCAAACACGTTTTTTGCGAGAAGCCGATGTCACTCACCGCCGCGGATTGCGCAGCGATGGAAGAGGCCGCGAAAAGTTCGAACCGCCATTTGATGATCGGGCATTGTCTGCGTTTCTGGCCGCAATACGTGAAGGCGGCGGAACTCCTGCGGAGTGGCGAGTACGGGCGACCGCTCTATGCGGAGATGCATCGCTCGAGTCCGGCGCCGATCTGGAGCGACGGCGATTGGTACATGAAACGGGAGGAAAGCGGCGGCGTGCTCGACATGCACATTCACGATGTCGACGTGGCGCTGTGGTGGTTTGGGCGACCGCAAAAAATCGCCGCCACCGGCTACGCGCCGAAGGGGCTGCCGATGATCGTGGACACCGCCTGGACTTACGAAGGCGGACCGGCGGTGCAGATGCATGCGAGTTGGGATCGCAATGGCGGCAGCTTCCGCCATGCTTTTCGGGTGGTCATGGAGAAAGGCACGCTGGTGCACGATCTCGCGGTGGATCCACAGGCCTTGCACCTGCTGGCGGGAGGCAAGTCCACGGTCGTTCCCGTGGGCAATGATTGGGCCTACGAAGCGGAGTTGGATTACTTCGCCAGGGAGGTCGCCGCCGGACGATCGCCACAGCGTTCGACGCCCGCGGAAAGCCGTCTCGCCGTGGAGCTGGCGCTCGAGGAAATGCGGCAGCTTGGGGCGTGATTTAGAGCGGTTTCTCATTAATCTGACGCGCCGTGCCCGTAGCGGCAGCGTCGAAAACCAACCTCTGTCATCCTTCGACTCCGCCCATGCTTCCCCGCTGCGCTCAGGAAGACAGTGCTGACTTTTCGGCGCTGGCGCTCCCTACCATGCGACTCGCTCAATCGAAACCGCGCTAGGAAGATGACGCTGTGGCCGTGAATCGCGGCAAGTGGCGCACCTCGTCGAGAAATGGTTGCGGGTTGGCCGGCGCGGCGCTGTAGCGCAGTTCGATATAGCGATCGGAGATGCGCTGGATGATCTCGGCCTGCGCGGGGAAACGCTGGGCAGCACGGCGCGAAAAATCCTGCGGGCCTTCCCAAGGTTCGCGGGCGATTCCGGCCCTGGCCAAGGCGGAACAAAAACGGGCGTAGCCGCGGCCGACTTTGTCGACGGCAGTCCCGGGCTTCCGCAACCACAGGCTGAGCCCAGCGACAAATCCCGCGGTGGCGACGAGCAACCAGATGAAAATTTCCGTCCAGGAAGTGGAGCCCAGGCCGAGAGAAAAGAGAAAGCTCCGCTGCGCCTCCTGATCGAAATTGAGGACTCGCAAGTCCCATTGATAGTTCACGCTGTCCCAGGCGAGTTGCAGTTGATGCTCCAGGCGATGCCACCCTTTGGCCGAGCCGGCGCGCTGCCCGGCGGAGCCGTCGTCTCCCTGGCCACCGCGAGCTTCGAGATAGGAATTGAGCGTCGAGGTAATGCGGTCGGGAGCGATCAATCCCGTGGGATCGACGCGCTGCCAGCCTTCGCCTTTCAGCCAGATCTCGCACCACGCGTGAGAGTGCGCCTGGCGGACGATGACGTACTTGCCCAGCGAATTGTAGTCGCCACCCTGGTAGCCGATGACGACCCGCGAGGGCACACCGGCGACGCGCATGAGGGTGGCAAAGGCCGCCGCGTAATGCTCGCAAAAGCCTTCGCGCCGCACAAAAAGGAATTCCTCGAGCGCCCGCGGATCATCGTAGGTGCCGGGGTTCACCGTGTAGACGAAGGGTTGATCGCGGAAGTATTCGCGGGCGGCGTTGAGGATCGCCTTGGGATCGGGGTTTCGTGCTTTCCAGCCGTCGACCAGTTCCTTGACCCGCGGCGGCACGTGCGCGGGCAAAGCGGTCGTCGCCACCCGTTGATCGGCCGGGAGAATGATCTCGTGGTCTTCGGGCTGTGAGGTCACCTCGTAGCGCAAACGGCTGGTGATGGCGTGTTCGCTGCGAAGAATATTCCCAGCCACGTATTCCGCTCCGCGCACGGCACTGGCAGGATGATCCAGGGCAAACATCCAATGCTCCCCGTGTGGCTGGAGACTGATGCGTTGATAAATCATCGGGCCGGCGAATTGTCGGGGACGAAATTCGCGGAGCAAGGCCCGCCCTTTCGTCCAGGTCATCCCATCGCCCTGCCAAAGCACGCCGCCGCGCCAGTACATCTCGGAGATCGGGGGCATGCCGCCGGAGGGAAAGTCGGCCCGAAAGACGACCTGATCGCTCAAGGCGAGCGAGGAGATACTGCCCGGCGAGAGGCGATCGGACATGCCATTGCCGTACAAGAGCGACTGGCTGAATTGAAAGCGGAAGCCGCCATAGACGCGCGGGAAGAAGAGAAAAAGGATCAGGGCGATCGGCAGGGCCTGAACGAGCAGGGTGCCGGCGAGGACGGTCGATCGCCCATAGCTGGGCGATTCCTGCCCGCGATGAAAATGGACGAGGGTGGCCAGGAGGAGGAGGAAGATCACGCCGACGTACATCCAGCGAGTCAGATCCTGCTCGGTGAACAGATCGCAGAGCGCGAGGAAAAACCCGAGCAAGGCGAGCACATGAAAATCGCGCGCGCCATTGGCTTCGATCAACTTGAGCGAAACGAGCACCGCCAGAATGCTGAACCCCGGTTCGATTCCTACGGGAGAACCGTAAGTAAGAATGACGCCGCCAATTCCGCCGGCAAAGAGGACGAGCTTGACGGGCAACGAGGGCAGCCGCACGCCGGGACGGTTGAGAAACAAGCGGACCGCGCAGATTCCGAAGAAGCCGACGAGCACCCAGTCGGTGATCTTCTCGGCCAGCGGAATGATGGAGAGCACGAGGACGAGGATCAGCCCGAGCAGCGGCGCGGTGGCCACGTCGCTATAGCGGCCGCTTTGGCGAAAGAGACTCATGGCGGCGTCTCCGTGCCGGGTTCGACGAAGGCGGCCAGCGATCGCAGGCACTCGTAGTAATGCCGATCGCCTCGCGCCGGGCGGATCGTTTTTCCGGGCAGGCGCAATTCGTAAGTCTCGAAGCTATGCTCCGCGGCGACGATCCACTTGGCCAGTTGGCTGAGGCGCGCTTCGGAATCGAGGGAGGGCAGGGTGGTCCAGTCGAAGTGCAGAATCTCGTCGACCTCGCCGGTCCATTGCTTGGTCAGGAGCACGGGCGTCCGCGCGGCGGCCTTCCAGTCGATATGCCGCTGCGATTCGCCCCGGCGCCAGAGCCGCGTGCCCCCGAAATCGTCGCCCTCACGCAGCGTGCCGTCGCGGGGCTGGCGGGTCGGAGCGAGCGAGCGCGGCCAGGGAATGACGCCGCGCGGGGCGGGGTAGACGTCGTAGTCGTGGGCGATGGTCAGGAGTTGGCGAGCGGTGAGAAAACCGAGCGGGTAATCGCTGGTCAGTTCCAAGTCCAGGCGATGGTAACGTCCGCGCATTTCGGCCGGGAAACGCACTTCGATCCGGGAGGAAGCGCCCGCTTTGATGAGACATGCGCTGAGGGGCGGTGTGCCGCGCCGCGTGAGGACACGAATGCCGAAACGAGGTTGTCCTTTCGCCGCCGTGACGATGACGTGCACGACCACTTCCTCGCCGACAAAGACGGGCGCGATCGATTCCACGGATACTTCCAGGCCCTGCAAATTTGCCCAGGCGTGAACCAGCGAAACGACCGCCAGGCTGGTGAGCAAAAAGCACAGCAAATAGGCCGCGCCATTTCCCTGGCTGGCGCCCGCGTAGCACATCGCCACGAGGACGGCGAAGAGACCGAGGGTCCGGCCATTCGGCACGACCCAGACGCGACCGGTGGCGCCATTTAGCATTTAGGAATTAAGATTTAGCATTTTACCTGGGGCGGCTTCGCCGCAACCAAAGGATTGTCCACGAAAGACACGAAAGAGCGGTATCGGAAAATTGGACCACGGATGACACGGATGACACGGATCGATTTCGCAGCGGAGGCTTTCATCCGTGAAATCCGTGTAATCCGTGGTCCATTTTCCTTCGTAGTAGGTAAAGCTCCTCGTTTTTTATGGCACGGGAACTTCGCGCAAGAGCGTCAGGGCCAACGATCGGCCGGAAGCTTCCGTCGATTCCAAATCATGGCCGAGCCGGTGAGCCATGACGGCGACACCCACGGCCTGAATGTCCTCGGGCAAAACCATGTCGCGTCCTTGCATGAAGGCCCAGGCTTGGGCGGCGTGGAGCAAGGCGAGCCCGGCGCGCGGGGACAATCCCGTGCGATGGCGTCGCCGGCTGGCCTCGAGCAGATCCTGGAGATAGTCGAGCAGCGCGGAGGAAGCGTGGACGGCGCGAACACATTCCTGAATTTCTTTCAGC
This sequence comes from Chthoniobacter sp., assembly GCA_036501065.1. Taxonomy (GTDB): domain Bacteria; phylum Verrucomicrobiota; class Verrucomicrobiia; order Chthoniobacterales; family Chthoniobacteraceae; genus Chthoniobacter. The sequence continues at coordinate 94,130 of DASYAY010000063.1, read as the reverse complement.
GCATCGGTCGGCATGACCGGCTTGAATTCCTGGAGAAGGACGCGGCGATCCTGGCCGAGGAGCATGGTGCGTTCAGCGGCCCGGTCGGGCACACCGAGCTCGATGCGCATGAGGAAGCGGTCGAGCTGCGATTCCGGCAACGGGAAGGTGCCGATCTGGTGTTGCGGATTTTGCGTGGCGATGACGAAAAAGGGGCTGGGCAGGGGATGCGTCACGCCGTCGACGGTCACGTGCGTTTCTTCCATGGCTTCGAGCAGCGCGCTTTGCGTCTTGGGAGTGGCGCGGTTGACTTCGTCGATGAGCACGAGCTGCGAAAAGAGCGGCCCGGCGTGGAAGATGAAGCGCTGCTGTTCGCGGTCGAAGATGGAGTTGCCGACGATGTCCGCGGGCAGCAGGTCGCTGGTGAATTGCAGCCGGCGAAATTGCAGTCCGAGCGAGTGCGCCAGGGTGTGGGCGAGGGTCGTTTTGCCGACGCCCGGAATGTCTTCAATGAGCAGGTGGCCGCGGGCCAGCAGGCAGGCCGCGGCAAGGCGGACGGCGCCGTCCTTGCCGACGATGATTTGGCCGACTTGAGAGACGAGCGTATCGATCCTGCTTTTCATTCGTGAATTACTGTCGAGGGATTGGTGAGCATTGTCCAGAGTCGGACGGTGCAAGTTGTGTTCCAGACCTTCACGAGGCGGGGAAGATGGACCACGGATGACACGGATGACACGGATTAAAGCCTCCGCTGCGAAATCAATCCGTGAAATCCGTGTAATCCGTGGTCCCAATACCCTTTTTCCCCTTTCGAAAACGCGGGTTTCCCAATCCCGCTTTCACCCTCTACGCTGCCGCCCATGTTCTCCCCCCACGTTCGAACGATTCCGGCCATGTTGCTTTGCGCGCTGGTCGCTGCGGCGGCCAGTGGGGCCGACGGGCAGAGCCAGTGGGTCTCTGCGGGAGCTGGCGGCAAGCTGGCTTATCGAGCGTTGCCCAGCGGAGACCGGATCATGGATTTCTCCTCCGCGGGATACGCCGGTGGTGGCCGTGAAAAATATCGGTTATTGAGGGCTTTCCTTCCGCCCTCATTTCGGACATCTAACGCCGCCCCCCATCGCAAGTTTCCCCCGATCTCCCATGACGAATGATCCCCCCGAAGATTCCAGCACTCCCATTTCGGAGAGCGCAGCCCTCGTCGCGCTCTGGGTGGAGCGTTACGTCCTGCCCTGGATTTTCTTCTATCTCGCCTGGTCCGAGATCACCGCCGTGCAAAGCCAATACACGCGGTTTCACAGCATGCTTCGGATGGGATATACCGGTATCTCCACGCCGGTTTTCTTCGCCAGCATTACCCGCAACGTCCTGCTTTCCATCCTCCTGGCTTTTTTCGGATTGACCCTCTTCATCAGCCGCCGTCCCACGCATCTTCCGAAGAAGCTCATCCACATCATCGTGCCCCTGGCGATGAGTTACTATTTCTTTCTCTACCGCGCCCTCGACTATCTGCCCCGGGAGTGGCGGATGAATGTGAACCTCCTGCCCGTGGACTGGCAGATACCGGCATCGATCATCGCCGTGTTTCTGGCGATCATTGGTTATGCCATCGCGCTTTGGGGTATCTCCTATCTTCGCCGTTCCTTTGCGCTCATGGTGGCGGTGCGCGAAGTCGTCTCCGGTGGACCTTATGCCTATGTGCGGCACCCGATGTATCTGGGCTATATCTTCGAGTTATCCGGCCTGGTCCTGGCCTCGTTTTCCATCGGCATGTTTCTCGCCGCCGCCGGCTTTCTCTCACTCATGATCGTCCGGGCGCGGCTGGAGGAAGGGCGGATCATCGAAGCCTGCCCGGCCTATCGGGATTACATGCAGCGCACGGGGTTCCTCTTTCCGCGGTTTCACCGGCCGGCCGCGGCGGCGGCAGAAGCGGGGGTTTAGAGCGGTTTAAATAAAAGTGTAGCCGAAAGCGCGAGGGCGAGGCAGTGGAAGTCTGGGGAGCGCACTTGTCCCGAGTGCTGGTTTCGGCGTCTCGCCGAAACGAACTTCCAAGTCCTCGAAGGCGATGACGCCTTCGCCAGCACTCGGGACGAGATGCGCTCCCCAGAGGCGCTCCGCGCGACCTGGTATGCGGCCGGCAGGGGCTTGAGGGCCTCAGGATGACACCGAGAAAAAGGCGGGCGCCCCCACCGCCGTGCCCGCTCTGGAACGACCTTTTTCGCCGGAAATCCCACCTCGTGTCCGCAGGGAGTTTGGGCATCAGAAAAAATGTCGAAAAAATGCGAAAAAAGGATTGACCCGCGAACCCAAAGTCCCAAGCAAACTGGCGATGGAAACAATTACTGACTTGGGATCACCGGAAACGGGATCAGGGAAGCAGGGCGAGGTCCTGCTCTCCCGGAAACAATTGTGCCGGCGCTGGGATTGCTCGTTCATGACGCTGCACCGGCGGGAAGCCGCGGGCCTGCTGCATCCGCTGAGGTTCAACTCGCGAATGCTTCGCTACAAGCTATCGGAGGTTATCGCCGTGGAGGATGCGGCGGTAACTTCTCCGGCGGCGAAACCTTCCACGGAGGCCTGATCTTATGTGGTCCGAAACGGCGAAGGCATCCCCGCGGCGTCTGCCGCAAAGAAGCGAGTCGCGCCCGTTGCCGGCGGCGCACTCGGCCCACGGTCCCCACCGGCCACCGCCGCATTCCATGGATGCGGAACAGGCCGTGATCGGGTCGTACTTAGCGGCGCCGCGGACGATTGGCGCGTTGTGCCGGGAGCGGCGGCTGGAGCCCAGTCACTTCTATCATCCGCCACATCAGGCTATCTATCAGGAGTTACAAGGCCTGGATCAGGACGGAGTGCCGGTATGTTATCTCTCGCTCTGTGAAAGGTTGAAGCAATCGGGGGCGTTGAGCACGATCGGCGGCACGATCAATCAGCGCACGTTGGCCGGGGAAGGGTATCTCATCGACTTATCCACCTTCGTGGCTACGGCGGCCAATGCCGGCTATTACATCGGGATCGTCAAGGAACGCTACGGCCGCCGGGAGGCCATCCGGATCGGGGAGGATTGCGCGGCGTGGTTTGGCGATGACGATCGGGACCACACGGGCGGTTACCTGGAGTTTTCCCAGCGCCTCGGGGAGCTTCTGGAGGAGGCGACGGAGGAAGACCGGGGGCGCCTGGCCATCCGGGAATTTCTCGATGCGCGGCGGTTCGATCTGCGGAATCCGCCGCCGGAGCCGCCGGCGGTGCTGAAGCTCGGCGAGCATGTCATCGCCACCCCGGAGAACTTCGTCATGGTGCAAGCCAAGGTGAAAGCCGGGAAGACGGCGGCGCTGGGCGCGATCATCGCGGCGACGATGGAGCCGGCGGGCGATTGCCTGGGCTTTGCCTCGAGTAACCCGCAAGGCCTCGCGGTGATCCATTTCGACACCGAGCAATCGCGCTATCACCATCATCTCGTGCTCAGCCGCGCCCTGGGCCGGGCCGGGCGCCGGGAGCAGCCGGCGTGGCTCCGCAGTTACTACATGAAAGGCTCGACCCTGGCGCAGTTGATGGCTTCGCTGCACGAGGAACTGGAGCGGGGCAAAGCGGAATGCGGCGGCGTGTTCCTGGCCGTGCTCGATGGCATCGGCGATTATTGCGCCGATGTGAACGACCCCGAGATGGCTTTCAACCTGGTGGCCGAGATCGAGCGTCTGGCGGTGAAGTATCAGACGGTGTTCGTGCTCGTGCTCCATGAGAATCCCGGGAGCCTGGATGGCAAGACGCGCGGCCATCTCGGGTCGCATCTGGAGCGCAAAGCGGAGACCAATCTGCGACTGGAGAAGGATGCCGAAGGCGTCACCGTGATTTACTCCGAGCGTTCGCGCACGGCGCACATTCCCAAAGATAAGGGGCCGCGCTTTGCCTGGAGCGACGAGGCGAAGATGCATGTCACGGTGGAGAGCACCGCAGTGTCGAAAACCTCTGCAAAGGTGGAAGAACTCCGGCTGATCGCAGAGGAAGTCTTTAAGGATACGCCGGCCAATGTCGGCCTGGGGTGGCTAGAGGTGGTCGACGGGATCTCACGCGTGACTGGCGTCAAGCCCAACGGCGGCGGACGAAAAAAGCTCGTGGCGATGATGCGGGCGGGAGTCATCGCGAAGCGCGGATTGCGCTATTTCCGAGCATGAATGCCCCTACGTCCCACAACGTCCTTTTTACGTCCCAGGGACGCCAACGTCCCTACGTCCCTGCGCCTATATATATAGGCGCAGGACACGGACGTAATTGGGACGTAATGAACGTCCCTGTTTTTCGGGACGTAAATAACCATCCACCTTCCGCCGGCAGCACGCGCCCATGACCGACGATCTTCGACCGACGATCATCATCGATACCCGGGAGCAGGAACCTTTGCCGCTCACGACTTATCCGGTGGCGCGCGGGACCTTGACCAGCGGCGACTACTCGATCGCCGGGCTGGAGCGGGAGTTTGCCGTAGAACGCAAAACCGTGCCGGACCTGGTGCGCAGCCTGACCACGGAGCGCGAACGTTTCTCGCGCGAGCTGGAGCGTCTGCGCGGCTACCGCTTTGCCCGGCTGTTGATCATCGGCTATCCCGGCCAGATCGAGATGGGGCAATACCGCAGCCGGGCGACGCCGGCGAGCGTGCGGCATTCGCTCTACGCCTTCGAGGCCCGCTATGTGCCCGTGGTCTGGGCATCGACGCCCGCGGACGGCGCCGCGCTGGTCGAACGCTGGGCGTTTTGGTTTGCCCGCGGCGTGGTGGAAGCGGCGAGGCGGTTGGGGAATGAGGAATGACGAATGTCGAATGTCGAATGTCGAAGGAAGGTCGAATGACGAATGACGAATGACGAAATGACGACGCCGGCACCGCCCTCTTAGGGCTTTGTCATTCGGTCATTCCTTCGACATTCGTCCTTCGACATTCGTCGTTTCTCATTCCGCCACAGCCGCCTTCTTCGGCCGTTTGTCCAACGCGGCCATGGCCAGAAACTGGCCGAGCTCCTGGGTCAGGGCCGTCCGGTATTCGCGGCAAGCCAGGACCTCGCAGGGCAGCAGGTACTGGATGGGCCCGCGCTCCGGATCCCAGGCCACGAGGCACACGTGGCCGGGCATTCCCGGCTGTTCCCGCAGGATCACCGGATGCGGAAATCCCGCCTTCTGGAAGTACTGCTCGACAAACTCCACTCCCGCAACCGGAAGCACCGTGACGAAATTGAGCAGGGAGAACATAAAACCAGAGCTTGGATACTGCCGGAAGCGGCGCTTCTGCTGCAATACTGAATCGGAATCCTACCCCTCTTTAGGGGTAGGGTCGAAAAAATTCTGGCGTTGTCGGAGAGCCGTCTCTATTGGAAGCGAATGCTCCTTCGTCTCTTCGTCTGCGCTGGCCTTTTGGTTTCGTTCGTGGGTTGCAACGCACTCAGCTCACTGAACGCGCCCTACAAGAAAAAGGACGAGGAAGAAAAGAAGCCGATGCGGGACCAAAGCGGCGACCAGGCTTTCATGGCCTTCCTCGGCCGGCTCCGCATCGCCGTGGCGAAACGCGACCGGCCCATGCTCGCCTCCATGATGAGCAGCGATTTCGGTTGGCGCTGGGATGCTCCGCCGGCGGGCGAGACGCCTTTTGCCTACTGGGACCAGCAAAATACCTGGGGCGATCTCCAGCAGCTTTTGAAAAAGACATTTGTCGCCAATGGCAACTACATGGTCGCTCCGCCGCAGGTCGTGACGGACAAGAACTATGCGGGCTTCCGGGTGGGTCTGCGGACCGAGAACGGGAGCTGGAAAATCGCCTATTTCGTTCCCGCGGAAGTTCCTGGCCATTGAGCAAAACGAATCCCATCGCTTACGGTCTGCCGCACCGCGAGCCGTTCATTTTCATCGACGCCGTGGAGGAAGTCCGGCCGGGCGAGTCGGCGATTTGTGAAAAGACTTTCGCCGCGGAGGAGCCGTTTTTTCGCGGGCATTTTCCGGGCGACCCGCTGGTCCCGGGCGTGATCCTCACCGAGGCGCTGGCGCAAACCGCGGGGATTGCCGGCGGCCAGGAGGGCAGGGGATTTCGGCTGACGGCGATCAAAGGGATGAAATTCCTCCGCGCGGTGCGGCCGGGCGAGCGGCTGGTGCTTTCCGCGCGCAAGATCGCCAGCGTCGGCGGACTGTGGCAGTTCGAGGTCGTCGCCGCGATCGGTGAAGCAAAGATCGCCGAAGGCGTCATCGTGCTGAGTGAGACCGGCGCGGCGGGAAAGTGACTGGCGGTTTCGTCGACACCTTGCTCCGCTCTCAGAACTAGAACCGGCGGCCGCGTAACGAGGTCGCGCGTAGCGCTTCCGGGGAGCGCATCTCGTCCCGAGTGCTGGTTTCGGCCATGCCAGTCCGGCCCGGACCCCGCCAAAACGAACTTTTCCAAGTCCGCGAAGGCGGGGACGCCTTCGCCAGCACTCGGGACAAGTGCGCTCCCCGGACTTCCGCAGCCTCGCGCTCACCCTCTCCGTGTACTAGCGTCCGGTTTCAGTTGCTAAGCGCGTGGTAACTTCGCTAGCGTGCCCGCACATGAATCGACGTCTTTTCTTCTCCTTGCTCACCGCGGTTCCCTTGGCGTTGGGACTGGGCGGTTGCCAGAAAACTGCGAGCGATGAGATTCCGGTGGGCGAGTTTGCCTCGCTCACGGGCAAGGAAGCGACCTTCGGCCAGTCCTCACACGAAGGCACGGTGCTCGCGGTGGAGGAGATCAACGCCTCGGGCGGTGTGCTCGGGAAGAAGATCCGGCTGATCACCGAAGACAACAGTTCGAAGCCGGGTGAATCCGCCAATGCGGTCAACAAGCTCATCGCCAAGGACAACGTCGTCGCGGTCCTCGGCGAAGTGGCCTCGTCGCGCTCCATGGAGGCGGCGCCGATTTGCCAGAGCAACAAGATCCCGGAGATTTCGCCCAGCTCCACCAATCCGAAAGTCACCGAGACCGGCGATTACATTTTCCGGGTCTGCTTCATCGATCCTTTCCAGGGAACGGTCATGGCCAATTTCGCCATGAAGACCTTGAAAGAGCACAAGGTGGCGATTTTCACCGATGTGAAGAGTGACTACTCGAAAGGGCTGGCCAAGTATTTCAAGGAGGCCTTCCTCAAGGGCGGCGGCCAGATCGTGGCCGAGCTCGATTACAACGGGGGCGACAAGGATTTCAAAGGGCAGCTCACGGCGATCAAGGCGGCCAATCCCGAAGGCGTCTTCGTCCCCGGTTATTACACCGACGCGGCTTTGATCTGCATCCAGGCGCGGGAAGTCGGTCTGACCGTGCCGATCTACGGGGGCGACGGATGGGAGAGCTCGAAGCTGACCGAGATCGGCAAGGAGGCCGTGGAAGGGACTTACTTCAGCACCCACTATTCGCCCGATGCCGGCGGCGAGAAAGGGAAGGCTTTCGTCGCCGCTTATACGAAGCGTTTCAACCACGCGCCCGACGCCATGGCCGCTCTCGGCTACGACTCGGCGATGATCCTCGCCGATGCGATCAAGCGCGCGGGCAGCACCGATGGCCCGAAGATTCGCGATGCCCTGGCCGCGACCAAGGATTTCGATGCCGTCACCGGTAAGATCACGATCAACAAGCAGCGCGATGCCGATAAAGCGGCGGTGATCCTCCAGGTCAAGGACGGGAAGTTCAAATACATCGAGACTATCGCGCCCTGAGCGGGCTAGAAGATATCCGCATCTGGGATGGATTGGTTTCTCCAGCAATTGATCAACGGCCTCGCCCTGGGGGCGATCTACGCGCTCATCGCCTTGGGCTACACCATGGTCTATGGCGTGCTGCGCTTCATCAATTTCGCCCACGCCGACGTGCTCATGCTCGGCGCCTTCGCCGCGTATTACCTGGCTCCGCACGTCGAGCAACTCTTCGGCAAATCGACGGTGCCGACGGCGCTCACGGTGATGGTCCTGTCGGCGGCGATCTGTGCCGTCATTGGCATGACGATCGAGTTTCTCGCCTACCGGCCGCTGCGCAGCCGTCCGCGTCTCGCGGTGCTCATTACCGCCATCGGTGTGTCGCTCTTTATCGAGTACACCGGGCAGCACGAGAAAGTCTTCGGCGCGGCGACCAAACCTTTCCCCGAGCTGCTCCCGGAAAAGGAAATCATCATGGGTGCGATGCGTTGCTCCAGCAATGATCTCGTGGTCCTGGTGCTGACGGCCGTCCTCCTCGTGGCCATGTGGTTCATCGTCCAACGCACGAAGATCGGCATGGCCATGCGCGCCGTTTCTTTCAACGAACAGGCGGCATCGCTCATGGGCGTGAACGTCAATGGCATCATCTCTTTCACCTTCGCCATCGGCTCGGCGCTGGCCGCGATTGGCGGGATCTTTTATTCGATGCGCGCCCCGGGCATCGAACCGCTCATGGGCGTGCAACCGGGCTTGCGCGCCTTTATCGCCGCGGTGCTCGGAGGCATCGGCAATCTGCCCGGCGCGGCCCTCGGCGGCCTCGTGCTCGGGCTCATCGAAACCTTCTTCGGCGGCATGCCTGGCCTCTCGGATTATCGCGATGGCATCGCCTTCGCCCTGCTCATTCTCATCCTCCTCTTTCGTCCGGCCGGTCTGCTCGGGAAGATGCAAATGGAGAAAGTCTAAATGCGCGGCAAGGAAAAGCTCTTCCTGTTACTGGCCATCGTCGCCGCCATCGGCGTGTCGCTCTGCTCGCATCTCTTCAACCGCTACTACATGGGAGTGGCGGTGGACTGCGGGATCAACGTCATCCTCGCGGTTTCGCTCAATCTCATCAACGGGCACACCGGGCAGTTCAGCCTCGGCCATGCCGGCTTCATGGCCGTGGGCGGATATATGGCCGCCAAGTTGACGCTCGTCTTTGGCCCGTCCCTTCACTCGGCGGTGCAGCCTTTCTTCTTTGCCGGGGCGCTCCTCGTGGGCGGAATCACCGCGGCCCTCGTCGGCCTCGCGGTGGGCGTGCCGTCGCTGCGTTTGAAGGGCGATTACCTGGCCATCGTCACCCTCGGTTTCGGCGAAATCATCCGCGTCATTTTCCAGACGAGCGACACTTTCGGCGCCGCCACCGGGCTCACCGGCATCCCGAAGTTCACCAACTTCGCCTGGTCCTGGGGCCTCGCCGCGGTCACCGTCTACGTCGTCGCCAGCCTCGTGAATTCGACCTACGGGCGGGGCTTCATCGCCGTGCACGACGACGAGATCGCGGCCAGCGCCATGGGGATCAATCCGGTGCGTTACAAGGTGACGGCGTTTGTCGTCGGGGCCTTTTTCGCCGGGATCGCCGGTGGCCTCTACGCCCACCAAAAAGCCGTCATCTCGCCCGGCGGATTCGATTTTCTAAAGAGCATCGAGATTGTCGTCATGGTCATTCTCGGCGGCATGGGACGGACCGCGGGCGTGGTCGTTGCCGCCGTCCTTCTCACCATCCTCCCCGAGTTACTGCGCGGCGTCGCCGAGTACCGCATGATCATTTACTCGCTCCTCATCATCGTGCTCATGCTCACCCGCCCACAGGGTCTGTTTAACTTCGGCAAAAAGAGAGCCGCGTGAGCCCTATGTTTCCCGCTTCAGAAACATCGCCAGGCATAACATCCACGCGCCTCCCCGGCCCTCATTGGATGTTGGATGTTTCTCCTCCTTTGTCGCAATGACCGCCCCGCTTCTCGAACTCGAAAAGGTGACGATCAAGTTCGGCGGCCTGACCGCGGTGTGCGACCTGGACATGTGCATCGGCGAGCGGGAATTGATCGGGCTCATCGGGCCGAACGGCGCCGGCAAGACCACTGCGTTCAACATGATCACCGGCGTTTACCAACCGACGTCGGGAACGATTCGTTTTCGTCAGAAGCTGACCGCCGGTGTGAAGCCGCATCTCCTTTCGCTGCGCGGGATTTCGCGGACCTTCCAAAACATCCGCCTGTTCAGCCAGATGACCGTGCTCGACAACGTGCGCACCGCCATGCAGGGCAATCGCGCCCAGCGCGTGCGCGATGCCTTGTTGCGCGGCAAAGTGTTTCGCGAAGTCGAAGCCCGCGTGGCCGGCGAAGCCATGGAATTGCTGAAGATCTTCAGCCTCGACCAGTTCCACGATTCCATGGCCAAGTCGTTGCCTTACGGCGACCAGCGCCGGTTGGAGATCGTCCGCGCGCTCGCCACCCAGCCGAAACTCCTGTTGCTCGACGAACCCGCCGCCGGCATGAACCCGACGGAAAAACATCAGCTCATGGAACTGATCCGCTTCGTCCAGGACAAATTCCAGATCGCCGTCCTCCTCGTCGAGCACGACATGAAAGTCGTCATGGGTATCTGCCAGCGCATCCACGTGCTCGATTACGGGCGGAAAATCGCCGAAGGCACACCCGCGGAAATTCGCGCCAATCCCAAAGTCATCGCCGCCTATCTCGGCACGGAGACTACCGATGCTTGAGATTCGCGATTTGCATGTGAACTACGGCGCGATTTGCGCCTTGCATGGCATTTCTCTCAAGGTCGAGCAGGGGCGGATCGTCACGCTCATCGGAGCCAATGGCGCCGGTAAGTCGACGACCTTGCGCGCCATTTCCGGCCTGGTGAAGCCCCGCTCCGGCGTGATCAACTTCGAGAGCCATAACATCGCCGGCCTGCCCGCGCATGTCATCGTCGGACGCGGTCTCGCGCAAAGCCCCGAAGGCCGCATGGTCTTCGCCAATCTCACCGTGCTGGAAAACTTGCGCATGGGGGCGTACCTGCGGAAGGACCGCGAAGTTTCCAAGGATCTCGATTACGTCTTTTCCATCTTCCCGCGGTTGAAGGAACGCGAATGGCAGGCCGCGGGCACCTTGAGTGGCGGCGAACAGCAGATGCTGGCCATCGCCCGCGCCCTCATGTCCAAACCCAAGCTTCTCATGCTCGACGAACCGTCGCTGGGGATTGCCCCCATCCTCGTGCGGACGATCTTCGACAAAATCGTCGAGATCAACAAAACGCTCGGCCTGACGATTCTCCTCGTCGAACAAAACGCCAATCTCGCGCTGCAAGTTTCCCATTACGGTTACGTGCTCGAGACGGGAAAGATCATTCTGGAGAATAACTCCGACGCGTTGCGGGCCAATGCGGAAGTCCGCGCGGCGTATTTGGGCGGGTAGCGGTAGGTCGGCGGTTAGTCACGTGGTAACTCATGTTGGAGGGGTCTAACTTGGAGGGTTCCAATGTGAAAGGTTCCAACCTGGAAGAGTTTCCTTCGTCATTAGACATTCGTCATTCGTCATCCTCAGGCCAAAAACGTCCGCTGCGAAACCGGTGCTGAGTGTAGAACACCACTCCTTTTTGCGTGTCATCCTGAGCTTGCGAAGGATCTCTGGCATCCCGTGGGCGGAGGCGGTGGCGATGCGTGCCGAATGCACGAGACCGCCTCCGCCCGCAGGAAGTCAGAGATCCTTCGCAAGCTCAGGATGACACGGAAAAGAAAGCGGCGTACCCGACGCGACACTCGTTCCGGAGCGGGCATTTCTTGGTACGACCAACCGCTCTCGCCAGCCGCACACCGCTCGTTTTTCCCGACCCGCCCCGACCGCTCTTGCCAACCCAAACCAATCGCTCGCCAACCCAAACCGACCCCTTGCCAACCAACACCAACCGCTCGCGTCAGGGAAGCCCACGAACCACATATCTTACTGCTTCCCCAAACGAAACCTGCTAGAATCCAAACGTCCCCAGACTATGAAGAATCTCCCCATCGCATTTGCCCTCCTGTTCGCCGCGTTGCTCCCCAGCCGCGCGGCCGATCGGCCGAACATCCTTTGGCTGGTCTGTGAGGATTCCAACGTCAATTGGTTCGGCTGTTACGGAAACTCCGAGGCGCATACACCGAATATCGACGCCTTTGCGCGGCAGAGCTTCCGCTACACCCATGCTTATGCCAGCGCTCCCGTTTGCGCGCCTTCCCGCAGCGGATGGATCACCGGCATCAACGCCCTCTCGCTCGGCACATTGCCCATGCGCAGCCGCTATCCCATTCCGCACGATGTCATCAAATATTACCCCGACTATCTCCGGCAGGCAGGTTACTATACGTCCAATCATACCAAGACCGACTATAACATCGGCGGGCGTCCGGACACCGCTTGCTGGGATGATAACGTCGCGCATTGCTGGGAAAAGCGAAAGCCCGGCCAGCCGTTTTTCCAAGTCATTAACTTCATGGAGTCGCACGAAAGCCGGGCGCAGGGAGACGTCACTCACACGCGCCATTCGCCCGGCGAAGTGACTTTGCGCAAATATCATCCGGACGAAATGGGTATCCGGATGAACTACGCGAAGTACTACGACGCGGTCGAAAACATGGACGGCGACGTGGCCAAAGAACTCAAGGCCCTGGACGATGCCGGCCTGGCCGACGACACCATCGTCATCTTCAATTCCGATCACGGCGGAGTCATGCCCGGGAGCAAGCGGTTCCTTTTCGATAGCGGCCTGCACGCGCCGCTCATCATTCGCATCCCGGAGAAATGGAAGGCGCTTTGGCCGGCGGCCTCCCCGGGTTCGACCGTGGATCGCCTCGTGAGTTTCCTCGACATGCCCAAGACCTGGCTCAGCCTGGCCGATGCGGAAGTGCCGGCGGTCATGCAGGGCCACATTTTCCTCGGGCCCAGGACCGAGCCGGAGCCGCAATATGTCTTCAGCTTCCGCGAGCGCATGGACGAACGCATCGATAACGAACGCGCGGTCCGCGACAAGCATTTCGCCTACATCAAGAACTACATGCCCTTCGTCATCTGGGGACAGCATCTCGAGTACTTATGGAAGATGGTCGCGATGCAGACCTGGGAGGACGCTTACAAACATCATCGCACGGATGAAGTGACGGGGCGCTTCTTCACCCCGAAACCGGTGGAGGAACTCTATGACATGGAAGCGGACCCGGACAATGTCGTGAACCTGGCGGACAAACCCGAGTATCATCAGACGCTCGAGAAGATGCGGGCCAAGCTCCGCGAATGGCAATTGGAAATCCATGACACCGCATTACTGCCCGAGGCGGAACGCGTCCGTCGCGCGACGGAAAACAAACTCACCGTCTACGAGATGGTCCGTGACCCCAAGCTTTATGATCTGCCCGCCTATCTCGACGCCGCAGATCTCGCGCTGGCCCAAGACCCAGGCAACCGGTCGAAACTCGTCCAGCTCCTGCACAGCCCCGATTCCGGGCTACGTTACTGGGGCGTGGTCGGCTTGCTCATGCTGGGTAACACCGAAAAGGATACCCAGGCCGCGCTCGAACCGGTGCTCGACGATCCCTGCGGCGAAGTCAGTGCCATGGCTGCCTGGGTCTTGATCCGATCCGGCAATCCCGCCAAAGCGCAAAAGGCTCTGGCCGGTCTTTTGCAGACGCATTCCCCGGCGACCCTCATGGTCCTGAACATTCTCGACTGGGCGCACCTCGATCTCGCTCCCTATCTCGCAGCGATGGATTCACTCGATCTAAAAGACGGCTATGTGCAAAGCATCGTCGTCTATCTCCGCGAATCGCACGGCCTGCCGATCCCCGAATCGATGCGCAAGGCGGATGACGAAGAGAAAAAGCGGAACGCGAAGAAAGATATGTAGTTGCGGCCGCGCCTCGGCGGCAGCGGCCGGGCTTCGCTATGACACCTGCTATTGAGCATTGCACAATAAGGGTGGCACGCTCACAGCCCGGAGGGCTGCCGGACCGTAGCCCCGGATAACATCCGGGGATCAGACTCAGCAAAGAGCATTCACCCCAGAGGGGTGGCGGACCGCCGGCCTTAATTGGATGCTATGGATCCGGCACCCCTTCGGGGTGCATCCGTTGCGGGGGTGGGGTTCCGGGGATGTTATCCCCGGCTACGGTCCGGGCAGCCCTCCGGGCTGCGAAGGCGTCGTCCTATTGTGCAATGCTCACTAATCTACGGATTCCGATGTCGTCGGGCTGGGCGGGAGAGTGCGCTCGGGATTGGGGACATTCACCGGCTGCCCCTCGGACGCGGGCTCGGGCATCCGCACGAGCAACCAAAGCTGGCTGCGCGTTTTGCCGAGGTGAATGGCCACTGGTGAAACGTCCCGGGTGAGATTGGCGAGGCTGGTCACGAAGATCGTATTCGTGTCCGTGCCGATGCGCCAGGCGACTTGCTGGGTGACTTTGTCGACCTTGCCGGCGATCGGACGCTGATCCTCGGTGAGCGTGCTGCTGTAAGCGCCGCTGATGAAACCCTCGCGATTGACCGAGAGCTGAAGGAACATGATGGGGTCTCCTTTTTCCTCCGGCGCGAGGGCGAACACGCCGAGCGGCATCCATTCCTCCGGTGCGCCGTCGGCGGACGGCAACGGGGGCGGGGGCTGCTCGACAGACGCCCCGAGGCCGATCATCGGGCCGGAATATTCGTCCGCGGGGACCGGCTGGTCGTCGACGTAAACGGTGTCGCCATCGTCAATGACCTCCGGGCCGTAGTCGAAATAGTAGGGGGTGGTCACGATGACTTGGACGAAGGCGCAGAGGGGACCCCAGGCACAGCGCCTCCACCACCACCAGGGGTCGCCAGCAGCATGGCCGGATCGGACATCGCCGTGCCCGGCGGTCCACGCCCGGCGTGCCCACCATTGATCGTCGAACTTGTTGTCGTAGAGATCGCGCGTGCTGCTCCGAATCTGGTCGGCGCGGTCCTGCCGATAATTCCGCAAGCCCTGCCGATAGGGAGATTGGTCCTGGCGATTGGATCGCGCGGTTTGCAATTCAGTCCAGCGCTGCTCCTGCGTGTTGCGAAAGTCGGTGAACCGCGCCTGGTTGCTTTGTTGCCAGGTATTCCAGGCGTCGAAGTTCTTCTCGACGCGTTGCTGCCACTGGCTGCTGCGGTTTTGCGACCAGGCATTCCAATTCGGGCGCTCTTCCGGGCGCAACATCGCCAGAGCGGGGGAGCCGCCCGGTTGTGGAGCCGGGCGAGCGGCGGAGGCAAGTGGGCCCTGGATCACGCTCGAGGGCGCCGATGGGGAGGACCAACCAAATCGTTCGCCGGTGAGTTTCGGAACGTCCCCGGCAGGCAAGCGGGAAAAATCTGCGCTCACGCCAAAACTGTGACCTCCGGAGGAGTAGGAATATCCTCCACGCGTGCCAAAACTTTCGCCACCGGACAGCCGGGAAAAGCTGCCACCAGAAAATCGAGCTCCGCCGCCGAACCCGCCGAACCCACCAGCGCGACCTGCGGCAACGCCAGCACCAAAGCCGCCGGCGAAAAGCGTGGCCTGAGCACTCAAAACGAGGGTCACCATCGTGATCAGCGGCAATGAAATTCGCGGGTGCATGGCATATCTCCCAAAGGGCACTCCCTGATTCAACCCGCGGTACCAATCGTTCGAAATCTCTCGCCGCGCAACTACCCACGCCACCGGCTACGCGTTTCTCCGGTGGTCAAAGCTTCTTCACGATACCCTTGAGCAGATCCAGGCCCCTTTGTTGAAGCACACCCACTCCACTTCCAGAGAGGAACCAAATCCCTTTGTCCTTGGTCGAGCAATAGAGGATATGGACAGGGTCATTGGTCGTGGCGTGGTAAAAGGTGCCCCCGGCGTTTGCCCCCAGGAATTCCAAAAAGCGCTCTCGGTACGGGTCATCCGGATAGGGAAAGATTTCGTCGACCAATAACTTGATCTCTTCCACGCTGATCAATCGAATGGTTTTGTCGACGGCTTTGCGCCGGCCTTCGGTGATGCTGTTGATGTCGAGATTTTCGGAAAGGAACTGACCGGCGTCACGCCGATGTTTTCCCCAGCCGTGCCGCAGCGCTTTCTCCATATCGATCGCGACATGGTGCTGAAACAGAACGTCGACCTCGGCTCCGTCTACCAAACATTGCAGACCTTCATGGGGAGTTACTTCGTCAATTACTTCAATCGTTTTGGCCGGCAATGGCAGGTCTTTGTCCAGGCGGAAGGGGATTATCGCACTAACATCGACCAGGTCGGACAATTCTTCGTGAAGAACAAGAACGGCGACATTCTCGGCTGCGTCCCACTGGCCCGCGCGAGCGGCGCCGGCGCCCTCTCCCGGCAGGTCATGGGTTATGTCGTCATCGGCGGCATGCTCGCCGCCAGCTTCATCGCCATCTTCCTCATCCCGGTGCTCTTCTATCTCGTGGAGAGAATCAGCGGCAAAAAGCCCCAGCTAAAAGAGCCTGCTCCGCCGCCGCCAGCCCCAGCGGCCACCGCGGCCCACTAAAACGAACGGGATTTCTGTGCTACAAGGATGTGACACGGAGTCGTTTTTTCGCTGACACCAGCTTTGAGAGGTGCGCCGTGAGTCGACTTTCGTAGCATAGCGCCCCGGTTGTTCCAAACCCGTGCGGTACCAACCGGTAAGTCAGTCTGGACTGGCCATCTAATGACCCGTTGGAAGGACGGACGGTACGGCATCGTTCCAACCCATATCCCTTTGCGCTGTTCGACGTCCGAACTCAACCGCGCCGCGAGAAGAAGAAACTTCCCGCTTTTGGCGGCTTCCGAGGCGAAGAATTGCTTCATAGCAGGATCCATATCGGCCAGGCAGAGGGTATGGGTACTGAGAGTCGGTCCGGCTGGAATAATGGGCGAGGAAAGGAAAATCTCGCCGTTTCCCGCATCGACCAGTTCCAGGTGGCCGTATTTTCCGTCGTTGGCCATACGGACGTTATTATTCGTAGGATCGAAAAGGTCTTGGTCTTCGAGCCGCGGGAAAACGATGGACGTTTCCGGGCGATGAAGGTCCGCGCCCAGGATATTGGCGAGCGCCAGCAAATGATATGCGGCGATTACTCCTCTATTGGGGATGGGAAACCCCTGATGGGTCGCCTTTATCAGCCTCCGCGCTTGAAAATCGTTGATGACTTCCGGCGCTTCGGCAAGTAACAGGGCGGAAACCGGAAAGCTGAGATCGGCCAGGAGAGCCGGGTAAAACGCATCGATGGCCTTTTTATGCGCCTCCGCCCGAAGCTTGGCCTGCTCCTGCGGACTATGCGCCGGTCGCGTTGAGGTGAGATCGCTCCCATCCAGCGGATTTTTCGACTGCTGGCTGTCCATTTTTTGGGCTTCACTCGATTCCGGCGCCTGCCGTCGGGCCTCCTGCACTTTTGCTTCGTATTTCTCGACAGCCTCCTCCATGGCCCGCGCATTCGTGGCTACGTCATAGGATTCCCGTAACGCCAGCTTCACCAGACTCCGGCGCAGGTTCTCCGGCAGTTGGTTGAACAAAGCCGCGTCGACAGGCACGTCCAGGGCGCCAGGCGGAATCGCAGTGCGCGGCGTAGCATAATAGGCCGCGATGCGGTCAAAGAGGGCAGGCTGTTTTTGCCGGAGAATGGCCCTGCACAGATCGGTCCAGTTGCGGGCGGACATCGAACAGAACGCGATTTGGCTCTTGGAAACACCCGTCTTTCCGACGCCGGATGGCAATCGCACGGTCAGCATGTAGGCATCGGAGGTCTCGCCGACAATCTCGGTCAATTCGACACTTCCATCCTGCTTGATCCACATCGCATTTGGCGCGGCGAATGCCGGAAATTCCAACACGAGGAGGAAAACTGCGGAAGTCCAAAACTTGGCGAAGCTGATTCGCAAAAGCCACTCCGCGCCTGCGCCTGCGCGCAACGCCCAAGAGAACGCCAAAGCCATTTTTGCTAGAGATTTTATCATCGTAGCAATCACCAGAAAACCCCAGCGCGGTTCCGGAAGGCAAGCGCAAAGATATTCGAATGTGTTAATTACGTTATTTGGTTTCTCCAATCCGCTGACTGAATGGGTATCGCCCTTGATATAAGGATGCGGTCACTCGAATCCTGACTCATTGGGAGCTTTGATTGTGAGCGTGCGGTGCGCGAAGATTTTGGACCACTGAAGAAAGAAAGAGACAATGAACGCAGTGATCAAAAGACGATACACAGCAGAATTTAAGGGCCGAGCCTGGGATTGGTGGGCGCGGGCAAGCCAGTCAAGGAAGTGGCCGGGGATCTGGGCATCAGCGAGGGCGTGCTCGACTCGGAAAGGGTGGGGTGGCTCAACCGGAAGGGCAGATGCATCCGGAAGCGAAGCGTTGACCCGCTACATCTGCTCACAGCGATTGTGCGATCAGCCCCACACCGGCTTTTCCCGGGAACAGGTGGAGAGCCCGCAGAGATGAGGGATCGACCCGCAGAATTCTGCAATTGCGGGAAAGCGTAAGTGCCCTAAAATGTGCGCCGCCGACAAGCCGGGGTGGCGAAATTGGCAGACGCGCCAGACTTAGGATTTCCTTTTTGGCTTATTTTCGACGTTTCGTAACGTCGCTTTATGAATGTGTAAAAGTCTGAGGCGCAATGGTATACATCCAAAACGTGGGCCGTCTATTGTTCCGCGAGAAATCGGTTCTCCGTAGTACGAAACGTAGTACGAAAAGCTTGGCGCCCTAAACTCAGTTCCTCGGACCTCCAGCAAAAACGCCCACAAGAAATCGGTGTCCGAGGGAGTTTCTTATTTGCTCGTGCTCGCCGGTCTCGCCTTGCAGATGGCTCACCGAACCCATGAACAATTGTGGAAATCCTCAGGGTTTCCTACGCCGTGTCCCCTTCGGGTTCCGTGGCTTTCTGGTAAGGTTTTTCGGTACTGACGGAAATAATTCCTGAATCTCAACGTCGACCCCGGTCGCAAGGAACGGGATTTCGTGATCAGAAACTGCACGGATTTGGCTCTCGATCTTTGCCAAGGTTCCACGGGTCAGATCAAAACCACGGACTTGGCATCGCGCAGCCACTTGCTCTTGCGTGAATCCTTTGGCCCGGCGCAATTTCCGAAGAATCGGGCCGATGACGTTAAGGATTGCAGGCATGCTCCAGGAAGGAGCGTGACGCTAATGAAAATCAGGATCGACGATGCTCGTTTAAAGGAGCATTCTCGGCGGATATTTTTTACCATGAAAACTCTCCTTCATCGCCTTGTTGTACTAGTCCCCTGCGCGCTCCTTTTCCACGCCAGCGCGCAGACGCCGTCCCCAGTGACATCCCGGAGGATCGACGGCATTGTGATCAAACAAATCAGCGAACGAGCGGTGCTTGTGAACGACGACACCTTCGGATTGATCGTCGTTCGCGGAATCCATCCCAATGTGGGCGCAACGGTCAAATTAACTGGAACCCTATTTGATACAGTCCAGATGCCGTGGCACGGCAGCGCCGTTTGGGTACAGATTGTGGATGCCAAGTAGTGGGCTCCAATTGTCCGGCAACAGCCTTCTGACGAAACTCCATACGCCAATAAACAGCGCGCTGGGCAAGTCGTTTTGAAATATAACCGACTTTGGCAATTCGGTATTTGTTTTCGGTGCTCCAAATCTGCGAAGGTCGCGCTCAGGATATCCTCTGCTATGGACGAAATTCCCTCCGGTAAATGGGCAGCGTTGTTTGCAGCCTTTCTTGAAAGATCCAAGATCAGTGTCCGTTCTGCGGCCGGCGCGATTGGCTGCTCGCAAACGACGATGGGACGACTGATCGTTAGCAAAACCAAGCCAAGCGCTGAGATGCTGAAGCAATCTGCCGTGATGATCGAACTTGGATACGAGCGGTATCGAAAACTGACGAAGGCGGAGAAGGAGAAGATTTCCGAGGCCATTGGGGCTGTGGGCGGGGGAACTCTCGGATTCGCTGCCGTAACGGCTGCAATCAGTACTCTCGGGATTTCTGGGCTCTCCGCCGCCGGAATTACGTCTGGTCTTGCGGCGCTCGGCGCGATTGTTGGGGGGGGTATGGTCGCGGGCGTTACGGTTGCCGCTGCGATTCCAATTGCAGCAGGGGCTCTGGGCTATGGTATTATTCTCGCGGTAAAGGGTGCTCTCGGAAAATACCGGTTGGATAAAGAAAAATACGACCCGCTCTGGGAATTGCCTTGGAATGAAAAGGAAGGTCCCTCGCAAACTGAATCCCAATCGAGCTAATCGGGTCTGCCAATCCAAATTCCACCCCGAAATTCTCGGATCGCGATTGTCTATATTCCTCACCGATAGGACTCACACTGCCTCGGCTCAATCGTCCAGCGCACCCCGATCACGCAGAACCGCCAGAAGTTTGCTCTTCATCGTGCTGGCTCCAGTGCCCCGAACCTCCATGAGCCGAGGATGCCACGCTAGCGTCACGTCATGATCCAAAATGTCGAGCGAAGCATCCTCGACTACATGGCACGGAGTTTCGGCGGCAGTCGTCCACGATTTCAGGGGCAGGATAGCTGCATAAAAGCCGCTTCGCACAGCCATTACGCAATGAGAAAGGGAATCACACACAAGGTCGGGAAGAAACCGCCTTCCTAGGTCGCTGGCGAGTTGTTGGATGCGTTGATTCATCTGACCATCGCTGCCCATTGCGACGTGAGGGCAATTAAAGAGTGCGTTTTTCAGTGTCAGCATGCCACGTTGGGGCACGAGCCGTTCCGGCACGACGATAGCATACCTGATCTTGCAGACGGGCTCTGCCTTCAACCCCTTGGGAACCGCATCCGCGCGCAAAAGGCCGAAATCCAGTCTTTGTTCGTCAAGGCGCGCAACGAGTTCATTTGTGCGATGGCTTTCCAAGACGAGACGGGAGGTATGTCCGGGACGGCGCAGAGCGCCTACCGCCGGCGCAACCAGCCATTGGTGGATGCTGTCGCTCGCCCCAAGCCGAAACTCTTGCGCCTCGTGCCGCACATCGCGTCGAAACTGTTCCAATTCCTTAAAATGCTCGCGCGCTAGTCGGACCAACCGTTCTCCCGCTGCCGTGAGCTTGATCGACTTTCCTACTCGCATGGTCAGCTTCGTCCCGAAGAAGCCCGACAATTGACGCAAATAATGGCTGTAGCGGCTTTGGCGTATGGGGTCATCTTTCGCGGCGCGAATCAGACTGCCTGCTTCGCTCAGTTGGACCAGAGCATGGAGACGCTCCAATGAAAGGCCATCTTCTATAAAAAGGTCCTCAAACATGCGGTATACGCAGGTATCCTGCGGGAATTCATGATGCAGCCGCATGAACGATCTGGCAATATCCTTCCATGAGTTCGAACACTGCTCTTGCTTCAGCCTCTGTGATTCCTCTAGACCTCAATGGTGTCTTCTACCGCGGATTTCGGCAAAAGATGCGCGACGGCGTTGCTGTTTACGGTCCCGAAGAGCAAGGCTGCATTGAACGAACCGTCGAGAAGCTGCGCTCCGAGCAGACGACAGCAAGCAAGCCGGGTATGCTTCTGGGGAAGATCCAGTCCGGCAAGACTAAGACCTTCCTGGGCACTATCGCTCTGGCCTTCGACAACGATTACGACATTGCACTGATCCTCACGAAGCCAACGAAAGCCCTCGCGCGACAAACCTACAAACGTGTCAACAAGGAGTTCGCTGATTTCATCGAGGCGGACCAAGCAAAGGTCTATGACATCCTTGAGATTCCAGAGCGGTTGACGCAGTTCGAGCTGAACCAAAAGCTGATTTTCGTCGTCAAGAAGCAGACGGACAATCTGGAGCGGCTTTCGGAAGCGCTACTTCGAACATATCCACTGTTGGCGCAGAAACGCATTCTCATCGTGGATGACGAAGCGGACAACGCGAGCATCGGTTATGTTGATGATAAGGAACTTGGCCTCCAACTCCGCACCATTGCGAGCCAAGTGGACGAATTGCGGCGCAGCCTTGCTGCTTCATCTTTCCTGCAAGTAACCGCGACACCTTATTCGCTGTATCTCCAGCCGGAGGACTCGCCGCTGCCTGGGATGAATGTTGCACCCGTTCGCCCGAAGTTCACGGAACTCGTTCCTGTCCACCCAGCATACGTTGGCGGTCGGTTCTACTTCGAGGAAAGCAAAAATCCGCAAGACCCGGCCGCGTTCATTTTCAGGCCGGTGACCGCCGATGAATTGTCGGTATTGCGAGCGGAAGATCGCCGTCGCTTCAAGGTCGAAGAATGCCTCGTTAGCGAAAAGATCGCAGGGCTTCGCTCCGCCCTGTTGAATTTTATCGTCGGCGGGTGCATCCGCCGAATCCAAGATGAGCAAGCGCAAATCCGCCCTAAGCGGTTCGCCTTTTTATTTCATACTGAAGCCAGAAAGGGGGCGCACGCATGGCAGGAAAGTGTCGTACTGCGGTTCGACGAGACGCTCCAAGAGGAGGCCAACAAGAAGTCTGATCTACTGCGGACTTTGGTTCGCGATGCTTACAATGACCTCTCACGCTCAATCTTGGCCGGACAACAACCCCTTCCAGCATTTGACGAGGTGTGGCAGCGCGTGCTTGCCGCGCTGACGGGCGGCGAGTTGATGATTACGAAGGTGAACTCGGAAGCGCAGGTCAGTGCGCTCCTAGATGATGACGGACAGCTTCGTCTGCGGACGCCCCTCAATATTTTCATCGGCGGACAGATTCTCGACCGCGGTATTACAATCGCGAATTTGATTGGCTTCTTTTACGGGCGCGATCCTCAGCGATTCCAGCAGGATACCGTCCTGCAACATTCACGGATGTACGGGTTTCGGCCACCTGAAGATAGGGCGGTGACTCGATTTTATACCGCCCCGCACATTCACAGAGCGATGGAACGTATGCACGAGGCTGATTCAGCGCTCCGAGACCGAATTGAGGCACAGAGTGAGGATCAGCGGGTAACATTCATCGAACTCGACCAGCAGGGCGTCATCGTGCCGTGCAACCCGGCAAAAATCCTTGCCTCCAACATTACGACACTCCGGCCAGCGCGCCGAATTCTTCCAGTCGGTTTCCATACAGATTTTAAGACCCGTTTGCTGTCGATCACGCAAGGGATCGACGCGAAGTTGGAGAGTATCGGCCAATTGCCGAAAGCAGAACAGACTCCGGCTCCGTTCGAAACCTCCTTGGAAGATGCGCTCGACATCATCGAGCGTCTCGGCCCTACGTTCGTTGACTTTGCGCCCGGCTATGAAGACCGCTGGGATGTGAACGAGTATAAGGCGATCCTTCGTCACCTCAGCGACTCGTGTCCGAATCCGGGAAAACGGGGGCGCGTCTACGTGCTGGCTAGAACAGGACGCTCTCAAGTGAGGGTTCAAAGCAGTGGGCAGTTCTCCGATTCTCCAGATACCGCCCATCGCGAAGGCGTCCTCGCCAGACAGGCCGCTCAAGACTTGCCCGTGCTAATGCTTATACGGCAGAATGGGGACTCGGCGCAGGGCTGGCGTGATTGTCCGTTCTGGTGGCCGGTAATCTACACGCCTGCCAACTCCCGGACCACACTCTTTGCCCACTCGCGCTAGGAAAACTCCTTCATTCTCCCCATGCCAGACGCGCCAGCCATTACTGACTTTGAATACACGGATGCGAAGCGCAAAAATCTGCCGCCGGCAGGCAGCCCGCCCGGAGATCGGGTCGCGGAAGAGCCAAAGGTGAAGTTTGCCTACGATCCGCACCGAACTCCAACTCTACGGTTCAATGAGCGTATCGGGCGCTGCCGTGATTTGCTGGAAAAGGCCACGCGCACTCAGATCACCAAGGACGAAGCCGCCGAGTTGGCAGCGTATTTAGAGAGCGAGCAACCGTGGCTGGAGTGGGCAGGCAAGCGCGAACAGCCACACTTTGAAGTCGAGCCTGTTGCGCTCCACATCCACGAGCGCGTCTCAGCCCAGGCTATCTTGCGCGCGGTGCGGCGAGAAGACTTGCAGCGTGATTTCTTTGCCGAGCCGCGACTGCCAGCACGCGAGGCGCGGGCCTATTACCAGCACGACGTGGAGTGGGCAAACCGCCTTATAGTCGGCGATAGCCTGCAGGTGATGGCCTCGCTTGCCCGCCGCGAGGGTCTCGCCGGGCAGGTGCAGATGATCTACCTCGATCCACCCTACGGCATCAAATTCTCATCCAACTGGCAGAACGAAGTCGGCAAGCGAGACGTGAAGGATAAGGACGAGGACCTCACCCGCGAGCCGGAGATGATTCGCGCCTACCGCGACACATGGACACTCGGCGTTCACAGCTATCTCGCCTACCTTAAGCAGCGCCTGCTACTTGCCCGCGGGCTCCTCGCCGACTCTGGCTCCATCTTCGTCCAGATTTCTGATGAAAACCTGCACCGCGTCCGCGCGGTGATGGATGAGGTGTTCGGGGCAGAGAATGCTATTCGCATTGTTCAGTTCAAAAAAACGACAACTGCTTCCGGCGAAATCCTCGCTAGCGTTTGTGACTACTTGCTTTGGTATGCACGCGACGCGTCGCAGATGAAGTATCGCAATGTTTTCGGAGAAAAAGCCGTCGGTTCGGCGGGAGCAACGCAATACACGTGGGCAGAAAAGGCGTCCGGCGAGTTTGTGAACTTCGGCAATGCCGAAGGTCTTACTGAGTTGCCGGATGGCAGTCGCGTCTTCGTCCATGACAATATTACAAGCCAACGTCCGCGCCAAGGAACTGATGTTGGAGAGTTTATTTTCCAAGGAAGGTCATTCACGCCCGGAAAAGGCACTTTCAAGACCGACGGTAGCGGCTTGGCTCGGCTCCGATCCGCCGAGCGACTTATGGCTCTCGGAAGCACTCTTCGCTATCGGCGGTTGCTGGAGGATTTTCCGGTTTTTCCACTCTCAAACTTTTGGGAGGATACCGTCATTTCCGGCTTCGCCGATCCTAAAGTCTATGTCGTTCAGACCTCCGCTCCCGTCATCGCGCGCTGCATCTTAATGACAACCGATCCCGGCGACCTAGTAATGGATCCGACTTGCGGGAGCGGGACGACGGCGTTTGTGGCCGAGCAGTGGGGGCGGCGGTGGATCACCATTGACAGTTCGCGCGTGGCCGCAGCCATCGCCCGGCAGCGACTGCTCACCGCTAGCTTCGACACCTACAAGACTTGTGACCCGCAGGCCGGCGTGGACCCGAATCAGCCGCTAAACCCACGACATGGCTTCATCTATAAGACCGTTCCGCACATCACGCTCAAGAGCATCGCGCAGAACAGGGGCCTCGACCCGATCTTCGCAAAGCACGAGCCCGTCCTCGCCGAACGCCTCGCCGCACTGAACGCCACGCTCGCTGGCGTGACCGACGCACTCCGACAGACGCTCGTTGACAAGCTAATCAAAAAACTCCGTACCGAAGGGGCTCGCACATTGAGCGACGCAGACCAACGCCGATGGCTGCTACCCGGCACCGACCCTGCGCTTATTGTGATTCAGAAAGGCGGTCCCACCGCGAGCCAAGCGAAGGGATTGCGCGATGCAATTCCATCCGAAGCGAAGTGGCACGAATGGGAAGTGCCATTTGATGCCGCCCCCGACTGGCCCGCGTCCTTAAGTCAAGCTCTTGCAGCCTACCGCGCAGCATGGAGAGCGAAGATGGATGAGGTCAACGCTTGTATTACTGCGAATGCAGAGCAAGAGGAACTCGTGGACCAGCCCGAGGTCGCGCATGCGGTTGTGCGCGTCAGCGGCCCCTTCACTGTCGAGAGCATTCGCCCGCCGGAGAACGGACCGGAGCCAGAGTCGCCTATCGGTGGCGCACCAGAGGAACTGGAGACATTCGAGGGCGACACGAAGACCCTTGCCTCCGGTAACGCCGGTTCGCACATCGACCGCATGCTCGACCTGCTGCGGCACGATGGCATCACTTTTCTGGGCAACAAGCACGTGAAGGTGGATTCGCTACAACGAATCGAGAGCAGCTTCCTGCACGCCGAGGGCGAATTCATCTCTGTTGACGATAGTAAGCCGCACCGCGTTGCCGTGGTCATCGGCCCAGAGTTGGGTAGCGTTCCGGGCTTCCTCGTTGAGCAGGCGATGCGGCACTGCTATAAGCGGGGCTACGACGACCTCGTGGTGGCCGGGTTTTCTTTTGACGCGATTGCGCAAGAGACGATCCAGGACAATAACGACGACAAGACAAGCGATTTGCGCATCCACATGGCACAAATTCGGCCCGACGTAACGATGGGTGACCTTCTGAAGAAGACACAGGTGACCGCGCAGATTTTTACCGTCTTTGGCCAGCCGCGTACTCGGCTAGTTGAAGCTGGCAATGGAGAAAACGTCGTCGAGATGGAGGGCGTGGATATCTACGATCCGGTAAAGAATAGCATCGAGGCGACCAACGCTGGCAAAGTCGCGGGGTGGTTCGTTGATACTGACTACGACGGCAAGGCTTTCTGCATCTGCCAGGCATTCTTCCCCGACAAGACGGCGTGGGAAAAACTCGCTCGCGCACTGAAAGGCGGCATTGAAGAGGGCGCTTTCGATAAACTAAGCGGCACCACAAGCCTTCCATTCAAGCTAGGCGAACGCCAGACTGTGGCAGTGAAGGTCATCGACCCACGAGGGAACGAAGTGATGCGGGTGCACCGGCTGGGTGCGGCAGAATACGGAGGCTGACGATGGAAACAAATTGGCATGTCGGAACGGCTGCTGAGGCAATTGCCGCTGCTCAGCTCGCACGGTGTGGTTGGGATGTATCCGTACAATATGGAGCAAACCAACCGGAGTACGACCTCATCGCAGCCAAAGGCGACCTGATGCTCAAGGTCTCGGTGAAAGGCAGCAACAATGGAGAATGGGGACTGACGCAAAGCTTTCTCGAAAAGCAGGAAAAAAGAAGAGACGCCGAGGGAAAACCGGTCAAAGGACCTCCTCCCAGCTATCATGCTGCCGTCGACCTGTGGTTAACGCGTCACACTCGACACACAATCTTCTTTCTCGTTCAGTTCTGGGGTGTGCCCCTCTCCCAACTGCCCAGGATTTATGTCGCCACGCCTGCGGAGGTCGCGCAGCGGCTCAAGGAAACCTCTAAAGGACGTGGAGATACAATTCTCTATGAAGACAAGAAGTGGGCGCCAACTGCGCACGGAGCCGGAACGGTCGAGGAGCTTCCCAAAACGTGGGAGTTTTCGCCGCAGAGACTGACCGAGCTTGCCCAGCAACTGACAGGCGTGTCATTGCCCCCGACCGTCGACGTATAAATGCACGCTCCGAATCATGCCGCGCACTAATCCCATTCCCAAGCCTCCGCCCGCCATGCAGCCGGAGCTGCCCGTGCAAGCACAGGTTGAGGAGCCTATTATTAACAATCCCTACGACGAGCCGAAGCAGCATTGGAAATACGACAAGCAAGGAAAGGCACATCGTGAACCGGACCGCCGACCGGCCGAATATTTCTGGACGACACAGCGGGTCATGACCGGGCAGTTGGACCTCGAAGGTGTTGGAGCCGGCGACAGCGGGAGTGAGAGACTTGATCTTGTGAATCGACTGCGTGAGGACGTGGCGAGATGGCGTGAGAGCAACTACGAGAATGCGACGCAGGCAACGAAAAAGCTGCTGCGCCATTGGCGGAGCCCGGATCGAAAGCGGAGATTCTTCTTCTGCCAAATCGAAGCGGTAGAGACGGTGATCTATTTGCGGGAGCTGCTTGCGGCCGGACGCACTCGCCGCGGCAAAGCGAGCGTAAGTCGTGAAGAATATCTCGCGTTGCTGAACCCGAGCGAATCCGCACTGGAGCGGACAGCAAAAGGCGAGTTCGTCGCTCGGCTTTCAGACCCGCCTTTGCGCGAAAACTGTAAGGCGCTGACTCGTTACGGATGCAAAATGGCCACTGGGTCGGGTAAGACTGTGGTGATGGCCATGCTGACAGCATGGGCGTTATGCAACCGCGGCGCAGTGCCGGGTGATACGCGCTTTCCGCGGGCCGTGCTTGCCGTGTGCCCGAATTTAACCGTAAAGGAACGCCTGCAGGTGTTGCGTCCCGACTACGGCTCGGAGAGCTATTACGAGAAATTCGACATAGTTCCGAGCCAGATGCGTCCGCTGATGTTGCAGGGTCGGGTGATGATTACCAACTGGCACGCTTTCGCGCCCGAATCCGAACACGTCGATGGTGGAAAGAATTACGCAGTTGTGAACAAAGGTGACGAAGGTGCCGACGCATTTTCTCGCCGTGTGCTAAAGGAACTCTATGACCTCGGCGAAGTGCTCGTACTGAATGACGAAGCACACCACGCTTACCGTCCTGCACCGCCGGAGATCGCCGCGAAATCGAAGCGGAAAAGGAATGCCGATATTTTCGGTGAGGCGAGTAAGGAGGACGCGGAAGAAGCAACAGTTTGGGTAGAAGGCCTCGACAAAATAAATCAAACCGTCGGTGTGGCGTGCTGCGTGGATCTGTCAGCGACGCCGTTTTATCTCGCGGGCAGCGGGTGGATCGAGGGCTCACCATTTCCTTGGCTCGTAAGCGATTTCGGCCTCGTGGATGCCATTGAGAGCGGTATTACCAAAATCCCGCGACTGCCGGTGAGTGATGAAAGCGGAAAACCGGACCCGAAATTCTTTCGGCTCTGGGAAGAGATCAAAAAGCAGTGCCAGCCGGCTCAACTCGACAAAGGCAAACCAAAACCGGATGCCACGTGGCTTTATGCAGGACCGGCGCTCTCCACGCTGGGTTCGCAGTGGCAGGAACGATTCCAGCAGCAGCGGGACGCTAAGCCAGGGCAAACGGTGGTGCCACCGGTGATGATTGTGGTCTGCGACAACACAGATATTGCACAGGTGTTCTTCGAGAAAATCTCCGGCGAGACGCAGGAAGAGATCACGGACGCAGAAGGCGAGGACGAGAACGAGGGAGACTCTACGGAACCGAAGAAGAAGGCGAAGATAAAGAAGATACGACGCTTCAACAGCGCAGGCCTTCCATTCCCAGAACTCGCAAATTCTCCAGACCGCACTGTGACGTTGCGAATCGACTCTAAGCTTCTCGCCGAAGCAGAAGCAGGTGAGGGCAGCACGAAGCTGCAAGAAGCAGAGAAGTTACGTCAAATCATCGCGTCGGTCGGCCAACCCGGCACACCCGGTGAGCACATCCGCTGTGTGGTGAGTGTTCAGATGCTGACTGAAGGGTGGGACGCGAACAATGTGACCCAGATTCTCGGTTTGCGCGCCTTCGGGAGTCAGCTTCTTTGCGAGCAGGTGGTCGGGCGTGGCTTGCGTCGAATTAGCTACGATGTCGATCCAGAGACTGGGATGCTGCGGCCTGAATACGCGGATGTTTACGGAATTCCGTTTTCCGTGATTCCGTTCAAGGGGCGCGCGTCCGAACAGCCTGAACTGGACGACAGACCGGTGACTCAGGTGAAAGCGTTGCCGGAACGGGCAGCGATGGAAATTCGATTTCCGAACGTTGAAGGCTACGTGTTCGAACTGAAGCGCAATCACGTGCGATGCGACTTACCGAAAGTCGAAGCGTTACGTATCCGCCCTATGCAAAACCCGATGCAGGTTTTCGTGCAACCACAGGTTGGCGTGCGTGAGGGCCACGTAGGCTCACCGTCGTTTAAGACTGAGCTACAGAATCGTGACAGCTACTACGAGAATCACCACCTCCAGACGATCCTCTTCGAGATAACGCGCCAGATCGTAACCCGGCTCACGGATACTCAGGACGAGAAGCGAACGAAGTTTCGTTACCAAGCACGACACGAGCTGTTTCCACAAGTGGCAAGGATCGTAGAAGCATTTGCAGAAACACGCGTGGACTGGAGTAGCGCGACAGACCGGCGGGAACTGGGGCTGCAGATTTACGCGGACCAAGTTGTAGAACGTCTGTGCGAAGCTATTGAGCCGGACACCGCCGCGGGTGAGCCACCACTGTTGCCTGTCATCAACCGCTTCAGCCCCCATGGATCAACTGCAGACGTGTTATTCAATACGACGCGCCCCTGCCATCCCACTCAGAAAAGCCATGTGGATCACGTGGTGCTCGATACTGACACGTGGGAGCGCTCGGCCGCTTTTACGATCGAGGCTTCGGAGCACGTAGCCTTTTACTCGCGCAACGACGATGGAGGAACTTCGCACCTTGGATTCGGCATTCCTTACGAGTTCTACGGCCAAGCTCACCTGTTCTATCCGGATTTTGTTGTGCGCCTGAAAAGCGGTACAAGTTTGGTGGTAGAAATAAAAGGTATGGTGGGGGAACAGGAGGAGGCGAAATCTCAGGCCGCTAAGCGCTGGATTTCAGCGGTGAACAATTGGGGACGCATGGGAACATGGGCTTTTCATGTTTGCCGCGATCCTCAATTGCTTGGCCGTGACTTGGCATACCATGCAGGCAAGCAGCTAGCGACCAATGTCCCGGCCAAGACATCGCATGTTGAGTGGCCCACTGACGACACTGCACTTATTATTCCGGTCGGACACCGTGCAAAGCGTCAGTCGCGCCCTTACCTCGAAGATTTGGTCCTTGCTTTGCTCGCTTTGGGCAGAGGCGCGCTACCCCTCGAACGACTCATCGCCGCGTGCCGCCTGCTTTCTGACCATCAGCGCTTGAGACAACTTGCGACCACTCACGACGCCGCCCTGACCCGTTCATGGAAGAAATCGAAGCCCGAGCCGGTGCAACGAGGCGAGTTTCGCCCGGTTGTCATTGGGCTCTGCAAAAGTGAGCAATGTGGAATGTTCCGAAGCGTGGATGGCTACGAGGTGCGGATGATCGATCAATCCGCCTGGACGCGCCAAGTTGCTGAATCTCCGGAAGCCGCGGCGTTTGTGCTGGCGGACGCTCGCTTTGCCAAGCTTGTCCTCGATCTCGAAGCCATTTCGGCCAGCGACGATGAACTTTGGCTTCCCACGGAAGAAGCAGCGGAACTCGTCACGCAATGAACAAACAGCGCCACCTCGCTCTCAGCCGCCCCATCAAGCGCAACGAGCAAATCATCGCCCCGGTGTTCTGGGTCCGCGAACTACGCATCATGCGAAAGCTGCTCCCCGGAAAAGACCAAGAAGGGAAGGACTACGAAATCCGGCGTGTGCGACTGAAGCGTGGCCTAAATATCGTGTGGGCGCCGCCCGAGGAAGCCGCCCAGCCGGCGCAGATGTACGAGGATGGTCTTGCCGGCCATGCATCTGGTAAAACAACCTTTTGCCGTGTTCTGCGCTTCGTACTCGGCGAAGGCAATTTCGGCCCGGATGCGTTGCGCGATGCCGTCAAAGAGTTGTTAAAGGAGGCTTGGGCATTGGCAGAGGTATTCATAGGCGCGGACTGTTGGTTGGTAGGCCGTGCGCTCGTGCCATCACTTCACCATTTCGCCCTGAAAGGTTGGGAAATGGACACCTTTCTGGAGAAGCAACCGCCACAGCCAGACGGAAGCTACAAGAGCTTTGTTGAAGCACTGGAGCAGGCGGTGTGTCTCAATCTTCCTTCCGATGTGCGCTACACTTGGCGTCACCTACTTCCCTGGCTCGCGCGCGACCAAGAGTGTCGTTTTGCTGCCGTTCACCTTTGGCGTAACAGCGCGCTCAGCGAAGCAGACGCACCCGACACAAACGTCGCCGACCAGCATCTTCTCATGCGCGCAGTGCTGCGCCTTCTGGAAGCCGACGAGCATGATGCCCGCGTAAAATCGGAGGCCACTGCGAAGCGAGTCGTTGATTTTGAAGACAAGAAGCGCATAGCAGAGGCGAAGTTAAAAGAAGATGAGGCACGGTTGGATGCGGATTTGCTGCCATTGAAGGACGACGCAGAAAAACTAGAGGAGAAACGCAAACTGCTTGCTGGGGCAGGGGAAATGATTGCTGAGCAGATTGAGCAGTTGGGCGACGATGAGGAACTAGCCGGTGCCCGGCAGGAATACTCACGACTTTCTGCTGAACAGAAGGTGCTGCAATCACAGGTAACTGCACTCGTCGACACGATTGAGGATACAAAAAAGGAAATCGAGATGACGAAAGACGAGGTTCAAAAGCTCAAAGACCAAGCGCGAGAAACCTCTGGGCAACCGGCACCCGGTTATTGCCCCCGAAAATTTAAGGTGGCGGAAGCGCGTGGCTGTATAGAGAAGCAACCAGAACTTCCAATCTCCAGTGAATCTCCTGAACGGATATTTGCGCGACAAATGGTTCGCTTTGAGCAAAGCCGCGATCGAAAGATGCGCGAACTCGAAGCCAAACGGCGCGACCTCGCGAAAACATCGGGCCAGGTCACAAAAGCGGAGGCCACTAAGAAGACAGCGGAAAGTAACCGGACAAAACGCCTCGCTCCGTTGCGAACAAAGTACTCGGCGAACGCAGCGCGAGTAGAACGCATAGTTAATGTCCAACTCTCGCAAGCGGCAGTAAAAGCCGCCATGGAAAAGCTGGCGACAGAACAAGCGACGCTGGAAAAAGAGCGCGCAGTAGTGATTTCTCTGCGCAAATCGCAGGAGGAAGCTCTGCCGAAGTTTTCCGAGGTCTTTGGCGACGTAGTGCGCGCGGTCATGGGACCGCAAGTCGAAGCGGAGGTCGCAGTTACGGAAAAAGGGCTAGCACTCCGCGTGCAACGTAACGCG
Source organism: Chthoniobacter sp. (assembly GCA_036501065.1). GTDB lineage: Bacteria > Verrucomicrobiota > Verrucomicrobiia > Chthoniobacterales > Chthoniobacteraceae > Chthoniobacter. The sequence continues at coordinate 61,881 of DASYAY010000063.1, read as the reverse complement.
GAACTTCACGGTTCTGCTCTTTCCACGATTCGAGTGCTGGCCTTTGATCTCGCGGCGGTTGTTCAGAGCATCGAAGCGGAGGGCGTGCATCCGCGCTTTCTCATTCACGACGGCCCCCGTGAAGCTGATCTATCGCGCGTCATTTACGAGAGGTTCTTTCTTTATGCCGAACGAATCGAGGAAGAAGCATCTGTCGGTGATGATCCGCCTTTCCAATACATCCTGACGACCACAACACCTCCTCCTGAGCATATGCAGGGGGAGAGCAACTGGATGAGGATGACACTCAACGCTGCAATCACAAAGGAACGCTTCTTCCGAGCAGATTTGTAATCAAACCTTCGGCCGCGTGCTGGCGCTCTCTCGTCAAAAGACCTGTTCGTATAATCGTACGGAGAAAGTTTCGCCGGCACGTGTGAGCGACGCCGCAAAGCCCGCAGTGCCAGAAATGATTCGCTCGATCACCTTGGAAAAATCGCCAGCAACTTCCTCCAGTCGTCGATGTCGCCGCGAAAAAGAAGGCTTTGAGCGGTGAAAAACGTGGAACGTACCAAGTCCTCCAGCCTCTTACCTGATTTGCTGCGGTTCTCGTCTGCTCGGTAATACGCGATTCTGCTTTTGAGTAGATGAGCAAAAAGTGGGTCATCTTGAAGTTGCGTATGGGCGGCTTTCAATGCCCTTCGTTGGGCACGGCCCAGAGCCACAAGTTCCTCCAGGATGGTTGGAGTCACTGGGAGATTGAGCCGCTCGCTCAATTGCCGAAGAATCGAAAGCCCGCTCGTCACTTGGCGGACTTGCTTTTCAGCTTCGACGAGACGGTTTAGTAGAGTCACATAAGGAAGTGTTCGCATGAACACTTCCCATTGCAAGTCTTCAGGCCAAGATTATCCTGATTTTGCGGTCACAGCTTGAGCTGCGCCTGTGACACTCGACGAACTTTTCGCCTCCAAAGAATTCCAAGGTCGTTTTCAGTTTCGAATACGATCAGAGTTCTTCCCACGACGATGAATCATGGCAGACGAAACTCTTGATCTATTCGCGCCGACACCAATTCCCAGACCCGAACGCAGGATCGGCGAATTGACGCTAAGCGACTACCGGAAACGCATCTCCAATCTCGCCAACCTCGGTCTCTACGTCGGCACCTCCTCTTGGAATTATCCCGGATGGTGCGGAACGATCTACGATGAGTCAAAGTATCTGACGAATCGAAAATTCTCCAAAGCCAAGTTCCAGGATTCGTGCCTCGGTGAATATGCTGAAACCTTTCGAACCGTTTGCGTGGACGCCGGTTACTATCGTTTCCCGACCGCTGAATATCTGGCAGGCCTGTGCGATCAAGTGCCAGAGGGGTTCAAGTTCGCCTTCAAAGTCACAGACGAAATCACGATCAAAAGGTTCCCATTCGTCGAGAAACATCGGGATCGCAAAGGAATGGTGAACGAGAATTTCCTGAACTCGGAAATGTTTCAACGGCTATTTCTTGGGCCATGCTCAGGATATGGGGACAAGATTGGTCCGATCATCTTCGAGTTTTCTAAATTTGAAAAACAAGACTTCGCACACGGGAGAGACTTCGTTGCGGCGCTGGACCAATTTCTCTCACAGCTACCGAAAGGTTGGCAATATGGCGTCGAAATCAGAAACGAGAAGTGGCTGCAGCCAGATTACTTTCAAATGCTGCGGGCACACGGGGTCGCTCACGTCTACAACAACTGGACCCGCATGCCTCCTATTTTGGAACAACTCGCCATCGAAGGGAGCGCTACCTCCGATTTCACTGTGTCGCGATTCTTATTGAAGCCGGGCCGGAAATACGAGGCTGCCGTCGAGCAATTCAGCCCTTACAAGGAAATCCAAGACCGTATGGACGATGCCCGGACTGCCGCCGAGAAAATTCTAGAGTCATCTTTTGAACTGAAGCGACTCGGCTACATTTACATCAATAACCGGCTTGAAGGTTCAGCGCCGCTGACCATTGCCGCCATTCTCCAATTAGCGAAGATTATTGCATTGCTGGCAAGACGAGAGGGCATCCTGTAATCGCTGTCGACTTCTCCAATTGCCGGTTAGCCGCTTGCATCACCGACAGATGCAAGGGGACCATCAGACTTCCCAATTTGAACAGGTCGGCATTTTGCATTTTTCATTGCATCTACCTTTCAAAGGAAGTCGGCACCTGCGGGCGGCCAAAAATGGCCGGAAGGACCCGTTGTGAGGGGGGCCGTCCCAGTCGCCGAGGTGTTCATTCATTGTTACTCGGTGGTGGGTGGACTCGCCGGAACAGGCCCGCGCGAGCGCGAGGATGGGCGAGAAATGGTTTTCTTTCCTCGGATGGGAAATCGGCCGCGGAAATGGCTTTCGTCATTTCTTGTCCCACGACCACGCATTCCTTTTCCACGGCATCACAAATGTGCTCTGACCCGCGAAGTGTGTAACCGCCTCTAGCTTTTCAAGCGAGTAAAAGTGACCAAAGGAATCGAAGACACCCCCCGAGTCCGGCAACCCCGTCGTCAAGACGCCCTCGGGAAGACGCGGCGGAAGAATCCGCCATCTGGGTGGCAAATGTTCGATCCGATGCGGAAAGCGGCGCGCGAGCTTGCGCAAGTAAGAGTCCGCATGTTTCTTCGTCGGCAGGATATCAAACGCTTCATCGCGCACACTGCTGCCCCTGCGGCACAACTCCTCCGTTAATTCCCGTCCTGTCCCCATCCAGGGTGATGGCAATGGCGATACTATGTGCTCTCCTTGGCACATGTATCCGAACAACTCACGGTCTATCAGGTGCAAAAGACGATCTGCCGGCGCGCGATGCCATCGTGTTATCTCTCCTAAGTATCGTTGCTTCATGGTAACGTTAAGGCAATTTGTCAGCAGGTCCGGACGCAGAATCGGGATTGTCGGTTGATGTTATTGGTTTCATATTCGATCAAATTATTGGCGTTTTCTCCGCAGTCCACCTCATCGGCCCGTAGGCTTAGTCGGCTTTAGGTTTCTCCCTCTTCTTATATATATTTTTCTCCTTTTAAAATTAAGGCTTATCCTGAAGCCTACTAAGCCTACGCTACTCAGAGAGGAGGCGGTTCCATTTCGTATTGTCGAGGGTCATGGACGCGGGTCAGGCGCACTCTCTGTGGTAGCTTCTTAGCGAGGCGAGAGAGGTAAGTGCCCACCGTTTTCGTGCTGGTCAACAGCCGACGCGCCTGCTCGCGGACAGAGCTTCCGATTGCGTCTGCGGTGGCGCTCCGGGTCAGGCATCTTTCTAGGTCGGCGGCACTGCCGCGCCAAGCTTCGGAAAATCCAAGGTCACCGAAAATTTCCTGATCGATGAGCTCCAGCATCTGAGCTTCAGGTGAAAGTCCCTCTACGGCTTCCATAATTTCCTGATGGTGATACGCTTTGACGCCGAAGCGGGAATCAATGAGGTCAGCGGGAATCTCCCACTTTTCGAGGAAGTAAACGAACGCAGGCAGCTCGGAGACGAGTTGCTGCCAAAAGGCGGCCTTGTCTGCAATCGACTTTGGTAAGACCGCGTCAGGGCGCTGCACCTTGAAGATCATTATTTTGTCGGTGATCGACTCGTCCAAAATTGGTAGAATCGAAAGGTTTTCCGGCTCGTCATTTGCACTTGCCGTTATCCGCCACCAAGGGGCGAGCGGTATCGCTTCGAGGCCCTTGCCGTGGCAGTGGACAAGGTTGTTTACGGTAGCGTCTTTGATTCTTGTTCCAAAATCGCGCCGAGTCGCAAGATCGCGGTGTGGAGCTTCGTCTTCGATTACTTGATGCTCTGAACCGATGAGGTCCCGGTTGAAATCCGTCCTCCCGGCCATGCGGAGATACGGGCGACCCTCACGTCCTCCGAAGAGAAGTGTGATGATTTTTTGCAGAAGGCTTTTCCCACAATTCCTTGGTCCAATAAACCACAGCATCTGCGCAGCGTCACGCTCTCCGCCTGCCAGCAAGCCAGCCAGTGCAACCTTCAGCCACGCGAATAGATAAAGAAGTTGGACATTGTCCGCCCCAAACATTCCTTCGAGGAACCGCTTGATCGTGTTACACTTTCCCTTTTTACCGAGGATTAATGTCGGTCCGCTGGTGACCAGAATGCGCTTACCATTCGTCTCGTAGAAACTAGGAGTCTTTCCGCCGAGCGGCCCTGCATAGGCGACGTTATGCCTTGCGCGAATCTCAGCAAGGATGTCGTCAACAGGACTTGTGAATTTGAGTAATCTACCATCTTGATCCTTTGGGCAAAATGGAGGATACCCCTTCCTCTTTAGGTCATCCCTCGCCGATGCCTCAGTTACTTTATTATAGCCACCTTGGGCATTCGGCAGAAAATAATTCTTTGTTTCTTGATCGTAGTAGATTTCCGGTAAACCTTTCTCCTTCGATTCGGGTGACGGCGAAGCACCATTGCTCTCAAAAAACTTGGTCGTCTTAGCTGTGTCAGTGTTCATCACCGCACCGCCTTCAATTCACAGATCGGTGTGTTGGCCGGCTCAGGGTTCAAATAGAGGAGGCGCTGCACCTGGCCCGTCTCCCCACGCTCGCAGCCGGGCAAGCGCGAGAGGCGCACCGCTGTCATTGCGGCCGGGTCCGCACCACACCGGACGAACTGCGGCTTTAGCTCGGCGACCTCCCGGTCAAACTGCGCTTTGTCCTGGCAATCGAGACGCACAAGGGCGTGAATTGACTTTCCGCCCGAGGTGCAAATTGCGGCGATGCGTAGCGGGACGAGCGCGAGAAACCGTAGCCACTCTGCTGGATCTGCTGCGTCACTTTCCAATAAAAGATAACGCCACGCGGTGACGTTCCCCTCCGAACGCCGCGACAGTCTATTATTTGCGTTCCGCATCCATTTTCCGTTCACTGGATTCGTCAAGAACCACACGCCTGCATGGCTGCCCTCTCGGTAATGGTCGAGGGAATCAGGATCAAGGTTCCCTACCGGGAACGGCTGGCCCCAGCCAGTGAATCTGTCGAGAACCAAGGCTGTTTCCTCCGCTCGATAAAGCGACGAGAGAAAGGTGGCGGGCGTTTGCTTTTTGATTGGAAGTAGAGACCGGGAAGCGAGCGCGCGCTCAGTGAATCTCGGCAGTTTCGATGCGATTCGTCGCAAAAGTTCTGGCTCGAATTTAACCTTTGGCGTGCGGGGCAGCGCCGGAATGCTAGGATTCTCGCCATTTCCACCCTGCGCGCGGTGTTTGCTGAGAGCGCGCGCAATTTCTCCCAGTCGGGGTGGGCGGCTTATCGCCTCGGTCACAGCCTCGACAATCTCGTCATCATTGAGGCCTTCTTTTACCAACGCACCCGCCGCTCCAAAAACCCATTGGTTTACACCCTCACCCGGCTCTGGGCATCGAGCGAGGATACTTTGTGCTCGGCGACTGAGCTTTGGCTGGCGCGCGTCGCTTAGGCTTCTCTGCACGCTCATTCTCCGCGCCTCCGCCTACGGTTGGACCGTTGGGCCGTGGCGCTGCGGTCAGGCACGACCGGTTCCTGCGCATACTTTCCTTCGATCGCGGAGGCTTCAAACTTGGCGATTTCCTCCGCGCTCACATAAAGCTTGCGGAAGATGCGGAAGGTTTTAATCATTCCGTTCCTCCGCCAGCGGTGGCCGGTGACTCGGGTAACACCGAGTCCCTTCAACCAGTCATCGAAGGAGCGGATGTTTCTCGTTTCGCTATTTAACGTAGGCATGGGCCTACGCTACGCGACTTATCCCGGTAGACGATTTGAGATGGGTAACGAAGTCGGGCTAGAACTCGTTACCTTTTTCTAGTTGAAGTCGGCGGCAACGCATCTGCAAGTTTTTGGCGTTCTTGATGGCGTCGTTTGGATTAAATGTAATCCCTGCCTTAGACTGCAAATCATACGCACGCGCTGCCCAAGAAAGTCTTTGGGATTCCCAAGCGGGCCATAGGTATGCGAGATGAAATGTGATTCTAAAATCACTTGCTTCGGTATCGGACAGGGACAGTTTGGAGAAGTCTTCATTGTTCAAGTAGAAGACCAGGACATCAACTGTGCCGTTGCGGGCCAGGAAGTCGGCGTGCACGCTTTTTGAAAGATCGAGAAGAATCTCTGCCCAGCGAGGAGCAGGATTAATTATCTCCTGAAAGAATTGGGTCGCTTCGGTTCCTCGCTTTGACAGTAGGAGATGGCCTTTTTGGGCTTCAACGCGCAAAGAAAACTTTTGGTCAGGCTCCGAGAAGGTATACAGGCCTAAAAGCCACTGTTCCTTCTCTTCAACAAACCGGCGCTCGACAACGGGAACTGGAATACCGTATTTGCTCGGCTCCTCATATATCATCCAATGGTCGCGGAAAGTAGCGTACCGAGGATCAATCCATTCTCGGCCATCTACCCATAAGCGCATTCTGCTATTGTGGATGGTTTCTGATTGACCGAGTACACGAAAAAAAGCTCTGCCTATTCTCATTTCTCGTTCTCAGTTTATGAATTGAAGAAGGCCAGCTTCCGTGCGGCCTCCTTTTTGTGGCTGTCGGCGAGATGACCATATACTTTGCCCACGAGGATGCCGCCATCCGAGTGACCCAGCCACGATGCAATGGTCATGAAATCGAGTCCGGCCATAACACACGTCGATGCAAAGAAGTGCCGGAGATCGTGAAAGGCTATCCAAGGGAGCTTCGCAGCCTCCCGCACGCGCAGGAGCGATTCGCGCAAGGTCTTCGCAGGAATGTCTTTCGACCCGCGCTGGGGGGAGGGGAAAAGCCATTCGGAATCGGGCGGACGATGCTCACGCATTTCCACCATCAACGCTTCGAGCTCATCTGAGAAATTGACGCTCCGCGCTTTATGATTTTTCGCGACGCCATCCGTCCCAATGGTCACAAATGCACGTTCAAAGTTTACGTCGCTCCATTGGACTCGAAGGGCTTCTTTTTCTCGTGCTCCGGTCAGCGCCAGAAACCGTAGATAGAAGCGGAAGAGGTCCGCATTTTTTGTCGTCTCCTCGGTGACCGCTGCGAGCAGTTGGGAGAATTCCTCCCGGCTAACGAGAGGGCGCTTGCGAGGTGGTCTCTGTTTCAACGGGATAATCTCCGGGAGCCGTTGGATGTGTCCGCGTTGGCGAGCAAGCTTGAGCACATTTCGGAGCACGATCACGTCGATGGTTGCCGTCCGTGGAGAGCAGCCCATAGCCAACCGCTTTTCGCGGAAGCTGTAAATGAGCGGGGGAGTGACCTTGTCGAGTCGGATACCGCCCATATGTGTTTTCCAGCGGGAGACGGCCTGACGCTCGTTTTCCTGCGTGCCCCGTTTCTTCTGCGCGAGGATCGGGCTGGCGAGGTATTCGTCAGCGAAGTCCTCGAATTTTGGACGGTAGCCGGGATTGTCCAATGTGCCGTCCCGTTTCTCCGTTCGCGTTTTTTCGGCCTCGGCGCGGGCTTCGAGGAGATTGGTCGCCTCCAAGGGGATTTTTCTCGGGGTGGAGCGCCCGTCGCCGGTATCGACCCGAAGCTGGACATAAAACCGGGAACCACGTCGCCACAAGCCGGGCACTTTTCGCTTGCGATCATCGAACACTGCCTCAAAGGTCGCGTAGCGGGTCTTGGACTCGCTTTCCTTTGGAGAACGTAGCGTATTTTCTCGTTTCATAGCGTAAGAGTAGTACGAAACGTAGTACGAAGAAAAAGTCGAAAAATCGGTGCTTTACGTAAGCATCTCTTTATCAGCGACTTAAAATTCAAGCCGGGGTGGCGAAATTGGCAGACGCGCCAGACTTAGGATCTGGTGGAGCAATCCTTAGGGGTTCGAGTCCCCTCCCCGGCACTTTGCCCGCGAATCCGTCTATACTCCGAGGGGATGGGGGGTTGAGAATCTGCAGAAACGGAATGAACACAATCCCCTCCAAGACTTTGGCTTCGTGCGCCGCAGTTGCGACCCTCTTGATTTGCATGGCGATGTCGCTGCCGCTTCGCGCCCAGGTCCAGCCAAGAATCCAAGATGAAATCACCGATCCGCTGGAGAAGACGTTCCTCGATTTTACGTCCGTCGAGTTGAAGGTGGTCGGTGGAATCTGGAAGGAGACGGACAGCTTTCCGAAATTGGTGTGGAAGGATGCGGAGCGGGTGCGAGCGGAAATTGGGGATTGCCCACTGACGACGCGGTGGTTCGATGCCGAGATCGCCGAAGTGCAAAAGCCCGATGGGAAGCCGCCTTATGTCGCTTATCTCGAAGGGAAGAGTGAGAAAGGTTTTCCCGTTCGGCGGCTCGTGACGGTGAACCCAGGGGGCGAGGCGCAGACGATCTATCCGCATCCGACAAAGCCGGAATCTTATGATGAGAAGCAATGGGGGGTGGATGAACAGCAGATCGCGGTGAAGCGGAAAATTCTCGGCGTGGATGGCAAGTATCCGGCGCTGAAACCGCCGCAGCACGTGGAGGAGAGCGCCACGGTGCTCCGGCCGGGCTCACCGGCGGAGGCTGGATTCACGCCGGAATCCGTCGAAGCCATGCGCACGGCGTGCCGGCAGTGGTATGAGGATGGCAAGGAGCCGTTTGTGGCTTGCGTGGCGCGCCATGGCCTCATCGTTTTTCAGGAAGCCTTCGATGATCCGAACGGGACGACCACCATCGATACGCCGAAGCATATGGCTTCCCTCACGAAGACGATGAGCGCCTGTCTTTTCGCGGAATTCATGGATCAAGGGTTGGTCGGGCTGGATGATCCCATTGGGAAAGTGCTTCCGGATTTCCCGATCGAGGGAGACAAGATGATCCCGTGGCGGGCGACGTTCATGCACATGGCGGGGATTCACATCAAAGCTGGTGACGGGCGCGAGGTGCATAACGCATGGAGCGATAACCTGGTGGTGAATCTGTTGCCCTGTCTCCAGATCGGCGTCCGGCATCGCTACAATAACATGGATACCGAACTCACGGGCAAAGCGATGGAGTTGATGACGGGCAAGAGCGTGTTGCGCCTGATGAAGGACGATCTTTTCGGGCCGCTGGGAATGGATCATTCGCGCAGCTCGGATGTTTGCCACGGTTCGTATGCGACGGCGCTCGACGCGGCGAAGCTCGGGCAGATGCTTCTCAACCAGGGCACCTATGGGAACACGCGTTTCTTCTCGAAGGAGATCTTTCACCAGATGCTGCCGACGCAAATCCGGGAACACTGGCCGCAGGCGCAGTTCGACCTGCCGTGGGGGATGGGCCTGACTTATTTCAAAGAGAGGGACCCGGACGCTGGAAAGGATGGCGTGCCCATGAACAAGACGCTCTTGAGCAAGGCGACCTTTTGCCATGGTGCGGCCTCAGGCGCGGTCTTGCGCGTCGATCCGGTGAACGATGTCGTCGTGACCGTGGTGCGGACGAAAGAGGGGGAGAATTACAAGCCGAACCTGTATCGCTTTCTCAAGGCGGTGGATGCGGGGATTGTCGATCGGAAGCCGTAGATTTATCGCGGTGGCGTAGCGCGATCCCGTCTTGCGGAGCCGCAAGGAAATGTAGGAGCGGCGTCCCTGCCCCCACAGCGGAGGAGAAGAGGCTGGAAGCCTCTCCTACTTCCAGCACCATCGCGGCTTCCGCTCTCATGAGCGCGGAAGCCTTCGAAGCAAGGCGACCATGGCATTTGGAGCGACCTTTCTTTTGTGGTCATGCTGAGCTTGCGAAGCATCTCTGACTTTTTGTGGGCGGAGGCGGCGAGCAACATGCGGCGCTTGGTGCCACCGCTTCCGCCCACGGGATGCGAGAGATGCTTCGACAAGCTCAGCATGACACCGGGAAAAGGCGGCGTTCTCAATGCCACGCTCGCTCGGCAGCGAGCTTTTAGCAGCGAGCTTTTCTTCGCAGCGAGCTTTTCCGCTCGTTTCGCGCACTACCCCGGATGGGATCTCTGAGCGCTGGCTATTGCTTGCATCCGGCTAATTCTTCCCGTCGAAAATCTCCTGAAAGAGATCCGCGCCGAAGCTCGTCTGGAGCGGTTCGCCGGGGAGGAGCTTGAAGGTGCGTTTGCCTCCGGCCTGGCGCTCGGCGCGCAGGAAGAGGGAGTTTGGCATGTTATCCTTCCAGAAGCCGTGGGAGAGCTCGTAGAGGTGAGTGACGAAGAAGACTTTCACGCGTGCCTCGAGGAGGGCCTTGACGATCTGGCGGCCGATCTCGGAGCCTTCGCGTTCGTTCGTCGCGGCGAAGGATTCGTTGAAAAAGAGGATGGAATCGGGCGTGAGGGCGTCGACGATCGCGCTCATGCGGCGCAGTTCTTCGTCGAACTTTCCGCTCTTCATGGTCACATCTTCCTCGCGCGTGTAGTGCGTATGGATGTGGCGGCAAAGTGCCACGTTGAAGGCTTGCGCGGTGACGAACATCCCGCATTGCATCATGATCTGGGCGAGGCCGGCGGCGCGCAGGAAAGTGGATTTGCCGCCCTGGTTGGCGCCGGTGATGAGGAAGAGGTCCTTGCCGTCGGCTCGCAGGTCGTTGCCGGTGATTTCCGTGCCGACGGTCAGCGCCAGCGAGGCGTCGCGCAACTCGGTGCAGGAATGTTTGCGGCTGCCGATCGGAGCGGGAGTGGGGAAGCAGAGCGGCTGGCCCTGTTGCGAGAGCCTGCTGTAGAGATTGGCGCTGCCGATGTAAAAACCGACCTCGGCGCGCAACATGGCAAAAAAGCTCATGATATGCTCGGCGGATTGCGAGACGGCATTGGCGACCACGTTGATGCCGCGGTCGCGCAATTCGGCGATGGCCTTGGCCCCGGCATCGTCCTTGTCGTTGATCTTGAACGAATAGGACGGGGGACCTTCGGAGAAGACGCGCTGGAAGAACTTCGGCTTGGACTTGGTGGCACGGCGCAGGGTGTGTTGCGCGGCCCCCATATTTTCGCCAAGTTCCGCGCTGACGAGCACGCCCTCGGGGAACTTGAGTTCGCGGAGATAAGTCTTCACCTGCTCGAAATAATCGTCGGGCAATTCCGCCTCGATCATCTTGAAGAGCGTGACGAAACCTTCGGACTGGAACTTGCGGCCATGCTCGCGGGCGAGCACGCGGAGTTTGCCGAGAATGTCCATGAGGACCTGGAGCAATTCGACCGCGCCGGAAAGAACGCCGCCGGGCGATTTGCTGAGTACGCCGAACCATTGCTTGCGCTTGCGCTCGTTGGCGTCGACCGCGAGATTGTAGATGTTCCCGATGACCGCGCCGTTTTGCAGGCAATCCTTGAGCACGGCCTGGCGGTAGAAGATGGTTTCGATGTCATCGCCCACGTTGGCGAGCATGACCCGCTTGGAGACTTCCTGGATGTACTCGTCCCCGCCGGACATTCCGTTGAGGACGGTTCCGAGCGACAGATCCTGAACGAGCGCCTCGTGGTTCGCCGGCAGCGGCTGGTCCCAATCGAAATCGCGGTCGCGAAAAAGGAGATGCGTCTTCATGAATTGATCCGGCCCTTCAAGCTGGTGTAAGTGAGGTGATATTTCTCGGCGAGGGCGAGGGCGTAGGAAAGGCCGTTGGCCGGGATGCGCTCGATGCGGAAGGTGCGCATGGCCGGGTTATCCGGCACGATCGTCGCCACCATGCTGACGATCTTTTCGTTGAGCGTGGAGAGTTCGTCGAGGAAGGTGACGCACACGCCGAGCACATCGAGATTCGAGAGCCGGGTGAGCATGTTTTTGCCGAGGAAGATGGCATCCTCGAGGGTCGTCGAAGAAAAGATTTCGTTGAGCACCACGAGGCTTCGCGGGGTGGCCTGGTCGAGCACGCGATGGATGCGCACCAGCTCGTTCTTCAGCTTGCCCTGCAAAGTGGCCACGTCTTCTTCCGTGTCGAAATGGGTGTAGATGCGATCGACGAGGAAGACGCGCGCTTCGGTTCCGGCGACCGGACAGCCGAGGCTGGCCAGATAGTGGAGCTGGCCGAAGGCGCGGGCAAAGGTCGTCTTACCGCCCTGGTTCGGGCCGGTGATGACCATCATCCGTTCGGCGCCGCTCAGGTTGATATCGTTCGTGACCGCGGGCGTGCCGGCGGCGGCCAGTTTGCTGGCCAGCGCGAGATCGAAGCCACCCCGGCTCACCGTTTCCTTGGAGGTGTCCGAGACCTTGGGATAGCAGAATTTCATCCCGGCCTGCTCGAGACCGGCGACAAACTCGATGTAGGAAAGATAGAACTGAATGCCGCGATCGAAATCAGCGACGGTCTGATCGGCGAAGTTCTGGTGCTTCGCGTAGAAATCGTCGAGCGCGGCGAAGGCCGCCGGATTCAACTTGGCCACATAATCGAGAATCATCGCCTCGATGTGGTTCATGGTGGTGGAATCCGGAAGTCCCACGCGGTAATCCTTCACGTCGCCTTGCTTGAATCGGGCAAAAATGTTTTCGACCTCGGCGCTGTAGTCCACCTCCTCCTCGTAGTTGCGGACGGTGATGTTCGTTTCGTCGATCAGCACGCAATAGCGGAGGGCGGCGAGGCCGTCTTTGACCGCCTTCGTCCGTTGCGAGAACGCCTGGAAGGCCGGTGAATCGACGTATTGGGCGAGATAATTGCGGATTGCTCCGAGCCCGCGCGACCGGGCGCCAGCGGCATCGAGTTCGCGTCGCAACCCCGACACGCCTTCGCAATAGCTGTCCGCCGCGTTCATCAGCGCGCGTTCCCTTTGATACTGGTAGGCGAGGATTTTTTCTTCGGCGAGTTGCCCGCGCATGGCGAGCATCCGTTGCGAAAAAGTGGTGAGGGCCGAAAAGAGCTTTTCATTCTCCAGATCGCGCATGATCTCGTGGCGAAAAGCGATTTGATCGAGGGTGGTGAGCGGCGTGTAGAAAAGCGGCTTGAGATCGTACGATTCCCGGCCCTTGGTGATCGTTTCGACGATCTGGTCGAGATTGAGGTCCCGGAAGAAATCGGGCACCGTCGTGTTGATAGCCCGGGATCCATCCGGGAACAAAATATTCGGGCCGCGGGCACCGGCAGCGGAGGTGTTCGTGGCCGAGGTTTCGCTTTGTCCCACGCCGCCGGTCACCTGGTGAGGCGTGCTTGCTATCTGATTCGTTGTGGTCATTTCGGGCTGATTTCCTGCGCAAGCCTGGCGGCAAGTCGTAGAAGTCGAGACCTCTAGCGTCCGTTGGGCGATTGCGCAACAGGGAAGGCGGACTTTGGAAGGTTGATAGTTTACCCCTGATCGGGCCAGGATTCATCACTCCCCATGAAATACCGTTTCCTTTTTGCCCTCCTGTTTCTCTTTGTCATCCCGCTGCATGCGGAGCGCGACGGGAAAATTCAAATTCTCCTGCTTGGGGACAGCACCGCGGAAGCGAGCATTCCGAAGAAGCTGGCGCCCAATGAACCGCAGCACGAGGACATCATTCGCATCCTGCTGGCCGCGGAAGGCGATCTGCCGCCGACAAACGTGATCAATCTCGGGTTGAGCGGCGAGTACATCCGGCGGCTGCTGGACACCGGGCGTTACGACAAGGAAGTGGCGAAGCCGCCGGGTATTGATTACATCCTGATCCGCTACGGGCTGAACGACGTGGCGCACCTGCCGAATTTTGAGACGGATTTTCCGAAGTCCTTTCACGAGTTGCTGGCCCGGCTGCGCCAGGATCATCCCGGGGCGGTGCTCATTCCCATGACGGTAATCCCGATGGGAGAAGACTTGAATGCCGACGCCGTGAAGGCCAAACGGATCAATGACCTCGTGAAGCAGGTGGCCTCGGAAGAGAAGTTAAGCGTTTTCGATATTTACCCGCGTTACGCGGCGGAGCAGGCCAAAGGCCTGAACATGCTCAACTACCGGCGCTATCCGCTGGCGAAGATTCCGGAGAAGTTTCGGGAACTGGTGAAACCGTATGTGGTCGACGGCAAGGACCCGGCCGTGGTGGTGCTGGACAATCGGCTGGACGCGCATCTCGGCAATCTTCCCGGCTGGTATGGCGACCGGCATCCGAATCTCGCCGGGTATCATGTCATTGCCGACGAGACGGCGAAGTATCTTGCTCCGCTCATTCGGGCGCGGGGCAAGTAATTGGCGACTTATTCCCGAAATCCGTAGCGCGTCCCGATCTCCAGCACTTTGGCCAGTGGAAGCATTCCACCGGTGCAAGTTTCGTCGGCCAGATTGGCCGCCGCCGCGCAGACGCCGTAGCGGAGCCATTCGGTGACGGGAAGTTGCTCGTGCCATCCGAGGAGGACGCCGGCGGCAAAAGCGTCGCCGGCACCGGCCGCCCCCTTGATATAGCTCTCGGGGAGTTTCACGCTGGCGTGCTCGTGAAATTGACCGTCGCGGCCCATCACCGCACCGCCTTCGGGAAAATGGACGATGACGTATTCGCGCACACCGGCGTCCAGAATCTGCCGCATGGCCGCGCGCAACGCCGCGCGATCGAGTCCGTCCGTCGTGCGGATGATTTGCCCGGTGACACGCCCGGCTTCGAACTCATTCATGATGCAAAGGTCCACGTGCTTCAATGCCGGCAGAACGATGCGGGCGAAACGGTCGCTGTCCTCGCTCACCAGATCGATGCTCGTCTTGAGCCCGGCGGCCTGGGCTCGGGAAAGCACTTCGGCCGCCACGGTGCCGAACTTCGGGTGCGGACCGTCCATCGTGTCGAGCAAGAGCAGGTAGCCGAGATGGAAAAGGCGCGCGCTCGTTTTGCTGAAATCGAAGTGCGGGGAATCCAGCAAGGCGTTGGCCCCGCGGGCGTGGAAAAAAGTGCGGCGACCCGTGGCCTGGATAGTCATGACGTCCGTGTAGGACGTGGGCGCTTTGTTCGTCTGCTGGAGCGCGGTGGCGTCGATTTTGAATCTGGCGCAATCGTCGAGGATCATCTGGCCATCCGCGTCCTTGCCGACCAGTCCGACGGCGGCGAGCGGAAAGGAAGCGCCCATCTTGGCCAAGTCGATGGTGATATTGTAGGGCGAGCCGCCGGTGCCGTGAGTAGTGGAAAGGATGTTGGAAAGCGTGTCCTGCGCCGGCCAGGTATCGATGATCTTGACATGATCGATGATCCAGTTGCCGCCGGCGAGGATTCCTGAGCGAGTGTTCATTGGGAAGGTGGGAGCGCCGAGGATTCACGGCGCGAGCGTGGGAGCAAGCGTTTTTGCAAGCCGATTCATCTGTTCCCAAGAGGGGAAAATGGACCACGGATTACACGGATTACACGGATTGAAGCCTGCACTGCGAAATCAATCCGTGTCATCCGCGTAATCCGTGGTTCCTGACTCCGTCGACTTGGGTAATGGGGCGCGCTATTTTCCGACCACGGCCGCGGGCGCCTTCAGCGCCGCGATTTCCTTCGAGGTGAGCAAGCGCCATTCGCCGGGCCGCATTTCACCGATCTGCAATGTCCCGAGACGAATGCGGGCCAGCCGTTCGACTTCGTATCCGAGATCATAGAGCATGAGGCGAATCTGCCGCTTGATTCCCTGGGTCAGAATCAGCCGCAGATGCGTGGAGGCGAGAATCTCGACGCGCTCAGCCTTGGCCCGGCCGCCCATGATGTGGAATCCGCGGAGCAACTTTTCGCGGTCTTTCGGGGCGAATGGCTTATCGATGAGAACCTCGTACTCCTTTTCGATCTTGTAGCGCGGATGCGTGAGGGCGAGGGAGAGATCGCCATCGTTGGTCACGAGCAAAAGACCTTCGCTGTCCTTGTCGAGGCGGCCGACGTGATGAAGCCGCGGCCAGTTCGGCGGCAGAAGCTGGAAGATGGTTTTGCGGTCGCGCTCGTCGCTGGCCGTGCAGAGGAAACCGGGCGGTTTGTTGAGCAGGACGGTGATCTTCTGCTCGGAATGAAGCAGGCGGCTGCCGACTTTTACGGCATCCGTCGGTTCGACCTGGGTGGCGAGATCGGTGACCACCCGGCCGTTGACCCGGACCTGGCCGGTGGTGATGAGTTCTTCCACGCCGCGGCGGGAGCCGAGGCCGGCGGAAGCAAGAAAGCGATTCAGGCGCATGAAAAAGATCGGAGTTGGAAGGTAAAAATTCGCCCTTTTCGAGAGGCAACTGGCTTGGATGGAAGAATGGCGGGCGAGGGGAGGTACGCGAAGCCATTGGAAAAAACTACCCAATAGTCGGAGATTCCGATAATTCGTCCGCCCCGCTCGTTTCGACAAGATGCAGAAATTCGTAATTCCCCGAAAGACTGTTTACCGACTTTCCCTGTATTACCGGGCGCTCCAGCGGCTGCACGTGAATAAGATCGAGACGGTTTCCTCGGCGGCACTGGCCAAGGCGGCGGGAGTGAAGCCCACCCAACTGCGAAAGGACCTGACATATTTTGGACAATTTGGGACGCGCGGCTTGGGCTACAATGTCGAGGCCTTGAGCAAACGGCTGACGGAAGCGCTCGGCACGACCCAACTCCAGCCGGTGATCCTGGTCGGCGCGGGCAACTTGGGGTCGGCCTTATTGCGTTACCCTGGTTTTGCCAAGGAAGGCTTCGAAGTGGTCGCGGCCTTTGATGCACGGGTGCTCCGTTCGAAAGAAAAGGAACTCGGGATCAAGGTATTGCCCATGACGAAGCTGGGCCAGTTCGTGGCGGAAAACCGCATCAAAATGGCCATTCTCACGGTCCCTGGAAACGTTGCCCAGGAAGTGGCCAACGAATTGATCGCCGCCGGCGTGCTCGCGATCCTCAATTTCGCCCCGATCATTCTCCAGGTGCCGGACAACGTGGTGGTGAACAATGTCGACCTGGCCATTGAACTGGAAAATCTCAGCTACTTCATCCAGTGAGCGCCTCGGACCGGTAATTCCGGAAGGAAAAGGGACCACGGATTACACGGATTACACGGATTAAAATGGCGTCACGCGACTTCCAATTGGCGAATGGTTCCGCGAGTCGAAGGATGGTCCGCCCAGATATATTCTGGAGCACTTTAAGTAAAACTGTGGCCGGTAGGCGGCGTCCTCGTTGGAGGGCGCTGCTTCGTCAGCGCCCAAACTTCCTCGGAAAAGTGGGCGACGACGAAGCGTCGCCCTCCACCGCGGTCGCGCCGCGCGGCTACACTATTTTTTAAACCGCCCTGGCGCTGTCGCTGGGAAAAAATCCGTGTAATCCGTGTAATCCGTGGTCCAAAAATCCGTCCAAGAGAGGCTCGACAAACTCGCGATCGAGAATTTCGATCTGACGCTCACTCTGGAGTGTGGGCAGGTCTTTCATTGGCTGCGAGAGGGTGCGGGCTGGGTCGGGGTAATCGGAGACCAACCGGTTTACGTCGAGCAGCAGCCCGGCAAACTCCTTCTGCCGGCCGGAACGGAAGAGTTGGTGCGGCGCTATTTCGCCCTCGACCATCCTCTCACGGAAATCTGCGCCTCATTTCCCAGTGATCCGGCGATGCAGACGGCAGCCGAGTTCTGCCGCGGCATGCGGATCATTCGTCAGCCGCCATGGGAATGCGTGGCCACATTCATCACTTCCTCGATGAAGCAGGTGGCGCATATCGCCCAGATTTCGCACACCCTGCGCCGCCGCTATGGAAAACGGATCGACTGGAATGGGCGTGAGCTTTTTGCCTACCCGACTCCGGAGGCACTGGCGCGTCTGCGCGAAGAGGATTTGCGGGCCTGTGCTTTGGGCTATCGGGCAAAAAATCTCCTGGGCGCCGCCCGGATGATCGCCGCCGGCGAGGTGGACCTTCTGGCGATTGCCGGTCTGGACGATGACGCGGCTCGGACGGAACTGTGCCGCTTGCCGGGGGTGGGGGAGAAGGTGGCCAATTGCGCCCTGCTCTTCGGTTTCGAGAGGGTGCGCGCTTTCCCGATCGACGTCTGGATCGAGCGTGCGTTGCGCGAAATCTACTTTCCACGCAAACGCCGCGTCACCGCCGGGCTTTTGCGTGATTTCTCCGCGACCTACTTCGGGCCCTACGGGGGCTACGCGCAGCAGTACCTATTTCACCACTCTCGCAAGACCTGGCGAAAAAAGGGCCGATAACCGGTCCCGAGTCGCTGGACAAGCCGGCAGGTCCGGAAAGGGTGTCGACGACGATCAACTTCCACTACCAACTTCGCCGGAATGGTGCTTAATGAACAGCTTTCCCGCGCCCTGACGCGGAGCGTAGACGCCAATCATGCACATTGATGTAGTCCTTAACCCTGCGGAAATCGCGCTATTGCCAGCGCGCGACCTGTCGAAGACGACCTGTGTCGTGTTCGATATCCTTCGGGCGACTTCGTCGATGGTCACGGCACTGGCGCATGGGGCCACGGAGATTTATCCCGTGCGGACGATTGAAGAGGCCTTCGCGCTCCGCCAGGAACTCCCCGAAGCGATCCTTGGCGGCGAACGAAAGGGCGACCCGATCCCCGGTTTCGACATCGGCAATTCTCCCAAGGAATACACCGGCTTGACCAACCGCCGCATCGTCACGACGACGACCAACGGGACATTGGCCTTGCGCGCCTGTGAGCGCGCTCAGCGGGTGCTCGTAGGCGCCTTGCTGAATCTCGACGCCGTAGCCGCGGAATTGCGCTCCAGCGCCCCAGCAGAAGTCCTCCTGGTCTGTGCCGGAACCTTCGACACTTTTGCCCTGGAGGATGCTTATGCCGCCGGTCGGTTGATCGCCGAGCTTCCCGACGCCACCTTGACCGATGCCGCGCAGATCACGGCGGTTCTCGCCGCCCGCTATCCCAGCGCGCTCGATGCCTTGCAACTCGCCCGCAACGGCCGTGCTTTGGCCGCCACGGGTCGTGGCGCGGACGTGGGATGGTGTGCGCAGGTCTCGCGCTACAAGATCATGGGACTGATGGAGGCGGCGGTGATCCGGCCGTGGCCGGCATGACCTTCGTCCAGCGCTACACCGCTCCGCTCCTGGCGCGGATTCCCGATCTCTCAGACATCCCCACCGGGCGGGTGATTGTCATCGGCATCATCGCTTCGCTGCTCCTGCACCTGGTGGTGTTTTTGATGATTCCGTTGATCGCCCTGATCTTTCCCGACAAAGGGGCGAGTTTCAGCAACGAGGTGGTCAAGCCGCGGGAGATTGAGTTGACGGTGATTCCGCCTCCGCCGCCACCCGCATTTACGCTCGCTCCGGCGCCTCAGCGTCTTTTCATGGATTCGCGCGGCTTGGACATCTCGAAGGATCCAGCGGATGATCCGTTGTTCGAGTCCGACGAGAATATGCATGCGGCGAGCGAATTGCCGGCCACGGGTGACACGCCGTTGCCGAGCCAGATTGGGAAGGATCGGCCGTTCAATGCCTTCGAGACGACGCGTTCGCTGCTCGGCCCGGTGGCAGAGCCGTTTGCCAATGAGACGCCACTCCAGCCAACTCTGTCCGCTCCTGCAGATCAGACCCCACCAGCGCCACCTGCCCCGCCCGTTCCGAAGCTTGCCCAGCAAGTCCCGCCCACGACCCAGGAAGCGGTAAAAACCGCGGCTCCGACTCCACCGAAGACTGAGAAAAAGCCGCCCACCGATGTCAAGGAGCCAACCAAACCGACCCGGTTGGAGCATGTGAAGAAGCTGCTGGACGACGAAATTGCTCTCCAAAGACAGGTATCCCCACCCGAGGCCGTTACCAAAATCCTGAAGTCGATAAGCACTCCACCGCCGGTGTCTCATGCCGCGGTCCTGCGGCAAATGGACGACGACCTCGTCAAGCCGGCCACGCCTGTCCCCAAGCCGCAAACGACCGAAAACCAAACGGCCAAACTCGCCACACCCGCCCCACGACCGCAGCCGCAGCACCAGGCCGGCTATCAACCGGAACAGGAGAAGACCCACATCGAAGGAGCCATCTCCAACCGGGGCAAAAACGCGGTCTCTTCCGTCGCCACACCCATGGCCAAGTATCGCAAGCAGGTCAATGACGCCATCGGCTCGCGCTGGTATTACTACATTCGCGACAAGATGGACTTGCTCGCGTTTGGCTCGGTCCGGATCAGCTTTGTCATCGACTCGCAGGGGCACATTTCGCGGACTCGGGTGGAGTCGAATAGCTCCAACTCGAGCCTTGCCGAGGTATCCATGCAGGCCGTCGAAGAAGCGGAGATTGGTCCGCCGCCGCGCGATCCTTCCGGGGCGAGCAGCGAGGAACCGCTCGATTGGACACTCACCTTCACTTATTATCCCTTCTCCCAATGAGTCCCATCTTTCTCGCCGCTTCGCTGAAATCGGCTTTCCATTTCTTTACCCAGGGCGGTTTTTTCATGTTCCCGCTGTTCCTGTGCTCGATCACCTCGGTCGCGGTGATCGTCCTCCGCGGCTTGGCCTTGCGCCGCGACCTCGTGATTCCGCCGATCATCGAGCGGGAGGTCGAGGGCATTCAGCCCGGCGATGAAGACGCCGCCAACCGCCTGGCCAAGCTGGTGCGCTACGACCATTCCACCCTCGGGCGAATCATTCACACCGGATTAGCCCACCTCAACTGGCCGAAATCCGAAAACATGGAAGCCGTGCAAACCCGGGCCCGGCACGAGATCGTGCGGCTGGAGAGCGGGATTTTCATTCTCGAAATCGTCGTCGGCATTGCGCCATTGCTCGGTTTGCTCGGTGCGGTCTCGGGCCTGGTCTCCGTCTTTGCCGCCTTCGGTGCGGACGCCGCGGCGCAGGACCCGCACGGCATAGCCAAGGGCATTTCCGAAGCGCTGAGCACGACCATCGTCGGCCTGGCCATCGCCATCCCGAGCCTCATCGCTTACAGTTATTTCAGCAAGAAGGTGGAAACGATGGCCGCGGAAATGGAATCGCTCGTCGCCGATCTGCTCGCGAAATGCTACTATCATCAGGCCCAGCATTTGGGACATTCCGCCCCGCCGATGGAGAGCTATGCACCGCCGGAACCGTCGGCGCCGGAGATTCCACCGTACGTTCACTCGTCGCCCTCGGAGGAACCGCTCGGATGAAATTCTATGCCCGCCAGCGCCGGATGCCGCAGGTGATCATCGTCTCGCTGATCGACATCTTTGCCATCCTCCTCATTTTCGTCATCGTCACGACCACCTTCAAACGGGTCCAGCCGGTAGTGACGATCAAGCTGCCGGAATCGAAGAGCGCTGTCTCCGCGGACGGCAGCGCGGAACCGGTGGTCCTCTCGATCAGCGAAGACGAGGAGATCTTCCTCGATGACAAAAAGATTTCCCTGGAGGAACTGACCGCCTCGGTCAAGAAACTGCTCGCCAGCAATGTGAAGGTGAGTCTTGCCATGAAGGCCGATAAGAAAGTTTCCTACGGGCTGCTGATCCAGGTCCTTGACGCCTTGAAAGAGGCGGGCGTCAAAGGCAATCTATCCGCCTTTACCGAAAAGAAATAAACCGAGAGTTAATGATTTTAGAGATTGTGAAATACGGCAACCCCGTCCTTCGAGAAAAGGGCCGGGTAGTGAAAGAAGTGGACGAGAAAACCCGGAAGCTCGCCGAGGACATGCTGGAAACGATGCATGCAGCCCACGGCGTGGGACTGGCTGCGCAACAAGTCGGAGTGCCCATCCAGTTGACGGTGATCGACGTCGCCGGCATCGAGGACCGGCCGAGCGCCATGTGGATCGACGACGAAGAAGTGCCGCTCGAAGAGCACATGCCGCTGGTCATTTTGAACCCCGTCCTCAAGCTGAGCGAAGAAAAGGAAACCGGCAACGAAGGCTGCCTGAGTTTCCCGGAAATCACCGCCGAGATCACCCGCAGCGTCGGCGTGCGCTGCACCGCCCAAACCCTCGACGGGAAGAAGGTCGAGTTCGAAGCCGCGGGTCTGCTCGCGCGCGCTCTGCAACACGAGACTGACCATCTAAACGGCGTCCTCTTCATCGACCGTATGAACGCGGCGACCAAGGCGAGCCTGGCCGGCAAGCTCAAGCGGTTGCAGAAAGAGACGAAGGGGTAGGGGCCGTTTACCACAAATTGTGGCCGAAAACGTGAGCGCGAGGTTGCGAACGTCCGGGGAGCGCACCTCGTCCCGAGTGCTGGTTTCGGCGTCCCGCCAAAACGAACTTTTTGCTCCTGGTTTCCAAGTTCTATTCGAGAACGAGAGGGATTCCCAAGTCCGCGAAGGCGGGACGCCTTCGCCAGCACTCGGGACGAAGTGCGCTCCCCAGAGGCGCTCCGCGCGACCTAATAATCCGCGGCTACACCGTTGGGTTAAACCGACCCTCGATGCGGCGTCGGCACCAGCACTGACTTCATCCCAGCCGCGGTCGCCGCAGCAATGCCCGTAGCGGTGTCTTCGAAAACGAGGCAACTCTCCGGCGCCACGTCGAGACGGAGAGCCGCTTCGAGGAAGGGATCGGGCGCGGGTTTGCCGCGCTGATAATCTTCCGAGCAGACGATCGCCTGGAAGAGGTCGGAAATGCCCAGCGCTCGAAGCGTGTTCATGACGATGCGACGGTGGCCGCCCGAAGCGACGGCGAGCGGTTTATGCCCGTGGAACTGGCGGGCAAGTTTCACGACGGGTTCGATAGCCGCAATCTCGCAACTCATTTCGAGGAACAGCGTTTCCTTCCGCGCGACGGTTTCCTGGACCGGCAGGTTGCGGCCATGACGTTCGTTCAGGACTTCGACAATGCGCGCCGTCGGCATCCCGCCCATCTCGTAAAACATGGCCTCCGGGAAAAAATCATGGCTCAATTCCCCCAGAGCCGCGAGCCACGCCTTGTAATGCGTGGGCATGGTATCGGCGAGGGTGCCGTCGCAGTCGAAGATATAGGCGGAGAAATCTCCGGCGGGCAGGGTGAGGGTGAAATTCGCGATGTTATCCACGTGGCTCTAGCCTTCGAAGGCTCGGGCAACGAGGGAGACATTGTGGCCCCCGAAGCCGAAGCTGTTGTTGAGGGCGACCTTCACTTTGGCTTCGCGCGCGGTCAGCGGCACGAAGTCGAGGTCGCATTCTTCTCCGGGGGATTGAAGATTGATCGTCGGCGGAATGACACCGGTATTGATGGTCTTGAGACAGACCACGGTCTCCACCGCGCCGGCCGCGCCGAGGAGGTGGCCGGTCATCGATTTGGTCGAGGAAACCAGCAGGCCGTGACGGGCGTAATCGCCAAACACCGCCTTGACCGCACGCACCTCGGCGATGTCGCCCACCGGCGTGCTCGTGCCATGGGCGTTGATGTATTGGACGTCAGTGGTGTTGAGGCCGGCCTTGGTCAGAGCCATGCGCATGCTGCGCTGGGCTTGCTCGTGATTCGGGAGCGGGGCGCTCATGTGGTAGGCGTCGCTGGTCAGACCGTAACCGCCGATCTCGCCGTAGATGCGGGCGCCACGCTTCTTCGCATGCTCGAGCTCTTCGAGGACGAGGATGCCCGCGCCTTCACCCATGACAAAGCCATCCCGATCCTTGTCCCAGGGGCGCGAAGCGGACGCCGGATCGTCGTTGCGCGTGGAGAGCGCTTTCATCGCACAAAAGCCGCCGATCCCGAGCGGGACGATCGTGGCTTCGGCGCCGCCAGCCACGAAGGCATCGGCGTCGCCATCGCGGATCATCCGCCAGGCTTCGCCCACAGAATGGGCGCTGGTCGCACAGGCCGAGACGGTGGCGTAATTCGGGCCTTGCAGACCGTATTCCATGGAAACCATGCCGCTAGCCATATTCCCGATGAGCATGGGAATCATGAACGGTGAGAGGCGGCTCGGCCCCTTGTTCATGAGGATCGTGTGCTGATCGGAAGTAGTTTCGAGTCCGCCAATGCCGGAGCCGATCATGCACCCGAAACGCTCCGGGTCGCCGATAGGCTCGGTCAGTCCGGCATCCGCCATGGCGGCCTTGGCGGCGGCGATGGCGAACTGGGTGAACCGGTCCGTGCGGTGCAAAGTTTTGCGCACTTTGAAATGCTGCGTGGGATCAAAATCGCGCACCTCCCCGGCAAGCCGGCAATCGAAGGCGCTCGCATCGAAATGCGTAATCGGTCCGATGCCGCTCTGGCCGGCGATCAAGTTTTTCCAGAATGTTTCAACGTCGTTGCCAACGGGCGTAATGACACCCATTCCAGTGACAACAACTCGGCGCGAATGACTCATAGAGCGCGCCAAATGAGCGGGATTTCCGGTTGCTGGCAAATGGAAATTTGGCGATTTGTTTCCGAATTGCGACAAGTAGAGCAACAAATCGCTTCGACTTGCATTCTGGTCGAGGCCTTTGGTAGGGGTGAAACCTGCTTTGGTGGTTTTATCCCCCCGTCAGGGCGGAAAGCGCCTTTGAGGCGAACCTTTTCATGAAGGTCCTCCCACCGTTACATCTCGTGCCCCAAGCGGCGTTCGCGCTGTTGGGGATGCTTTTCTTCCTGCCTGGATTCAGCCGGGCGCAGTTTTCGGAGACGCCGGTTCTCGCGCCGCCAGTCCCAGTTCCACCGGAGGTTGTGTGGCCAGCGTTGGATTTCGGTCTCGCTCCGGCGCCCGGCAAACCGGAGGTTTTCGACGCGCCCTTGCTGGCTGCACCGGCCGTCATTCCGGGTGAAGACTTCGGCCTGAGACCTTTATCCGCCCCGATCGCCAGGCCGATGCTGGGACTCAGCGACGATGGTTCCCCGGTAGAATTGCTCGGTCCGACAGTCGCATTGACCGTTCCGCTGCCGGAAAAGCCGGTGAAAGCCACAGGCCGCAGGGAAACGGAGTCGACGGCGAAAACGCCGGAGTCGGAACTCGGCAACGTTTCGTTCAAACGGGCGGCGGCCAGTCTGGACACTGAGAAGAGCGATGTGACCAAGCCCGGTGATCTCTCCCACCGATTCGATACCCAGGTCGTCAGTGGCAACGTCGCTGCCGCGACGCCGCTCAGCGGGTGGACCCTCATTGCCATCGCGGGGATGGTCATTCTCATCGTGCTCGCGATTAGCTTTCACCGGAAAGACAGTCGCCGTCGCCGGCATCGGCATCGGCACCATCGCGAGGACGATCATCCTCATAGGCACCGCCGCCGTCGTTCCTCCCACGGAGAGATTTAGCCCTTCAGGCAAATTTCGGCACCGCCGCGAGCAGCTTTTTCGTGTACTCGTGCTGCGGATTTTCGTAAATGGCTTCGGCGGAAGCGGACTCGACGATTTTCCCCAGATACATCACCAGGACGTGATCGCTGACGTGTTCGACGACGGCAAGGTCGTGGGCGATAAAGAGATAGGTGAGACCGAGTTCCGCCTGGAGATCCTGGAGGAGATTGACGATCTGCGCCTGAACGCTCACGTCCAGGGCACTCACCGGCTCATCGCAGACGATGAACTTCGGTTTCACCGCAAGCGCGCGAGCGATGCCAATCCGTTGACGCTGGCCGCCGCTGAATTCATGCGGATAGCGCTCCATCATTTCCGGCTTGAGACCGACCTGCTTGAGAAGCTCCGCCACACGTTCGCGACGGTCGCTGCGGGACATCTGCGGAAAATGAATCTCCAGGGCTTCACCGATGATTTGAAAGATGGTGTGGCGCGGATTGAGCGAGCCGAATGGATCCTGGAAGATCATCTGCATCTCGCGGCGAAGCGGCCGAAACTGTTTCTCCGACATCGGCAGGATGTTCCACTCATTGAAAATCACCTGACCGGAGGTCGCCGGCACCAACTTGAGAAGCGTCTTGCCGATGGTCGATTTGCCGCTGCCACTCTCGCCCACCAGACCAACGGTGGTCCCTTCCTCGACTTCAAAACTGACACCGTCGACCGCCTTGATATCGTCGACATGCCGGCGCAGCACGCCGCCAAGAACCGGAAACCAGGTGCGAAGATTGCGAACGGAGAGGAGGGGCATGGGAATGGTCCGGGCCGGACGGGCGGAAAATGACGAATGACGAATGACTAAGGAAGCTCGAAATGCTGTTCGCAGCTAACGAGATGTCGACGCAGGAATCTGGCACGGAGGGCGGGCTTTCCAGCCCGCGGGTTAATCGGCGGCCTGGAAGCCGAGGCTTGGCGAGACGCCCATGGCGCAATGGGGGCAACGCCGCCCTCCGTTTCGGACTCGGCTGTTGAAGCGCCAGAGCAAAGTGCGCCCATAAAGTGTAATACGACTAGAAATCCGTCTCTCGGCAGTTCATCAGCTGAGAAACGCGGTCAAGGGACTCGTCGCCGAAGCCGTATCCAGTGGCGCCCCCAGCCCCAGCAGGTACGCCTCCCGCCCGGCTTCGACGGCCATCTTGAAAGCGCGCCCCATGCGGCTCGGGTCCGGAGCGATCGCAATCGCCGTGTTCACGAGGACCGCCGCGGCGCCCATCTCAAGAGCTTCCGCAGCCTGGCTGGGAGCACCCAGGCCGGCGTCGACGACGACCGGGACCGTGGCTTGCTCGATGATGATCTCGATCTGGGCGCGCGTCTCGATCCCGCGATTGCTGCCGATGGGAGAGCCCAGCGGCATGACCGTAGCCGTGCCCACGTCCTGCAAACGCTTGGCCAGAACCGGGTCCGCATTGATGTAGGGCAACACGGTAAAACCCTCGCGGACGAGTTGTTCCGCAGCTTTGAGGGTTTCGATCGGATCCGGCAGGAGATAGCGAGGATCGGGGTGAATCTCGAGTTTGACCCATTTCGGGAGGCCGGCGGCCGCCGCGAGACGGGCGAGACGCATGGCTTCTTCGGCGTTCATCGCGCCACTGGTGTTCGGCAGCAGCAGATATTTCGCCGGATCGATGAAATCGAGGATGTTGGCAAAGGGGTCGCCTTTTCCGGAAAGATCCGCACGGCGCAGCGCTACCGTCACGATCTCGCAACCACTGGCTTCCAGCGCCGCGGCCATTGCTTCGTTGGAGGCAAATTTACCGGTCCCAAGAAAAAGGCGCGAACGGAATTGGCGGCCGGCAATGAGCAGGGGATCGGGCGTGCTGGGCATGGGCGAGTTTCAATTATTGACCACGGATTACACGGATTACACGGATTAAAACCCCCGCTTCGAAATCAATCCGTGAAATCCGTGTAATCCGTGGTCAATTTCTTCCTCCTCGGCGTGTGTGCCGGATACCCTGAAAACGTGCACAGAACCCTGAAAAACGGGGTCGGATTACGCGGAAAATCTTGCGGAAACGCTCAGCTTTCTTAAGGTTTGAGTGTGCGCGGACTTCCCTCTTCATCGATCAGTCTGGCGGGCTCCTTGCTCATCGCTCACCCGGGCCTGATGGACCCGAATTTCCGGCGTTCCGTGCTCTTCATCTCGGCGAATGATCCGCAGGAAGGGTCCTTCGGGCTGATCATCAATCGCCCCGCCGCCCGCACCGTTTCTGAGCTGTTGCCAAACCGCGAATTTGGCGCGCTGGGCAGGATACCGGTTTTCCTTGGTGGGCCGGTGGCCACCGACCAACTGGTGTTTGCCGCGTTTCAGTGGCACGAGGAAACGGAACGCCTGGAGTGCCGTCCTCACCTCATGATCGACGAGGCCGAGCAGGTCCTGCAGCAGGATACCGCCATTGTGCGGGCCTATGTCGGCTATGCCGGTTGGAGCCGGGGTCAGCTCGAAGGGGAACTGGCGCAACGCACCTGGCTGGTGCGTCCCGCGGGACGCGACATTCTGGACATCGAGCGTTGTTCCACGCTCTGGCGCGAGATCACGAGCAGCTTCGGCCCGTGGTACCAACTGCTCGCCGAAGCTCCGGACAGCACCAACCAGAATTGAGCAAACCATGATTGTCGGCGTCCCCAAGGAAATCAAAGCGCAGGAAAACCGCGTGGGGATGCTTCCCTCCGCCGTCTATCAACTCACCAAACGCGGCCACCGGGTCCTTATCGAGAAAAGCGCCGGCGTCGGCTCCGGCTACGCGGACGGGGAATACGTGCAGGCCGGAGCGGAATTGATCGAAAAGCATGCGGACGTCTTCACGGGCGCGGACATGGTCGTCAAGGTCAAGGAGCCGCTGCCCGAGGAGTATGGATTGCTGCGGGAGGGTCTGATTCTCTTTACCTATCTGCATCTGGCGGCCAGCCGGACGCTCACGGAAGCGCTCATCAAGTCCCGGGTCACAGGCATTGCCTACGAAACGGTGGAGGTAAATCGGCGGTTGCCGCTGCTCGAGCCGATGAGCGAAATCGCCGGTCGCATGTCGATCGTGGTGGGCGGTTACTTCCTGGCCAAGCACTGCGGTGGCGCCGGCGTGCTCCTCGGCGGCGTGCCGGGTGTGTTGCCCGGTAAAGTGATGGTCATCGGCGGCGGCACGGCCGGCGTCAATGCCGCGCGCATGGCGAGTGGTCTGGGTGCGGACGTGACGATTTTGGAAGTGGATGTCGAACGGATGCGTTTTCTCGACATCACCATGCATACCCATACGCTCTATTCCAATCCGGCGCATGTCATGGAGTTGCTTCCCTCGGTGGATCTGCTCATTGGAGCCGTGCTGGTTCCAGGGGCCAAGGCGCCGAAGCTGATCAGTCGCGACATGCTCAAGCTGATGAAGACCGGCAGCGTGCTCGTGGACATTGCCATCGATCAGGGCGGTTGCGTGGAAACCTCGCACCCGACCACTCACGAGCATCCGACGTTTGTCGAAGAGGGTGTCATCCACTACTGCGTGGCCAATATGCCGGCGGCTTATGCCCGCACAGCGACCCAGGCCCTGACGAACGTCACTTCACGTTATGTCGAACTGCTCGCGGATCACGGAGTTCCCGGTGCCTTTCAGCGCGACCCGCACCTGCTCGGCGGCCTGAATGTGATCGATGGCCATATCACCCTGCGCGCGGTGAGTGAAGCGCATGGGATGCCGTTCATGGATTACGGCAAGGGAGCTGGAATTCCACCGCTGCGTTTGTAACGAGCAAGCTCTCGCGGCGGTTTGCGGGTGTCAGAATGACATCCGGATGCCTGCCGCGCGCCGCGCTTTCACCCGAAAAGCACGCGCCCAGGATCACGTCCAAACTGAAATCCGGCGAGGGCTTCATGCGCCACATTTTTGGCGACGCAGAAGGCTTGGAAGCTCTGGCCCATCAAGCCGGGGTGCATCAAGGTCTTGAAGGCGCGAAGGTCTTTCGGGGCTGCGGCGGCGAGGGTGGCGTCGTCCGGAAAATGAAGGCGGCCCAGGCCAACCATGAAGTGATGTTGATCGGTGAAGCCGGCGATTTTCAGGCCGTCAATCTGCGCAGCCTCGGCGAGACTGGTGAAATCGACGTGAGCCGTCAGGTCGATTTCGCCGGGGCGCTGCAACGGGTCGGGCTCGCGCCGATGGGCGGCATAGGCGGATAACGTTCCGTTGGTTCGCTCCGGACGGTAATACTCGGCTCGCGGAAAACCGTAGTCGATGACCAGGACGAATCCCGCTTCGAGGCGGCCCTGAAGCTCATGCAACCAAGAAGCAGCCGCGAGGTTCACCTCGGTTTCGTAGCCGGGTGGGAGAGGGGGTAGCCGGGAGAGATGAGCCCGGAGCGAATCGTCGGACATCTCCGCATCGACAAAAATGAAGTGTCCATCGCGGAAATCGACGCACCTTTCGACCCAATGGTCGCCGCGCCGCGCCACCCGATGCACGGGAAAGGCATCAACGAGCTCATTGGAGTAATGCACGCCGCGGAACGGCGGAAGTTCCGCCAGCGTTTTCGTCCAGCGGGTCTTTCCCGGCGGAAATTCCCGCAACTTTTCCCGCTGAAGCGCCTCGAATCGCGGATTTGGCTCGACCAGCCAGAGCGTGGTCGCGTCGAAACAGTCCAAATCGAATTCGCGCAGCCCCGAAAGCACATCCGCTGCAGCATCCCCGGAATGCGCTCCTTGCTCCGCCAGTACGAAGTCCGCTGGCTGCCCCAAACGACGCCACATTTCAGCGAATTGCCGGGCCAATAAGCGGCCGTAGAGCGGTCCGACGCTGACATTGGTAAAGAAATCTCCGCTGCGGCCGACGCGGGCACGGCCTGCGCCATAATAACCATAATCCAGATCATAAAGTGCCCTTGCCATGAAATCGTGAAAGGAGATCGGGCCGCGATGGGCGACCTCGGCGCACAATCCTTGCGCGAGCGGGGACAAAAGTTTGGGCATCAGAGTGATTTAACCATCCGTTTACCGGAAAACGACCGAAATGCGGGTTCCGTGAAAGGACGCAAATTGCTCGTTGCACGATTCTGCGTTTCGTGTGACTTAGAACGCCGCCTTCGGGCCTGTCAGCATGTGGGATTTACCACGTTATCGACCGCCATTTTATCGACGCACCTGGTTTCTCTCGGTGCTGTGCCTTCTTGTGCTTGTCGCCGCCACGGTTGGCACCTGGCTGGGCTTTGAAAAGTCCAAGTGGCAGAAAAAAGCGGCCGGCTTCGACTACTCCAAGCTGGAGCAGATGGAGTCGGCGAGCATCATTTACGACCGGAACAATCAGCCGCTCGGGCGCATTTTCATCCAGAACCGCGAACAGGTCGGCGCCGACGAGCTCTCACCGTGGCTCTACAAGGCGGTGGTCGCCGCGGAGGACAACCGCTTTTATCAGCATTCGGGCGTCGATTATTACGGGATCGCCCGCGCCGCTATTCGCAACTACCAGGCGGGCCGCACCCGGCAGGGCGCCAGCACGCTCACGCAGCAGTTGGCCCGCAACTCGTTTCCCATCGAACTGCCCAGTGAAGACCGCAGCTACAAACGCAAGCTGCTGGAAATCTTTGTCGCTCAGGAAATCGAACACCGCTTTTCCAAGCCGAAGATTCTCGAGCTCTACCTGAATCGAGTTTTCTTCGGCGACGGCTTTTATGGAGCCGAAGCCGCCGCCCGCGGCTATTTTGCCAAACATGCCCGGGACGTGAATCTCTCGGAGGCGGCAACGCTCGCCGGCCTGCTGAAGAGTCCCAATAAACTCTCCCCTTGGCGCAATCGAAAAGCCTGCATCGACCAGCGCAACTACGTCCTCGGCCGCATGCTGGAACTTCAGCAAATCACCAAGGAAGAATACGACGCCACCATGGCCCAGGATCTGGTCGTGAAGAATCGCCGGTCGATTCACCAGGATTCCTACGCGATGGATCTCGTCGCCCAGCAGGTCATCGCGCAGTACGGGCGGGATGCGGCGATCAGCGACGGTTACCGGATTTACACCACGATCGACGGCGACCTGCAGCGCAAGGCGGAGAAGGCGCTCCGCCAGCAACTCGACGTCGTCGAGCGGCACGACGGTTACGATCACCAGACGTATGGGAAGTATGACCAGGAGTTTCGCGCTCACCAGCGACTTACCGGGAATGAAGTCGAAGGCAACACGCTCCCGCCTCCGGCTTATTTGCAAGGCGCGGTCGTCGTCCTCAACAATGCCACCGGCGGCATCCTGACGCTCGTGGGCGGACGCGATTTCGCCCACAGCTCCTACAATCGCGCGTTGCAGGCCCGCCGCCCCGCGGGCACCGCCTTCAAACCGCTCGTCTATGCCGCAGCGTTTGAAAAAGGCTACGGCCCGGGCACCATTTTGCAGGATGCGGTGATGGACAACCGACAGGTGATGATCGGCGGTTTGACCGGTATCCTTGGCGAATGGGGACCGGAACGCGTGGACAACAAATACGAAGGCGCCATCTCGGCGCGGGATGCGCTCGTCAAATCCAAGAATGCCGCCACCGTGCGTCTCGGGATGATGACCGGCCTCGACCAAATCGTCCCGTTGGCCAAAAAGGCCGGCATTGAGAGTCCGTTGCGGCAATTCCCCGCGACCTTCCTGGGCAGCAGCGAAGTGACCCTCATGGAAATGACGCTCGCCAACACCATGTTTCCCAATGGCGGCGTGCGGCCGGACAAACCTTTCATCATCCAGCGGATCGAGGATCAGGCCGGGAACGTCGTCTTCCAAGCCAAGCCGGGCCGGGTGCGGGTCATCAAGGAAACCACCGCTTACGAGATTCACAGTTGTCTTTCCGACGTTCTCGAGCGCGGCACCGCCGACAAGACTTTCACCGAACTGGGGGTGAAGAAGTTCCCGCTCGGTGGGAAAACCGGCACGGCCTATAACTTCACGGATGCTTGGTTCATCGGCTATTCCAGTGCCGTAACTTGCGGTGTGTGGGCGGGATTCGACAAGCCATCGACGATTTATCGCGGAGCATTCAGCAACGAAATCGCTCTGCCGGTTTGGGCGGACGTGATGAAGTCCACCTTTGCCACTTATCGTCCGAAGGACATTCCGCAGCCGAAGGGGATCATCAAGGTGGAGCTATGTTCGGTCTCCGGCCAACTCGCCACGGACAAGTGTTACGAGACTTTGGAGAACAAGGAAACGGGGGAAAAGGTTCAACGACGGACGACGTTTTTTGAAATGGCCACCGAAGAACAGGCGCCAAAGATCGGATGCCAGGTTCACAACGGGGGCGGAGGGCAGATGCTCGCCCGAGGGACGACGTCTATCTCCATCCCACCCAGCGAATGGCCACGCGCGGCTTTGGCGGTCGATGTCTCTGCCGTGCAAGTGGTGGCGATGAAAGCGCCTACGGTGTTGGGAACAGATCCCTACAACTCAATCCAATCGGTGAACAATGCCGTGGCCATGAAGAGCCTCGACGGACAGACCGCACCGATCAACAGCAGCGCCGTGGTCACAGCCGCGCCCGCCCCCAACGGGTCCGCTCCGCAGGAAATGGAAGTGCGCCGCGCCGAAGTAGTCCAGCCGATGCAGGAGCAGACGGTTCTCGATACGACGATCAAGCCGCCGCCGGTCCCGCCGCTGGAATTTTAGGAGGAGCCAGGGGTTTCCGCGGCATGGCCTCTTCCGGCTGGTGGCAGATCGGGACTGCCGGGAGTCAGAAAGAGCTCACGCCGCAGACACTTGACGCTCGTTACTTGGCTGCTGGCTCTTCGCTCGTGTCCGGCGAGGAAAGAACCGCCGCCAGCTCAAGGCGAAGCCCGTGTAGACCAGCACCAAACCCACGAGGCACGCCAGGAACGCCAGCCATTGTCCCCACAGGCCGGCGATCTCGCCAGTGTGACCCAGGCGGGCGATGGCCCGGGCGCGATTGCCAGCGATATCGTTCTCCCATGTGCTCGTCTTGACGATGGTGCTGGCGGCCGGGTCGAGTGTCAGCGTATGCACCAAGGTCCGCTGACCGAACGAGCCAGTGCCCAGGAGAATGGTGATGTTACCACCGTGCGGCGAGTTGTTCGTCATCATCCAGCGCCAGCGAGGATACTGCTGCTGGACCGAGGCCATGACGCTATTCCAGCCGGACGACGCGCTATTCGTGGCCGGAGCCGGAGCCGGCGGATGGACTTCGGCGAGCAAATGCTTTCCGGCAAAGTCGCGCCACCACAGGTCCACCGGTTTGAACGAAAGCACGAGGCCGGAGGCGGCCACGAACAAGAGCGGCAGAAGGAACCAGAAGCCGAGCGCGTTGTGCCAGTTCCAGTCGCGAGCTTTGCCGCCGACGTCGAAACGGACCGCGAGCGAGTTGCGCAAGGCCTTCCAGCGCCACTGGCGCGGCCACCAGATCCACAAGCCGGAGAGCGCGAGAAAAACGAAACCGACGTTCGCCACATCGACCATCCACTTGCCCGCGCTCAACATCGCGAGATTCACGTGCACCAGAGTGGTGACGCGAAAAAACTCCCGCAAGCCCTGGGCGCCGCGTCCCAGCGCCTCGCCGGTCCAGCTATTGAAAAGCGCCACGGACCGATCCTGGAAATAAACACGCACCGGCATCTTCGGGTCCGCGAACCATTCCATATTGCTCACCTTGCTGTTGCTCAGCTTCGCGGCATTGGCGATGAGCGTGGCGGGAGGCACGCGCTCCGACCCGCTCGACGGCGGCAAGGCACGGGCGTCGCGCTCGGCCCAATTTGTGATTTGCCGGTCGAAGGTAATGAAAGCGCCGGTCAGACAGAGGGTGAAGACCACGAGTCCGGCGACAAGGCCAGCGACAAGATGAGCCCAGAAAAATATTTTGCGAATCACGGGGGGAGTGAGCGGTGATCCTGAGCAGAGAGGCGCCTTTTCACAAGCCCGCGAATGGGCGGCACTTTCTCGTCGATCATCGCCTCGAACGGTCCTGCCTGGGCCCTCTTCGCTTAGCCGTTAACCTTCGATCGTGTTGATCTCGACGGGCTCGACTTTGACGCCGAGCTTTTCCAACCAGGCGATGGCCTTCTTGATATCCTCGCGCTCGCCTTCGAGGGAAAGCGAGACGATGCCGATTTCATCCGTGACGCTGGCCTGGCGGACATTGGTGACGACCGGAAATTCTTTGGCCAGCTCCCAGAGGACAGGTCGCGTGACGAGCTTGGTGGGAAACATGAGCCAGAAGCGTTGGGTTTCTTTCATTGGGGAAAGTGGATAGTTGATGGTTGATGGTTGATAGCCGTCGCCAATGGATCGAAAAAGCCGCTTCTCGGAACACGCGGCTATCAACCATCAACTCTCAACTATCAACTGCACCGCGTAGCAGCGCCTACCCGCCGGCAATCGCCGGGACGATGCTGATTTCGTCCTGCTCTTTGACGACCGTGGCTTTTTCTTCGAGGAAGCGGATGTCTTCGTCGTTGACGAAGATATTCACGAAACGGCGGACGTTGCCGGCATCGTCGACGATGCGTTCCCTAAGACCGGGGAAAGCCTGATCGAGGCTGTGAATGACTTCGCCGATATTGCTGCCGGCGGCTTGGACGACCTCGAGCTCGTTGGTGAGCTTGCGGAGTGGAGTGGGGATGCGGACGGAGGGCATGTGGATTTTTAGTGCTTAGTTCTTAGTGACTTAGTGCTTAGTTTGAGTGCTGCAATTTCTACTGATTACTGAGCACTGATTACTGAATACTGGTAAGCGGGTCAGGAGGCGGCAGCGGTATCCTTCGCGTAGATCTGTTCTTCGAATTCGCGCAGGCTGGGTTTGATGAGGCGCGGTTCCCCGCATTTGCCAACCACGGCTTCCTGGGTCTTGAGGCCGTGGCCGGTAATGCAGAGCACGACTTCTTCGTCGCGGGGAATCTTGCCGCTTTCGATGAGCTTCCTCGCGGAGGCTACGGTCACGCCACCCGCGGTTTCGGCGAAGATGCCGGCATATTCGGCGAGCATCTGGATGCCTTCGACGACTTCTTCATCGCTGGCGTCTTCGCAATGTCCGCCGGTATCGCGCATGGCGTGAATGGCATAATAACCGTCGGCGGGAGTGCCAATGGCCAGTGACTTGACGATGGTCTCGGGCTTCGGCACGGGCTTGACGATGTCGGTGCCGCGCTTCATCGCGTGAGAGATGGGAGCGCAACCGGTGGCCTGCGCGCCATGCACGGAAAACGGAGTGGCGTCGACGATGCCGATCTTGATGAACTCGTTGTAAGCCTTGTGGATCTTGGTGAGCAGCGAGCCGCTGGCCATGGGCACCACGGTGTGGCGCGGAATGCGCCAATCGAGTTGGTCACAAATCTCGAAGCCCATGGATTTCGAACCTTCGGCATAGTAAGGGCGCAGGTTCACATTGACGAAGCCCCAGCCATACTTCCCGGCGATCTCCGAGCAGAGGCGGTTGACCTGGTCGTAAGCGCCGTGAATCCCGATGACGTTGGTCCCATAAACCAGCGAACCGAGCACCTTGCCCTGTTCGAGGTCGGCGGGAATGAGGACATAGCTTTTCAAGCCAGCGCCGGCGGCATTGGCGGCGACGCTATTGGCGAGATTGCCGGTTGACGCGCAAGCGACCGTCGTGAAGCCGAGTTCCTTGGCCCGATTCAAGGCCACGGAAACGACGCGGTCCTTGAAGGAAAGGGAGGGGTAATTGACGGTGTCGTTCTTGATCCAAAGAGTGCGGATGCCGAGTTTCTTCGCCAGGCGATCGGCGCGGACGAGCGGCGTGAAGCCGACCTGCTGACCGATGGTGGGCTCGCCATCGATGGGGAGCAGCTCGCGGAAACGCCACATGCGCCGTTTGCGGGAACGGAAAATATCGCGGCTGACGGCGGCCTTGATAGCGTCGTAGTCGTAGGCTGCCTCGAGTGGGCCGAAGTCGAAGTCGCACACGTGGATCGCCTGCTTGGGGTAAAGGCGGCCGCACTCGCGACATTTCAAGTTGGAGAAGAAGGGCGATGGTTTGTCCATAAGCTGCTTGCTCCCACCAAGGATCGACTGCGGGTGGAGACGAGACGAGAATTCCGGCGAAGGATTTGGATGCTGGAATCTGATCTCATCTTCCCGTCCGTCCGTCACAGGGTTACTGCGACAAACTTCAGGCTGGATTTGGCACCTGGTCCCCGCAGCTTGCGCCGCGAGCGGTTGCCGTGACTTCATAGGGCCAGTCCCTCTGTCACTCTTGATGAAAGTGGAGGGGACGGTAGGTGGCAGGCCGGCCAGCGTCAAACGAAATTTACAGAGTCGTCGGCCGGGCTGGCTCCTTTTCTTAATCGTATTCTTTTTCTTTTTCCCTCCGGTCGCTCCGGGAAAAAGAAAGAGAACAAGGTCAAGAAAAAGAAATCCCGCAGCGCCGCGAAACTCCGACTGAGCAGTAAGAGGGCGTCTAAAAAGTAAGTTACGGCCCAGCCCGAAGGGCTGACGGACAGTAGCCGGGGGTAACCCTCGGAGGCGACACCCCCACAACGGATGCACCCCGAAGGGTGTGCCGGAGTCGCCTTCCAGGGGTAATTTCCGGCACCCCGGCCGGGGTGCGTGAGTTATTTTTGGGGGCGCATTCCGGGGGTGTTACCCCCGGCTACGGTCCGGCAAGCCTCCGGCTTGACCCGTGCGCACTTACTTTTTAGACGCCCTCTAAGAACTGAGCACTAATCGATGATCACCGTCATGCCTTTGGTGATGAGCTTGCTGATCCGGACGACGTCCCAATTAGCGACACGCATGCAACCGTGGCTTTGCGCGCGGCCGATGGTTTGCGGATTGCTCGTTCCGTGGATGCCGATACCGGGTTTGTTCAGGCCGATCCAGAGGACGCCGACAGGGTTCCGCGGTCCGGCGGGCAGCATGTAAGATTGCTCGCTGCGCTTTCCTTCTTCGAGCACGCCTTTGTCCCAGCGGAAGGTCGGCGAGGTGGCAATGCCGAGGATTTTCCAGGCGCCAGCAGGTGTTTCCTTGTGGTCGCTGCCCATCACCCCGGGAGTAATGGGCACGGTCGCCAGCAGGGCGTCTCCGTCCATGATGTCGAGAAGCTTTTCGTTCCGGTAAATTTTAATGACCCGCTTTTTGAATTCGGGAATCTCCGGCAAAAAGCCTTGTTTGGGCAGGTCTTCGATGACGAATGGTTCCACATTCGGCACGCGGATTTGATCGCCTGGCTTGAGAGTGTCGAGGTTCACGCCCTTGTTGATCTTTTGCAGGAATTCCGGCGCGCAATGATAACGCTCGGTGACGAACTCGAGCAGCGAGGGGTAGGGGAGATACTTCAGCTTGCACTGCTCCTCGGGCTTGGTCGGGCTCGGGCCGACGAATTTCAGGTCCTCATCCTTGAAGGTGTAGAAGGTGTAAACCGGGTAGACGGAGTCGATCGGAATATTGGCATCGAGTACGCCGGTTTCGGGCAACCCATGGGCGCGCTGGTAGCGGACCAGCGCCTTGCCCAGGAATTCCCCCGGCCGGCCATCGATCTTGCCCGGTCCGAAAAGCTGCTGATCGAGAAAAATCTGGAGCTGCGTGGTGACGTCGCGGGTGGACACGGGCACGGCCTTGGCGATGGGCGGGGCATTCGGATCGACGGCGACGGCTTTGGCCACGGGAACGTCTTCGGCGAGGCATGCACCGGTCAGGGTGAGGAAAAGGACGAGGGGCAGGAATTTCATTCGCAAAGACGAAGAGACATGGAAGGGAAGGCAGCTAACATCGCACGGACGCACACGCAAGTATCTGATGAAAAACCTTCGCATTGCCCAAGTCGCCCCATTGTGGACCCGCATTCCGCCCAGCACTTACGGCGGAATCGAATTGCTGATGAAGCTGCACATCGACGAACTGGTCGCGCGTGGCCACGACGTCACCCTTTTCGCTTCGGGGGATTGCTTCACCGCGGCGAAGCTGCATCCGGTGTGCGAATTGAATCTCACGGAAATGTGTGAGCGCGGGGAGGCCTACTGCTTTGAATACTACGCCAGTTCGGCGATGGCCGAGGTGCTGGCGCGCGCCGCGGAGTTCGATGTGATCCACTACCATCTCAGCACGGCCTGGCTGCCGCTGGCGGCGGCGACAGCGACACCGGGACTTTTCACGATTCACACCTGTCCGCACGTCGACGACGAATTCGTCTTTCGCCGCTGGCCGCAGGTCGCGGTCAATGGCATCAGCCGATGCCAGATGCATGCCGCGGGAGTGCGGCTGGGGCGGCAATTTCCGGTCGTCTACAATGGGTGCGATTTTAGTGCGTATGAACCGGGGTTCGAACCTGGGCGTTACCTCGCTTATCTCGGCCGGATGTCGCCGGAAAAGAATCCGCTCGGCGCCATTCGCGTCGCGCAAGCAACGGGTTTGCCCATCGTCCTCGCCGGGCAGCCGCAGAATGCCAAGGAACAGGTCTATTTTGCCGAGGAAATCCAACCTTTGATCGATGGCGACCGGGTGCGCTGGATCGGCCCCGTCAATCATCAGCAAAAGAATGAATTGCTGCGCCACGCCGCGGCCCTCGTCTTCCCCATTCAATGGGATGAGCCGTTCGGCCTGGTCATGATCGAGGCGATGGCTTGCGGCACGCCAGTGGTCGCGCACCGCCGCGGCTCCGTGGAGGAGGTGGTCGACGACGGAGTTACCGGATTTCACTCCGGGGTGATCGATGCGCTGGCGGAAATGATTCCCCCAGCGTTGGCGCTGGATCGCCGCAAGGTGCGAGCCCATGCGGAATCGAGGTTCAGCTACCAGGCGATGGTCGACGCGTATCTCGAGCTCTACGGCTCGACGATGTAATAGTAATCCGTGGAATCACCCTGGCGGAAGGCGCCAGTGGCCAGATTACCATCGTCCATGCGCGAATCGATGTCGGCCATCCGCAGATCACCTGGATCGGATCCGAAGGAAACCTGGAGGGCTGCCGTGGTATTCTGGTAGCCGGGTGCCCATTGCCACGAGCCGCCAATGGAGTTGCCGCTACTCCAGGGGAAATTGCCGAGATAGATGCCCATGCCGGAGGGGACGACGCCGGCCGTGGCTGCTGGTGGATAGCCATTGTTCTCCGCCGAATACATCTCGAACGAGCCACTCGCGGTGCGCAAGTCGACGATGAACTTGGTGTTCTGCGCCTGGTCGCGGGATCGGATGAAGGCAGGCATCGCGACTACCGCAAGGTCGGCCAGAATGGCGACGATGAGCATCAGCTCCACCAGAGTGAATGCCGATTGGTTGGATTTTTTCATATTAGAATGATGTGCATTAATGCGCCATTCTACGTAGCATTCCTTGGGCCAACTCCGTGCAGAAAATGCCTCTACTTACCAGAGTGGTCGGCGTCCAGATGGGCCTTCAGAAGGTCCACCCCGAAGTCGTGATCGAAATCGCGCCAAACCGTGTGGATGTGGTTGGCTTCATTCTGGGTATTATCGAATTCGAGCACGAAATGACCGCCCTGAATCCGGTAATAATGAGGTTGGCCCGGTTCAAAACCGCCCGCCCAGGCAAAGTGCAACTTGTCCAGGCCCGCTTTCTCCACCTTGGCCCAGTCGTCCGCGGCCACGTCCGGCCGGCAGCGGAAGAGATACGTTTTGACTAGTTTTACCAGCGTCGCGGATTGATCGGCAGTCAACTGGCTCTGCGGAATGCCCTCCGGATTGGTCGGATCCACCCGTTTCGGGTCATTCAGGATATCTTTCGGGGTTGCCACCTGCAAAACGGCCAGTTTCTTCTGGTCGTCAGTGAGCGACTTGATCAACGCCCGGCCCAAATCTTCTTCTTCGGCAAGGATACGCGTGCCGGTGCGGGGGCCCGTGCGCACTTCGGCGGGGTTCGTTCCGAAGAAGGAGGGGGTCATGGACGGGTCGACATCACCAGCGATGGTGTAGTTGAGCGAAAGATGGTGTCCCTCGAAGCGCCAGCCCCAGGTGGCATCCACGCCGGGTTTGCCAAAGATCGAAACGTAATAATTATCGGGATCGCGCATGGGCGCATTGGTTTTGCCCGCCTCGAGAACCTTGAGGACCGCGTCCAGACTCATAATCGAGACTGCCTTCGCATATCCGCGATTGCTCAAGCCAGTCACCAGGAGCGCCTGGGCGAGCAGCCGCTGATCCGAGGTCATATCTTTGATCGGCAGGCCCTTGCGAGCCCGGGGGATATAGTGCCAGTTCTTCCGCTCGTCGTTCGGGAAGTCGAAAGTCGCGCTGGATTTCTGTTCCGGCGTCAGCGACTCGAGGAAGTTCACCGCGGCCGTCGTCATTTCGGCATTGGCGTCGTGAGCGCGGACGGGGAGGGCGGCGAGGGTAAGGGCGGCGGTAAGAGCGAGGGGCAGGAGGTGTGAGAGGCGCATAGAAGGCTTTCGGCTGGGGCTGAGGGGAGTGAGGTTTTGGGAGCTGGAAGAACGAGGTTTGGGCTGGGGAGTGTGGTAGGGGAAAGTTTCTGCGGGATCTGATGGTGGCCGGTGGGCGGCGACGATGAACGAGGTGTTGGCGTAGAGGCTAAGGTGCGGAGCCATCCAAAAACAATCCGTCATTCAGAGCGAAGCGAAGAATCTCTGACTTTAAGGGGTCTTTGGGGCGGGGTGTTTGACGTTTGGAAAGGGGGAAGGCTTATCCATACCAATCCGCGCTCAGGTCTTCCCATTCGGGATTCTGCGCAGAAATCATCGCGACTTTCTTCGCCCGCGAGAGTCCCTTGATTCGCTTTTCGCAGGCAATGGCGTCCAAGGCCGTTGGGAAGCGTTCGCACCATAATAATTCAGTCACACGGTATCGGGCAGTAAAGGCTTTTGGGTTATTTGGATGCTTATGTTCCCACATGCGGCGCTCAAGATCGTTCGTCATTCCCGTGTAGAGGCTCGACCGACGTTTGTTTCCAGCGATGTAAGCCCAGAAGTCTTCGCGCATTTCCTTGAAGTAAAGTCAGAGATTCTTCGCTTCGCTCTGAATGACGTTTGTTTTGGAAACTCCGCCCACTCCGCCTTCCGTCCACCCCATACTTTTCCGCGCCGCTACTTCCCCTTCCAATGCCAGGTCTCATCAAAGAATCCCGCATTCACGACCTTCCCCGGCCACAACTCATCCGGCGGTGTGTTCAGGTCGATGAGCGCCCAGTCGGGTAGCTTGGGTGTTTGTAGGGAATTCGACGTCCGGGCCCCCATGCGGAAGGTGAAGCCGCTATTGACCACGATGTAGCGGCTCGGATTGGCCGGATTCGGATAGATGAAGATCGGCGCGTGATCGGCGGCACTGATCTTTTGCGCATTCACGGTCAGCACGTCTTTGGTCCATTGGATCGGCAGCTTGGGGAGTAACTGTGCCAGGAGCTTGTTACTCCCCGGATCGCCCCAAAGCACAAGGTTGGCGTTCTTGATGTCATCGGCGGTGATGGCGGTGTCGTCTTTCACCTGGGCATCCCCGCGGAACACCCGGCGCCAGCCGGCAATCGCCAGATCCAATTCATTCTGAGCCCAGGCGCCGACCTTTTCATTCAGCGGTTTGCCGGTCGGCCGCACGAAGATGAAGGAGTCCATGAACGCGTCGTCAATCGGGCCTTGGAGAGCGTGGTGCTTGCTCAGTTCGGAAGAATTGTTGTTGGCGGCGGCAGCCCATTTTTTTCCCGGACCAAGGACGAAGTGCGCCGTCCATCCATCTTTCACCGCAGGACCGACCAGTTCCTTTTCGTCAATCATCACCCGCGGCGGATGCGTCTTCTCCAGCGGCACGGGCCCGCTCGGGAAAGCGATGGTGAAGGCGGCGATATTCTTGGTCTTCACGCGAATGGTGCCTTCGTCCGCCAGCGTGGCGTCGATGTCGCCTTTCTCCCAATGCTGTTCCAGTGCGTCGACGGTGATCCATTTGCACTGGTTGTAGCGCGTGGTGAACGTCTGGAAATGGATGTGCGGGGAGAGCAGATCGCGGCCCTTGGCGACATAGGCATGGATACGCTTCGCGAGCTCTTCCTTGGTCTTGGGCTCGTATTTGTGCCCGACACCCGGGCCGATCAGCCATTCCATTTTCAGCCCCTCCTCGGCCATGGCCTTGTTCATCAAATCACCACTTTGCTTTTGCGGGTCGATCTCCCCGCTGTAAGCGATAAAGGGCAGGTTGCCATAATTCGCCGCGATGAGGTTGCAATCGTAGAGACGATAGAGCGTCCGCTCCCACGGCGGCGGTGGCGTCTTTTTCGGATCATCGATCTTGGCGTAAATTTCCGTCTCCGCAAACCCCGCCCCGCAGGAGCCCACGGCCCATTCGCCGGGAAAGTGCGCGGCCATGTGCC
Source organism: Chthoniobacter sp. (assembly GCA_036501065.1). Taxonomy (GTDB): domain Bacteria; phylum Verrucomicrobiota; class Verrucomicrobiia; order Chthoniobacterales; family Chthoniobacteraceae; genus Chthoniobacter. Next base: position 19,765 of record DASYAY010000063.1, on the reverse strand, counting down.
AGCCGGTGGCACCACCCATGGAGAATCCCATTTCCACGATCCGATTCGGGTCGATCGAATACCGCCGCTGCACATCCGCCATCGCCTCGAAGCAATCCGTCTCGCCGGCAAATTTGCTGGCGTTGCAATAGCGCCCGTAGAGATGCAGTTCGAAGGCGTTCGGCGTCGAGAAATCGTGCTTCCCCTTCAATCGCCCGGCGATGAAGGTCACTTCGCTCAGCGTGTCGCCCCGGCCGTGAAACCAGAGGTAGAGCGGGCGGGGGGTCTTGTCGCCCGGTTTCCAATCGTCCGGGACGATCAACCCGTACGGCTGGACCGACCCGTCGATGCGCGAGGTATAGCCGAGAACGAGAGGGCCGGTAGCGGAGGCCCATGATGGTTTCCCTTCGTTCAATTCCTTCGCACGGTCGAGTCCGAGCTTGAGCTGCGCTTTCGCCGCGGCGATTTCCTGCGGCTTGAAGAATTCGTTATATTGCAGGGCGTAGCGCACGGCCTTGTGGAAGACCTCCACATCGGGCAGCAGGCTTGAGTACATGGCCTTTCCGAGGGAGTTGACGGTGCGCATCTGCTCGATCTCCTTGCCGAGCGTGTCGAGCCCGGTTTTCAGTTCCGCGGCGTCGGCTGCGGGAACTTCGATGCCGGGTGGAGGAGCCTGTTTGCTGGTCGGTGTCGCCTGGCCGAAGACCAGCGTGGGAAGAAGGAGGAGTGGAACGATTCCTGGCAGGATTTTCATTTTGGGCATGGGCTGGCGCGGCAGATTGGATCGCCGCTGTTGATGGAGGAAGGAGACGGCGGTTGGAAACTGCCGCTCCCCAAGGAAGTCGCCGCGACGCTTACTTCGCCGGCACTTTCCACTGCTCGTCGAAGAAGCCGGCGGCTTTCACTTCGCCGGGCCATTTGGCATCCGGGGGCGTGTTCAGATCGATGATCGCCCAGTCGGGTAGCTTGGGCGTTTGATCGGCGTTGTTGAGGAGCGCTTGTTCACGGAAAGTCACGCCACTGTTGAGTACGACGTATTTCGCTGGGTTGAGCGGGTTGGGGAAAATCAGAATCGGTGCGGTGTGCGTAGGATCATACTCCTGCCCGCCAAACGAGAGCTGCCGGAACGACCATTTCAACGGCAGCTTCGCGAGGATCTGCGCGAGCACTTTGTTGCTCGCAGGATCGCCCCAGAGGATGAGATTCGAATTCTTGATGTCGTCCGCGGTGATCGCGCTGTCGTCCTTCACCGGCGCGTCGCCGCGATAGGTTTTCCGCCAGAAGCCGATGGCGTGTTCCAGTTCGTCGTGCGCCCACTTGCCCACCTTGTCATTGAGCGGCTTGCCCGTCGGACGCACGAAGACGAACGAGGACATGAGCGCGTGGTCGATCGGTCCGCAGACGCTGGGACGTTTTTGCGCAGCGAAATCTGCGTTCGAATAACTTGATTTTCCCAGCACCTCCCAGCGGCCATTGGTCTTGACGAAGTAATAGGCATTCCCGGCGGGTACTGACAGAGATTGTCCATCGATGGTCACTTTTGGGCCGAAAATCGATTGGTCCACACCGCCTTCATTGATCGAAAGACGCGTCACATTGTGTGTCTTGAGGCTGACTGAGTGGTCGAGAGACAACTCGCCGTCAACATCGGCGCGTTCCCATTCCTTTTCCATGCCCTGAATCGTGATCCAGTCCATTCGCGGATAAACGAGCGTGTAAGTCGTAAAGTGGACTTTCTTCGGCGTGGCTTCATGCTTTGCCACCGCCGCGTCGACCAACGACTCCACTTCTGGCTTCGCCTCGGGTTTGATCTTGTGCGGCGTGTCCGGGCCGATGACATGATACAGCACCAGATCCGGAGCCGTGCCGGTCACGCGAGCATCGGCAGCCTTCGGCGAACCGTCGCCGGCAGCGACTTTCTTGAGTTCACCCATGACGGGATTCGGCGTACCCGCTTCCTTACGGGCAGAGAAAATCATGATATCCGCAGCTTCCTTTTGCCCGTCGATCTCCCCGGAATAGGCCACCGTGGTCGTATCGGCGAGATTCGAAACGTAATCCTTGGAATCGTACCACTTCCACAGCGTCTGCTCCCAAGTTGGCGGCATCGGCCGATCCGGCGTGGTGCCGAGCTTCATGAATTCCTTGGTGTCGCCGAAGCCCGCACCGGGATTCGCCGCCGCCCACATTGAAGCGAAATGCGTGGCAAACTGCCAAACACTCGCGCCGCCCATCGAGAAGCCCCGGACGACGAGTTTGTTCGGGTCGATATTGTAATGGGTCTTGGCGTTGTCCAAGGCTTCGAAGAGATCCACTTCACCGGCGAACTTATTCGCGCAGCAGTAACGCCCGTAGAGGTGCAGGACAAAAGTTCCCGGCGGCGTGTACTCGCCCTTGTTCGTCAGTCGCTGATTGATGAAATCGAGCTCACTGAGCGTTTCACCGCGGCCATGGCACCAAAAATCCAGCCGGCGCGGCGTCTTCTCGCCAGGCTTCCAATCCTCTGGAATGACCATGCCGTAGGGCTGCACCGAACCGTCGATCTTCGAAATGTAACCGCGCGGCACCAGTCCAGTGGCGCTGATCCACAATGGCTTCCCCGCCTTCAATTCGCTCAGCCGCTGATTGCCCATCTCGAGCAGCGACTTCGCCGTGGCCACCTGCTTCGGGTTGAAAAACTCATTGTACCTCAGCGCCCAATCCACGGCCTTGTGAAAAATCATGATGTCGGGCAGAAGCGCGAGCATCTCCGGCTTCGATTGCAGGTTGTGCTTGAGGACGGTGATGTCCTTGCCGAGCGCAATCACGCCCGCTTCCAGCTCCGCGCGATCTCCCGCGGGAATCTGCACGCCAGGCGGAGGCACGGGCCGGACGGGAGCAGGGGAGGGATTCTGGGCGAATGCCTGGCTGGCCACGAGTGCCGTGGCGAGAATGAAACGAACGGGCCGGGAAGCTGGGAGGACGGAAGTCATGGGGCTGGGAGTTGTATCAGTCCCCAACCACCGGGCACGCTTTTTCCTTAGCGGTAAGTCGTGCCGGCCGGCTCCGGCGAGGCGCTTCGTCGCAGGTCCTCCCGGCACGATTCCGGCTAAATGCTGCGCATGTCCTACGACCGCGAAAACCGCTGGAAAATCACCGACACCGACGTCCCCTTCAGCCACGTCGTTTTGTGGTATCTCAAAATGTCGGTCCCAGCCCTCTTGTTCGTTCTCGTATCCTGCGTGATCTGCTACTTCACCGTCGATTTTATCGCCGGCACCGAGATCAAGCACGCCCTCAAAAAGAACGGCTTGGACATCGACGCACGGCCCCAGCGACCGTTTTCCGACCCCAATTACTGGAAACATTAATCGGCTCGGCGGAATCATTGCCAACGGTCCCCTTGCCGGGTGAGCCGTCAAGCCGGGGAGAGCGCCCGTATACTTCTGCTGGATTACTGCTCCAAGCCCGGCACAATGGACGACCTTTTTTCATCGCCGCCCGTTCATGCTTTTCGTCGAATTCCGCTTCCTCGTTTTCTTCCTCGTCGTCTTTGGTGTCTACTGGAGTTTGCGCGGCAATAGTGCGCGGAAATGCTGGCTGCTCCTCTGCAACTACGTTTTCTACTCCGGCTTTTTCATCGGCGACCCTGAGATATTCTTTGAGCATGTGATCCAGGGCCAGTGGGGGCAATTGCCCGCCGGATGGTGGTTTCCGACAGTGCTCGCGGCTTCCACGTGCATGGATTTCGCCGTGGGTCTGGGGATCGGCGGGGCTTCCACCGACGCGCGCCGCAAGGCCTGGCTGCTCGTCAGCCTGGTGGTCAACGTCGGGGTCTTGAGCTTCTTCAAGTATTTCAATTTCTTCGTCTCCAGCGCCTCGGGCTTTCTGGAGTGGTTTGGACTCCACACTTCGCTGCACACGCTCCAGATCATCCTGCCCTACGGAGTGAGCTTTTACACCTTCCAGTCGATGAGTTACTCGATCGACGTTTACCGCCGGCGGCTGGAGCCGGTGAGACGCTTTCTGGACCTCGCGTTTTTCATTTCCTTTTTTCCCCAATTGGTGGCCGGCCCGATCGTGCGCGCCACGATCTTTCTTCCCCAGGTCTTCGAAAAGCGCCGGTGGGCGGATGTCGATGCCCGCGGCAGCGTGGCGCTCTTCTTTGTCGGCTTCGTGAAAAAGGCCTGCGTCTCCGAGTTTGCCTCGCAGATTTCCGATCCCTTTTTCGCCGCGCCGGGGAAATACAGCCACACCGGCGCCCTGATCGCCATCCTCTTTTATTCGGTGCAGATCTACTGCGATTTCAGCGGCTACACCGATATGGCGATCGCCACCGCCCGGTTGCTCGGTTACGAGCTCACCCTCAATTTCGATTTCCCGTTCTTCTCCCGCAGCGTGTCGGAGTTCTGGCGGCGCTGGCACATTTCCCTGAGCACCTGGCTGCGCGACTATATCTACATCCCGCTCGGCGGCAATCGCGGCACGAAGCTCTTCGTCTGGCGCAACCTCCTGCTCACGATGCTTATCGGCGGCCTTTGGCACGGCGCGGCCTGGCATTATGTGGTCATGGGCGGTCTCAATGGCCTTGCGCTCATCATCCATCGCGAGTGGGCGCAACTCACGGAGAATACCGGGGCGATCTTTAACCGGGTCAGGTCGGTGCTGGCCTACCCGCTCACCTGTTACTGGACCTTGGTGACATTCATTTTCTTCCGCGCCCAGGCGGTCTACAATGCAAAAACGCATGCGCTCGAAGCTACCGCCATGGAAAATGCCTGCGCCGTGTTGAAAACGATCAGCTTCATCGGCCGTCAGGGAAAGCTCAACCTCAACCTGAAATGCGTCGCCGTCCTCGCCGTCCTCGCAGTGGTCCACTGGCTGAATTTCCACCGCGTGCTCGGGACCCAGTGGCGCCGCCTGCCGGACTGGGCCTGCGCCGCCTTGCTCGCCCTCGGCAGCGTCATCGCCCTCCTTTTCGTCCCCGTGAAATACAAACCCTTCGTTTACTTCCAGTTCTGATGCCTCGTTGGCCATTTTCTTTTTCGCAAAAGTCGCCCGCCACCGCAGAGGGCGCGACGGATTCGACCCGGAACCCGGAGACCGCTCCTACCACCCGGCAAGCGATCCGGCGTATCGCCTTCGTCGCCGTCGTCTACTTGCTCGTCTTCGTCCCGGGCTGCGCCCTCGTCAGGCATTGGCTGCCTTTTCCGGAGGTCTCGATGGTGCGGGAAAAAATCGAGCACTTCATCCGTCACGGGGATGACTATGACATCATCTTCATCGGTTCGAGCCGTGTGCATTCCCAGGTCATACCCGCGATCTTCGATAAAATCGCCGCGGCCAACGGAGTGCCGGTAAAATCATACAATGCCGGTATTGCCGGCATGGTCTCGCCGGAGGACAGCTACGTCCTGGACCAGCTTCTGCGCGTCAGTCATCGGCGCTTGCGTTGGGTCTTCCTCGAAGTCCAGCGCCTCCGCACCGTCCTCGAACAGGAACAAACTTCGCGCTCCGCCTATTGGCACGATACGACACGTTTCCTCCTCGTCGCCCGTCGTCTCTTCGGGCAGGCCATCGAAAATCAGGCGCAGTTGGGCAAAGAATCCACCTTCTCCGCGCGTTGCGGCGTTTGGACCACCATGGCCGGACGGTTGTGCGGCCATGCCCGTTACTGGTTCATGCGCGAGATCAACCTCGGCTGTGGCACCGAGGTCCTCGTTCGCTGGCTCGAACTGCCCGGCTCGCACGAAGATAACGGCCGGAGTTCCAAGGAGAAAGATGCCGGCTGGAGCCCGTCACGCGGTGCCATCCAGCAAATGGTCGGGGAAGGGCGGGCGAGATACGAACGGGCCTATGCCGATCGGCTCGCGGAACCGGCGGTCAAGGACCGGGGCGACGCCGTCAGCCAGGAGTCGCTGGAGCATATGCTCGCCGCCGTGGCCAAGGCCGGCGCCAAAGCGGTTCTCATCATTCCTCCGACACCCGTGGCCCGAAACTTCTATCCCACCGTGGAGCGGGAAAAGGAACTGACCATTCTCGATTTCACGGATGTGCACCAGAACCGCGAGTTATTCATCCCGGAACACCGCATCGACGAGGATCACATCAATACCACAGGGGCGCAATTCTTCACCGAAGACCTCGCCCGGCGCTTCGTCGAACTCGTAAAACCGCACCCGCAAGCGCCTTGATCGGAGTCCGTTCAATCCTGCTTTACTCGCTGCCAGAGCTATTCTCGAAAGTAGTTTCCGTTTTCCTGGCGCGGATTACCCTCGTAGAAGAGCGCGAAGCGAAGTAGGTGCTACGCCCGTGCGGCCCGCACCTTCCAGCCGCTTCTCGTAGAGCGAAGAGCGGCAGGATGCCGCTCCTACTGACTCCGGGGCAGGGGACCCCGGATTCCGGCCCGTGTCGCCAGACAGCGGAAGCTCCCAATTATTTCCTGACCGTGAGTTCCAGTTGCTTTTGTTCCGCCGCCAGAACCTGCTCCTTGGCGTGCAGAACCTCGGCGCTTCCGGCTGTTCCCGCCGACCTCTCGTGTTCCAGACAAGCTTCCTTCTGCCGTGCCGTCTCCACGATCCGCTTCTGCCAGGAGATTTGCCCGGCAAGCGTCTTCGAAGCATCGCGATTGAGCGTATAAAGCTCCAGGGTGGCGTCGAGGAGTTCCACTTCAGTGGCTTCGCCCGCCGCGTATTGGGTTTTGGTGATTCCGACGATCTCCGTCAGGACGGAGATCCTCTGCTTGACGATCGCCTCGATGGCCGCCTGCGCCGAGGGGCCAGCTACCGGCTTGGTCATGCTCGCGACAATCGGGCTGCCGTAGTCGATGAAGCCGTCGACCGCGCCAGGAGCCGGCTTTGTATCGTCCGCCAACAATGGCAGAGAACCAAGAAACACGGACAGGAGGAGAATTTGCGTTTTCATCGTTCGATGGAGTTTTCAACTCGGCAATAGTTTCACCGGATTTCCCCAGACGGACCGATCTAAATGGGGGCTGGGGAACCGCAACGGGTGATCCTCTCGATTTCGAGTCCGGTTTCAATCAAAATCAAGCTCCTGCCACACGCCCAGCGGAGCGGGGAATCGAGCGTGCTTAAAATTCCCACGCGACGAAACGGCACCAACACGAGATGACGCGGGAGTCCGAGTTTAGGGGTTCGCCAGGGACGTGGCGATCGCCGCGGCGGCATCCGAGGTTTCCTGGGTGGCAGCGTCGGACTCCTGGGTCGCCGTAGCGGCCGACTGTTCGTTGGCCTGTTCGATCTCCCAATCGTTTTGCGATATCGCATCTTGCTGCGCGTTACTTCTCGCGACGGAGTCATCATAAGCAGCGTCGTAGGAACCGGCGCTGGACGAGGACCCATCCGCCAAAGTGCCAGCACACCCGGTCACGAACATCGCACCCAAAAGCACAGGAACGAGAATCAACAGACGTTTCATAGCAATGCCGTATTTGACACGGATTCTGCGGAAACGCTCACCTCAAGCATTTAACACAGAGAGAGAAACCACGCCTATAATTCCCATACCGAACTGAAGCCGACACCGGGCGGGTTAATATGACATATAGCCCAAGACGTTAACCCACGTTATGGGTAGCGCTTTCCGCCCCCACAGGCTCAGCAATAACACAGCGACTCTATACAGACTTACCCGCGGTCTCGCTCGACCATTTTTCAAGAAAAACGAAAACCCTTTTAGAGCTTCGAATTCTCGGCGCGCCTCACCACGCAACAGACGGGATTAAGCGCTTCCAGGCCGAAAAAATATCCTTCAAACTGCAAGCCTATGAGCGACACAGTTTTTACGATCATCGGAGAAGCGGTGGCCAGCGTAGGAGGGGCCGCGGCTCTTATTGTTCCGCTTTCGGGGTGGCTGGGAAAACTTTGGGCAGAGCGCATCATGCACAACGAAACAGCAGCCCACGCGGAAAAACTCGAAAAGATGAGAAAAACGTTCACCGCAAGCCTACATACCACACGCGCAGACGTAATTGCCGAACTCTTCAAACGCCTCACAGCGCTTCAGCACGCCGCCCAAAGCCATCTCCCGGGACCGATGTCCGGCGCAGAACGCAAAAAATCCTTCGGTGAATGCCTGGCATCGGCAAAAGAACAATTCGAAAACAACGAGATATATTTCGAGCCGCCGCTCTGTGAATCCATCGCTGATCTTCTAACAAAACTCGATTGGCACAACGAAGAGAAACGGATTGACCAAGAAACACAGTTTCAAGAGCAACAAGACCCAGGACGGGGCACGCGCATGACGGCGCGAGCCGCTTACGTCAACGAGTCAATGCCGAAATTAAAAAAGGCCCTCACGGACGAATTCAGACGGCTACTTGGGGTCGTACGTGACTCAGAAACCGCCACGTCACAAAGTTTCACATGACATATAGCCCAATACGTTGTGTCACGTTATGGCAGACCTACAGCGAACCGCTCATCCAATTTTCGTGCTTCGTTGGCTCTTGTCCGCCCTTCAATTTAAGGTCGCCTATTTTTTCCTGGTATTCAGCCCAGCCGATTTCACCCCTCGTATACTCATCATTTAGATGACCGAGGGCATCCGTATAAGCGCTACGGTAGTCGGATGTATCACGGTATGGCACTTGGCAGGCACACGTCAGCGCCGCCAGAAACACCGTCAGAATCAAGGAAATCTTCATGACGAGCGCAACCATACTGGTTCCGGTAAACCGACACCAAGGAATTTCATACGACATATAACCCAAGACGTTATCTCACGTTATGGGACAAGGGAAATTCCACCCATGCGAGCCAGTGCGCCGTCCCGGCTCCGGATTCCACCCATGCGAGCCGACTCCGCCCATGCGAACCAATGCGCCGTCCCGGCTCCGGATTCCACCCATGCGAGCCGAGTGAGATTTGTCCGAATCCTGCCATTTTGGCCGCACCTGGTCAGCCCAAAATGGCAGGAAACGGACAGATTCGCTACCGCTGCCAATCGCGAAACGCCTGCACTACCCGCATGACCACCCAGGCCGCCGCTTTGAGAGCAACCAAGACCGCGCCAACGCGCCCCAAGGCCCACACCGTTTGATGCCACATCGGATTCATCACCGCGCCCTCCTAGGAAAGTTGCCGAGTTTATTCACTGGCCATCCGCCGCTTGTGCCAGTCGGCACGGTTTGCGCTGGCGCTTCGTCCGGTTGATCCACACCGACCGTCGGCACCCGCGCCAAGAGCGGAGGAGCTGGCGTGGCTTGCGGTGCCGACACAGCCGCCACAACGGCAGGGACCACCTCGCTTTTCTTCTCCTTGGGCACCATAGCCGTTTTGACCTCCGCCACGACCCAACCAGGACGACCGTCCGGCAACGCCACCCGCGCTCGCTCTGGAGAGACGGCAACCACGTAACCATGCCCTGACATTTCCCCGACCGTATACCAGCCAGTTTCGGTTTGCAGAGTCTTATCCGGCCCATTCCAGGCGCGAAACGTTTCGTCGTAAATCTCGTAAGCTGCTTTCGCCTTCTCTTGCGCTGTAGCCGTGTTGGCCGGAGCTTCCCGCTGGAAGTGGGCGGAAATCGGCGCGGGTGTGGCAGCCGGTTTCACCTCCGCTTGCGGGTTAGTGTGATCCTTGTATTTAGCCCACAGGTTATACCCCGCATAACACCCGCCCAAGAGGAGTAGAATCATTACATATTTCGCCATAGGTGGAGCCTTTCTCGTTATCTTTTTCAAATCCCGCTTTGTGTTTACCCCCTGGAGGCGCGGGAACGTCCTCAACAAAGAGTTTGTGTTGTAAAGCTTGAAAATTCGAACGTCTTTCGTCGTCAGCCGCCGATCCAGCAGACATTTCCCATCGTAATCGTATTGGCAAACGAGGATCTGTTGAAACGGCCAGCCGATGCCCAGACCCGCGACCTTGAACCGCTGCATGTCGCGAAAACGCCAAATGTATTGGACGAGCCTTCGAAATTGCTTGTCGATATTCTCGGCGCTCTGCGAGATGAAAATAATGTCTGTGTGCACCTTACGAGATTGCGTCAGGAACGAAAGCAACTCTGGACTCGTTTTATTCCATTCCCGCGCATTGAAGTTGAGGTGTGCTTCATCGACAATGACCAACACCGGCAGCTCTGCCGTGCCCGAGGGAGTATGCTTGTAAAATTCCCCTATCTCTTCGTCGGTGAGTTTTATTACCTGATCGTCCTCGACCTCGACGCGCCACATTCTGGCGACGTAAGCTTTAATCGCTTCTGGGATGATTTCGACATTCGTGCAAACGCATCCCCCTTGGCGAAGATGATCGACGATCCGAACCACGGCGGAATAGGTCTTGCCTCCACCTAGCCGTCCTTCAAAGACTTCAATCATACGATGACATGTCAGCAGCTACATTAGGAAACGGTCGGCAGCCAGGACTTAATCAACCGGTAAGACGTGCAGGCAGCCCAGAGAGCAACGAGACTTACCGCTATAGTTATGGCCATGTCTAACGGGAAAAACGTGTTAACCATGCTCAAATATTGGGACGGCGGGACAGTCACGCTACCCGAGGGAGCAACTATAGCCGCAAGCGCGTCCACTGCACTTTGCAGCATGGAGTAAACGTCTTGCACCAACGTATCGAGCAACCCGACGAAAACGACGATCAAACCGACGATCCACGCATAACCAGTTTGCGCGTAATCCCAGGCCGCTTGCACGGCGTCAATGAGTGCGCCCCAAAGAGCTTCCAACGATTCAATGATGGTATCAAACATAGCTTAAGCAACCCCCGAACGGATGATTTTTATTGCTGCAAAGAAACCACTGACACCGAGGAAAAACGCACCGCACAGCCGGAAGCCGGAAATGATATTCTGATACGGCGTTAAATCCAAAGTGAGAGAAAGAGCAGCCGTGCCAATGTGCATCGTGCTCAGTTGGAACGTGTAAGCCGTGCCCAGGCTACCGGGCGAGGGGAGTTGCAAGGTGTTAGAGCCGCCCGGCCCGAGGCTTGAAATCAGACTCTTTCCCGAAGTGCTCGCGGTCTGCCATTCGTTAATGGCTTGGGTTGCATCCGTCTGTAACTGCGTGCCCTGATTGCCGCCAACGCCAGTCGGCTGTGTGCCAACGTCCAAACCGGGAGTGAAACTGGCAACGGTCGCAGCCGTAGAGTTATTCCCCGCATCTTGCAAGGCTTGCAGGACATCGTTGTAAATATCCTGATTCGTTGCGCCCGCGCCAGTGCCAGAAATGGTCGTATTTGGATTGTTTACAACCGTGGTTTGGCCCGTGCTGGGAGGTGTATTTTGAGGACCGCTAGTGGATGATCCAGGCGAATTGTCTGAATCGTTCGTGGTCGTCGTGTTGCCAGAATTTGAAGCGGTCCCCGTGGGTGTGCCTTGCGGTGGAGGAGTTGTCAAATTCCACGACCACACAAAAGGCGTCCAATAACCCGTAGCGCCCCCGGCCAGATTCACAATGCCGCTATCCTTGCCCGTCAATGCACCGTCCACCGTAAAGGCAATGGCGTCCCCATTACGGCACGTCTGCGTGAGAGTCAACGTGTTCGTAACCGCAGCCCCACCCGCAACACCAGCCGGAACCGTCCATCCTTGCGTTGCCGTGCCATTGACCGTGATTTCGACCTCATGTGCTTTACCATCATTGGCGGATAACTTGGCAGGGAATTGCACACTACTGCCCCCATTGCCGATAACCAGGGTGATAGCCTCCCCAAAGGAAGTGACGGTTGGAAGACTATCCGTGCTCCAAAATTGCACGCTGTAAGGGTCGGAAGTTGCCAGCGCTTGAAAAGGAACACTGACACCAGAACTATTTTTGACCAGGGTATAAGTCATCACGAGCGTGCCATTCCAAACACCGGTTGACGGGGAATCCTGGCTGGTAGGACCATGACCAGAAGGAACATTCGCATTCATGGCGTTTACGCTCATCGTGAAATTGGGAGTAGCAGGGTAGGAAGCAACAACGCCACCAACGATCTTAACACTACCCATCACAACATCGGAAGTAGCGGTGCCGCTACCTACAGGACCTTGACCACTCCAACTCCAATGACCCCAGATCGTGTAAGTATCGTCAGCAATGCCCGTCGACGGCTGAACAGTCACGGTATAAGCCGCCGAGTAATTCGCGTTATGCGAACCATCTGCGGCTTCGTAATACGCTAACGTAGTCGACCCCGCGAGAGAGACATTGACCAGCGCGCAGAACACCAGAACGAAACAGAAATATTTAAACATTGATCCACCCCCTAAAGCCTTGAATCGTCAACGCCGCCAAACCCAGGCCAAGACCCAAACCCAGACAGCGGCAGGCATACCACGCATAAAGCCGAATCTGCTTTAGCTCTGCGAGAAAATCCGTGCCATTCACCGAAGCATTGGAATCCAACCCATCGAAGTTTGCCGCAACGCCGTCCGGCTGGTCAGGAATGTAGTTGTTGCCGGTCAGACCGTAAGCACCGTTGCCCATCTGAATCGTGTATCCATAAAAGGCAATCCCCCCATAAAAAAACATACTGTCGGCGTCAATCATCCAACTATCATTGCCATAACCAACAACAACCCACTCGTCCCCATGAACATCGTAATTCGGCCCCGTCCCGCCAACAGGAAGCCCGGCCAGAATAGGAGCGACAAGAGGATGTATCTCCAAACCAAATTGCGCTTGCGCCGTGCAACCAACAACGAGCGCGAAGAAGAAAAGTAAGTATTTCATAAAAGCGAAAAGGGGGACACCCGGTTTCCCAAGTGCCCCCCTGTAAGTTGGGTTCCCGCCCGCGTTACTTACCGAAGGCTTTGAAGGCCTTCACCATGAGCTTGCCGCCCCAAATCAGGGCGAAGATGGCCCCGGCTGCCGCGAAGGCATCCGTGACATAGCCGCCGATGGTCGTGCCGGTCGTGCTGAAGTCGATCGGATCGGTGCCAGTGGCATGAACCGAAGCGACGGAAGCCACAAGGGCGATGATGCAGAGCAAGAGCTGCAATTTGCTGAGGATGAACTTTTTCATTTCTGATCTGACCGCGTTCACGACTTACACCCTATACATCCATCGGAAGCTTGAACGCCTTGAGAGCGTAGAAGAATCCCGCGCCAACGAGAAAGACAGTCATTCCGACGCCCCACCCAGTTACCACGTCAATACAGAGTTTCATTCGTGCGATTGTTTGGTTTTGTGTTGGTTAATGTGCGCCCTGCCGTGGGTTCCATTACCACTTACCCACGGCAGCTTGCACGGCGAGCAGAGTTAGCCGAACAGTTACTAAGTGCAATCGGGATGTTGTATACAACTTTACCCTTGACTTATGGGGAAAAGGAGCACGCACAGCTGACACAGAGAGCTAACTCCCGCGCTCGCAAGCCGCCTTTCCAGCGCACAACCATACTCTGCAGAGTTAGCGGACCTCGAACCTCGCGTTTGCCGCGCCAGCGACCGCAAAGCACCCAGGCCGCAGACCGCCTACGCCCTAGCATCCAACACAGCCACCCACGAACCCGCCACGCTGTCACGTCAAGCCGCTTCCCCTCACTTCACCCCGACAGCGGCCACCGTCGCGTTCGCAAGCTCTCTTGACTACTCCACCACAACTCCCCGCCTTGCCATAGAGTTAGCTTTATGGCGCTCCGCGCCAACGTCTCTTTCTCCGTGTCATGTTTCGCCTACGGCCATGAGAAAAAACATGACACTACGAAAGAGACTTAAAGGCTTTTTGAAATGGGTTCCTCCCAACGGAGCGCCTGCCACTCCCGCCCCTTCGCATTCCACTACCAGCCGCACGCTTTGCGTGTGGTTCTACGTCAAAACTTATCCTCTAAACCAATGGCACACGGGAGGATATTGGGAGGATGCGGACGGTTGCCCGGTCTCCGATTACTTCCCCAACCTTGAGCACGCCATTGCGTGGCGTCTAACTTACTTTTCACGCAACCAACAATAACAACACCCTAACAAACCTATGATAATACACACCGTAAAAATCAACATCTGGGAAACAAAAAACTCAGCACCAACAGACGCAGAAGTCGCAGCAATCGACAAAGCGCTAATTCAAATCAATTGGAACGAAATTATCGAAACCATAAAAGAACAAATACCGCGCGCCTACCATCACCACATAACAATCACAGCCGACGAAGCGTAACTCACCGCTGACATGTCATCACCCGTCTACGAATTGCAGTCGCAGACTATTCGACTTGAGCTTACCCGAACGGAAAAAAACCGTCTGAACAAGCAGGCCCAACGCGAGCGCGAAAAGGCTGCCGGTAAATTCACTGTCTCCATTACTCTCACCCAGGCAGAGCACGCCGAGTTTTCCCGGTTGCAGGAGGGACAGGCCGGTCCCATCGCCAGCTTCCCCAAGCGCGCACTCCTGACCGGCGCAAAATTCCTCTACAACTCTGGCAACACGCGCGGAGGGAAACACCGCGCCAAATCGAGCGTATGAAATGCTCCGTTCGTTTCTGCCGGAAGAAACCGCTTGCCGGCCGTAAGACCTGCCAACGCTGCCGCCTTCGCGCATGGCGAGCCGCCAACCCTCTCAAGGCAGCTTACTACACCCACCGCTCGCACGCCAACGAACGAGGAATCGAGACGCATCTAACAATCGAGCAATTCACCGAACTGATCGAAGGCACCGCCTATCTCACGGAACCGGGCAATTTCCAGATCGACCGAATCAACCACAAACTGCCCTATCAATCAGGCAATGTCCGAATCATCCCCGCCCTCGAGAACAAGCGCAAAGGAGGATTGGAGCGTTGGGGACTTTGGGTCGTTGACCACAACGAGTTTGCCTTTGGCGTCAGCAACGCATAGCCGTTTCAGATTCGCCAAAAAACGCAGATCGTCCAGGTAGGCTTGAGCCAACCCACGCGCGGTTTCCTGCCGTTCGTGGGTTTTCTCTGTCAAGGGAATCGCTTCAATACTTTCAAGGATTTCGCGAACCCGTTTTTCGACCGGCCCAAGCGGCAAATCGAAAAATTTTTCCCGCGCTTCGCGCGGCAACACTTCCAGCCGCCGAAGCACAGGCCGCAGATCGCGACGGCGTTTCGACTTCACTAGAAAGGTTGCCTTGCCTTCGTGGTTTGGTCAATCGGGTGCGTCCATCCCTCCTCAGCCCACTCGAAGGCCCGCAACCATAAATCAAAATTCGAACTGAAAAGCAGCACCCCGCCGCCCGTTTTCCAGTCTATGCCCTTACTTGCAAAATACCGGCGCAAGACCCGATGCACCCGATTCAACCCACGCGCCGAAAACGTGACCTCGACGGCCTCAGCAAACGGCATCCGCGCCCGCCCATAAATCCCCCAATAGCGCCCCACGTAATCCGGCCAGTTGCGCGGCGCATCGCACTCTTTGCCCATGTATTTTTTCCCCGCGTAACACATGACACCATTCCACGAACGGATGTCCTCGACCCGCGTTCCCGCCCGCAAATGACGTTCATCCCCAGAACCGACAATTTGAAACCAGGTTTGCGAAAGCCATTCCTTGTTGATGAAGGGCACCCCCCACACCAGCAAATGGAAGTGCGGCGCTCCGCGCTCTTGAGGCTCCAATTTCCAAATGAACGCCGCCCCAGGATAACGACGTATGAAATACGTCGCGAAAAAATCCAGGTCCTTTTTCCATTCCGTGAACTGCCGAGGATAATCCCCAGGATAAGTCAACGTGACAAACTTAGGCCGTTCCCCGGACCTATCCAACTTAGCGGTTGTCTGTAACAAGGCTAACCGCGACTTACGGCTAAATCCTTGTATCTTGCCACGGATTCCGCGCGCCGATCCTTCGTAACTCTCATAACCAGGAAGCTTGCTAACTTTGACCAAACTTCCCCCAGGATAAAACGTGGCCCTGCGGACCTTATCGCGGGCAATAGCATTGTCGATGTCTCGCAGCCGCCTTTGCGGCTCGACTAAGTTACAAGCTTCCAACGCCGCTTCCTTGCGTGCGTTGAAAATGGCCGCGCAATCGAAGTTTTCTATTTCTTCGGCCCAGGCGGAGGCGGATTTAGGCATCTGTTGAGATTTGGCAAATAGACAAGCCCAAGGGCCGACGGCGGCCCGCTTCGCGGTCCACCATCGGCCCCCGGAGATGTCACTTGGCGCTCGCAGTGGTTTGCTTGGCCGTCCCGGCGGTGGCGGGAGGATTCGCCGCTTCGGTTTGCCGAACAACGGCACCGCGCGCTTCCACTTGCTCGTTGTAACTGTCGTAACCGATTTCCGTGATGTCGAACACCATCACGGTATCTTCGTATTCCGCCGCGCAGTCGGCGATGTCCATGTCATCATCACTCAACCGAAGGGTGAGGGGAGTCTTGAGCCGCGGGCGATCCTTCGCAGGGACTTTCTCGACGAGCAGAGCGGTCGCCATTTTCCACGCTTTCCCGTTTTTGTTGCCGGACCGAACGTCAATGGAAGCAACGAGTGCATTAATGCGCATATTTACTACTTTCTTTTTTGTGGCGATCGCAGACGCGAACGCCGGGTTTTTGGGTTTTCTCGAGGTGCGGAATTGCCCCCGGAAATTGGAAGGTCCCGTGAGAACAGCGCCCCCAGGAGACAGAAAAACAGAATCACCACCAAGTCAGCCCAGCTCATAGCGGCACGATTTCGGCTGAAGAACTCCCATGGACCCTTACCGTGAACGACCCTTGCGCTGGAGCATCACCGACTCTCAAATCCCAATCGTCCAGCTCCTCGCATGGACCGCAAAACTGGCCTTGCCAACCATAGCTTTGACCGCCATCGCAACCACAACGGCTTTCTACACTTGGCAAACACTTACAGCGAACGCACAACCACTGCCAAAGCACGGCTACAGCACCGCGCAACAGGCCGCAATCGCAAACCACGCCAACGGACATTGAGGGCGCTCGCATCACAATGCCTCGATATCCTTCAAAAGCTCCTCAGCAGCCTTCAGCCCCAGACGAAACAGAAATGCGGCCGTAAACTTCGGATTTGTGTGCCCGAGTTTACGGCCGATTCCTGCAACCCGTTCGACCACGGGTGGCGTCTCCCGAAATTGAATTATCTCGCTACGACTAAAAACCTCCTCTGGCGCCCTTGTGCTGGAATGCGGCAAAACGGATTGCTTTCTATCCGACGCAAGGTTATTGCCACAGCCAGCCGCCGAGGTGCTGCAATCATCTCGGCGGTTAGACCTCCTTACACGTTTGCGTCGAAAACAGCGTGTTCGGGGGTCGTATTTTTTCTGGCTGTGGTGCGCGCAGAATTACGAATCTCCGCTTTGCCGTCAAGGGGAATTTTATATGACATATATTGTATTATGTTATGGATATGCGGCTGGGGGTGAGGCGCTTTTGGGGCTGTGAATAACTTGTGGGAAACTTTCGGGGGTTGTTTTCCCAGCCCTTCCCCGGTCGAGTTATTCACAGGCTCGGTTTCGGAATGGGTGCGGATCTGCCGTGAATTTCGTTCCGCAACATGCCGGCGTCACCGGAGTCAGCGGCGCCAATGAGCCGGAGCGCTCAGACCGGATTCCACCAGTCCTTGGCGGCCTGTCTCGTTCTTTTTGCCCTGGGAATGCCTGGTGTGGATTCCGTCCGTCAGTTGCCCGTTTTCCGGGGGCGCACTTTCACGCTGACGAACGGATTATTCGACGCCAGAAAGCGCCAGGGAAAATCGGCGGATTTAGTGATTCCGACCCGCACGTCGCTGATCCACGGAATTGGGCTGGATTTCGATGCGTGGAAGGCCCGCTCCGGGTGCACGCAAAGATCGATCCCGTGATGCTGTCCGCCGATGCCCATGGCAATGGTCAATTTGCCCGGCCCGGAACAAAGCGTTTCCGGCGGTTTTGGTTTGCCCGCATCATGCGGGGCGGTTTTTGGAAAGCGGCGGCGGCGCATCGTGGGAATGCCTCGAATCGGCTGCAAGGCGCGGACCAGGACAAAGCCGTCTTCCGAGCCGCCTTTGACGAGCACATTGAAGAGCCAGTACATCCCGTAATTGAAATAGACGTAGGCCGCCCCGGCTTCATGGCTGGCCACGAAAGTCCGGGCCGAAGGCCGGAAAAAGGTGTGCGCCGCTTCATCGCCGAGAGCCGTATAGGCCTCGGTCTCGACCACGATCCCGGCGCACGATCCCCAGACCAACTCGCAGCCGATGAGTTCGCGGGCGCAAGTCAGTGGATCGCGTTGGAAGAAGGAGCGGGAAAGCACGGGAGCGGCAGAAAGTTGAGAGCTGAGGGTTGAGAGTTGAGAGTCCGCCAGCGTTCCCGCAAGGATGACTGCTCCGCAGTAGTGATGTTCGAGGCGCGGCGTGTGAGTGATAATCTCCAACTGGCGCGGAGCGACACCCGAGGGCGGCAACGTGGTGGACTCTCAACCCTCAACTTTCAACTCTCAACTTCCCGCCCCTTACAGCCCCGTCGGGTGATCCAGAAACTCCCACGGCACGCGGAAGCGTTTCGAGACGTGTGCGGCGAGGGCTTTGACGCCAAAGGTCTCGGTGGCGTAATGGCCGCCGTAAAAAAGGTTCACGCCCAGTTCCTCCGCGGCGATGTAGGAATGCTGCGGGCCTTCGCCGGTAATGAAGGTATCGACGCCTTCGGCCGCGGCGCGTCCGACTTCCGCGCCCGCGCCTCCGGTGACGATGCCGATCCGTGCGGTCTTCGACGGGCCGCCCGGGCAAAGGTGCGGCTTGGCGCCGAGCACTTTTTCGAGGCGGCGGGATAGTTCCTCGCGAGTGAGCGCGGCCTTGGTTTTCAGGCCGATGAATTGCCCCTTCTCGTGGAAGAACGGCGTGCATTTCCGGAAGCCCAGGGCGCGGGCCAGCAGCGCGTTGTTCCCGAGTTGCGGGTGCATATCGAGCGGCAGGTGCGAACTGTAGACCGCGAGGTCGCCGTCGAGCGCGGTTTTGATTTTGCGCCGGGTCACGCCGACCACCGGTTGCACGCCGGACCAGAAGAGCCCGTGATGCACGAAAAGCAGACTGATGCCCCGCTCCACCGCCCGCTCAATGGCCCAGGCGCTGGCGTCCACCGCGGCGCCGATTTTGCGAACGGCGCCGCCATTTTCCACCTGCAGGCCGTTCCAGGCTCCCGACCAATCGGCGATCTCAGCGTGACGGAGATGGCGGTCGAGGTAAGTGACGATTTCGGTGAGTTTTGGCATAAGCGGAACTTTTTTGATTGCCGTACAGGCTGATTCTGGCTAATTTTCGGACCAGGGTAATGGCAGGGCAATTCCGAAAAAGTTAGCCGAGAGAAATCCACATGCCAACGATCGAAGCCAATCCTCCGATGACCGCTCCGACAAGTTCGGGGCCAGCCACCGCACACTGTCCACTCTGCGACGCCGTTCTGGATCCCGCGCATCCGGATTCCTGTCCGAAATGCGACTGGGTCGCGCCCAGCCATCCAGCGCATCCCCACAGCGGGACGATCCGCGATCGCATCGCGGTGGTCCTGAGCATCGTGCCGGGCCTGGGCCACATTTACAAAGGCCATAAATGGACCGGTGTGATGTATTTCATCGGGAGCATCTTCGCCTTTGCCTTCTGCTTCCTCGCGGGGGCGGCCAGCGCTGGCTGGGGTCTCCTGCTCATGCCGCTCTATTGGTTCGGCATCATGCTCCAGGTCTACTGGCTCGAAGACCGCGCTCTCGCGCTGTCCCAGAAGCCGGCGGCCTGACGGGCCGTTCCCGTCCTTCGCTTTCCTCGTGCCCAAACTCCGAGACCGTGTGAAAACCCGGAACTGCAGGAGCGGCGAAATTCGGCGAGGGGAATTTTACGCGGCAAAAGGGAAAAGTGAGCGGACCGCGCCCGAAACGATCGTCCGCGGATCGTGGAGGCGAC
>DASYAY010000062.1:0-167682 GCA_036501065.1 Chthoniobacter sp. | reverse complement strand
TAACTCACGCACCCCGGCCGGGGCGCCGGAAATTACCCCGGGAAGGCGACTCCGGCACACCCTCCGGGGTGCATCCGTTGTGGGGGGTGTCGCCTCCGGGGGTGTTACCCCCCGGCTACAGTCCGTCAGCCCTTCGGGCTGAGCCGCAACTTACTTTTTAGACGCCCTCTTAGAATAGATCGCAGAATATCTATTCGATCCCCGCTTGGACGAAAATGCTGATGGGTAATCGGACATTTGAAGGTCTCCTTGATCAACGAAATGGTCATGGTGGCGACTAATCGGGAGTGAGAATTGGCGTAGGAAGGAAATCGCGGTCCGGGCCGGACCGGCGGGTCCGGGCCGGACTGGCGGAGTGCTCTGGCGTTTTCGGAGGGGGCAAAGTGGTGGCCGGCTCGTCCGACCCGCAGACAATCCGAAAGCGGTGCAGCGGCACCGCACTCCAAGAACGCAAGCGTCCTTGCCCGATTTTCTCGAATTCGTGAACTGGTCCCAGACCGCAGGGATTGCTGAAACCCGGGCAAGCCTTGCGAATCAAGAAGCTGCCTGCCTCGACGGGTGGGTTTTGCGGGAGAGGTGCGGAGAATTTCGATTGCTTCGGCTCGGTTTTGCGGCGCAGGCTTCTGCTTCCATGAGCCGAGATCCACAGGGGAACCGAGCGCTTCTTGCCAACATTGCCCGAAGGGCGATGAAAGATCGCGGGCTGGAGCCCGAATTCCCGGCGGCGGCGCTGCACGAGTTATCGGGAATTCGCACCGCCGCGCCGCCTCCCGAGGGCGGACGTGACTTGCGTGACCGGCTGTGGGCATCGATCGACAATGATGATTCCCGCGATCTCGATCAACTGACGGTGGCCGAGCCTCTGCCGGGAGGGCGGGTGCGGATTCTCGTGGCTGTCGCGGATGTGGATACGCTGGTGAAAAAAGGTTCGGCGCTGGACAGCCACGCGGTTCGCAACACGACTTCCGTTTACACGCCGGCGGTCATTTTTCCGATGTTGCCCGAGCTGCTCTCCACAAATCTCACTTCGCTGAACGAGAATGAGGATCGCGCGGCCGTGGTGACGGATATGGTTTTCGATGAAAGCGGTGGACTCGTCGAGTCTGGGATCTATCGGGCGCAGGTCCACAACCGGGCGAAGCTGGCCTATTCGGGCGTGGCCGCCTGGCTCGATGGCGAGGGGCCGATGCCCCGGCGGGTGGAGGAGGTGCCCGGTCTCGATGAAAACTTGCGGCTACAGGATCGTGTCGCGCAGCGCCTCGCGGCATTGCGGCAGCGGCACGGGGCACTCAGCCTGGAGACGCCCGAGGCCAAGGCGGTCTTCGACGGAGAGGCGCTCGCGAATCTCGTGCTGGATAGAAAGAACCGGGCCAAGCAAATCATCGAGGATTTCATGATCGCAGCGAACGGGGTGACTGCCGGGTACCTCAAATCCAAAGGCTTTTCGTCCTTCCGCCGGGTATTGCGCACTCCAGAGCGTTGGGCGCGCATTGCGCAGCTTGCGGCGCAGTTTGGCTTTCAACTCCCGAGCGAACCGGACGGTGCGGCCCTCGAAGATTTTCTCATCCAGCGGCGCAAGGCGGACCCCGAGAAGTTCCCCGATCTCTCGCTCACGGTGGTCAAGCTCGTCGGCCGAGGGGAATACGCGGTCGATTCGCCGGGAGGTGAGGCGCCCGGCCACTTTGGTCTCGCCGTCCGGGACTACACGCATTCGACGGCGCCGAATCGGCGCTTTCCGGACGTGATCACGCAACGGCTCCTGAAAGCGGCCATGACCGATACGCATCCGCCGTACACGGTCGCGCAACTGAAGGATCTCGCCGAGCACTGCACCGTGCAGGAGGATGCCGCGACGAAAGTGGAGCGGCAGGTGCGAAAGTCGGCGGCAGCTCTGCTGCTCTCCAAGAGGATCGGAGAGCGCTTCGATGCCGTCGTCACGGGAGCGTCTGAAAAGGGAACATGGGTCCGTGTTTTGCAGCCGCCAGTGGAGGGCAAATTGGAACGTGGGGTAGAAGGGCTCGACGTCGGCGAAAGAGTCCGGGTGAAGCTGGTGTTTACGGACGTGCAGCGGGGCTTCATCGACTTCGTGTGCGATTGAAACCACGAGGGTTCGGGTTCCCGCTGGCACTTCTCGCCGTGTCCACCTTCTGGTCAGCCGACGCGGGTGCTCTTGTTGTCGGCGAGCTCCTGCAGCGGAAGAGGCCGGGAAGCGGTTTTCGGCCATTCCTTTCCAGAGCTCAAGCGATGGTGGGTTGGGCGGGACTCGAACCCGCAACCAACGCCTTAAAAGGGCATTGATTTACTCAGGACGGCTGTGGAATTGCTATTTTGTTGCTATTTCTGGCAGGGTCGAACCACCTCTACATCGGCCGATGCGATCTCGTGGCTGAAGACGGTTCAGCAAGCCTCTGGTGTCCTCATGCCGGAGAATTGGGTATGCGGCGACAGGCACTTGAAAAGCGATCCGGTGTGACCCTTCCACAGAACGTCTTCCGCCATTCGTTTTGCTCCTACCGCATCTCGCTCGACCAAGACTACGCCAAAGCCGCTGCGATCGTCGGCAATTCACCGGCCATGCTCCGCAAGCACTACGTTCGTGTCCTGCCCAAGAAAATGGGTCAGGCGTACTTCAAGATCAACCCGCCGAAATAATCTCGGACGTTTCGGACGGTTTTTGATCAGTTGAGCCAGGAGCCTGTGTATGCCGGCAAGGCTGCCAGCATCCCAGCCAACCCGTAAAAACCCGTCCGGATCGTCCGGGTCTGCGAAGCGGAAAATTTGCCACCTGTGTAAATCGGCACGTCGACGACTCATATGAAGAGACGATCAGGCACTTCTACTCTTCACTAGCAGTTCCAATTCTTCTTTCACGCGTTGAATCACCGAATCCCAGTCTCCCAGTTTCGGCTGCCGGAAAAGCCGCATGGTCGGGTACCAGGGCGTAGTCTCGTCTTCGAGACCCCACCTCCAGTCAGGGACGAACGGGAGCAGTGTCCATACGGGCTTGCCGAGTGCGCCCGCGAGGTGTGCCACCGCGGTATCGACAGATATAACCAGGTCGAGGTTGGCAATGAGCGCTGCGGTATCGGCGAAATCATTCAGTGCCGCGGTAACATCGGTAATTTCCAAGTCAAATGGCGGAGCTTGGCCCACGGCGGCGTCACCCTTCTGCAGAGAATAGCATTGAAGGCGAGGGATTTTGGCAATTGGACCTAAGTCGGTTAGTTTCAGAGACCGATTGCGAAGGCTCTTGTGAACCGAACTACCCGCCCAGACGAGCCCAGCCTTTAAGCTAGAGCCATTGCCTCCCATTCGATCGCGGAAGGCCTCGGCCCCGACAGCCTCGGGATGCAGATAAGGCACACTTTGCGGGATGTTGGTCTGGTCAGTGTGGAACAGACGGGGCAGACTCAACAGCGGGCATTGCACTTCGAACTCTGGCAGCGACTGGCTTTTGGCGATGACTTGCGAATCGGGCGCTATCCTTTGAAAAAGGCGCTGAAGCTCCTCTTGGCATTCGATGATGATATTTCCAGCGTTCTCGGCAGCCAGTGGCAGGTAGCGGATAAATTGAATCGCATCGCCAAAACCCTGTTCCGTATGGAGCAAGAGAGCACGCCCTTCCAGCGGACCTCCATCCCACTGGGGACGGGTAAAGCCTCGCTGAGTCTCAAGAGCTTTGATTTTGCATCGCCATTCGTATTCTTCCCAGCCTTGGAGAAAGTCTCCTTGCGCCAGCAGGGCGAAAGCGAGGTTGACGTGCGTCTCAGGGTCGTCCGGCTTGAGGGTGACGGCTTGCCGGTATGCGGCGATGGCTTCGTCCAAGTGCCCTTGCTCTTTCAGCGCAATGCCAAGATTGATGTGGAATTCGGGAATGTCGCTTCGGAGCGCAATGGCGCGACGAGAGGCGGCGACGGCTTCGCTGAATTGGCCTCTTTCCCTGAGGGCATCACCCAGATTGCTGTGCGCTTCGGGATAGTTTGGCCTGAGGGCGATGGCCCGCCGGTATGCGGCGATGGCCTCATCCAAGCGCCCTTCGTCTTTAAGGGCATTACCCAGATTACTGTGCGCTTCGGGATAGTTTGGCCTGAGCACGATGGCCTGCCCGTATGTGGCGATAGCCTTGTCCAAGTGCCCTTTATTTTTCAGGGCATTGCCCAGATTATTGAGTGCTTCGGGATAGTTGGGTTTGAGGGCGATAGCCCGTTGATACGCGGCAATCGCCTCGTCCCAATGCCCAAGAGCCTGGTAAGCTTCCGCCAGAATGGCGTGAAAATTCACCACACCCGGCGCTAGGCCGATAGCTTTTGTCAGCAAGTCCACTGCAGCATCCTGTCGCCCAGCTTGATGCGCAAGAACTCCCAGCAAGTGCAACGCATCGATATTCAGCGGCTCTGCTGCCAGAACCTGCCGATAGATCGTCTCCGCCTCAGCCAACCGCCCAGCATGATGGTGCTGCAGCGCGACGGCCAATGCTCTTTGAAGAGGGATGATGGGCATGGTTGCATGCGAACAAGACACGGCGAAGCCCCGAGTGCAATCTTCTGGTGGCCTCTCGTCTTCGCCGCAGCCAAAGGGATGCGGACGGGATGAATCCAACAAACGTATGATTGTTAACTCGGCGCACGACCCATTCGCCACCGAAGTCCCCTGCACGTTCCTGCAGACTTTGGTCTACAGTGCCGGTAGGTCTGGGTGGCCAACGGATGTCGAATGTCGACAGAGTTTCTCGAATTTCGATGATGTCGCAACACCACACGCAGGTAAACCTAGGATAATTCATAGGGTATCTACCTGAGTAAATCTATGTAGACAAAGTGCAATGCTCGGGAGCTATCCGTCGGCGAATGTCCGACCTCCGAGAATCAAAAAAACAATTTGACAAATCTTCTCTCGAATCGTTCTACTCCTCGCCGTTCACCCCGAATAGCATGGAGGCAAATAAGAGACAGATCAGAGACAGGTATTGGATTTTGCACGGCCAATGCTGGGCCGAGTCGGCGTTCTATGGCAGTCGCCAGCAATCCTGCCGTCCGATTGGGGAATTTAACATAAGCCCAATTCAACTTCGCTCCAATCAACAGCCGCGCCCTCATTTATGAAATCCAAGTCTAGACTTTCGGACATCTTCCCGCAGAAGCGTGGCACGCGGATGAGCAAATGGCCAATTTCGTTGGGCCTGGGAATCGCAAAATTCTTGATGCTATGTCTAGTTACGTTCTTCGTCGCGGGGCAAGAGGCGGAGGCGCAGGGATTTGGGCCACCGATGATTTATTACAATGGGCAAATATATGCGTTTCAGGGAGGTGACACTTCCCCTTACACAGGTAACGCCGAAGATAACTACCAAGCACCTAGCGGCGATACGATTCAGGTGGATTCGTACTATAACGTTTTCGAAAATGATGGCGACTTAGGTGCCACTTTTTCTCCTAATTCTCAGCTGTTCAGCGACATGGGGCTAATCGTTGCGCTCGAGTCGGACGGACAGACGTTTGCAGCGTCGGCAAACTCTGCGGGTTCAAGCATTTCGGTGCGCTCGACTTATCAGATCACTGGCCTGTGGAATGGCAATGCGTGGGTGTATCCTGATCTAACCTTTACGGTCAATGGAATCTACTACGCAGATTTCCTAAGCCCCACTGATAGCTTGGTATTCGAGATCGACTCTTCGCCCACATATCTCTATACGGGGAATAATAACTTGATAGATGAGACGGGCGGGACGTGGCCGCAGTCAAACATCATGCCTAATCCACCGGGGATTGTCTATGTCCTGGACTCAAGTGACACTTCTTCTCCGGGTTACTCATTGCAGGGGATTCAAGTTTCTTTTGGGCAGGGCTGGTATTCAGAACAAGATAATTATTCCAGCGGTAGCCAGCAGGTCACGATACAACGATATTATACAAATGGTATGTACAGCGGTTCCGTATCAGGCGATTCAGATCTGGGGAATTATTTTTCCGGAACCTTCGATCCGGTTCAGCTTCAATTCTCAAATATATCACCGACTTCAATTCAGGTAAGCCTTTCGCAAATGGGAGGCAGTGGAGGAGGGGGGCCAGGTGGAGGCAGCGGAACTCCTCCTCCTCGTCAAGGGCCGCTTTTCATTTCCTGGGACGGCGCTTTGCTTTCTTATCAATCCACGGATTCCAGTGGGAATGACTACTACGCGGACAGTTCGAATCAATGGTCTGTAACTATCAACAATGGATCGGTCACTTCTGGCACCAGCCCATCGTATGGTGGCATTTCCGGCAGTTACAGCACGGCGACCTCCACGTTCAGTGTTCCGGATTCGGACTTCTTTGCGCTGGATAGTGCGGGAAATCCTATTGGCCTGTCTCCCGGGCTCACATTGCTGTTTGGTTTCAACGGTCCAGGATACCAAATAGTAGGTAACGATGGGACGGCGTATTCACCGAATTACTTGTATCAACGACCTGATGGCTCTTGGGGCTTAAAGTACAGTAGTCTTCCCAGCGGAGTCTATTTGGTGCAGGATGAACACGGGATTTATACCGCCCCGCCTTACGCTTACAGTGCTGGCAACGAGGTCATCGAGAATGCTATCTCAGGCTGGCCTCCGACGAACATTTATCCGACAACGCTGTATGTGAACGGCATCGCGTGCAGCCCAATCGCAAACAGCCAATATGATTCCGGAGCCGGCCTGCCCAGAACTGGGGGTTCCTCCTATTACGCCCCAGACTACGATCTCACCGTGGTGTTGAGTTGGAATTGGAATGCCGGCACCGGCTTCCAGGGTTTCGTCACCGGCAAATATGGCCAGAGCGCTTCGTTCAAAGGCAGTTGGGATGGCCTGAGCAATTTCACCAACCTGACCAATGGTGCCATCGTCAGCCTGACACCGCCGTCCAATGCGCCGGCTGATGGAAATCCGCCCCAAGTCGCTGTGAACGGATCGGCGCTCACGTATAATGCAGGGCTTTCAGGAAGTGGTGTGGATGTCTATACCGGTTCGCTTGGTCAGCAATTGTCAATAAACGCCGCAACCGGTGCCGTCAGCTATACCCCCGGCCTTGGATACAGCGGCGCACCGATTACCGGCACCTACAACGCTGCCACACATCAATTCAACTTCGCCAGCTCCGGCAACGGTATTGGGAACATTGTCAGTGTGGGCTCTGGAAGCAATGGTTACACAGCGACGATCAGCGCAACGGACAGCTCAGGACACCCGCTGGCGACCGCGAATGGTGGATCAAGTACCAGCGGGGGTTTGACCAACCTCAACGGCGGCCTGGACATTGAAGGCAACAGCCTGAGTCTTGGCTCTTGGCAGCTTGGCAATGAATCTGTCTACGGCCTTGCCATTGCCTATGCGGATGGGGGAACTAGTTCCGTCAGCCAGATCGGCCTCTCCACGACCCGTGCCGCCGTGAACTGGCTCTGGTACCACCCTTCCACGGACGGGAACACCGATCAGGTCATGGCCATGGAACTGGACAGTGGCCATCGACTGCTTCTTTACAATCCGAGTTCTGCCGGTCAAGCCTCTGCCGCTATCAACCTCGATCCGGTCAACGGTGCCTCCTACCAAGTCCCGATTCGAGTCCTACCTGCGGGCGACATCAATATGGGCACGTTCACCAGCGGAGCGGTGCCGGGCCAGTAAATTCCTTCGCTTCTCGCGAATATGAAATTATTCGTTCCCCGCTCGCAGGGCGCGCTTTGGTGCTTCAGATTTCCCCGCTTGGTCCCAAGCTTCAGCTTGACCATGCTCTTTCCCGCGAAAGCTCCAGGTTCCTCGACCCGGTGTCCGTGGCTCACCGGAACAATGTTCTGGATTTTCACCCTCGGCCTCGCAGTAACGGCTGTTGCGTGGCCCGTCCCCTCTGACAAGCCCGCCAATTATCCCGATTGGTGGTTCCAGTGGGGTGTTATTCTGCCGACGAACCTAAACAACCAATCACCCTCTTGGGCCAGTCACGATTATCCGTCGCCGGATGACTATGCTGTGGCGAACATCGGCCAGCTCAAAGAAATGGCCCACCAGGCGGCGTCCGTCATGAATGCCACCCTGCAAACAAAAGGAGGCGCCGGCGCGGAAATCAATACCATGATTGGGGCTTGGACGTCGCCCGCTGGACAAGGCGTCGTCCGCGACGACTACGCCGCACTCAACCTTGGCCAACTCAAAATGGTAGCCAGCTTATTCTACAATCAATTGATTCTCGATGGCCTCGCTACTGCCAACCCATGTGCCAGTGGCCCCGACGATTATGCGACTGTCAATTTGGGCCAGTTGAAAAATATCTTTTCTTTCAGTCTCCCATCGAATGCTCCAAATCCTCCCGGTGGACCGGGTGATCCTGCCCCCTTCGGCATTCCAGCCGCTTGGTGGACTCTTTACAACATTGTGCCTGTGGATCCCACCACCACCCTCTCCGCGGATGGGCACCTCACGCTTTGGCAGAAATACATCAACGGTTTGAATCCCAATGTCGCTGACACCGATGGCGACGGCTTCCCGGATTGGTTGGAACTCCAGAGTGGAACCAATCCAGTGAAAAAAGATGCTCCATTGGTCCAGCTTCAGGTTGGTGCCTTCACGACACCATGAGCACGGTTCCTATGCAAGCCCCCTGGCGACACTGTTGGCTATACCGCTTCGCTATCCTGACGGCTTTATTTTTGTCTCTGACGTATCATTCACCCGGCCAGACGATCGAAGCCGTTTTGCGCGCGCTCAACCTGAGGGTTGCTTACAGTGGCGGCACGCCCCTGCAATGGAGCGATAACGTCCCGGCATTCCCAGCCGACGGAACGATCACCAGCTTGAGCGATGCCATCGACGCGCTTAATATGGCTTCCCAAACGTACGAGCAGGTTCAGTGGTCTTTCTACGCTTGCGATCCGAACACACTCCACCTCGTCAATTTTGGTTTTGGCGGCGGTTATTATTCGTACTATTCTGGGACGCCCGCTCCGCTTCTCTTGCCGGAGGTTGGTATCTTCACGGTCAATAACTGGCGCACTAAATTGCGTCTGCTCGCCTCTGGAATTGATCAATTAATCGCGGTGGTAAACCCAGGTAACGTCACTGGCTCCTCAGTCACGTATACAGATCAGGAAGGGAGTGGGGACCAGGCTGTAGGTTTTTCACTCAATTTCCCATACTTGTCGGCTGCGGGAGGCGATGCTTCGAGTTCGACTTCCGGTCCCACAGCTTCAGATTCACCATTGGGCGGAGAACTGTTTGGTTGGCAGGGGTATGCACTGACAACCACCACCCAGTCGATATCCGGGCCGACATTGTACTCCTCCAGTAGTTCTGATCAAGTATCTGCAACTACCAGTATTAATGTTGACATCACCAATTTCAACGCGTCGATTGCCGCCCCTGGAGTTTCTCTGCCGACCGATGGCACCATGGTCATGTACACGATGCTCGGCAATTATATCGGAGATCCCTTCAGTGGATTCGTCCAGGATGTGGCAAACAATTCCCAAGGAACTCTTTTGCTCAACACCTGGGAGCCCATTGCTATGCAAGACGGTGGCGGCGGCTCATTCAGCATCGGGACTCCTGGAGCTACAGATTTATTGAATCCGTTCTCCTGGAGTGGCCTTTCTGTGCCAACCATTATAGGTGAGGGCATGGGGCCGCCAATAAGTGGCCTTACTGGAGACACAAGCTCCTACCTCCAGATTTCTGCTGGAACCCAATCCTATAACGGCGCATATCTAGGCATCGGCTATAATCTCGTCTTCCTGCCGAATTTTGCCCTTTTGGTTCCAGCCTCCGGGAAGCAGCAGGGAGTCGCTCCCTATGGTTTTGGTACGGTGGAAACGACGGTCAAAAATGGCGAGTTGGTCCGGATCCAATTGGGACGAGGAAAAACCGACCCCAACCAAGTCGCCTGGCTGGGCTCCCGTCCGGATGGTTTTGCCTCCCTCATTTTTCGCGGTTCTCCCGCTCAATTCGAAGTCCTTTATGAGGAAGACCCTCAGAAATATACGGATAATCCCATCGGTGGGGGCAGTTACGTCGAACCGCAGGCAGTGGACAACCAACAGTTCGTCGACGCCGGTTTTCCGTATGGTTGGAACCAATATATTTCGATTTGGTCCAACCCTCACCTGCGCCAGGTCCTCGGTGGAGACGTCCTCGTCGATGTCCATTACGATAATACCTATCAGAGGACTTTGAAATTCTATTGGGCTTCGCAAGCCGGTTCCAAGGCAGGCCATTTTTATTCACCGTCGGGTAACCCGTTCAAAACGGTCATCCTCTCAAATCCTTCGGTCGACAGTTCAGGCCTCGCGCAAGACACCGCCCACTTGCGTGTTGATGACAATGACCAAGTTTATCACGAAATCCTACATGTGACTAATCAGGATACGTTCGGATCGGCGACTTGGACGGACCAGTATACCTTCTCGGCCGGACCTAATGCAAACGACACGACCTACCAGGACGTTATCCAGGTAGGAAATTTGTCCACGGACCCGACTACCAACTTGACCACTACTCCGTGGACGGTCACGCAAAGCTGGCAAGGCGGTGTAGTTTCTACCCAACAAATCAGTTGGCTTGGGGACCCGGTGAATAGTGGAGATTGGGCGGAAATGGCCTCCCTGCAAGACACAAGGAATGGGGTGACTCGAAAAACCACCTTCAATTGGCAGCCCGCGAACAATTGGAATGGCAACATCCTTGCGGGCGTGCAATACGGGACCAGTGACGTCAATTGGCAGCAAAACGGGCGCGCTACTAACTTTGACAATTATGGTAATATCACCTGGGATTCCCGTCAGATCGCCGGCCAATACTACACCGCAACCGGCGGGTTCTCCGGTAACGTCTACAGTTTTACAGAAAACCTCAACGAGACGCCGTTCCGCTCGACCAAGGCGGCCTATAATTCAGGGCTTTCATCGGTGACCCTGTCGGTAAACAACACTCAGCAGGCCACCTACAATTACCACGCGCCATCTGGCTACGACGGCTCTCCTCCTTGGACCCTGAGCGAAGTCGACTATCCGAGTGGTTATGAGGAGAAATACACTTCCATCGCGAGCGGCGACACCACCACCACGACTGCCAGTTCGGGTTGGGGGTCGAGTTTGTCCAACGGCACTGTCACTACCCTTGTCACCAATTCTTATGGGGGCCTTATTAGCCGTTCCGTCACTTCGGGCGGCGTGACATTGGATTATGCCAGCGGGGACTCTTTTACGCCATGGGGCGCACCGCAATCCGTTCTTAATATTCTCGGCGAAGAGACCCAGATCACTTATGCCGGCTCCGGTGTCTATTGGGCTGATGCCACGAATATCACCGATCCGAGCGGTCGAAATTCGAAGGTCCAAAATCCGGACTGGCTCGATCGACCGGGCTCGATCACCCAGGGGGCGGAAACGTTCACATTCAATTTCAGCAATCCGCTTTCGCCCTCCTATAGCTCGAGCGCAAATTATACCGCTTCGCAAACTTTTTCGCCTTTTGGAGATTTGACGGCTGGCAATTCCGGTTTCGGCGGGGGCTCTTCCTATACGATCAATCCCTCGGGCCAAAGCTCCAGCACCGTCGACGGACGCACCGTGAGTTTGGCGGTCGATTCCAGCGGTTTTCTCAGTTCCGTGGGCAATGGCCAGGGTAGCCGCGGTGGTAGTACAGTGCTCGGGGCGGATGGCAGTGGCCTTTATACTCAGGTCACCGAATCGACGAAGACCGGGGGCAGCAGCGGCAACATCGTAACCACCCATTACGACGGTCTCGGCCGCGTCGTCAGCATCAAGCACCCGGATGCCAATGGTAATTCGATCACCGACCAGTGGGCATACGATGATACCTCGCGCACGGTCACCTTTACCCCGGGAGCCGGGCCTACCGAGCAAACCACCGTTTCCACGCTCTCCTCCGACGGCGGCACCCTCACCATCACCAAGGGCGGCAATAACTACTTGCAGCAGGTGCGTAGCGTCCAAAACGGCAGCGTCATCATGACGTCTAATCTCTTCGACGACAGCGACGGCAGCGGCGGAAGTTGGAAACCAATTTCCAGCCAGGCGGTCAATCCTGGCCAAGGCAGTACCACTTTTACCCCTTGGGGGCTTTCTGCCGATGCCCTTACCGTGAGCGAGAACGCATCGCAGCGTCAGATTACCGGTGGATTGGAAGGCAATTCGTTGACCATTGCCAAGGCCCAGGGCGTTCCCAGCACCATCAGCGGCACGTTCAGCGGTGTGAGTGTGAACCTCAACGCCAGCAGTTCGTCCAACCTATTGACCGGAGCCACCGGCACCGTGGGTGGAATGAATTCAGGTTTTGGCCTCGACGTGAACGGCCGCGTCACCAGCCTTACTGGCCCCGGCACCAATCAAACCTTCACGTACGGAAATGGCGGTGGCGGATTTACTTTTTCAGTGAGCGATTCCACCCAGGGGACAACGGGATCGTATGCAGCCGATTCGGTTGGCGACACTACCGCCATCACCCCTGCGGATTCCCTCACGCTCACGATGAGCACTAGCGACACGGCGTCCGGACATCAAACCACAGTCAACAGTCTTCTCTCCATCGACAGCAATTTTGGCGGGGATACACTGAGTAAGAATTATCCGGGCATCCTCGATACATATACCCGCAATAGCGATGGCACCGTTTCGGTTGCATCGGAGTCGGGGTCAGGCGGGAGCGCGAATGTAACCGTTAATGAGGCGCCGACCTCCCGGACGACCAGTTACGATGGCGGTGCGATTGTGGAGAATTTTTACAATTCCGGACCTCGCAAGAACGTCTCCGGACCGAATGACGCCCGCACCTCAACTTGGTTGCACGGCCAACTGAATACCGAAGTCTTTACCGCCGGCCCTTGGAGCGGTTGGGAGATTGATCGGGGCCAGGATTCCAATGGGCGACTGAACAGCATTACCGTCAAGCAAAGCGGGTCGACCGTTAAAACATTCAGTTTCGATTATGACCAATACTCGCGATTGAGCGGTTCGCATGGCCTCGTCGATGCAGTCTATGCCACACGAGACACCGCGGGCCGGTTCCAAAGCCTCACGCGCGGCTCTTCCGCTACGCAAAATACGCTCACCTCGACCTGGGGCTATAATTCCTCCAACGCCTTGATCCTGAGCTTGGCTCACACCGGAGTAGCCGGAACCTTCTCGTTTGATTTTAGCTACGATAGCCGGTTACGCATCACCTCTCGTACGGCCACCACCGGGGTCAACTGGAACAGCATGGGATACACCAGTATTAGCCAACTCTCACAGGCTCTACCGGTTCCCGCTCGGGCTTCCACCGTGACTTATGGCTACGACAGCCGCGGCAATCGCAATTCTGGCACCGGTTACAGTCAGGGCACAAATACCCTCGACCAAACTGGCAGCCGTACTCTCACCAGTCGCGGTTTCGGCATCTCGGGGTCGGTCGCGCCTTTGGCCCAGGTCTCCGTCCAGACTTCCCTCTCATCCTCCTGGCAAAACCTGAGTGTCAATCCCACCACGGGCGCCTTCTCCAATACTTGGTCGGTTGGTTTGGATTACAACGGCGGCAACACGAGCCTCATCGGGATTACTGTCCTTGGCTCCTATCCCGGCGTGGGATATAACGGGGCCACTGCCATCTCGGAAGCCGATTTGACGGTGGTAGTTCCGCCCACCAACGAAACCCTGAGCTACGACGGTCCCGGACGATTGGCAGCCGATGCTTACTGGACCTATCAATGGGATTCACTCGGCCGTTTGACGGGGATGACCCGCAAAGCTGGCACCTCCACCGTCGTCGGCGCCGCCTCTGAGAGCCTGAGTTTCACCTACGACTCTGATGGCCGCCGCACCGGCAAGACCCACAACATCACCTACACTAACAAAACCACCCGTATCGAAACCAGCCAGGTGTTGTGGTCAGGGTGGTTACCGATTTACGAGCAACGCACCGTCACTGGCACGAGTCTGACCACTGCCGTCACCTTGCCCGCGCGCTGGTTCCAGTGGGGAGTGGATCGCAGCGACACCCTCGACGGTGCTGGCGGCATCGGCGGCCTCATGGCGATTTACGAAGAAGGTGGTCGCACCCTCCTACCTATCGACGACGGCCTCGGCAACATCATCGCCGTCGTCGATGCCAGCACCGGCCAGGCCGTCGCTTATTACAACTACGGACCCTTTGGCGAACCTTACGGCGACAGCGGCGACACCACCGCCTGCCCTTTCCGCTTCCAGACCAAATGGTATGACCAGGAATGCCAGCACTACTACTTCGGCTACCGCCACTACGACCCCTCCCAAGGCCGCTGGCTCAGCCGTGACCCCCTCGGCGAAACCGGCGGGTTCAACCTTTATGCTTACTGCGGCAATGATCCGGTTAATCGGTGCGACCCGTTGGGGCTGGATGTATGGGAAGGCGAAACCATTTTGGATCTGACCCGTTTCTATAACACTATTCGCAAGTCTAATGGGCTAATTGCGTCGAAGAAAGCCGAGATAGCAAGACTTGAGCTGTTGGAGCAACAATACCTTAAAAACTTCAACTACGATAACTTGATAGCTAGGAACAGGGCCGGCAACGAAGTTTTCCGGCTCGGAGATGAAGTGAAGGATCTCGAGGATACAGTCAGTTGGGCGCAAAACCAGATTCGCGATTTTGACAGGTGGGACGTAGGCAGGAATGGCATCATTGACCCCGGCGAAGCCGAGGCGGCCGAAAATACAAAGAATCAGGGAAGCGATTTTGAGCTTTTCGTTAACATATTGACGATTGGCGAAGGAACTGCCATGCGAGCGGGCGCAAAACTAGCTATCGAAGACGTGGCGGAGGGAGTTGCGGGGCGAGTCCTGCGTAAATCTGCCGCAACGACGGTGCTGAATTCTGGTGGTGATGTAATGCTCGATGCACTGGGACCAGCTCGGCTGTCCAATCCTGCAGAATTCGAGCTTACTCTAAATCGGATTGCTGCCGCAGGTCATGAGGTGCGAGTCTCGTCACGGATAGATAACTTTTTCTCTCCGGGTTTGCGCCCCGGACAAGCTGGACAACTCACAATCAACGAAGACATCTCAATTAGCGGCCTCCGACACGAGGCGCGACACGTGTGGGATTATGATGCACTTGGGCGACCGGGCTTCCGCATGACTCCCGAACAGTATTGGCAGTCAGAGTTTGACGCATACATGATCGAGATAAACATGGCCCGAAGGATGCAACGTTTTGATTTGGGAAGAGAGTTGCTCGATATGGCGCGCCAGCGGAAACTAGATCTTCTTGGACCATGACAAACAACGAACTGATAGCCCGAATGCAGTCGCCCGCAGTATCGAAGGCCGAGATCCTTTCAGTCTTGCGCTCTGTGTCAAATCACGTTGTCATTTTTAATGCCCTGTTGGCTGCAGCAGTGCGGGAGTGGGAGGACTTGGAACCAATTGTGGCGGACGTTTCATCTCTATTTGATCGACCTAATGCCAACAAACGAGTGGCCATGGGAAGCACCCTGCGGACTCTTGCGGTATTTGCGCTTGGTAAATTACGGCATAGCCACGCCCCTCGGGAATACCAAAAACTGAGGGCCAAATTAGATCCAGCGGAGGTCGACTCATTGGATTGGCTCGAACGCAATGCTCCACCAGACATTGCCGAACTGCTGGCCTCCAAGTGAGAAAGGGCGACCTCGAATCCATGTCGGATTTGCCGCCGTCTCAGAATTAGGGAACGAATCCGATCAGGGAGGCGACGGCTGCGCGATAAAAATGCCCGTCACAAACGGCAGCTTGTCGTGGAGGTTGGCGAAGCGAGCGTCTTCGGCTTTGAGGCGAAGAGCTTTTGCCGCTCGTCGCTTCGCTTGGCAGAGCCTCCCAGTAGTAGGACAATCGTTCCGTCACCGCGTTGCCGAAATCAGTACAGAGTAAGTCTTCAAGCAACCGAGCCGGGCCGCGCGCCAGCGCGCGGCACCGGCTGGGACCCTTGAAGTGTTTCCCTCGCCTGGAGATGTCCGAGGTCCGAGGGTGGCGGGATGTCGTCTCTCTACACGGGAATCCTTTGGCGCGTGTCGATGAAGCGACCAATGGACTCCGAGAGCGTCAGCACGGTCCTAGGAGCGAAAACTTTTCGAACTCGTAGCGATCCTTCGATCATACGGACTTGTCCTCAGCTTTGATTTTTGATTTTTAGGCGCATCATGCTCCCGGAAGTCCTCCACCATCCTTTCTCCCGTCGGTTTGCCTGCAAACAGTGGTCGGCAATAATATCCATTGCGATTCTCTTCGTGGGGATGTTGGGGCGATTCGACACTGCAGCGATCCTGTGGATTTCGGCGCCGCTCCTGCTGCTCGGTTTGACTGATGCCGGTTACGCTACTCTTGCGGATCAATTGCTGGAGTCTCTCAAAGCCGGAAAGGGGAGTGACGAGTCATTCATCTACCAAGACCAATCTGCCTTGATCCAATTGCGGCGGTTTGCCGGCGCATTGTGCTCCATTTCGGTGTGGCCTTTTTATCTCACGCTGTGGGGTATCGTCGTCGGTGCAGCCTTCGAACTCCCTAAGCATTACGTAACGCTGGCAAACGATGCCGGCGCCAGTCGAACAGTCTTGCCCGGTTACCCACAAGGGGTGACACAACGACTGCCCAACACGCCATTTCCCAGCGGTCCGCTACGAACTCCATGGCCACCGTTTATGCGTCCCGGTATGACTCCCAATTTCGGAGCAAAACCTCCGGCTCATTTCCTATCACCACCCCCAGTGCGCACCCACGGGACGCCGCAGCCTGTGCCAGGTACTCCGCAAACGTCGCCGTCTCGACCAAATCCGTGAGCGCCGGCTACCACACTCACTGAGCTGATCGTCGCATGGATTCACGGCTTGACGACCGCTGTTGTTGCACCGCCGCTCACCCAACCCAGCAAAATGCGTCCGAGATGTCCGGACTTGGTTAGCAGGGGAGGTGGTAATATTTCCACCTGAGGATTCGCGGACGATTCGGACAAGTATTTTCAAGTTGGGTGGGGGATTGCGTGATGATTGGTGTGGAGTGCACCTTATAAGTCCAATGCAATCGCGATCGCGTGATGAGTAAAACTTCGCACACCTCCTGACCCAACTTGAAAATAACCGTCCGAAGCGTCCGCGCACAAGGCAGGAGAAACGTAGATAGCTCAGGCAAAGAGTCTCTGGAAGATCGGCGAGCCATTAGTGATAGCTACTTGACACATATCAACGATATGTTATTGTTCTTTACTCGCGGCCGATAACTATCTCAAGGGTTACGGCGTAAAGGGTTTTCTGTCGGTTCGCTCAGTGCGTCCGTAGTAACAGGGAACCTCGTTTTCCTCCCGTGCTCAACCGTACCACCTGCACGACATAACGCGCCAGCATTAAGTTGATCGCCTGTGAGCTACTCAAAATGAATTACGACAATAGAACCGCTGGTCTTTCCTCACCAGCCAATAACTCTCTCCAAACATCCCTCTACATTGCTTTGCTCGACCGCTACCTTGGCATTCGCGGCTTAGTCTCGCCGGTGGTCGATGAAGATGCCAAACTCGATTATGATTTCTTTCACCCGAAGAGCGGTCGGGTCATCAAGATTTTCAAGTCTCTGCAACCTGAGGAAATCGAGAAGTATGCAATTTCCGGCCGCGAAGAGAACATATTCATCGTGGATGCGGTGGCATTGGATTCAACTACTTGCGAAGGGTGTGGTGAGCCGCAGCCCGACATTGATTCGGAAGAATTGATCGAAGCTGCGGTTGTTCTCAACGCCTATCTCTATTTCGATGACACGCTAAACCGATGGGATGAAGAGGTCGGTAAATGGGCGATCATGATGCCGTACGAACGCGAGCGTTGCATGGACGCCATCTTCAATTTGGATGATGAATAGGCTTGTACCTCCACGCTATCTTTGATAGACTTATATCTCCAATGAACGAACCATTTTCTACCCAACTCTACCGTCTGCGGACGAATGCCAAACTTACCAATGCTCAGTTAGCAGAGCGTGCTGACGTGCCGGAATCTTTAATTTCCGGTCTTCAGAACGACAACCGGCGTGTAGGCGAATACCAGGCGAACAAAATAGGAACAGCACTCAACCTGCACGGTGAACAGCTCGAACAGTTCGTTCTCCGCGCAATCGACACATCAACCGAGAAGGTGCTCAAGGAAGCTAGAGAATATCCTGCTGAGCTGCTGAACCTCATCGCCAAACAATTGAAACGGGCAGGTATTTGTGCTCCGGCGATCCAAAACTTCAACATCGAGGGTGATGAGAGCGAGCAGCACGTCACACTGTCATTGGACGGCGGTCGCCACGCCACCCTCAGGATGCAACTCGTGTGCGCCTGATCCCTTGGTGCCAAGGGCATTCATTAACTTGGGCACTGGCACCCCAGCTATAACAAGCAAAAAGAAAAGCCCGGTGGAAAAGACCACCGGGCAGCAACATCAAAATGAAAGCTAACAGAATTGAGCTTAACAGACAGACAGGAGCATGTCGATCCCAAACATGCTGCCGAAGATATTTTGGGAACAATCAACTGGCAAGACGACCATAAAGGATACTGCACTTGCCCCGGTGAAGACATTCATAGAGGCAAGACTGGAAAAGCAGACTGCATTGTTTACTTGGATGGAGCGGCCAACATTTTCTGCTTCCATCAATCCTGCGTTCAGGAACGGCAGGAAGCAGCACGACAGCTACGAGCGGCCATAGCAAGCGGAGACTTCGACGGGGGCAGCAAGGTTCCAGCAAGGGAGCTGAAGGAAAGGAAACGTCGAGAGCTTCAGCGGTTGGCGTTGGAGGTGCGAGCCAGCTTCAGCCTGCGGACAATCTTGAAACGTTACCCGTGGTCCTATGAGGAAATTAAAAAGGATACGCCATCCGCATACTCTGCCGTAGCCGACCACTGGAAGGACCTTCTCGGTCTGTTCAAACCAGGAGACGTTGTCTGGGTTGGTAACACCTACGACAGCGGTAGTTCTCAGCACCATGCCCATTTTCGCACGATAGAGGGCTGGTTTAATGAATGCAGGGTCTTGGGTCAGTTTACGTGCCCAGCCGTTTTCAAGAATGCATCGTTCTCCAGAAGTAACGACAATGTGCTTCACCGCCGATTCTTGGTGGTGGAATCCGATGTTCTTTCCAAGGATCAGGTCGGTGCCATCTTCAGGTTCTTGAAGGAGGAGGTTGGCCTTCACTTGAGGGCCGTAGTCGATTCTGCTGGAAAATCATTGCACGGATGGTTTGATTTTCCGAAGAAGGCCGTGCTGGAGGAATTGGAGATCATTCTCCCACACTTGGGATGTGATCCGGGTCTGTTCAGAGCATCACAACCATGCCGTATGCCCGGTGCCCTGAGAGATGGGAAATATCAACAATTGATCTACCTGGATAAAGACGCCGGTGGTGGTGGCGTAGCTAAGATGCCCAGCACCGTCCTGCCCCTGCCTGAGGTTTACTACGACGGCATTGGCACGAGCTACTGGAGAGCAAATGATTCCGGTGGTTGGCACAAGATCAACGAGTCGTCACTGGAGACGGAGTTGCTGGCTCAGGGGTATGGCAAGGAGGCCAGTGGCAATGAACTGCTATCCCCCATCCAACGGGCCAAGCGGGACATCCAGATCAAACAGGATGTGGTGTATGCGGGTCCCCTTGCGGGTTGTCATCAGGGCGTCCATGAAATTCTTGGCCAGCGTGTTCTCGTCACCCAATCGCCCAAGCTGATTGAGCCGCGCGCCGGAGACTGGAGCACATTGCGTCAGTTGATCGAAAATCTCTTCAAGAATGAGATGGTCGATCAGACGCCTTATGTCTACGGCTGGTTCAAATGCGCCGACCAATCGTTGCGCAGCGGCAAACACACGCCCGGCCAATGCCTGGCTATTGCAGGGCCGCCAGACGCAGGTAAATCA
Organism: Chthoniobacter sp.; assembly: GCA_036501065.1. Classification (GTDB taxonomy): domain Bacteria; phylum Verrucomicrobiota; class Verrucomicrobiia; order Chthoniobacterales; family Chthoniobacteraceae; genus Chthoniobacter. The sequence goes on along the minus strand of DASYAY010000062.1, from coordinate 147,787 downwards.
CTCATCCAGAATCTGAGCACCGTGATTCTCGGTGGCCGGGCCGCCAAGCCGTATCTCTTCATGACCGGCAATACACCCTTCAATAGCGAACTGTTCGGTGCCGAGCATCTGATGATCGAAGATGAATCAGCGTCTAAAGATATCCGCGCCCGTGGCGTGCTGGGTGCATTCATCAAAATGATCACGGTCAATCGGACTCAAAGCTGCCACCCGAAGAATCGACCAGCGTTCACCCTCACCCCTTGGTGGCGGTTAACGATTAGCGTCAATGAAGAGCCGGAGCACCTGATGGTTCTTCCACCGCTAGACGACAGTCTTCGGGACAAGATCATCCTGCTTCAAGCATTCAAGAAACCGTTTCCAATGCCGAATGGAACAACCGAGGAAAAGGAAGCGTTTTGGAAGCAACTGGTCAGCGAAATACCGGCATTCCTTGATTTTCTCAGCCATTGGGAGATTCCCGTCGCCCTTCGTAATAATCGCTTCGGTATCGCCACCTATCACAACCCCACACTCATCGCTGCGCTGGGTGAACTTCAGCCTGAGATTCGTCTCTTGAACATCATCGATGGTTCTCACACCACCATTCGTGCAGGCCACGACTGGGAAGGTACCGCCGTCGAACTCCAGCGTGATTTGACCGACAAAGACGCCAAGATGCTGTATGAGGCACGACAACTCCTGTCCTGGCCCAATGCCTGCGGCACCTACCTTGGCCGCTTAGCCAAGCAGTTCCCAGAACGGGTAACCAGTCGCGTTGTAAGTGGCAAGACCTATTGGCGGATTGAACCCACTCTTAGTGGTGAAGAGGAGTTAACCACCAATAATGGAGTAGTTAGGTGACACAGTGACACAAGTTTAGTATGTCTATGGTGGAAAGTAAAAAAGAAAAGAAATATATGGTATACACCATAGACATACCGAACTTGTGTCACCGGGTCACCAGATTGGAATTGTTATGAACAACAAAATGACTTTCGGCAAATACGAGGGTAAGACCTTCGATTGGCTGTTCTTCAAGCAGCCTCGCTACGCACAGTGGGTATACGAGAACGGCATCCACTGGCAGGACTACTTTGGTGAAGAGCAGGGCGATGCATTCGAAGAACTGTATCGAAAAGCTACCCACCTTGGTGGAACCTGCTGTAAGTGCCATGAACGTCCCGTGACTCGCATGGGCCTGACAACCAGCTTTAAGCATGGTGAACTACTGGCGGTTGGCTTCTACTGCAATGAATGCGGGCACCTGGGTGGCGCTGTAACTGGCTTTTACCCGCCTTCATTCTTCGTCGAAGCCTACTCCCTTGAACGCTGGGAACAGCAAATGATCCAGAGTGAGATCAAGAACCACTACATCGGATTTGGCAACCTCACCCAGAGGAGGATGGAGGAGTTTTTCGGAGACGACACTAATTTCGCCCAGCCAGTCCCGGGCGAGGCCGTCGGAACTGCGGAGGTGGCCGCATGAACTTTGAATCATCTCACCACCGCCTTGATGCCACGGTTATTGGCGTTATCGCCATTGATCCCAGCACCGAATACATCCACGGTCTCGACGGCTCCATTGTCGCCTGCGATACTGTCGAGGCGATGCAGAGCTGGGTGGGCGCACATGGTCTCGATCCAGCTTCTCAAGTCGAATGTTTTTCCTACGAGGACCTGATGTCGTCGTTGTGTTTAGATGGCGTGTCCTACCATTTAAATGCCGGCGCCGCCGAACGACTTTTGGCCACCAAAGCGCAAGATGAACGGTTTTACCCCGAGATTCTTCGCTACTGTGATGAGGACGGGTGGACGATGTTCTCTTCTACCTTTGATCCCTATAAGGACGAACTTGAAGAGCTGCGCCTGGCAATCAACGAGTTTACGCTCGGCTATCTTCAGAGTGATGGAGAGGTAACAGGGTCCACGGTGAGCGTGAATTCCCTTCCACTGACCTACCAAGACTATGAGCGACTGGCTCTCTCCACAGATCGTTTTGATGAGCAGGCAAGGGGACGACTCGCATCGCTCAAAACTTGGCTGTGGCTGCTCAAAAGCTAAGGCCTTTAGGCTCGACTTTAATGCCCTAACTCTGGTACCATTTTGGGGATGAGACGTTACACTTGGATTACCCCGAACGGGGGCAAAATTACCACCAAGACCATTCGCGAATTCGCTGACTTAACTGGGATGAGATATTCCAATGCGACGAGTCTGGCCTGTGGGCATTACCTGACGCTCCACGGGTATTGTTCCATGCATCGAAAGGCAAAAAAGAAAAGAAAGCGCATGCTGACCGAACTTCTTAACACTCGGACCGGGCAGCGAAAGTGTCTCGGTCGAAGTGTGAAGACGTTCGCGGCCGACCATGGCATCTGCACGTCGGAACTGCACAAGCTCATTTGTGGGCGGAAGATCGCCATCCGTGATTGGATGTTGGCGTCTACAGCCGATCTGCTGGCCCACGCGACAGTTGCTGATAGCTCTTCGTAAAAGTCACTCGTCGAGTTCGTCTCAGCCGCCCAGCGATCAAGGAGGGACACCCACGGCGTTCGGGCTCGCTGAAGCAGGCGAAGCACGAATCTCTGCAAAAAGTCGCAGATGCAGCATCTAAACAGTGATGCCCTGGCGACATCGCCGCGGTCCCGAAGCCCAAACGATAGCACCATGAAAAAGACGATCACGGCTTTATTTGTCCTCCTTGCCACCATCTATGGAGCCTTCGGTCAGGAATCACATCGCCGGTTGCGGGTCGCGCTCTATCCTTACGTCCCGGAGAAGGCGGAACTGTTTTTGACGGTGATTCAAGAGTACCGGCGAGTGCATCCTGAGGTTGACTTGGATATCGTCGATCTGACTGACACCTACTACGACCAAGGCTTGCCTCAAGCTCTCAATGGTGGGCTGGTCGTCGACCCGGTCGATGTGGCTGAAGTGGACACGGTGTTCCTCCGTGACTTGGTGGATAATCACCTAATTTCAGAATTGCCGGCTGACCGGCTCGACGATTCCGGGCCGTACCTTCCAATAGCGAGTGCAGCATCACGTTTAGATGGCCGAGTATTTGGTGTTCCGCATTGGGCTTGCGGGGATTTTCTCCTGTTCCGGCGCGACGACCCGGATGCTCCAAAACTGAAGCAGGCAAAAACGCTGAAACAGGTGGAGGAAATCTTTGGTCACCCGGCTGACGAAAAGCAGGCCTTGATGACGGATCTCATGGGGAAAAGCGGTCTCGGTGAAATGTATTTGCACCGACTGTTGGACGAGTACCAAACGGTGGATGAGGCGCTGAAACACCTCCAACCGACGGATCAGCCCTCCGTGAAAGCGGTTAGAAGACTTTTCGATTTGTGCCCCGGAAACTTTGATCACTACATAAGGTTTCACACGTTCGGTCAGTTTTATGCGAAAGAATTCAGCCATCGCAAGACGAGGGCAATCATCAGCTATTCTGAAGGTCTGCACGATGTCCTCGACGAGTACCTTCACGGCGCAGCCGTGAAAGAACCCGCTGTGGGTCACATCTACGATTACGACGCAACCCAGGGGGTCTACGTGCCCGCTTCTGCGAACGATATCGACGCCATTGGCGCCCCACTTGGTGACTCCGGCGAGAAGATGCTCGGGTGGGTTGATGCGCTGTGTGTGCGAAAAGGACTTGATGCACAGGCGACCTCCGATGCGCTAGAGTTTATCCGTTTCTACACCTCGGAAGAATTCAACCGGAAGCTGCTGGTACCGGCGCCGGGCGATGCACCCCGCTATTTGCTTCCGGCACGGGAGAGTCTGTATAATGACGCCGCGGTCACGGCATGTGCCCCGTTATACCCAACCTTCTTGGAGATCATGAAGGCGGCAGTGAGTGTCACTGCCCCGAACCTGAACGCGAACCTGCGAGCAATTGGCAAGTCGATCAACAAAGACCTGCCGTCACCAGAGTGAGACGACTTATAACTCAAGCAATTTATGAGAGAAAGCATGAAACTTGTTGCGATTGTTACCAGTGGAGCTTTACTGCTCGCTCACACAGTTTACGGCGGCCCACCCAATCCGAATCCCGCGCCCTCTGACCCGGCAATCGTCAGGCTTGCGCGCGCCGGTGCCGTCGATGGCACAAATCAGAACTCCGATGAGTTTATCTGGCGATTGTTCGTGCAGTTTGTGTCGCCCGTCACGAAAGGTCGTTCCTCACCGGTCGTGTTTGAGACGTGGGCGTCCGACAAAGACACATTTTCCGTGACACCAAAGTGGCCCGGCGTGGGCGAGACGAAACAATTCCAGCCCAGCGTGCTGCGCCTTGAAAGGACCACGAATAGGACCACGAATAAAACCGGGGTGAGCGTACCTGCAGTGCCTCCAGGTAACGCCGCGGTCGGTGGATTCCCGACCAGCGGCACACCCGTCCCGGGAATCGCAGAGGAAGTCAGGCGAAATCGTCCTCTTTTTGACTATATCGTGGACAATAAGCTGAACACCCAGGGAGGGCTTGCGAACGCCTTCAAGAGCTCGTTTAAGGTGGTGATGCCAACGACTGCGGTGGCCATCAAGGGCGACTGGATTCCGGTTAAGACTCTACTTCAATGGATACCGCAGATTGGCTCGCTGGAAAACTTGCACAAACTCTATTACACCGGCAATTCCGAAGGAGTGGAATATGCGCTCGTCTCTCTCCATGTGAGCAGCCGACAAAATGCAAATTGGGTGTGGGGCACATTTGAACATGAATTGAATCCTGGACGCTGCGACGACATTGGGTCCTGCGACACATTCGGCGCGCTAGTTCCGGAAATTCGACCCAATAGAACGGCCATCAACACGCAATACGGACCTGGATTGAAAACTTCGGCATTGAAGGCCCTCATGGCGGAAGCGAATTTATCGCCGGTTTGGGAGCACTACTGTTTGAAATCAACGCAAGTGGACTATGTCGGCGACGACGGCCCACCCAATGTGCTTGGTAACTCGGTGATTGAACGAATTGTGGGCAACGGTACTGTCGCGGCATCGTCATGCATCGCTTGTCACGTTTACGCCTCCTTCGGCGCCGACGGAAAACCCACTGCGGCAGTCACGGCCATGCTCCCGTTCAACCCAACCGGCAAGCCCATCCCCGCGGTGTTGAACGGCTCTATCCAATTCGATTTCATGTGGGGAGTATTGTTGGCTCCAAAATAGTGGGTAGATGTGTACTGTCTCCGGAACCCACCCGGAGTTGTGGGTGGGCGATTTTTGAAAGGGTTTTCTTCCCCATCATGGGTCCTGCAAGCCCCTTCCAATTCCTTCCCGCGGCTATCCGAACACATCCCCCAGCGTCACCTTCAGTCGCTTCATCACCGCATCGAGACGGCTCAAGGTGATGGATTGATTTCCATTCTCCAGCCGGTGGATTGTTGACGGCGGCAAACCGGTTTTCCTGGAGAACTCAGCAAAGGACATTGAGCCGCGAGTTTTCTTGAGGAATGCGGCGAGTTGCTTGTCCAGGTTGGAAGGTGCTGTCGGCACAGTCCAACGCTGCCAATTGGACCATTCCGGATGCGGAATTTGTGATTGATGCGATTCCGGAAATGGAATAAACCGACGACGGGAAAATGATGCCCCAGACAAGTAATTCAATTTTCTGCACGAGCTGTGGGACGGAGAACGTTTCACAGGCTTCATTTTGTATGCAGTGTGGTGCCCACATTGTTCGGCCTGCCGAGGTGAGAGGCACCCCGGAGAACGATTCGGAGAACGGGGCACCAACAAATGTACCACCACCGCCCCCTCCGCCTCCACCCCCACCCGTATTTGCTGAACCAACTACCAAGACCAAGTATTCTGTGCCCCTATGGAATCCGGTCGCTGCGGCGGCGTGGAGCCTGATCTTCGGACCAATTCTCGGCGCTGTTCTGGTTGGCATGAATTGGGAATCACTCGGTGATCAAACGCGAGCCAACAGAAACTTTCAGTGGGCCTCTAGTTGCGCACTTTTTTTGGCCATCTTGAGTTGGAGGCCCGGAACTGTCGATCTCGTATGGGTAATCCAACTGGCCGGGCCGATTGTTTGGGCCGTCGTCGAAGCAAGGCAGCAAATTCTCCTGCTCGGCCCACAGCGGGCCGAATATTCCAAAAGAGGATGGTTGATCCCTTTGGTCACCGCGGCCGTCGTTAGTCTGATATTCAACGCATGGGTCGCCCACGTTCGGGACAGCTAATGGCGTTCTACATCTTTGACAATGGAAGTACGCTCGGGCCAATGGAGGAATCGGAAGTGGTGCAGGGCGTGCATTCCAGGCGGTTCTCAGCGACCGCGAAAGCGTGCAAGGTAGGAGACAACGAATGGCGTCCATTATCGGAGGTTGTGCCGCTACCGAACAGTTCTCAGTTTCAATGGCCTCAAATGCCAAAGATCGATGCAAGTTCAGTAATCAATGGCGTCGCCGCAAAGCTGACCAACCTCGCTGGCGCTGAAACCATCGAAGGACTGGACGGAAAGCGGTTCTTTTCTGAGGCGTTCAAAAAGCGGTCGGATGATGACCTGGAGCAACTATTCATCACCGGCACGGCCCCAACGACGCCGGCCCTGTCAGAAATCAACACCGACTGGCCGAAACCCTGGGCGTTCTTTAAAGCATTCATCGCCTCCGTCATTGTTTTAGCGGGTTTCCTATACGGCTGGTTCCACTTCCAGAATCCGAAGCTCCTCCCCGGGCTGATTTTCGTCGGCTCTTTCGCCATCCCGTTCTCAACACTGATCCTTTTCGTCGAGCTGAATGTTCCCCGAAATGTTTCGTTGTATCAGGTATTCAAGCTCTGCGCATTTGGTGGCATCGGGTCGATCCTGATCAGCTTGTTTCTCTACAGCGCATTTGATGCCGAGAATGCTTGGGGCAGCGCGCTTGCCGCCGGGTTATTTGAAGAGGCGGCAAAGATTGGTGCTGCGTTGGTCTTGATGAGAAACAGACGGTTCCATTGGACACTCAATGGCCTGTTGATTGGCGCCGCCATTGGTACGGGATTTGGAGCATTTGAGTCGGCTGGATACGCATTGAATTCGTTCTTCAATGATCTTGGCAACGCGCTCAATGGCTCCGAAAGCAACGAGATGATGTGGACGATGGGGATTCGTGCGCTACTTGCGCCCGCAGGACACATTGCGTGGACGGCATTGGCCGTAGCAGCTTTGTGGAGGGTGAAGGCGGGCAAACCATTCGATTGGCCAATGCTGAAAGATCCACGGTTCTTGCGTGTCTATGCCCTCGTGGCGACGCTCCACTTTTTGTGGGATGCACCAATCGCAGTTCCTCTCCTGGGTGATGAGCTGGGCCTGTTGGCGAAGTACGTTCTGCTGGGGATAGCCGTCTGGGTTCTGCTGCTTGGGTATGTGCAGGTCGGTTTGAAAGAGATTCGGCTGGCGCAGAAGGAGTCGAGTCCCGCCCCCACCGCAAATTCTGAGATTGTGGCGGTATAATAAGGCGTAGGCCCGCGAGCTAGCAACTCATGGGCCTTTGCGTTCCAAGAAAGGAGGCTTCGATGGCGCGTCCCCGCCATTACTCACCAGTCATTCGGCCTGATCTCATCACCAAGCTCTACTTCAGGGCGAAGGCTGAGGGCATCCCAATGACCAAACTCACCAACCGGCTGCTCGATGAAGCGATGACTACAGTTGTCCCATTCGAATCATGTCGTGTTGCTGAGTCACCACCGCTGCCAGTACCAAGCAAGGTATAGGCGCAACCAACCAACAACTGCACATCGGCCGTCCTCGCGACGGCTTTTTTTTGTGCGCAAAACCAGAAAGGAAAATCAATGGCAGTCATTCTCGCCATGACCTACCAAAAGAAATTGGGTCTGCCCAATTTCAGCAGTCACTCCTGCTCCGTCTCGGTCACCGTCGAAATTCCCGATGTGTCTGTGGCGGCTCTGGAGTCCAGCAAGCTTTATGCTTTGCTACAAACCGCAGTGGATGCGGAAATCAAAGAAGTCGGCTACATGCCCGACGCCAGCAGCTATGGCATGAGAACCGATTTCGGTTCCAATGGTGCCAATGGAAATGGCTCCAACGGTCATCAGTCCAACGGCAGCAGCCGCAATGGTGAAGGCTGGAAATGTAGCGAAGGACAGAAGGGCTTCATTCTTCGCATCGTCAACGAGAGCAATCTCGATAAAAACGATGTCGAGAACCTCGCCCAGCAGTTGTTCGGTATCGGAGTCAAGGAGCTGGACAAGATGCAGGCTTCACAGCTCATCGAAGAACTGCTGGAGAAAACAGGAAAGGGAAAAGGGCAACGTCGGCAGTGGAGTCGCCGGCAACCAGCACGGGTATGATCTCGACTACCGATCCAACAGAACAGGCTCCCAGCGTCGAGCAATCGGCAGGCGAACGAATCAGCGAACTGCAAAAGACGATCTCACCATCACGGCTGAGTCTCTTCTTGCAGTGCCGGTTGAAGTTTTTCTTCCGGTATGTGGCGCAGTTCGAGAAGCCTAAGACTGCGGCTCTCCATGTGGGCAGTAGCGTTCATGCCGTTCTCAAGGCTTGGAACAAGGCACGCTGGCAGGAAAGACCATTGACCCTCAAGCAACTGCACGACGAATACAGTCGAGTGTGGAACGAAGCTGACGAGCCGGTGCAATGGGAGCCAGGCGAAGAGGAGGAAGAGAAGAAGACCGGCTGGCGGCTCGTGGAGACCTATATGCGGGAATCAAAGATCCCGCCCACACTGAAACCCGATGCGGTGGAAGTGCCGGTGGAAGCTGACCTATCCGAACATGGGCTACCGAAACTGATCGGCGTCCTCGATCTCGTGCAACAACGCACGATCATCGACTTCAAAACGTCCAGCCAGACGCCAAACCCGGAGCGCGTAGCGCACACCAATGAGGTCCAGATCAGCTCTTACGCTGTCCTGTACCGCCACAACACCGGTCAGCGCGAAGCCGGCTTGGAGCTGCATCACCTGGTCAAAACGAAGAACCCGAAGCTCGTCGTCACGGCGTTGCCGCCCATGACAGATGAACGCCAGTCCAGGCTGTTCACACTCATTGAAGGATATGTGGACGGATTGGATCGACGCGATTTCATCCCGTCACCCGGCCTTCAATGTTCGACGTGCCAGTACTTCGCCGAATGCCAAGCCTGGCATTAACACACAAAGGCCCACTGGACTGAGAAAAGCCTGTCCGGGCTGTCCGAGATTCAATCCCGGACAAGTCGGACAAGAAATCCTAAGTCCGGCCAGAACCCTGCAACACAAGAGCCAGTCTCATCACCACCGATGGGGCTGGCTCGTCACTTTTTAAAGAAAGGACACAAACATGAAACTCATCATCTCAATCATCCTGCTCACCTCCATCACCGCTAACGCAGGATGGTTCTCTCACGAGGACTACAAAGAGCCGTGGCAGCAGAGCCAACAACAGCTCGAAAATCAACGTCAGGCCAACGGGCAATTGCTGATCGTGTGCGGCGTTCTCGGCACGGGCTGTGTGGTGCTGCTGGTCATTGGAGCGGCCATTGGAGCCAAAGCACGAAAGGCGGTGAAACGTGATTAACCTCATCGAAAAGCTGAAAACCCATTGGAATCCGCAGCCCATTGAACCACCTCACGTCGATCCAGACCTACCCAGACTGAATGGATTACAGCGAGCGGCCGAATCGTTCCGCTACACTGCTCTCAGCCTGGAATGGTGGCTCTCACCGAATGGAAAGCTGAGGGAATGGCTACGAGTGAATAGCAAGATCGGCTCTGCCCTGGTCATTCCAGCGGTGTTGGTCGTTCCATTGGTCACCTTCATCCTCTGGCAGGTCGCCAAATGGATGGGCTGGCTCGTGAGCATTGCCGGCAATCTGATCCTATTCCCAGCGGCGGCACTTCTGGCCGTCATCGTCATACTCGCAGTCATCGCAGTGCTGAGGCTCATCCTCGGCAAATAAACTCACCGGCAGCACTCGCTGCATTGAAAGGAGAACTAAACATGGAAAGCACCACTCTGTACTATCGACAGGGCTCATCCGACAAAATCTACCAAGCGAGCATTGAACCCAAAGACGGCGGATACGTCGTCAACTTCACCTACGGCCGCAGAGGAGCAACCCTCAGCACCGGGACCAAAACCTCCACAGCGGTCAATTATGACGCAGCACGGGCCATCTACGGCAAACTCCTGAAAGAGAAGACCGCCAAGGGCTACACGCCGGGTGAAGATGGCACACCGTACAGCCACAGCGACAAGACCACCACGGGTATCTACCCGCAGTTGCTCAATGCCATCGGGGACGATCAGATTGAAAAACTGCTGGTTGATCCCAAGTTCTGGATGCAGCCGAAATACGATGGACGCCGGCTGCTGATCGATAAACGTGGCGACATGATCCAAGGCATCAACCGCCTCGGCTTGTCTGTGGCATTGCCTCCAATGATTGCAGCCGAGGTGGCAAATTTGCCTCTGGATGTGATCTTGGATGGCGAATCTGTCGGCGACGACTACCATGCCTTCGACGTGCTGCTTATTGACGACGACAAGATGGACGATTCTCGCTACGCCAACCGGCATCTGCGGCTCATGAATCTACTGGCTTCATTCCAGCACCGGCACATTCAGATGGCTCAGACGGCCATCACGACCGAGCAAAAGCGTGAACTGTTCAATGCTCTCAAGAAAGCCAATGCTGAGGGGGTGGTGTTCAAGCAGGTGGATGCGCCCTACATCGCCGGTAGACCTGCATCCGGTGGCTCACAGGTCAAATACAAGTTTGTCGCCACAGCATCATTCATCGCTGGCAGTGTAAACGGCAAGCGCAGCGTCACGTTAACACTGCTCAACGGCAAATCATTCGTCGACGCTGGCAATGTGACCATTCCCCCAAATCACGACATTCCCGCGGCTGGGAGCGTGGTCGAGGTGCGCTACCTGTATGCCTTCAAGGAATCCGGTGCCGTCTATCAGCCGGTCTACCTCGGTGCGCGAGACGACATCGATCCCGCGGAATGCCTAATCAGCCAACTCAAATACAAGCCATGAACGCCACAAAATTGATCAGCCGCAAGCACGTCAAGGAATACGCTCTGGCTGTGGCCAGGCTGCGCGCCCATCAGTTCACCCGTGTCGGTGGTGATTTCTTCATCAAGGTCGAAGGCCAAGTGAAGGAGTCCATCCGGTCCTATGTGAAGTCGCTACCCTCCAAGGGGAAGACGATCACCTGACACTGCCACGGACAATTCGGACGGCATTTCGCAAGTTGGGTCAGCAATCGTGTGTGGCCAGCTCCCATCGCCGCGATGGGAGCTGGCCACGGCTTGGAATCAAAACGCCTTATTTGCGTCTACCTCGAACCCTGCGGCTTTCAATTCACGAACCAGGTGCATCTTCCAAGCTCCCGCTGAATCCATAGGCGTGTAGACCACTCCATCGTAATCTGATGGTACCTGCACGTCTCCCTTCTTCAGTGCAAATACACGCTCACGACCGATGCGCCCAAGAAAGTACCCCATCTCGAAAATGACGTTCTGCCGTGCCTGCAATTCCAATTCGGCGCTCGGCTCAGAAGCGAGTCTACCAACTTCGTCCGGAGTCAGCAGTATCACCGCAAACTGCACTTCAGCATGATCTTCGAACTTTTCGATGATCGTACGCCCTTTGTTGGCCTGTTCATGAAGAATAATGGGATTTAAACCGAGGCGTTCGATAAACCGGCTGACCGTCTCTTTGGCTTCGTTATCGCGGCCGTGAACTACAAAAACATCGGTCGTGTTTGTTGGCATCAAGTGCTCGTCGCTACCGGCTTCCGAGGTCATGTCTGAGAAAAGGTGAGTCCCGACGTATTCGATAAATGGATGGACATACCGTTCGAGCAGCAAGTCTGAATAATCCTGCAAGCGGTTTGAACTCGGCATCGCTCCCAAGGAGTGAGCCAACTGAAAGAGATCGGTATTCTTCTGCTTGCAAGTGTCAACGGTGCAGAGGCCGATGGCCGCAACCTCTTTTGGAGATTTAGGTCTCGGCGCCCTCTGGTAGTTACAATCTTTCAGCAGGGTCTCAAGATCGACAGCTCGTAGGTCTGCGAGAAGCTTGGATGCGTTCTCGTCTTCTTCCAGCCATTCAACAAAACCGATTAGGCGCGAGGATTCCTGATAAGGTAATGTCTGTAGCTGCGAGGCACGGTATTGAAATTCACTAGGGGAAATTGCCATTGCTGCCAACAATAGCGCCCGGCGCCGAGAGGCCAAGCGCAAGAATTGGATAACGGCCCAGATACCTTGACACGATGACACCTGATTAGCGCATCGGCTTCGTTAGTTCAGGAGACTGCTAATCTCAACCACAACCAGAAAGGAGAAAACCACATGAGCAAAATATCGCTCCCAATCGCCGAATTAAAACCGGCACTCATCGGGCTGGGAAAGGTCATCAACAAACGTTGCACCCTGCCAGTCCTCACCCACATCAAAATCGAACGCACCAAAGATGGTTGGGTCGCCCTTACCGGCACTGATCTGGATTCGTTCGTCACTGTTCGCTTGGAACAACCCAGCGACGGTGAACCACTCAGCCTTCTCGTCCCGTATGACGAGCTGCTGAAGACCACGAAAAATTGCCAGAAGACCGACACGGTTGCCATACGGACTGGAGAAAACTTGTCCGAACTGTCCGTGACCGTGGAATACCCGGTCGGCCAGCAAACTGCTGAAGCCAAAATGACATCATTGCCGGTGGTGGAGTTCCCTGAAATCCCTCGGATCAAAGGTGAACCCGTGCCGGTGAATGATGCCGTGAGGCAATCGATCCATGAAGCCTTCGATTGCGCCAGCACCGATGAGACTCGCCTCATCCTCAATAGCGCCTTCATCGACGTCTCCAAGGATGAAGGTCATTACATCGTTGGCACCAACGGTTCGATCCTCTTCAGCAGCAATTCATTCAAGCTGCCCATGAAGGAGTGCTTCGTCCTGCCGTCTCACAAGTTCTTTGGCTGGAAAGAATTCAACAACGACGGCGAGTGGCAACTGAAGCTCGCCACACCCGAACACAAGGACGACACACCGTGGTTCCAGATCGCCTCACGGCGCTGGCGGTTCATTGGTCGTCAGATCGATGGTGCCTATCCCAACTGGCGTCAGGTGGTCCCTGGTGAGTCCCAATTCACCAGCAGCGTCCAATTCGATGAAATCGATACATTGGCCGACACCATTGACCGGTTGCCTGACTATGATCCGGTGAATCATGCAATCGGCATCGAAAAGAATGACAACACGGTGAATCTGCTGTGGAAGCCCGAGAAGGACCACGAGTGGAAACGTCTTTCAGTCACTGTCCATCAGCTCACCGGCGACGACATCGCCATCTTCCTTAATCGGCACTACCTCACCAAAGCCCTCCGCTTTGGGCTCAGCCGACTCGGCTGCATTGATCCGATGTCCCCGGTGAAATTCAGCCACGAAGGACGCCAGATGATCGTCATGCCCGTTCGTGCTGAATCAACGCCTACAGCGGCCTCACAGGCTCAAGAAACGCCATCACAACAACCCGCAGCGCCATCACCCGCTGCCAATGAAGAAAGGACTCCAATGGTCAATGACACCAATACCAACGGCACCAGCAAGCCTGCTGAGCCAATCACCATCGATGCTCAACTCGGCGCCATCATCATCGATGCAGAGGCACTGAGAACCACGGTGCAAGACACGCTGGGCGAAGTGAGCGTGCTCTGCAAGAAGCTCAAGACCTTCCAGCGGGAGCACAAGAGCAGCACCAAGGACCTGCAATCAGTGCGACAAACGCTGGAAAAACTTCAGAACGTTCGGCTCTGATTGCCACAAAGCCAGCCAACGTTCAATCCGTGGCTGCTGAAAGCTTGACTAGCAGTAACGCCCTTGGTACGGGATCGGGGATGAAGATTGAGCGCCCGATTCGTCGCCACTCACTTGGAGCCGGAATGTTTATTGCTTTCCTCACTGTTCTTTTGCGTCTGGAAATTTCGAATGCCCAGATCACCGATTTCGCCGATCTGACGGGAGGCAACGGAACTTTCCCCATGGGAACTCTGACGCTAAGCGAAGGAATTCTCTACGGCAGCGCTGATGGTGGAGGAGCCAATGGATATGGCGCGATATTCTCGGTTCCAGTAACTGGCGGCACACCGGCACTTCTTGGTAGCTTTGACTATGATGACGGCACGTCGCCGTCAGGTAACCTGACTCTCGTCGGTAGCACCCTCTACGGTACCGCAGCGGGCGGCCCGAATGGCGATGGCGTGGTATTCTCAATGCCTGTGACTGGGGGTACGCCGACCGTTCTCGGCAGTTTCAATGGCGCGAATGGAATGTACCCTTTGGGCGGTGTCATATGTGTCGGTAGCACCTTATACGGTACGACGGCTGATGGAGGAGCCGGTGGCGAAGGGGCAATTTTTTCAATACCCATAAGTGGTGGAACTCCGACTCTTCTTGGAAGCATAAGCGGCACCGCTCATCCTCAAGGTGCATTGCTGCTTATCGGGAGCACTCTCTACGGCACGACATATGGAGGATATGGCTCAGTTTTTTCAGTGCCTATAACTGGCGGAACTCCAACGCTTCTTGGACTTTTCAACCAAACCAACGGAAGCGATCCAAACGGTAGTTTGACATTAATTGGCAGCACCCTTTATGGCACCACGGTGGAGGGAGGCGCCAAAAACGATGGCGCAATCTTTTCAATTCCCGTAACTGGAGGCACTCCGGCACTTCTAGGTAGCTTTCAGGGTGCGAATGGCGAAAACCCGAACGGAAGCTTGACCGTGATCGGCAGCAACCTTTACGGAACCACCATAAACGGTGGTTCCGACGGCAACGGTGTGATCTTTTCGATACCAGAATCCGGTGGCACTCCGACTGCCGTCGGGAATTTCACTGGCACGAACGGAGCTGCTCCTTACGGTGATCTGACCCCCACCGGCACCGTGTATTATGGAACCACACAGGTAGGAGGTATCGATAACGATGGTAACATATTCGAAGTGGAGCTGCCTGAACCTTCATCTCTAACCCTGTTGATCCCTGGGTTGGTCGCATTCTCGTTACTACATCGTAGCCGAACCCGCCGGCCATAAAATCATTCATTGGCATGTGACTGTCGACCGGCGATTTCGGCGACATGTCGCGCCACGCCCATCGCTCGGCAACTCGCCACGAAGTCCTTGGAGTGGTAATTCTTGTCGGCACCGACACGTCTCGGGGTCAATCCCCAAAGCCGGCAGATTCTGGATTTGCTCGGCCGGCCGCCATCTGTGGTTCGCTCACCCCCACCCGGGGCCGCCACTTGCAGGTCCACCCACAACCCATGGCGATTCTCCATCGCAGCATGGGCGGCGAAGCAGAATTTGGCTTCCTCGTCGGTCGTCCTTGGGACGGCGCAGCCGCCAGCTGGTTTGATTCCTGGGCCAACTCAGCGTCCTCTGCAAGAAAGCTCAAAACCTTCCAGCGTGAACACAAGAGCAGCACCAAGGACCTGCAATCGGTGCGGCAGACGCTGGAGAAACTTCAGTCGGTGAGGATCGGAACAAGTTAAATGAAGCGGGGGTCAGCCATTCCTTTTATTGGGTGGCTGGCCCTTATCTTCAAAATTCTCCAGCGGCTGCATCGGCTTGGAAAAGAGAACGATGAACAACACCAACAGCAATCCGCAGAGTATTGCGGCCGCCGCATGAAACAATTCATTGCTGGTCACCGCACAGATCGCCAACACAATGATGGCAATAAATCGGACGAGATTTTCCGGGTGGAACATGGAGGTCCCTAGCGACAACGAGTTTTCTAGCGTCAACGCTGCCATCCCAATGGCACAGCATCCGAATAGCCAAGAGTGTTCGCGGTAAAAGTGGTCTCGCATGTCAATAGACGAATCGCCACTGGCGTCAGGGAACAAGAGCACGCACGCTGAATAGAGAAACACTGGGAATACCATGGAAAGAAGAAACGCTGGATAACTTCTTCCCAAAGTCTCGTGAGCGTCGCCTCGCCAAGACCACAGAGTCCACCACCATTGCACAATCAGAAGAAAGAAAACGGCCGCCCAGATAAACGGGACCCAGTAGAATACGACGTGTTCGGCAGCGCGACACAACTTAGCAACGTCCGAAAGGATTTCCGTTAATGCCAGACCAGCGATGATGCCGAGCAGAACGAGAAGATAATCGAAGCGCGTCATAGCCGTGAAGACTTGGCAGGCACCAAAACGGTACGCAACACAATCTTTTGTAGCGCGGGATTTGTTGAAACTGCCTTACATGCGGAACCATCAAGTGTCGTCTACCATCGAAGCGGTCCGATGCAAGGCGCACGCGCCTGATAGTTTCAAAATCGAAAACCCAGGGTCACTCGACCGAAAGGCAAAAGAAAGGAGGCAACCAATGCCCTCAAGGAATACCGAGGTTCTTCAGCAGATCATCCAAACGCTCGATGGTCTGCTGGTCTCCGAACCCCATGCACTGGCCCGTCTGGAGATATTCTTCAAGGATTCTCTCCTGCTCGTGGCTGGCAATCAAACCGATGTAGCCCAACACGCCGAACACCTTCGGTTGGCCATCATCGAAGAAGAACGTGGACCGGTACTGGATTACATCCAAGAACACCGGCTCTCACACATCACAATCGATCAGGTGGAGGAAGCGATTAACACGCTTTATCCTGGTCGATTCGTCGAACCATAAACCCGTCTCCAATTGGAGACAGCACAACCAATGAAAGGAGACCTCACATGGTCCAAATCCTCGAACGCGCTCCGGCAGCGCCTCAACGCCGACATCCCAACCTCATCCTCCACTGCGGTGCTCATGCCGTGGAACTCGATCAAGTGGCCAGGGTGAACACACCGAAGTCCACTTCAACGTGGCATCCCATACCACATCATCAATTGATCGATACCGTTCAGCGCACATTGGTTGCGACCAACCTCACCATTGGGAGTCAAGCCCATTCACTCACACACGACGGCTCCCGGTATTTCGGCATCATGGAGATCATCCAACGCCGTAAGTCCAGCGCCGACTACTGTTGGGTGCTTGGGCTGCGTAACAGTCACGACAAGTCGTTCCCGGCGGGTATCGTTGCCGGGTCACAAGTGCTGTGCTGTGATAATTTGGCATTTTCGGGCGAGGTCAAGATCGCTCGCAAGCACACCCGGTTCATCAACCGGGATTTGCCACAGTTGGTCAGTCGCGCTGTGGGTATGCTCCACGACAAGTGGAACCAGCAGGACCGGCGAATCACTACCTACAAGGGCTGCGATCTGAACGATCAAGCTGCCCATGATCTCGTCATTCGGAGCGTGGATGTTGGGGTGTGCGCCAATTCCTACATTCCTGAGGTTCTGAGGGAATGGCGTCAACCCCGGCATGATGCGTTTGAACCTCGCAACGTCTGGTCGCTGTTCAATGCGTTCACCGAGACCCTGAAGCAGGCGTCGCTGGCAGAACTGCCGAAGCGGACGCTTGCACTTCATGGGCTACTGGATGTGGCGGTTGGGCTCAATTGAGGGGGGTAAAGATCAGGGTTTCTCTTCACGAGGGACCCTTTTCTTTTAGCTGAGAATCTTCCACCCGCAGGCCGATCGACATGCGAGAGCGGAAGTGACCTAATGATCCGGGGGCTAGTCCTCAAAAGGCGAGCGAGACGCTTCTCTCTCGGCATCCTGCTCATATCTTTTCGCCAGCTCGCGAAGCGCCGTCGCAAATCGGTGAAAGCCTTTTTGTTCGAGCGCCTCTGCTTTCGTGTTGTACCGCGCCGCGATCTCACGCTCCTCTTTTCCTGCAGTGTAGCTGAACACTCCGCGCATATTGACTAACTCACACGTAAATCCAGAGCGCATCTCGGCCGCATCCTTTGCATTCAACGCATTGGCCACCGCTTCACGAATCCAAAGCCCGTTGGGGTCTACCGGAGCGTATGGCAGTACCTGCCCAATTTGGCTCATTGCAACGCGATGGTGACCCGACTCCTGTGTTCGTTTTTTTAATTCTGCAAGCCAGCCCGCGAAAATCGTATCGTCAAATGCGCCATCTGGTTTGCTGCCAGGAACAGTTTTCCAGGCGCGAAACAGGCGAAACGCATTGGTGGCAATCGCCACTTCGGTCTCGGTGGGCGTAGCTTCGCGGCGCTCTTCTTTGTCTGACCGGAAAACTAGTGCGAGCACCTCGCAGAAAAAGTCGGGGTCATCCACCATTCTCTTTTCAAGACTTCGTGGAGTGCCCCCGAAGTGATGATCAAGCAGCGGCAGATACGCCCATTCGATTTTAAAAAGGACATCAGGGTCCGCAGCCGGATTCTTTTGAAGCCACGCTATTAATTCTTGGGCATCGTGATGGTCAAGTTTCTGCTGATCCTTAAGACAGGCCAAAAGACAGCGCGCGGCCAGATCCGCTGGAAATTGCTTGTTTTCATGAACAAGTCTACTCAAACAGTCAAGACTGGCACTCGGGCGAGCGTGTTGGAGCAGCCTCTCGGTCGCTTCAATCAGCTGCTCCTCAGGTCCCCACGGGTTCACACGGACTTGCTTCCAGTATAAACCTGCTTCGTCTCGAAGCAATTGTTCCGCTCGGCGCCACCCATCTTGTGTGAAGGGGAGCAGTGCGAAAAACAGCGCGTTCTGGCTCGGAGACCACGTCTGCGTCGGCAGCCCATCAACCCAGTTCCAGCTTTTTGCCCAGAACCTACCCCAAACAAAGCCTCCGATAAATGCGCTGAGAGCTTTTCCCGATGTCGTGAGATATTCAGGTAAGAGCGCCGAATCGGCCGATTCATGGTCGAGCTGTCCGAAGGCAATTCCAGCCACGTTTGGAGATGATACTTCCCGCGCAAAATCAAGGACTCCACCCAATCCGCCCATGCTAAAGATTTCGTCGACTGCACTCCTGCGCCGGTCATCAAGTCGACGACGCTGCTCTTCAAAGTCGCCCTTCTCTTCATATAAATCGAATCACGACCGCTAAATAACCGGCGGTGGACCAAGTGCAGCGAACTGGGCGCAAGTTTATTCGCAACCTCTTCAATTCGGTCTACGGCGTCTCCTGGTAGCGCCCATCGCGCATCGGCAAACCTGCGGTGCTTCGCGGCGAGATCGACTAATTCCTCCCAAAGTGGTTGGCGCTCGGGTTCGGCGAGCCCGGCGACCACGTTGGATTCCAGATGCTCGAGAACGCGCATGTGAGCCGGCCGAGGCAGATCAGGGAGACGATCAATCAATTGCGCCAGCTTTTTGAGGTCAGAGGCTGCCTCCCCAACTGCCATGTCAGCATAGTTGAAGACCTGTTGCCGATATTCCAAATCATTGAAGCTTTCCGACCAATCTGCCGGAATATACGCTCGCCATGTTGGCTTTCGATTGCCACTTGTGAATCCGTGGTTTGATGGCAGCAACGCCATCAGGAGATTCCAACCAACGGACCGGTGTTCGCGCAATAGAGATTCTATCGTAGACTTTCGCTTTGCTACGTCAGCGCAAGTCTGTGAGTGCCAGGGGAGAAGGATGTCTTTGAGCGAGTTGATGGGACGATTTGCCCAATTACCGCCCGGGTCAATTTCAGCCAATTCAGCCAAAAGCATCGAAACCCGAACTAAATGATTCGCATCCCATGCCAAAGTTTCCAAAGCCCAAAGCAAACCAGTCATGTGATTCCAGCCCATGACGCCTGGCCGCTCTTGAGCATAAAGCTCGTTGAATGGGCTTTTGTGCGGATCAAGCAGTGCCGTTTCTACTCCGTCGAGAAAATCGTCCGGAGCAGCCTCCGCCAGCATTGGAAGGTGATGGTCCAAAGTCGCCCACGTCACCCAATCGGCGTCCTTTAACAAGCTGCGTACCACCAAACGGGCGACAGATTCCGACTTTTGCTCCGTGCATGAGGTCAAGGACTTCGGCCTGCTTCCGAGCAAGGCGAGAGTTTCCGCTATCCCATTCCGCAAGGCGGGCGAATGTTGCAATACTTTCCCACGCATACTCGCCAGTAAACGGTCATCGGGAGGCAATTCAAATCTCGGGTCACGTTCAGCCAGCACGACAAGGGCGGCTTTTTGAAACCGCTCTAAATCATCATTCGTCAGTTGTGGCCCAAGGGCATCCCAAGCTTCTCCCCGCGAAATCAGCTTCCAAATTTCATTCCTTTGAGTCAGGGGAGTATCTGAGCGGAGTGTCTCGGGGCGGACTAACTCGATCCACTCCCCGTAGGATTTTCCCACCAGCATCTCCACCGCAGCTCTGTCGAGGGTATTCTCACCAAACCAGCGGCCAACGAGTGCGGCCTGTGCCAGTAACCGAGCGCTTGGCCATGTCGCATACGGCGGCAATTCGCCCATTCCCCGCAGATGCCGTTTGAGACTGGCCAATGACAATGCGCTGGCCTGAGCCAGTTCCCGCGCACGCTCAGGTTTGTAGCCTGCTTCGGTCAGTGTCGTTTCGAGAAGCGAAGCGGACGGGCTGCGTAATGGCACAAGGTTGCCCCCTCTGCCCGCCCATGTGCCGGAAACGGGTATCACCACCGCATGTCCGTGACTTGTTGCGCCCAGGTGAAGCTGCTCCCCTGAAGACTCCAAATCGAGGTTGGGGTGAGCAACAAGGACGTGGGCGGTTTTCAGATTGATGAGCGAAGTCCAGGCCTCCGCGTCCTTCACAAAAAGACATTTATTGCTAAACGCACTCCGCTTATCGGGCTCCAGTGATGCAAGAAACGCAGCCACGAAATCCTCTGCATCCAGCTCGTTTTCAATCGCCAACACAACCTGCCGTGTCTGGCCCCCGAACATGCGATCAAGCTCGGAGCATGCCTGGTCCCGGCCGGCGAGAAAGAGTTTGGGCGGTATGGGTGGATCACCGAAACGAGAAAGCTGCTGAAGGTTGTCCCAGTGTTCTCGGGGCGTGGTGAAGCCTGCCGAGTTCTTTATGAGGCCGGTCCTTTTCAAAAGCCATCGACCGATTGCTGGATATTCACGAAGCCAGTCCGCCAGATGAACACCGTCTATTATTTTGACCGCTTGCCAGCCAAACCTTTTGCAGCGACTGATCCAGCGGGATTGCTTTGGTTCGTTCCAACCGCCGGCCCCAGCACCACGTGGTGTAACGAAAACGTAACAAGACTCTTGCCTCTCCAGGAGAGGCATGCGCCGCGTTCGCGTCGCGATATCTTTGGTGGCTTTTCGCTGTGGCCTCTCGTTGGTGCCAATTTCCCAGAAACTTCGTTTCTGCGGCACAAATTGTTTGAATCCACTCGGCGTTTCTACTAGGCCATCCCAACCGGGCTGATTGATCGCACCGCCGTAAGGAATCCGACATTCAATGAGATCGGGGACTTCACTGATCAACATCCATACCAGC
Source organism: Chthoniobacter sp. (assembly GCA_036501065.1). Taxonomy (GTDB): domain Bacteria; phylum Verrucomicrobiota; class Verrucomicrobiia; order Chthoniobacterales; family Chthoniobacteraceae; genus Chthoniobacter. Next base: position 126,484 of record DASYAY010000062.1, on the reverse strand, counting down.
TCAGGTATTACGGCTTCGCTGTCTCGCGTGTCAGCGAAGCTCTCCAGTTCATTCGCGGTGACGATTTGTGCGTGTTCCATAGGTGGGGCTCACTCCAATACCCACATTCTCGCTGGACGACAACTCCGGTGCCTCGCTTCAGCGAATCGGTCCCCTGTTGAACAGCGTTGGTTGCGGGTAAGACGCCGGGCGTTGCGGACATGGTTTCTCAACTTGGGTTCAGATATTGTGTGTGGGAGGCAATTGTCCCAATCCCCTCCGTCACACAATATCCCGAGCCAGCTTGCAAAATAGCGTCCGAACCGTCCGAACGGCGGTGGTAAATTTTCCACCATGTGGCGCTGGCTGGTGAAACTAAGCACCAGCCAGCGCCGCAGGCAGGATCGATCAAGCTGCTTCTTCGGTCGATATTTCGTCTTCCGGACAATTCGGACCAGTTTTCTCAGCTTCGGCTGGGGCCGGTGTTTCACTCGCAGAATACTCACCAGTTCCAGCCGGACTGGGATTTTTCTGTCCGGATCGTCCGACCTTGAGGATTACCTGACTATCGGGAATGACCTGTCGACGGATTTGAAGTTGGGGTGGGGGACCATAGCTCTTGTCCCCGACCAGCTTCAGAATCTGCTTGTTGTGTTCTTTGTCCCCTGGATTTGCCACGCATCCGAATTCTCCATCCGGATACACGACCAAGTGATTGCCCTTCGAGTCAGCGCCCGCCTGTTGGCAGGCGGGGCACTGAGCTTCGATCTTCCCATCCTTTTGGACGACGTTCTTGAGTTTGCTTTGATTAATCATTGGCTTTCCCTCCGTTCACGAGCATCACATGCTTGTATCCACGGCTCCCACCTCCAGCTCGCAAAATGTCGTGTCTGCTGGCCGCTTTGTGGATTTCGAGCATGTGCTTGGTAAGCTGTTTGCGTACTTCGGCGGAGGCGTGCGGCTGCCACCCTTGCTCCTCGCAGAATCCGTAGTAACCACTGAGTAGTTCGTTCACCGTGACATCCTGGCCTTTTACGTGCACTACGCCTTCTGCAACAAATCGCTTCACGCTATCGGACTGATCCATCAGGCGGTTGATCCGATCTTTTTGGCCGTCAGTGAGGCGATAATCGCCAAGCTCATCGATCTCATCGAGCAGCGCCATTGCGCCCTCGACCATCCAGCGGAGAATACCCGCTCCTTCCTGCGCGAGAAGCTGATCAGCAAAATCGGCGATACGCTTGGTGGGTGCTGATCGTTCATATTTGACAACCAGCAGCCGGCGACGCCAGGCACCGGCATCTCCCTCCAGCCGGATATTGAGGTCGGAGTTGCAGGTGATGCCCACATTAAAATCGCCACGTAGCTGGACACGCTCATTGTGACCCTTTTTTTCAGCTTCGAGCAGGTCGTGACCGACCAGAGCCTTGAGGACATGAGCACCCTTGTGCATCAGGAAATTCGCACTTACATCCTTACCGGTCAGCAGGGTCTTGCTGGCGAAACCATACAGTTCGAATCGATCGCTCAGGTGCTCGGTGCGCATCTGCGACACGTTTTCGAGACCGATGGTACGCTCCAGAACATTCATTAGGGTCGATTTGCCGCCTTGGGGCGTGCCCAGCAGCAACAGAAACCGCTGGCAGGCATTATGCCCCAGCAGGACGGCACCGGCCCATCTCTGGATTAGCGAGATATCGTCCTCGTCCAACGCCACCCCGAGCAGTTCCTCGATAAACCGTGGGCATTGTGCTTCAGGATCAAAGGCGAACGGACATTTATTCCGCGAGAGGTATGACGGGTGAAACGTGTTCAGTGTCACCTCGTCTTCACCAAAGCAGATCATCCCATTGGCCACATGGATTGCCGCAGGGCGGTCAGCGAATGCATCACGTTTCTCGACCGTGGCCTTGAGCAGATTGACCAGCCCACCAACGAAGCCATCGGTGCGCTTGAGAAACACGCCGGGCAGCCTGCTTTCCTTCGCAGCGGTGGTGAGGTCTGCCAAGAACTGGCGTTTGATCGCTTCCACCGATTGCTTTTTCCAGAGACCAGTTGCCTCTTCGTATTGGAAGAAGTCACCCAGGCCAGAATCGAATAGGACGTGATGTTCCAGCGTGTACTTCTTCACGAAGAACATCTGGTTCAGCGTAACGCCGCCGCGGTCGGACATCGAGAACGCCTCTCCTTCAGCTTCCGCCAGGACATCATAATCGCTCTTGACCCACGGAAGTTTTAGGTCTTCAGGCCAGTGGATATCGGCGAACGCTATCTGCACCGGCTTTGCACGGTGCAGCACCTGGTATTCAATCCCCGATGGATGGGTGCCATAGATCACCGATTGCCCACCATCGGCGCGCCACTCGCCCCATTCGGCGCCGGCCTTGGTCTTGAGCTTGGTCAGTTTCGGATATTCGTCGGTGACTCTGATCCAAATCTGCGCACCGCGGGCACCCTTCGTTCTGAGCGTATTCCTGAGTGCCGGATTGAGTGCGAGAAACGGCTCTACCGCCGTGTCATCATCGATATCGATGGCACACAGACTGTTGGATGGTGATCCCAAGAGCACCCCTATATTTCCGCTCTCCAACTGGGCCAAGTAGCCGGCATCGTCCATCCAGTCGATGGTGACGTTCTGCCAATCCGGCAGGGTGGGACGCTTTTGCCCTTTGGCCACCGGCAGCAGCACCGCTTTCATTCCCACCAATTCTCGGACAAATCGGACAAGTTTTCCTGAGTCCGCTGAGCTCTCGTGAACCTCACCGGAACCAACCGTATCGTCGGCTCTGGTGAAATCCTCGGAGTTGTTGGTGTCTATGTTGTTCTTATGTTCATGCGTATCTTGTTGCATTGATCTATTCCGCTGAATGAGACGGCCACAAGGTACTCCCAGGTGGCATTTACGGCAGCGAGCATGCGCTCCGAGTGAACTCTGCCGGTGTTGGCCGGCGCTGCTATGGTGTCTGTATTACTCGTCTGGTTCATCAGCGGGCGTAACAATCGCACGAGTTACTTACTTGTCAACCGACATTGATGAGCCACTTATGAAAAAAATTAATTGCATGTTACCTCTTTCCCATTTCTGATTAGCATTAGATTTTGGCCCTACTTGCTGGATTATCCCATCGCCGAGAGGTGCCGCCGAGGTTGAACACGGCGGCACGCTCCGGCGCACTGCGGTCGGCTATTCGTCGTCCGCGCTTTAACGGTCACCAGCCATTCGTCGTGGGAGAGTGGTTCAATTGCGATCAACAGACCTTGAACACATTCGGCAGAAAGCTCAAACCCGTCCCGCTCCGTTTCGCTCCAGTTGGATACCTCTTACCCAGGGAATTCGTAGTCTTCGTCAATGTAAGGTTCAATGATCTCTGCCATATCTTCGTGTACAGCTTGAGTGAGCCTGAATGACAACTCTTCACATTCCTCATTGATCATCTTGCTGACTTTGAGTAGTTCCTCACCTTCTGGTGACACATAAAAGGCGATTGAAGCATCCACAACGGCTTCGCTGAGATGCCGGTCATGTAAGTCGAGTTGCTGTTTCTCGTATTCTTTGAAGTGCTCTTCAAATTTCTCAAGGAGAGCTTTACGCATTTCCTTTTGATCTTCTTCAGAGCCGGGCAATTCCATCTTGTTAAGTTTCTGATGGTAATCGTCGCGGATTTGTTGACCTGCTCCCATGAAGTCCATTAACAGTTGTATCTTTTGTCGTTTCGTCATATTTAGGTTAGCGATTCGGTGGGCTGATTGTCCATTGTCGTTTCGGTGTTTTGAGTGAGACGGGCAACGAATTACTCCGGCCACTCGCTGACTCGGGTCCACCACTTATTGAGCCAGTCGACAAAACCAGTCGGGTCATCCAGCGCTTGCAAATACTTTTTGGTCGGCATGTCCTTATCCGGCCACAAGTGCAGGCAATTGCTCAGCCCAACTTCGGCAGCGACGTTTTCGACAAGCTGGAATTGTTCCCATGAATACTTGCGCCACGCATCCGGGGTTTCGAAAGGTTTCAGGTTTAAAGTGAAGCCCAGTTCTTCCCCATGCTTGCGAATGCGTTCAACGTTCTCCGCCCGGATGTTAATGGGTTCGTGGAAGACGGTCAGCGGTTCAAGCTTGGCAATCGCCGTCAAGGTGGCTTGGAGGTCAGCTTCATCACATTCGGGATAAGTCGGGGCCATTGCCACGTAGACGTGAAGACCAGCGTCCTTGGCCGCCTGAAGCGTCTCAAGTCGTTTAGCGACACCGGGTGCAGTGGGTTCGAATACTTTGGCGAGCTTGTCATTTAACGTGGGCAAGCTCATGCCGAACACCAGCCGATCGCCAAAGCTCTTGAACAGGTCGAAGTCTTTTCCCGCAAGCGGGCTGCGAGTCAGGATGCGAACGTTCAGCGTGGACTTATCACGGATGAGTTCCAAAGCCCGGCGGACCATCTCTCGATGATGCTTGTTGTATTCCTTCGCGAGCTTGGGATCAGCGTTCTTGATGGTTTGGTACGGATCGGTGGTGCTGCAAAACATCACGGCGCGGTGGCCTTCTGGTTTCAGCTTATTTTCGAGCAAATTCTCCGCACGCTTGAGGCTGCTCAAGAAGACCTTTTCATCCCAAGGCCGCACCAGGACGTAATCTCCCCACTGCTCGTCCGGATCATCGACGCCGAATGGCTTAAGTTTCGTTGCCTGTTTATTGGTTGCGGTGCTGGGGACGTAGCAAAAGCGGCATCCGTGTGAGCAGCCCACGGCCGTATTGAAGATGAAATCGCAAAGCGACTTGAATTGGAAATCAGTAACGCCAACAGTCGCGGGACTGCTCCAGTAGTCACTAATGAGAGTGCTTTTTGGTTTAGGAACGGGTGTCGTCGTGGATTTTGTCATGGTGAGTTAGAGGCTGAGGGCTTCTTTGCCGGCCACGATTTGGGTGAGCGCCTTTGTCCAATCCCGACGTTGCTGATCCTTCATGGTCTTTGCTGACTCACTCCGGAGAAAGGTGATGACGTGGTCGGCGTGCGTGAGAGCGGCATCGCTATCGACCTGGGGCGGCGTGGGCTTCGGTGGTGGTGGGGCGGACGGCTCGGACGGCTTTTCTGAGGTTGGACCGGCAACGGTGGCGGAGTCCGGTGCCCCATGAATGTCGTTGTCGTCGGCCTTTTCTGAGACTTTGGCAGTGTTTTTCTTGGCAGGCTTCTTTTTGGCCTTGGAGGCCGGGACCGCGCCTTTGGCCTTGGCGACTTTGAGCCCGCGCTCGATGCTTTTCTGCAGGGCAGCTTCGACTTCCGCAGCGTCGTCTTCCTTCCCCTCGGCGCGCAATTTGACAGCCCCCTCGGCTGCCTTCACCGCCTTGTCCACAGTCCGGCCGGAAACGCCCAACGTCTTGCCGATATTATCGCGGGTCTTTCCCTGCGGCGGCGGTGGTAAATTTTTCCCCTCAGTCGTTTGCTTCTGCTTCTCCCGCTCGCGGAGTTTCCGGTTGAGTTCCTTCAGAAAGGTTGCTTCATTCGCGATCTGAATGCCGGTCTTGATTCGCTGGCGGTTGTGCTCCAACAACGTCTTGCCAATTTCGAGGTCGTCGGTGGAGTCGAAGACTCTGACCGGCACCTCCTCTAGCCCGAGTTCTTGGGCGGCGCGGTACCGTCGGTGGCCGCCAACGATGTCACCTGAAGGTGTGATCAGAAGAGGTTCGAGAATCCCTTTGCCTCTTTCTTTGATGCTGTCTACGAGATCAGCGATGGAATCCTTATCCCCATAGATCTTTTCATTTTCGGGGTGAGGGCGGAGGTCGGTAAGTTTGGCCTTACCTTCCGTCACGAATATGGACGTGCGGGCTTCTTTGGCGACTGTTTCCGGTGTCGTGTCCGGCACGAGGCTTTTGTGGCCCTCGTGTGCGTCTATGGGAGTTAACATAAGATTCATGCAGGGGGATTGGTCGGTAGTGGATTGAGACCCACGTGTTTGAAGCCGCGCAGAGTTTTTTCGCCGCGACGCAAATCCTTCCGCTTGAGCACCCGATGAATGCGTTGCATGAGGTTCGTGAGGACATTCTCGAATTGGCGTGCAGTAAACGGTTCCCACTCTTTAGCCGCACAGAAATCGAGATATCCTTCAGTTAGCTCCTCAACGGTAACGACGGCACCTGTTTCCTTGGTGATGGCGGTGCGAACGAAAACTTCAGGACTGCGGGATGAATCGATCAGATCGTCGATCCGCGTCTGCTGGGCGGCCGAGAGACGGAAATCGCCGATCTCGTCGAGTTCCTTGAGGTGCTTGATCGCCCCTTCAATCATCCAGGCAAGAATGCCTTCCGACTCCTCCCTGAGGAGAAGATCAGCAAAATTCGCAATACGCTGCTTCGGTTGGTTCCCCGCAAAATTCAGCACCAACAACCGCCGGCGCCAAGCGGGCGCGTCTTCCTCGATCGCTAGACGGAGACGGTTGTTGGTGGTGATGACCACATTAAAACGGCCGCGCATCCGGAATTTGCCGCCGTATTTAGCCTCAGCCTCAACGAGATCATCGCCAACCAGCGCCTTGAGCATCGGAGCTCCACTGCGCTCGAGAAAATTGCTGGGGACATCTTTGGCCGTGAGCAGGGATTTGTTCAGGAATCCATGGGTCTCGAATCGGCCGGGCAAGTGATCGGTGCGCAGGTGGGCAACATTCTCCAGCCCAACGATTTCCTCGCCTACAGTGACGACGGTGCTTTTGCCGCGCGCCGCCTCGCCACAGATGATTGCGACACGTTGCGCGGTATTCTCGCCAAGAAGGACCCCACCGAATATCCGTTGAAGCAGGTCAATGTCTTCGGCTACGAGGGCTGGCGTGAGCAGCTCGTCAAGGAAGCGCGGGCATTTTGCTTCGGGGCGATATGCGACGGCGCACATCCGGCGGGACCAATGTTCCGGATTGAAACCACTCAGAACCGGAGATGCCTGGGTGAGGTCGAGCATGCCGTTGCCGACGTGAATTGCGCCCATTGACGAATTCTTGTTTGCAGGCAGCGTGAATCCCTTGAGGATCTGGAGTACCGCGGCGAGGAATGCGTTCGTCCGTTTGGGAAGGAAGTCGGTTGCTTGATTCTTTTCGGCCTCGGTTTTAATGAACCGCGCAAGAAGCATCTTCACCGCTGGCTCCTTGGTCGCTTCCCAGAGCCCCGTTTCCGGGTGATAGATCAGGAACTCGCCGAGTTCCGGATCGAAGCGGACCTGATGGTCCCGGGAGAATTTCGCGGCGATGGCGACCTGGTTCGCATGGATCGTATCGCCGTCGATCGTGAAGAGCGTGCCGTGCTCGGTTACGACAGAATCGATTTCCACGACGCCGGTCGCCGCCAGAGTCTGCGCAGAATCCGGATGAACTGACAATGAAGCGTCCGAACCGTCCGTGCCCGGATTGGCATATTTCGTTTTCGGCGCGCTCATTGCCCCACCGCCTTCCGTTCGAATTTAGCCAACGCCGCCTTCGTTTTCTCCAGGTCGAACAGGCGCGTACGGTGACCGAGAACGAAGACCGGGATCATCCGCTTGCGGACCCACTCGTCGATTATGCGAGTGGATCGAAGGCCGAGGGCATCCCGGAGTTGAGCTTTCGTGAGCAATTTCATCTGGCGTGTGCTGGTGGTCAGCAAGAGGCCAGATTTGCGCTCGGACTCAAAAGGGATTGGAAATCGCGATTTGAAATCTCACCGTTTAGGGGCGTAATGAGCTGCCATGCAGGTTCAAAGCACTCTCAATTTCCCCAACGGGACCTGCCTGACGATTGAGTCACCGAACGTCGTCGGAGAGACGGATATGGCCAGGCTTGCCCGAATACTCGAAGGCGAAGTGGCGCAGAAAGTATATGGCAACAACCTTCGTCTCCCACCGGGCTTCGGTCCGGAGACCCGTGGCGAATTCGTCGCGATTGCAATCGATGATGCCCCGCTTGGCGAACGGTGGCATTCGACGCGGGTGCTGGTCACTGAATGGCCGCTGCTAGCCCCCATCGTTGGTGGCGTGATCCTGCAGCGCGATGACGGCCAGTGGGTGGCGTACTCGGGTATCTACGACGACCTTAGTGCGGCCAAGGCGCCGGCCCTTTTGGTTCGAGAGCCGTGGGTGCTTTTATTGGCGCGTCTCGTAAAAAATGAACTTGAGCAATATCTTCGGCTGGCTTGGCAACTGAATCGCGTGACCGACGCCTGGATCGTTCGTGAGGTTCAGTCCCGATGCGTCCTGTTTAACGACCAGGATCTTGTCGGGTTTTTCCAGGGCGATTTTAGTTTCGTTCTCTGGCAGATCGGGACGAGGTGGCCGCAATGGGAAGAGAGAGGACTGCCCGCTGAAGAACGCCTCCATGAACTGGTCGAGAGTGATCCTACGGTAAAGCTGGGCATCGGAGAATTCCTCCGCCTTTGCGAGGAGAACGGTCTGGCGATTGAAAATGGGACCGGAAGAAGGTTGCCAAGCAGACGGAGGCGACCAACTCCGCCCTGGCTCAAACGCACGCCGCCTGTGGAACTGTTCACTCCATTACGGGGTAATACGGCCAGCACAATTCGTCATATATCGGAATTCCGTGATGATGAAGAGCTGAAAACGATTTTCATGGCTGGCAGCTATCCACAGGTTGGTCCAGACTCACCTCTTTCCGAGCGAGAACATGCTCTCGTCAGAGACTGGAGCCCAGAGGCCGACGCCATATTCTCGTACGGCGGAGATCCCGAATTAAATTTCGATACCGATCCCGAATTGTGGTCATCCTTCCCGCCAAAGGCAGAAGGAATCACTCTGGAAGATTTGTTGAACCACGTTTGGTGGTGGAAATCTTGCGTGGATGATTTCGCTCCTGCGACGGCGTCGATCATTGAAGGCCCTTCAGAGCGCAAAGCGGTTGCGACCACCAAAATCACACCTTGGATCGGCGAATTGCTGGATCTGTTTCGCGACAACTGGGAGTGGAGTGCATTCATTTATGAATTCCGCGCGCGTTATGAGAGGCGATACTCTTGGAAACCATTCGGCAAACCCTGGCCAAAGCTGAACCATACCGAGCGTGGAATCTTGGCCTGTGTTTGGCCACCGAAGCATGCCGGGAGCCATCGCATCCAGCCGAAGCTCAGCCCAGTTGTGTTGGCCAAAATGAAGTCAATCGTGACCGTCAAATTGCAGCACGATCTGCATGCACCTGGCGCGATCGCTGAAGAGAAGGTGTTAGACGAGATTGCGCAACTTGCTGCTGCCGCCGGATTTTCCATCCCGGGGAAAGGCGAAGGCAAACGGCAGAAAGTGCCGTGGCGCGCAATCCAGTACCTCGATTTACAATACCTGCTGGGCAGGAAAATCCCGGACAATGCGTCAAAGTTGAGGGATGCCATTAGAAACTACGAGGCCGCTTACGAAGGGGTGAACTGGATACCGTAGCGGGTAGTGTGACTGATGAACCGGCCCTCTCGCGCAAAATCCCAGTGATCTGCCTCGGTCACCGCACCGTCCGTTCCGATCTCACGAAGGTGATGGCCGCCCCGAAAGCATTTGAAATCGAACCGATCGAGCAGAAGTGAGTTTACGCACCCGCGGTCGGGGGCACCTTCTTGGACGCCTTACTGGGCACGATAGACCAGTAGCGGTCTGCGTCATTTGGTTTCACCAATTGCCGATAGTGATCGAAAATCATTTGTTGATTCGTGTGGCCCATCTCCAATGCCAATTCGGCTGCATTGTTGAACTGTGCAAGATGATACGAGGCAAAACTATGGCGGAGCGCGTTAGGTGGCCATTCACGAAGGCCGGCACGCTCACGAGTATCCAATTCAAGTTTGCGAAGATTCTGGGGGCAAATTTGCCCCGTGACCTTTCGATGCGGCAGAATCCACCGCTCAAGGTTGGGACGAATTTTCACAAAACGCCGGCGAGCGGTTTTCGACTTCTTGGCCTTCACCTCGATTAACTTCGAATCGAAATCAATTTCGTCCCATGAGACGCGTTGGAGTTCCGCAGGACGCAAACCGGCGAAAGCACCGAGGGCCAAGTACGGAACGATATCATCGCAAGCTGCCTCCAACAGCCGCGCCGCTTGTGAGACACTCAAGATGCCCACTTCACCATCGATCTCTTTTGCCTTGCGGACATTGGAAACTGGATTTGAGGTGCAATAGTTTCGGCTCAAGCAGAATGAGAAAAGTGTGCGCAGGTCACGACGAAAGGTATTTCGCGTGACAGGTGCTACTTCAAGCCCCGCGAGCCAAGAGTCCACATCGGCAGTAGTGATTTCAGTAGCAATCCGGCCTTCGAAATCTTTACAAAAGCGCCCAAGGCGCAGTCGAAGGTCGTTGCAATACCGCCTGCTGGCCCCGCTCGATTTGCGGTTCTCGATCAACTCCGACACCGCATCGGATAAAACCTTGGATCGTTGAGCGGCTTCCAGATGCTTGATGTAGAAATTAACAGCATCGGAAATCGTCTTGCCGTACGGTTGGAGGAGTTCTTGCCCGTGTTGAGCCATCACTCTCAACCACGAAGGAAATTGGGCGCCCTCTCGCCCCTGATTGAGCAACTCGGTGGTTTTCTGTTGAACGTAAGTTTGAGCCTCACCTTTCGTCGCAAAAAACCGCCGTTCCCACTTCTCGTTGAGTTTCGACCGCACAACATATTTCAACCGTGGATGTTTATAGCGTCGAATGCGATAAGCGTCTTTTGGCACGGGCTTAAAAGTAGCAACAGTTGCTATTTTTTCGAGCGAAAATGCGCATTTTCCCGTTTGCATGAGTTCGCATCGGGCGCTACGCCGAAACGCGAGAATCGCCCGAAAACTCTGTATTTATCAGCCTTTCAGAGCGATTTTGGATGGTGGGTTGGGCGGGACTCGAACCCGCAACCAACGCCTTAAAAGGGCGCTGCTCTACCATTGAGCTACCAACCCCTGCGATTTGGAAGGGGCGGATGGATAATTCAGAGGAGGAAGTGGCGCAAGGACTAAATCTGGTTACCTTCGGCGCCTCCGATGTTTCCGAAAAAGCTCCTCCCCGAATTTCTCTGCAATGGCCGCGGCCGCTGGTTCCTGATCGGTGCCATCGGAATGGCGGTGGTGCTGGCGGTGCTGGCCTCGAGAGGGGCATTCGCGCGGCACAACCCGCTGCTGGACACGCCGAAACTGGCGCTGGAGGCGCTGCAATCGAAGTCGCTCTATTATAATGGGAGGGCGCGGCCCTGGTTGGTGGCGCAGCGGCCGGATCTCTTGACGGATGAGGATCGGGACACGGATTCGGAACGCTCGCGGGCGTTCCCGCAGGCGGTGCAGAATCCGAAGATTTTCCGTCAATTGGACCGGCAGTATCGGTTTGATACGCTGTTGCTGGTGGGGGATCCGAGCGAGTACCGGCCGCTGCTGGATCATCTCGTGGAGACGAAGGACTGGACGCTGCGGTACGTGGATCACACGAGCATGGTGTTCCGGCGGGACAATGGGAAGGCCTGGGAGTTGGCGGATTTTGCACCGGTCCGGGCGCAATTTGCCGGGAGCCGTGCGAAGGAGAAGGCGGAGGTGCTGGCGCAGACGGCGCTGAAACTCCTGGGGGTGAAGCAGAATGAGCCGGCCAAAGTGTTGCTGGATGAAGCGGTGGGGCTGGATTCGGACGAACCGCATGTCGCGAATGCGCTCGCTACCTACTATCTGGATCGAGGGCAATGGCGGGAGGCCACGGAACAGATCGAGCGGGCGTTGTCGGTGGACGATCAATTTCTGCCGGCCCTGGCGACGAAGACGCAATTGCTCTACGGAATGCGGAAATACGACGAGGCGTATGAGCTCTCGAAGCAATTGATCGAAAGGCTGCCGGATGATCCGAACCTGCTCTTTTATCATGCCAAGATCGCGCACGAGGCGCATGCTTACCAGGGCGAGGTGGCGACGCTGGGGAAGGTGATCGCGCAGGCGGATGCGCTGGGGCTGCCGGTGGGGGGATATCGACTCTACCAGGGACAGGCTTATGCGGCGATGGGCGAAGCCGAGAAGGCGGTCGATGCGTTCATGCGTTCGCTGGATGATCCGGATTTGCCGAGGGATCAGCGGGAATATGCGCGGGAGAGTATCTCGCGGATCAAGAAGAGGATGGGGATGTAGGGGAAAAGTAATCGGTAATCAGTTCTCAGTAATCAGTGTTCTGCTGCGGGAACGTGAGATCTGAGTGGCGAGGGGATTCGGACGAACGCGAAACCCGAAACTCGAAACCTTTTAGGCGAGGTCGGTGAGAAGGTCGCGGAGGGAATTTTTGGGGCGGTCGAGTTGGAAGACCTTGAGGCCAGCTTGGGCGGCGCCTTGCCAGTCGCCGCGGGGTTCGTCGCCGACGTGCAGGGCTTCGGCGGGATTGGCGCCGGCGCGGGAGAGGGCCTGCTGGAAGATCCAGGGATCGGGTTTGTCGGCGCCGACTTCGCTGGAGATGATGAGCGGGTCGAAGTAAGGGAGGATGCCGAGATCGGTGAGGATGGGGCGGAGGCGGCCGTCGAAGTTGGAAATGAGACCGAGGCGGAAGCGAGGGGAGAGAGCGGAGAGGGTGTCGTGGACTTCGGGGAAGAGTTCCCAGACCTGCGGGCGGGTGAATTCGTGGTAGAGGGTCTCGAAATACGCTTCGCGGTCGAGTTGTTGCGGGGGGACCTGGCAATCGTCGAGGACCTGGCCGACGAGGGTGAACCACCAGCCTTTGTCGTCGTCAGGGCGAGGTTGGCGGGTGGTGGAGCAGTCGGGCATTTGTTTCCACGCGGTGCGAAAGGCGTGGGACAATGTGTCCTCGTCGAGGGAACAGCCGAAACGGGAGGCGACGTCGCGGTAGTGCCAGCCGACGCCGCGGGGCAGGTGGAAAAGAGTGCCGGCGGCGTCGAAGAAGATGGTTTTGATCATTGAGGGGGGGCTTCGCCGGAACACCCAACACCCAACACCCAACATCCAATCATTCGATTCGAGAGTTGGGTTTGGGATGTGAGCTGCGGCGGGATTCGGAAAATCAGAAACCAGAAACCAGAAACGCGAAACCTGAAACCGGTGGATGGAGGACGGTGGGCAGGGGAAGGCTGGGAGAGGCCACTACGGACAGGAATGTCCGGGCTGCGTTGGCTGGGCTCCGTTGGGCGGTACGGTGCGCTTTGGAGGAGCCGGTGTGACAGGCGTTAGTCGTATGGCGATTGTGGAGGGTTGAGGAAGTTGGGTGGAATTGCGGGTTTGCGGGCGCGGTTTTGGGAGGGCATTTCCAGATTTGGATGAGCCTTGACGGCAGCGAGGAGCATGGGTATGTTCAACCCTCCAACTCCGGCGCTTGCCAAGTGGGTTCAACGCCCACTTTTTTTTGTCCCCGGATGCGGAAACAGAACTATGAACAGTGAAATCCTTGCAGGTCTCGACTTTTTTGAGCGCGACAAGGGCATCAAACGAGAGGTGCTCCTTGAGGCGATCAATAATGCCGTACTGGCGGCGGCCCGCAAAGCGGTCGGTCCCGCCCGGGATTTGCGTGTCGAGATCGACCCGAAATCGGGCGATATGAAAGTGTACGCGAAGCTCACCGTCGTGGAGAAGGTGGAGAACAAACACGACGAGATCAAGTTCGACCTCGCGAAGAAGTTCAAAAACGACGTGCAATTGGGGGACGATTTGGAAGTGCCAGTGACGCCCCGGGATTTCGGGCGCATCGCCGCGCAGACCGCCAAGCAGGCGATGATGCAGCGCATCCGCCAGGCGGAGAAGGAGATGATTTACGACGAGTTCAAGGATCGCGCCGGCGAGATCGTGAGCGGCACGGTGCGGCGTTTCGAGCGCCTGGACGTGGTCGTCGACCTCGGCAAATTCGAGGCGGTGATGCCGAACAAGGAACGCGTGCAGACCGAGGACTACAATATCGGTGACCGCATTCGCGCTTATGTGGTAGCGGTGCAGAATGGGGCGCGCGGTCCGGAAATCATCATCAGCCGCAGCCATCCGAATTTCGTCCGCCGCCTTTTCGAAACCGAAGTGAGCGAAATCAACGATCGGACGGTGGAGATCAAGGGAATCGCCCGGGAAGCGGGCCACCGGACGAAGATCGCCGTGTGGAGTGCCAACGAAAAGGTCGATCCAGTGGGCGCGTGCGTTGGCATGCGCGGCGCGCGGGTGAAGAATATCGTCCGCGAGTTGAACAACGAGAAGGTCGACATCATCCGCTGGAGCGCGGACACGAAGGAGTTCGTGCTGGAGGCGCTCAAGCCGGCGAAGGTGAAGAGCGTGACCCTTGATGAATCGAAGAAGGCGATCCTGATCAAGGTCGATGAGGACCAGCTTTCGCTGGCGATCGGCAAGCGCGGACAGAATGCGCGGCTGACATCGCGGCTGACCGGCTGGGACATCAACATCGAGCAGGACAAGTCGGTGATCGAAGATTTCAACGATCGTGTGACCAAGGCGGCGAAGACGCTGAGCGATGCCTTGCACATCGAACAATCCGTGGCACTTTCATTGGTGAAAGGCGGCCTCGGCACTTTGCAAACCCTGGCGGAAGAAGTCGAAGCGCAGGACATCGCCGATACTATCGGCATCGCCCCTGAAAAGGCGGCCGAGATTCAAGCCGCGGCAAAGCGGGCCAACGCCTCACTGGCTTCGACGCAGTAGGGCCATGAAAACCAGTTTTCTTGAAAGAATTTTTGATGCCATCCACCAGAACCAACACCAAACCGGGAGCGAAAAAGGCCGACGATGCGAAGCCGGCGAAGGCTTCCGTCGCGTCCAAGACCGCGGCTAAGGCCGAACCTGCGGAAAAGAACAAAAAGGGGGCTGAAGAAGCCGCCCCAGCAGCCAAGCCGGCTGTGAAGGAAACGGTCTCGTTGATCGACGGGCCGAAGGTGAAGCGCAAACGTACGGCGGCGGAGCTGGAGAATAAGCCTTTTGCGCGGCATATCCCGATTTCGCGGATCCTCGAGCCGGAAGCACCCAAAGCGCCGACCCCGCCGCCAGTGCCCGAGCCGGTGGCTCCTGCCCCGGAGGCGATCCCGGATGCACCGGCCGCCGAGGTGCCGGTGGAAGCGCCGGTCGCGCCCAGCGATGAAAAGGTGATCCATCTCAAGCCTCCGTTCACGGTCAAGGACTTGGCAGTGGCCATGGGGGTGAAGCCGTTCCAATTGATCGGCGACCTGATGGAGATGAACATTTTCGCCTCGATCAATCAAACGATCGAGACGGACATCGCGGCCAAAGTTTGCACCAAGCACGGCCTCGTCTTCGAGAAGGAGAAGCGGAAAGAAGGCGGCGGTGTGCACAAGCCGGAACCGCCGAAGGAACCGCCGAAAGAAGCGCCGAAACCGAAGCCGGATGAATTGGCATCGCGCGCTCCGATTGTCACCTTCATGGGGCACGTCGACCACGGGAAGACGACGCTCATGGACGCGATCCGCAAGACGCGCGTGGCCGCGGGCGAAGCCGGTGGCATCACGCAGCACATCGGCGCCTACAGCGTGGACCACAATGGGCACCGGATCACTTTCCTCGATACGCCGGGTCACGCGGCCTTTACGGCGATGCGGGCGCGCGGCGCGAATGTCACTGATATCGTCGTGCTGGTGGTGGCAGCGGATGACGGCATCATGCCGCAGACGATCGAAGCGCTAAACCACGCGAGAGCCGCGAAGGTGAAGATCATCGTGGCGATTACGAAGATGGATTCGACCGGGGCGAATCTCGACAAGGTCAAAGGCCAGCTCCAGGACAAGGGGTTGCAACCGGAAGACTGGGGCGGCGACGTCGGGGTGTGCCCGGTTGCTGCGCTGAAGAACCAGGGTGTGAGCGACTTGCTCGATCGCATCTTGCTCGAATCCGAAATGCTGGAGCTCAAGGCGAGCTCGCAACAAGCTCCGCGCGGAACGGTGATCGAGGCCCAGATCGAGCAGGGCCGCGGGCCGACGGCGACGGTGATCGTGCGTTCGGGTACGCTGAAGATGGGCGACTCGTTCATTTGCGGCCATTTCGATGGCAAGGTGAAGTCGCTGATCGATGACACTGGCAAGCCGATGAAGAGTGCCGGACCGTCGACGCCGGTGAAAGTGCTGGGCTTCTCCGGCCTGCCGAATGCAGGCGATGAATTTTTGGTCATGGAGAGCGATCGCGCGGCGAAAGCCTTGAGCGCGGAGCGCCAGGCGGAACAGCGCATGCAGAAGCTGGCCACACCGCAACGGGCGACGCTGGAGAATCTCTTTGCCAGCCTGGCCGAAGGTCAGAAGAAGAAGTTGTACGTGGTGATCAAGGGCGACGTGCAGGGTTCGCTGGAAGCGTTGGTCACTTCGCTGGAACAGATCGAGAGCAAGAAGATCGATCTGGAGATCGTGCACAGTGCGGTCGGGCCGATCAGCGAATCGGACATCCTGCTGGCCTCCGCTTCGAATGCGATCGTCATCGGTTTCGGCGTGAAGGTGGAAAATACCGCGGCGCAAATCTCCAAGCGGGAGAACGTCCAGATCAAGCTCTTCTCGATCATCTACGAGCTCATCGACCAGGTGAAGGAAGCGATGGCCGGGATGCTCGACCCCGAGACACGCGAATCCGTCATCGGCCATGCCGAAGTGCGCAAAGTCTTCGAATTGTCGAAGGGCCTGGTGGCTGGTTGCGCGGTGACCGACGGGCGTCTGGCGCGTTCGGCGCGCGCCCGGGTGACCCGCGGACGCACCCCGATTTACGACGGCGGATTTGCCACGTTGCGGCGCTTCCAGGACGACGTGAAGGAAGTGCGCAGCGGTCTCGAATGCGGCATCAAGCTCGGCGATTTCAACGACTACGAAGTCGGAGACGTCATCGAGTGTTACACTCTCGAAAAGGTTGCCCAGAAGCTGTGAGGCAACGGTTGAGAGTTGAGGGTTGAGAGTTGAGAGACGCGCCGATTTCGGCGGAGCCTCCGGCTCCCGACCGACGGCTCTCAATGCTCATTACCAACCCTTAATTCCCAATGAAGCATCGTCTTCCCCGCGTCAACGAACTGATCAAGCGCGAACTCAGCGAACTGATCACTCGGGAGCTGTCTTTTCAGGCGGCGCTGGTCACGGTGCAGCAGGTGGATGTCACGCCGGACCTGAAGCACGCGCACGTTTTCATTAGCGTGATCGGGAGTGACGAGCAGGCCAAGGCGGCGATGGCCGCGCTGCACGATCAACGCAGCAGTCTCCAGCATTTGCTGGCGAAACGGGTGATCCTCAAATACACGCCGCACCTGCATTTCAAGCTGGATGAATCCATCGAGCGTGGAACGCGGGTGATTAATATTTTGAGTCAGATCGAGATTCCCCCGGAAGCCCCGGAAGCCCCGGATGAAACCAATGCAGAATAGTCTCGAGGAGATAGCGGCGGTTTTTCGGTCGCGGAATCGCTTTGTGGTCATGAGCCATGCGCGGCCCGATGGCGATGCGCTCGGGTGCACGATTGCGACGGCGCTTTGTCTGAAGCAGTTGGGCAAAGACGTCACGGCGTGGAACGAAGACGGGGTCACGGCCAGATACAGTTACCTGACGAATGCGGAAATCGTCAGCCGTCCGCCGGCAGAGCCGGAGCGGTTCGAAGTGGCGGTCGTGCTGGATAACGCGGTGCGCAGCCGCGCGGGCAAAGCGATGGAGGCGGTGGCGCAGGCCGATGTTTGGATCAATATCGATCACCACATCACGAATGAAGGGTACGGCGATTTGCAATATGTGGACGCGTCTTCGCCGGCGACGGGACAGATTCTCTTCGAACTCTTTCGCGGGCAGAATCTGCCGCTGACCTCTGCCATGGCCGACAATCTCTTTGTGGCTATCAGCACCGATACCGGTTCGTTCCAGTATCCGAGTACCAAAGCGCGGACTTACGAGATCGGTGCGGAATTGATTCGCGCGGGCGTGGACGTCGGGTCGCTGTCGCAGAAGATGTACGAGAGTTATCCGCGGCGGCGGATCGAATTGCTGCGCGCGCTGCTGAATGTGCTGCGGATTTCGAGCAACGGGCGGGTGGCGAGCTTCGCCTTGAGCACGGAGATGACCAAGGCCGTGGGGTCGCAGCCGGAGGATACCGAGGGTTTGATCGATCACATTCGCGCCATTGAGGGAGTGGTGGCGGCGGCATTTTTCGAGGAGCTCGGCGACGGACGGGTGCGGGTGAGCCTGCGTTCGAAATCGCCGAAGGTGGACGTGAGCAAAGTATGCGGCCTTTTCGGAGGCGGCGGCCATGTGTTGGCCTCGGGTGCGCGCGTGCGCGGCTCGCTGGCCGAAGTAGAAGAGAAAGTTTTGCAAGCCATAGACCATGAATTTGACCAGCCTTGACGGCGTCCTGCTCGTAGACAAAGCCCCTGGAATGACCTCGCACGACGTGGTGGCGATCGTGCGCCGGAGACTGGGCACGAAGAAAGGCGGGCGCACGGGGACGAAGGTCGGGCATTGCGGAACGCTCGATCCGCTGGCTACGGGCCTGCTCATTCTCGTCCTCGGCCGCGGCACGAAGCTCTCGGATTTGCTCATGGCCGAGGACAAGGAATATGCTGGCACGATGATGCTGGGAGTGACCACGGACAGCCAGGATGCGGACGGCCAGGTGACGGAAACGAAGCCGGTGCCGGATTTCAGCCGCGAGCAGATCGACGCGGCTTTTGCCAAATTTCACGGCGATTTCTACCAGATGCCGCCGATGGTTTCGGCAATCAAAAAGGAAGGGGTGCCGCTCTACAAGCTGGCGCGCCAGGGCAAGACGGTGGAACGCGAGCCGCGCTTCGTGCACGTCTATGCGCATGAAATTCAGGCCGTGCGTTCGCCGGAGATTGATTTTCGGGTGGTCTGTTCGAAAGGTTTTTACGTGCGGACTTACGCCTTCGACATTGGGCAGGAGCTCGGTTGCGGGGCGCATCTCAAGGGCCTGCGCCGGACGAAGAGCGGGAAGTTCACGCTGGAACATGCGGTGACGGTGGAGGAAATCCAAACGCTGGAGCCATCGGCGATCGAGCAGCGCATCCTGAGCCTGCCGACAGTATCGCGGATGCGCGGGGCGTAACGCCAGTCCATGCGCCCAGAATCCGTTCCCGGCGTCTTGCGAGCGATCGGCGAGTTGCGGGAAGTGCCCGGCCCGGTGTTCCTGGCGATCGGAGTTTTCGATGGGGTGCACCTCGGCCACCAGGCGGTGATCCGGCGCGCGCTGGAGGCGGCGCGGCAGCATGGCGGCTCGGCCGTGGCGGTGACATTCGACCCGCATCCGGTGCGGGTATTGCGACCGGAGCAAGCGCCGCGGTTGCTGACTTCCACGGCGCACAAGCTGCGGTTGATTCGCGACCTGGGAGTGAGTTATCAACTGGTGATTCATTTCGATGAGGCGTTTGCGGCGACGCCGCCGGAGGATTTCATTCGCGCGCTGGTCGGCGCGGCGCGGCCACTGCGGGAGATTTGCGTGGGATTCGAGTGGTCGTTTGGAAAAGGACGCACGGGGAACCTGGCGCTGCTGGAAAAGCTCGGAATGGAATTGGGTTTTGCCGAAGTGGGCGTGCCCGCGGTGGAGAGCGATGGCGAAATCATCAGCAGCACGCTGATTCGCCGGGCCGTGGAGAATGGCGACCTGGCGCGGGCGGCGGAATTGCTGGGGCGCGAATTCACGGTGCTCGGGACGGTGATCGAGGGCGACCGGTTGGGGCGGAAACTGGGTTTTCCGACGGCGAACCTGAGCGCGCACAACGAGCAATTTCCCCCGAATGGTGTTTATGCGGTGGAAGCGCGGCGGGATGGAAAAGTGTGGCCGGGTGTGGCCAACATCGGCGTCCGGCCGACGGTGAAAAATGCGCGCGGCGAGCGACTGCTCGAGGTGCACCTGTTTGATTTCGCCGAGGAGATTTATGGAGAGAAATTGGAGATTACGTTCCGGCAATTTTTGCGTCCGGAACAACGGTTTGCGAATCTGGACGAGCTAAAAGCGCAGATCGGGAGAGATGCGGAAAAGGCGCGGGTGGTGCTGGGGGTGGGGTAACCAGCGCGGCTGACATCCATCGGGCAGGTGAACGGCGTGTGTCGAGCGCCTGCCGAACTGCTCCTTTCCGTGCTAACTCGAAAGGCTTCCGCCAGCGACGTAAATCCTCCCCGGAGAGCAGATGCTGCGAAGGCGCAGGAAGTAGGAGAGGCTTCCCAGCCTCTTCAGATCAGATCCGCTGAAGCGGCAAGGATGCCGCTCCTACTTCGCTTGCCGCCGCAGGCCGCGTTGCGGGTGACGCGTTGCGGGTGACGCGTTGCGGGTGACGCGGTGCGGGTGACGCGGTGCGGGCAATCACCCGCCGATGGCAAATGGGAAAGAAAATTCTCTAAGGCCGGAAATTTGAATAGTGTTCCTAAATCGGGCACGAGCGTGTCTTCATCTTTTATCCCCCTTTCTCGTGAAATACCTCGCCCTCCTGTTTCTCTTTACCATCACGCTCCACGCTGTTGAAACCGATTGGAAGGCCGGGGCCGCCAAAGCGGCCATCACTCCCAAAGAACCGATGTGGATGGCTGGCTACGCCTCGCGCAAGAAGCCCGCAGAGGGGACGGCGCAGGATCTGTTTGCCAAGGCTCTTGCTCTGGAGGACGCGCAGGGAAAGCGCTTCGTTTTCATCACTCTCGATCTCCTCTCGGTGCCGCGCACCCTGCGCACGGATTTGGAGAAACGGTTCGGTGACGCCTATCACCTGCCGCCGGAGGGTTTCATTCTCAATGTTTCCCACACGCATTGCGGCCCCGAGTACCGCGTCGCCGGTGTGCCGGCGGAATCGTTTCAAGTCGGTCCGGTCGAGCAGGCGGATGCCTACGGACGATTTCTCGAAGACACGATTTTCAAGCTCGTCGGCGACGCCATCTCCCAACTTGCTCCGGCGCAGTTGACTTACCATCACGCCCGCTGCGGCTTCGCCATGAACCGGCGGTTGCCCGTTGACGGGACGTTTCATAATTCGCCCTATCCCGATGGCCCGGTCGATCAGGATGTTCCAGTCCTGCGCGTGGCCGGTGCCGATGGAACGGTGCGGGCCATCGTCTTCGGCTACGCCTGCCATAACACTACGCTCCCATTCTATCAATGGTGCGGGGACTATGCGGGCTATGCCCAGGAAGATTTGGAAACTGCGCACCCGGGGGCGATTGCGCTTTTCGTGCAGGGCTGCGCCGGGGATCAAAATCCCTATCCCCGCGGCAAGCTGGAATTGGCGAAATTGCATGGGCTGTCACTGGCCACCGCCGTCGACGCCGCGCTCACGGCCACGACCCAAGCCATTCACGGTCCTTTGCTCGAAAAGTTTTCCGACGTGCCGATCGATTTCGTGCCCACGCCGACTCACGAAGAACTCGAAGAGCGAGTGAAGTCCACGGACAAACTTGCCGCCAGCCAGGCTCAGCGTTTCCTTGCCCGACTCGACCAAGGCGAGAAACTTCCCACCCGGTATTCCTATCCGGTGCAAGTCGTCCGGTTTGGTGACGGCCTCACCTTTATCGGCCTCGCCGGCGAGACAGTCGTCGGCTATTCGCTCCGCCTGAAGCACGAACTTCCGGGCACGCCGGTCTGGGTCGCCGGTTACTGCAACGACGTCATGACTTATATACCCACCCGTCGCATTCTCGAAGAGGGTGGCTATGAAGGTCGCGACGCGATGAAATGGACGAATCTTCCCGGGCCCTGGGCGCCGACCATTGAGGAGCGAATCGTCGGCGAAGTCCATTCGCTGTTGGGTAAACTAGCTCCGTAATTCCGGTAAGTCTTGGTTATCAGTCACTCAAAGTTTCCCATGCCTCGTTTCTCCCTCTTGTTACTATTATTCATCGCGATCAATGTCCGCGGCGCCGATTACTATGTCGACCCCGCACTCGGCGACGAACATGCCAATGGTCTCGCGGCGAAGGCGGATGGCACGAATGGGCCGGTGAAAACCATCGTCCGCGGCCTCAAGCTGGCGCAACCCGGCGACACCGTGAATCTCGCTCCGGCGGCCTACAAGGAATCGGCGGTTTTCAATAACCGCGCGGGGGAAGAAGGTAAGCCGATCACGCTCGACGGTCATGGGGCGACGCTGGACGGCAGCGACCCGCTCAATCCCGACGACTGGGCCGAAGCCGCGCCCGGACTTTTTCGGAACGATCATCTGCTGCGGTTGGACGACGCCGTGATCCAGCGGTGGTTCTTTCTCTGGGACGGCAAGATGAATCATATGGGCCGATCTTCCAAAGGGCTGCGTCCGGATTTCAAAAAGCCCGAGGACTTACAGCCCGGAGAATGGACTTTCCTCAAGGATGACAGCCGGAAGGTTGCCGGCTCCGCGCAAATCTTCGGGACGTTTTACGTGAAACTGCCTGCGGGCCAAAAGCTGGTGGACGCCCAGATCGCGGCGCCCATCCGCTCGGCGGGCGTGCAACTCAGTGGCACGAATAAGTGGCTGGTCATTCGCAATTTGAATTCCACGCACGTCTACAACGACGGTTATAACATCCACGGCTCCTGTCGCGAAATCGTCTTTCAAAATATTCGCGCACTGGAGTGCGGTGACGATGGCATCAGCTCACATGATGATTGCCGCTGCCGGGTTGACGGACTGGTTTCGATGGGAAACTCCACCG
Organism: Chthoniobacter sp.; assembly: GCA_036501065.1. Lineage (GTDB taxonomy): Bacteria > Verrucomicrobiota > Verrucomicrobiia > Chthoniobacterales > Chthoniobacteraceae > Chthoniobacter. Next base: position 103,959 of record DASYAY010000062.1, on the reverse strand, counting down.
GGATCGCCGATGCCGGAGATAGCCTTACTGAATACGACCACGTCTTCATCAAGGATTGCCTCGGAGTCGATCTCCTGTTTTTCGGCACGAATCGCCACGCGATTCACAATGCGGTCGTCCTCTCTTCCGCCCATACCGTGGCATCACTCTCGGGCGGGGATACCGGAAAAGGCGATGGCTCTTGCACGCTGCTTTTGGATAACGTGTTCATCCGACGGGAAACCGCGCCCGCCGAAGCGCGGATCAGCAAAGGTGGAGTCCTCGACGCGCAGCATGTTACCATGCTGGGCTTTCATCTCCTGGCCGCGGATGGGGAGATTACTCTCCATGATACGATTATCGGCCTGGCGCCGGACAAGAATGGGGTTTGGCCGGCCAGTCGGGGCGCCAAGGCCGCGGCGCTCCTCAAGGAGCTGACTCCGCATTAGTAAGGCGGATAACTCCCATTTCTCTTCTGGGAGAAATGGGAAGAATAGGAGGAATGGGAAGAATGGGATTCCCGAAAGGCGATACCGCTCTCTGAGTAAGTCCTAAGGGGCCATCTCCGTCAGCCGTTCTGCGGAGGAAAAGCAGATCACGATCTCGGCGTCCTCGTCACCGATCGCGCGGGCTTGATGCCACGCGCCTTGCGGAATGGCAATGGTGTCGCCCGCTTCCATGAGGTGCTTGGTCCCGGCGAGGGAATGTTCGAGGCGTCCCGAAAGCAGATGGAGGATCTCATCACAGTTGGGATGACGATGACGGGGGTTGGCCTCGCCGGCCCGAATGGTGACCCGGCCAAAAGACATGGTTTGGGAATTTCCAATCTGGCGCGAAGCGGACCAGACGAGGCGGCCCCACGACGTTTCAAGAAGTTCGCCGTCCGCCTGGCGACACAAGGCATTATTTTCCGTATTCATAGGCGAGTCAGCTATTAGCAGCCTTCAGACCATGGCGGTGTTGCGGAACTCCGCACAGGGAAAAAAGATGTCGCGTCGCCTTCCTTCATAACGTAGTGAAAAAGACGACTCACCCAACGGGGAAATCTCTTCATTCCGAGAGTGTTCCCGTTTATCCCCTCCAGTCATGCGCTACCTTCATTCCCTGATCCTCGTCACCGTTTTGTTCCTCGCGGGTGCTCCCGCCGCGTGGGCCCACGCGCGTCTCCTCCGGGCGGCGCCTGCTTCCGGGGCGGAAGTTTCCCCGGCGCCGAAGCAGATCGAGCTGTGGTTTAATGAACTCCTGGAGGATGGTTTCAACACGGTCACCGTCTTTCCCTCGGCGGAATTGGAAAAATCGGACAAGCACAGCAATCTGACCAAGGGCAAGCCGGTGGTGGACTCACGGGATCGGACTCATTTGGTCATTCCCGTGGGGCCTCTCGCTCCCGGCGAATACACCATCGAATGGCGGGTCCTTTCCCGGGATGGCCATAGCGCGCCGGGACGTTCGACTTTTCGCGTGCGCGGCCATTAATCTTCGCGCGCGGCCTGGATGGAACATTCGTTACTGCACGCCCTGCTGCTCACGGGGCTCATGGTGGTGCTGGGTGGGGTGCTCGCGCAATGGTGGTTGATCCGGCCGGCGGCTCGGACGGCCGGCCTGTCGTGGGCGGAGGCCTCGCCCGCGACCGCGGAACGCCTGGTCTTTTTTGGGGCGCTGGCGGGAACTCTGGCCACGGGGATCGATCTCTTTGTCGAAACCGCGGAGATTGAGAACTCCACGATCTTTGGCGGAGTCGACCTCCATGTGGTCTGGCGCTTCGCCACCGGAACCACGGTGGGGCATCTGGATGTGACGCGCGGTGTGTTCTTCCTGCTCGCCGCGGTCGCGATTCGGTTGCCGCTGGCGCGCGGATGGAAATGGCTGACGACCGGTTTAATGGGATTCGGAGCGTTGCTGGCCATGGCGCTCGTCAGCCACGCCGCCGCCCAGCCCGATAGCCGCGCGCTCTTCATTTCCTGCCAGGTCGTGCATCTGACTTGTGTTGCCGCCTGGATGGGCGTGCTCCTGCACCTTTTCGCCGCGCGACGATATTTGCTCACGTCGGAAAGCGCCCCGTTGCTCGCGGAAATCGTCCGGCGCTTTTCTCCTTTCGCCCTCGCGACCACGTCCCTGCTCGCGCTCACGGGTGTGTTTGCCGCGTGGCGTTTCTTGCAAACCACGGGCGCGTTGTTCACTTCGGCCTACGGCCTCACCTTGCTGGTGAAACTCGCCCTGCTGGCGCCGGCCGTCGCCGCCGGCTGGATCAATTTCCGGCACATCCGGCCGGCCCTGCTGGCCAGTGTGTCCGGGGCTTCCAGCGAAAGGGCGGCGAAGCCGGCTCCCGCTGCTGGACTCCAAACACTCCTCGTCCGCTTCGGGCGCACGCTCGAATTGGAAGTCACGGCCGGCGTGCTCGTGGTCGCGGTGGCGGGAATTCTCGGCTCGCTCTCGCCTCCGGGCGAGGACGGCAGCCTGCTTCTCACGGCCGCGCAGACCCACGCCCTGCTGACGCCGCACTGGCCACGGAGCCATGTCGATAATTGGACGCTGCCCGATGACCCGCGCGGGCCGACCATCGACGACCTTCACTATTCGGAATTCACGCACAACTGGTCCGGTGTGGTCGTGATGGCGATGGGCCTCGGCTGGTTGATGCAGGCTCGCGGTGGGCGCTCCGGGGGAATCGCCGGGAAGATCACCCCGTTTGTGTTTGTGCCTTTCGGCCTCTTCATCGCGGTTGCCGCCAACCCCGAAGTCTACCTGCTGCGGACGATTACCCCGATGCAGGCCCTGAGCGATCCGCAGATCATCGAGCACCAGATGAGTGCGCTGCTCGTTTTCCTGCTGGCCTGGCTGGGCTGGCGCGATTTGAAAAACCCGCCGGCGTTGCGTCCGCTGGGCTATCCACTGCCGATCGTCATGATCGTCGGGAGCCTGTTGCTCCTCGGTCACGCCCATTCCACACCGAACGTTCCGGACGAAGTGACGAATATCATCAATACCCAGCACGCCGTGTTCGGCACCTTTGGGATTTTTGCGGGAACGGTGCGCTGGTTCACGCTGCGCGGTTTGATGCCAGCACGCTGGGCGAACATCCTCTGGCCAGGGTGCGTGATCGGGCTTGGGCTGTTCATGGCGTTTGTCTACCGGGAAGCGGTGTAACGGGCAGGTTTCTGGTTCCTGGTTTGCCCCCGTTGCGCCTTGGGCGTCTCGCAAAGCTTCGGCTCTGGTTGTCCGAATCGAATGGCGGCTCCCGAGTGCCGCAACGCACGTCCCAACCGACATTTACGCGCTCCCGTATTACGTAATCCCGTAACTAGGCTACGGGCGTTCCACAGGTAACCTAGGCGCCGATTTAAGCCCTACCATTTTTGCACACGATGATCTGCCTTCGCCGGTCCCTTCCCTCCCTGATTCTTCCTTTCGTTCTGGCTGCGACTGCCGTCGCCGCGCAAGCGCCGAAAAAGGCCGAAATCGATGATCCCAACGCCCCGGTCAGCTATTACAAAAAGATCCGGCTCATCTTCCAGGCAAATTGCCAGGGCTGCCATCAACCGGCCAAATCCAAGGGCGGCTATGTGATGACCGATTTTGCGAAAATGATGGCTGGCGGTGAAGAGTGCGCGAAGGACAAGAAGCAGGCCATCGTGCCCAAGGACGTGGACAAATCCTTCCTCGTTGAGCAAATCACTCCGGATAATGGCGAGGCCGAAATGCCGGCGAAAAAGGCGCCCCTGGCGGACGCGGAAATCAAGCTCATTCGTCGCTGGATCAGCGAGGGCGCGGTCGATGATACGCCGCCCAATGCCCGCCAGCGCTTCGATTCCGAACACCTGCCGATCTATCAGCGCCCGACGGTCATCACTTCCGTGGATTTCTCGCCGGATGGTTCGCTGCTGGCCGTCGCCGGCTTCCATGAAATCCTGCTGTGGAAAGCGGACGGCTCGGAGCTCGTCGCGCGGCTCGTCGGTCTGAGCGAGCGCATCCAGAGCCTGAAGTTCTCGCCCGACGGCACCAAGCTCGCCGCCTCGGGTGGACGCCCGGCGCAGATGGGCGAAATCCAGATTTGGGACGTCAAAAAGCAGAAGCTCGCCCTGAGCGTGCCGGTCGGGTACGACACCACCTACGGAATCAGTTGGTCCCCGTCGGGTGACATGGTTGCCTTTGGTTGCCCGGATAATTCCGTGCGCGCCATCGATACGAAATCCGGCAAGCAAGTGCTGCAGCAGACTTCGCACAGCGACTGGGTGCTCGACACCGTCTTCAACCACAAGGGGGATCAACTGGTCAGCGTCGGGCGGGACATGAGCGCCAAGCTCACCGAAGTCGCGACGTCGCGCTTCATCGACAATATCTCCTCGATCACTCCTGGCGCCCTGCGCGGCGGGTTGCAAACCGTCGCCCGGCATCCCGAGCGCGATGAATTCCTGGTGGGTGGCGCCGACGGCATCCCGCAGGCCTATCGCATCGTCCGCAAGGTCCAGCGGCGTATCGGTGACAACGCGCTGCTCATTCGTCGCTGGCCGGCGATGGAAGGTCGTATCTACGCGATGGCCTTTGCGCCGGATGGCAAATCTTTCGCGGCGGCCAGCTCGCTCGATGGCAGCGGCGCGGTCAACTTCTACAACTACGATTTCGACACGGAGATGCCGGCCGACATCCTGGCGATTGAAAACAAGCCCGGCCGCAGCGAGGAGGAAAAGAAAAAGGAGGAAGCGCACTTCACGAGCGACGTGAAACTGCTGGGGAGCGTGGCGGTGACCGGCGGGGTTTACGCCCTCGCTTACAATCCCGATGGCAAGACCGTCGCCGCGGCTGGTGAAGATGGCAAAATCCGCATGATCAATACGGAGGACTCGAAGGTGATGAAGGAGTTCGTCCCGGTGCCGATCGGCGCCAATGCCGTCGCCATCCAATCCGCCAAACTGGAGCCGAAATAAATTTCCCACTCATGAAATCCGTCCTTCGCAGCATCAGCATCCTCGTTCTCGGTTCGGCCTCGACCTGGGCCAATGCGCTCACCCCCGAAATGTCGAAAACCCCGGCGCCCGAAGCGCTGCCGGCGGGGGCCAATATCGTGGCTCTCGAAATGCAGCCGACCAAAGTCGAGCTGAGCGGCAAATACGAAGCCGCCCAATTGATCGTCACTGCTCGTCTGGCATCGGGTGACTCCATCGACGTGACCCGCCTGGCCAAACTCGACATCGACGGCGGCGTGGCTGCGGTCAGCCCGAGCGGTCAGGTCACTCCGGTGCACAATGGCACCGGCGCGTTGCATGCGGAGATCGCGGGCAAATCCGCTTCCGCTCCGGTGCTCGTCGCCGACATCGTCGAAAACCAGGCGGTGGATTTCATTCGCGACGTCAACCCGGTGATGACCAAGCTCGGTTGCAACGCCGGCACGTGCCACGGCGCCAAGGAAGGCAAATATGGATTCAAGCTGTCGCTGCGCGGGTACGATCCCATTTTCGACGTGCGCGCGCTCAAGGACGATCTCGCCGGCCGCCGCCTGAACGTGGCCTCGCCGGACGATTCGCTCATGCTTTTGAAGGCGACCGCGGGCGTGCCGCACGAAGGCGGTTTGCGGACGCCGATCGGCTCGAAGTATTACCAGATCCTTCGCTCGTGGATTGCCGATGGCGCCAAGCTCGACCTGAAGGCGCCGCGGGTTTCGAAGATCGAACTTTTTCCGGAAGATCCGGTGGTGCAGCAGATCGGCTCCCGCCAGCAGGTGCGGGTGGTGGCCACCTACACCGACGGCAAGGTGCGCGACGTCACCGCCGAGGCCTTCATCGAGAGCGGCAACACCGATGTCGCCAAGACGGATGGCGGCGGTCTGATCGACACCCTGCGCCGCGGTGAAGCGCCGCTGCTTGCGCGGTACGAAGGCAATTATGTCGCCACCACCCTGACCGTGATGGGCGACCGCACCGGCTTTGCCTGGCAGGAACCGGAAACCTGGAGCCGTATCGATGAATTGGTCGCCGCGAAGTGGGAGCGGATGAAAATCCGGCCGTCGGATTTGTGCACGGACGCGGAATTCCTGCGCCGGGTGTATCTCGACCTCACCGGCCTGCCGCCGACTGCGGACGAAGTGCGTGCGTTCGTCGCCGAAACCAGTCCGCCCCGGGAGAAGCGCAATGCGGTCATCGACAAGCTCATTGGTTCGCCCGCATTCGTCGAGCACTGGACGAACCGGTGGGCCAACCTGCTCGAGGTGAATTCGAAGTTCATCGGCGCCCAGGGCGCGGTGCTCTATCGCGCCTGGATTCGCAAGCAGGTTGCGGACAACACGCCGTACGACCAGTTCGTGCACGAAATCCTGACCGCCTCCGGATCGACGAAGGAAAATCCGGCGGCGAACTATTGGAAGATTCTCCGCGAGCCTTCCGAGGCCATGGAGAACACCACACACCTCTTCCTGGCCACGCGGTTCAATTGCAACAAGTGCCACGACCATCCGTTTGAACGCTGGACGCAGGACCAATACTACCATCTCGGCGCCTATTTCTCGCAGGTGGTGCTGACGGCAGATCCGACCAGCGGCAAGGCGGTCATCGCCGGTAATGCCGTCGAGAAATCCCACCCGCTTTATGAAGTCGTCAAGGACGGGACCACCGGCGACATGATCCATCTGCGGACGAACAAGGTAGCCGCCCCGAGCTTCCCCTTCGAAACGCGCATCGAGACGCCGCTCGGTGACAAGGCCAGCCGCCGCGCGCAACTCGCCGCCTGGGTGACCAGCCCGGACAATCGCTTCTTCGCCATGAGCTATGTGAACCGGCTCTGGGGGTATCTCACCGGTGTCGGCGTCATTGAACCGCTCGACGACATTCGCGCCGGCAATCCGCCGACCAACCCCGAGTTGCTCGATTACCTCAAGACCGAGTTCATCAATCACAACTTCGACGTGCGCCATGTCATGCGGCTCATCTGCCAGTCGCGCACTTATCAATTGTCCGTCAGGACCAACAAGTGGAACGAAGACGACAAGATCAACTATTCGCACGCCACGGCCCGCCGTCTCCCGGCCGAAGTGCTCTACGATTCGGTGCTCAAGGTGACCGGCGCGCCGACCAAACTGCCTGGCGGCACCGATGCCCAGCAGCTCCCCGATTCCGCCCTCGATCTGCCGAGCGGCTTCCTCGCGAACCTCGGCCGTCCGGCTCGTGAAAGCGCTTGCGAATGCGAACGCAGCAGCGATCTGCGTCTGGGCAGTGTGATGGCCCTCCTCAGCGGCCCCGCTGTGGCCGACGCCATCGGCGACACCAAGAATGGCCTGGCCAAACTGGTCGCCACGGAATCCGACGACACCAAGCTCGTCGACGAGATTTTCACCCGCGTCCTGAGCCGTCCGGCCACGGAAACGGAAATCAAGAAGACGCTCGAAAATTGGGGCACGATCGATCCGGAACACACCGCACTCATCGCCCAGTGGCAGGCCAAGGAAAAAGAACAGGCGCCGGTCATTGCGCAAAAAGAAGCGGAACGACTGAAGGCAATCGACGATGCCAAGAAGGAGCTGGCCCGCTACGAAACGGAAATCCAGCCGAAGGTCGAGGCCGCTGAAAAGAAGCAAAAGGCGGACATCGCTGCCGCGGACGCCGCGGTGAAGAAATACGAAGACAACCAGCTCGCTGAGACGCAGGCCAAGTTTGAGGAAACCCTGGTCGCCGATCGCAAGGAGACCGCCTGGCAACTTCTCGATCCCCAGGACGTTCGCTCGACGAATAACATCACCCTCACCACGCAGGCCGATGGCTCGATCAAGGCCGGCCCGCAGAAGGCGCAAACTGCCGACTACACGATCACCGTGGACACCAAGCTCGCGAAGATCACTGGCGTTCTGCTCGAGGTTCTGCCGAGTGCTGACGAGCCGGGTTTCGGCCCTGGCCGCGCCGGCGGCAACTTCATCCTCGGTGAGTTCGTGGTGAAGGAAGCCGAGTATCGCGGCAATCCAATCACGGAAGTCGAGATCGGTAATGCGATCGCCGATCACAGCCAGGAGAAGTTCGATATCAAGATGGCCTACGACGGAAAGAAGAACGACGGCAACAATGGCTGGGCCATCGCGCCTCAGGCGGGGGTGCCGCACTGGGCCGCGTTCCAGTTCAAAAAGCCGGTCGGTGACGAAAAAGGCACCCGGCTGCGTTTCGAAATGAACATGCCCCGCCAGGGCAAATTCAACATTGCACGTTTCCGCCTTTGGGCGACGACTTCGGAGAAGCCGCTCAATCAGGGCTTGCCGCTGGCCGTTGCCGAAGCGCTGAAGAAACCCGCAAGCGACCGTAGTGAGGAAGAGAACGCGTCCGTCGCCGCTTATTGGAAGGAAGCCGATCCGGCCTTGCTGAAGCTCACGCTCACCGCCGGGAAGGACAAGCTTCCGCTCCCGATCGATCCCGGCATCCTCTCACGCCGCGAAGTGCTGGCGACCACCGAGGAACCGATCAAGCTCGATCCCAAGCTCGTCCAACTCCGGCAGGATTCCGCGCAGAGCAATGCGCAGATGGCCAACAAACGTCTGACCGCCGCCCAGGATTTGACCTGGGCGCTCGTGAACAACCCGGCTTTCCTTTTCAACCACTAAGGAACGCCGCGCCTCTCAATTTAACCAGTAACCCACCAAAACTATGATCCGCATCCCAGGCCAACCCGGTCGCGACCTCTGCGACTCCCACCTCGGCATCACTCGCCGTGACCTCCTCCGCGTCGGCGGCTCCGCCCTGCTCGGCTGCACCCTTGGCTCCTTCTTGAGCCTCAAGGCCCGTGCGGCAACCGAAGGCATCAAGGGCGGTCCCGGTTGGGGCAAAGCCAAGAGTGTCGTCATGGTCTATCTCCAGGGCGGCCCCAGCCATCTCGATCTGTGGGACCCGAAGGAGAACGTGCCGGACAAAATCCGCAGCCCGTTCACCAACATCTCGACCAAGATCCCGGGGGTGAATTTCACCGAGATCCTTCCGGCGGTCGCCAAGGTGAACGACAAGTTCACGATGATCCGCTCGATGAGCTACACGCCGAACGGGCTCTTCAATCACACTGCGGCCATCTACCAGATCATGACCGGCTACACGACCGACAAGGTCTCGCCGTCCGGCCAGCTGGAGCCGCCCAGCCCGAAGGATTTCCCGAATTTCGGCTCGAACATCATCCGTCTCAAGCCGCCGACCGAACCGATGCTGCCGTTCGTGGTGCTGCCGCGTCCGCTGCAGGAATCGAACGTCGTCGGCAAAGGCGGCAGCGCCGGCTTCCTCGGCAAAGCTTACGATCCCTACACGCTCTTCCCGGATGGGGACGACATGGACATGACCAAGCTCAACAAGGTGAAGGTCGATGACCTGAACCTGCGTCCCGACGTTTACGCCCAGCGCCTGAAGCGCCGCGCTTCATTGCGCCAGTCGATCGAGGAAACCATGCCCGACATCGATAAGGCCGTGGCCAATTACCACCTCGACGAATACTACGGCAAGGCGCTCGACCTCATCACCAGTGGCAAGGCTCGGGACGCCTTCGCCATCGACCGCGAAGACGACAAGATGCGCAATGCTTATGGCATGAACACGTTCGGCCAATCGCTCCTCCTCGCCCGCCGCCTCGTCGAAGCCGGCACGCGTGTGGTCGAGGTGATCTGGCCCAAGGTCGCCAATTCCTCCGATCACTCCTGGGACATGCACGCCGGTCTGACCAACCGCATGAAGAACCAGGCCGGCCCGATGTTCGACAAAGGCTTTGCCGCTTTCATTGAAGACATGGATCAGCGGGGACTCCTCGACGAAACGCTCGTCGTTGCCCTCGGCGAATTCGGCCGCAGCCCGGAGAAAGGCCTCAGCACCAGCGGCAACACCAACAGCGCGGACGGCCGCGACCACTGGCCGTACTGCTACACCGCGGTCATGGCCGGCGCCGGCATCAAGCGCGGCTACGTCCACGGTGAATCCGACGCCACCGGCTCCAGCCCGAAGTCCGATCCGGTGCACCCGATGGAAGTGCTGGCCACGATCTATCACGCTTGTGGCATCGACCCCGACACCATCGTCTACAACCACCTCAACCAACCGCGCGAGCTGGTCAAAGCGAAAGCCAACACCGCGTTCTTCGCTTAAGACAACCCAGTCGTTTCATGCAAACCTCTTCGCGGAAAACCGCGAAGAGGTTTTTGCTTTCGTGGAGCCCTGAGAGGAGGACTCCATAAGCAGCTTGAAATGACGGATGTCGCGGACCTCACACCTCCGAGGTCTTCTTGCCCAGCCCGAGAGTGTCTGATATGGTTTGCCCGTGACCACCCGCCAAATCACATTGAGCGACGAACACGAAGCTGTCATCCAGCAGGCCCTTGAGTCGGGCCGTTATTTGTCGGAGAGCGAAGTCGTCGCCGAGGCGCTTCGCGAGTTCCGAGTGCACGAAGCGATTCGCCAAGCGAAAATGGAAGAGCTTCGTGCCAAGATTCAGGTAGGCGTTGAACAGGCCAACCGAGGGGAATTTGTCGAATTGAACGCGGAAGACGTGAAGGCTCAGGGACGCAAGCGTCTGGGCATTCAGTAAACTCCGGTAATATCATGCCGCGCATTTTCCGTGGGTGAGATGCCCGCGCAGCAGAACGAGTATCGAAATCGAAACGCTCGTTCTTTACGGTGTCATCCCGAGCTTGCGAGGGATCTCTCGCATCCTGTGGGCGGAGGCGGTGGTATTGGGCGCCGAACGCTCCACACCGCCTCCGCCCGCAGAAAGTCAGAGATCCCTCGCAAGCTCGGGATGACATCGCGATGAAGGGGTGCTTGGAATGCGGGACATCCCTCCCCGGCGGTGCACTTGATCTTCTATCGCCCGATCGACGGCGGCATCGAATTGGTTCGGGTATTGCACGGAGCACGTGACATTCGCCCGGACCATTTTGAAGAGACTTGATCGGTCCTCGTTCCACAGCCCTCAGGCAAGGCACAGCCTTTTGAGCCGGTCTGGAAAATATCAGGCTGATAACACAAAAATCTCTTGTGGCGCGCTCCGGCTCTGATTTAAAAAGAACTTATGCCAAAAGCGAGTAGTCAGAAGTTTATCGCAAGGAATCGGGCGCCCCGGGTACAGATCGAGTACGATGTGGAATTGTATGGAGCGGAAAAAAAAATCGAGCTGCCTTTTGTCATGGGTGTCATGGCGGATCTTTCTGGAAAACCGGCTGAATCCCTGCCCGCGGTCAATGACCGGAAATTCCTGGAGATCGACGTCGACAACTTCGATGAGCGGCTCAAGGCGACCAAGCCGCGCGTGGCCTTCCAGGTGCCGAATACCCTCACCGGGGAAGGCAACATGGCGGTCGATATTACTTTTGAAAACCTCGAGGATTTTTCCCCGGCCGCGGTGGCCCGCAAGGTCGACTCGCTGAGCAAACTCCTGGCGGCCCGCGAGCAGCTCTCCAATTTGCTCACGTATATGGATGGCAAGACCGGTGCGGAAGGGTTGATCCAAAAGCTGCTGAATGATCCTGCCCTGCTTCAGGCGCTCTCCTCGGAGCCGAAGCCGCAGGAAGGCGAAGAAGCCAATCCTCAATAGTCCAGTTTATGCCTGAAGATCCCCTGATGCAGAATGACGCCGCCCCGGCGGTCGAGATTGCGGAGGTCAACGAGTTCGAGAGTTTGCTCCAGCAGGAGTTCAAGCCGAAGACGAGTGATGCGCGGCAGGCCGTGGAGAGTGCGGTGCGGACGCTGGCCGAACAGGCCCTGGCGGGCACGGCGCTGATTGGCAAGGACGCGATTGCGTCGATCCAGTCCATCATTGCCGAGCTGGATAAGAAACTCTCGGAGCAAATCAACCTGATCATGCACCAGGAAGATTTCGTGAAGCTCGAGGGAACGTGGCGGGGGCTGCACTATCTGGTCACGAACACCGAGACCGACGAGAAGCTGAAGATCCGGGTGATGAACATCGGCAAAAAGGAGTTGGGCCGGACGCTCAAGAAATTCAAGGGCACGGCTTGGGATCAGAGCCCGTTGTTCAAGAAGATTTACGAGGAGGAATACGGGACGCCGGGCGGCTCGCCCTACGGCTGCCTGATTGGCGACTACGAGTTCGACCATTCGCCGCCCGACGTGGAAATTCTCACCGGCATGGGGCAAATCTCCGCGGCTTCGCATACCCCATTCATCACCGCGGCGGCGCCGACGTTGATGAACATGGAGACTTGGCAGGAGCTGGGCAATCCGCGCGATTTGACGAAGATTTTCCAGACACCGGAATACGCGGCCTGGCGTTCGTTGCGCGCCTCGGAAGATTCGCGCTACCTGGGTCTGACAATGCCGCGGACGCTGGCGCGGCTCCCGTATGGGTCGAAGACGTCGCCGGTCGAGGAATTCGATTTCGAGGAAGACACGGAGGGAGCGGAGCATTCCAAATACGTCTGGTCGAATGCCGCCTACGCCATGGGGGCCAATATCAACCGCGCGTTCAAGTTGAACGGGTGGTGCGCTCGTATTCGTGGAGCGGAAAGCGGCGGCATGGTCGAGGGTCTTCCCGTGCACACTTTCCCGACGGACGACGGCGGGGTGGACATGAAATGTCCGACGGAAATTGCCATCACCGATCGCCGCGAAGCGGAACTGGCGAAGAACGGCATGATCCCGCTCTCCCATTGGAAGAATACGGACTATGCCGTGTTCGTCGGCGCGCAATCGCTGCAAAAGCCGCAGGAGTACGATGACGACGACGCCACGGCCAATGCGAATCTGGCGGCCCGGCTGCCTTATCTTTTCGCGACCTGCCGCTTTGCCCATTACTTGAAGTGCATCGTGCGCGACAAGATTGGATCGTACAAGTCGCGGGAAGACATGGAGCGGTGGCTCAACGACTGGATCACCAATTACGTCACACCGGACCCGACGGCGAGCGAAGAGGCCAAGGCCCAGCGCCCATTGGCGGACGCCAAGGTGGAGGTCGAGGAGGTTCCCGGGAACCCGGGCTATTACCAGTCGAGGTTTTACCTCAAGCCACACTTTCAACTCGAGGGTCTTACCGTATCCCTGCGCATGGTCAGCAAGCTTCCGTCTGAAAAGGGCGGGGAAGGTTGATCCTGTTTGGGAGGCGAATGAGCGACCTCGGTTTGAAAATGTCACGCGAACCCTAAAATTCAGTTCAATAGCAGAAAGAAGAAATTATGGCAGTAGACATGTTCCTGAAAATAGACGGCATCCCCGGCGAATCGAAGGATGCCAAGATGAAGGGGCAGATTCACATCGAAACGTTTTCGTTCGGTGTCGAACAAGTCGGAACGGCAGACTCGGGCGGCGGTTTGGGAGCCGGGAAAGCGAAGTTTGAAGACTTCGAATTCACGATGCCCACCCAAAAGGCCAGTCCGAAAATTTATCACGCTTGCGCCACTGGCAAACACATCGCAAACGCCACCCTGAGCATTCGCAAGGCCGGCGGCCAACAGGAGGTGTTTTTGAAGCACACCTTCGAGCACCTGCTAATTTCCTCGTTTCGGACGGCGAATGGCGATCCGCAGCCAATGGATACGATCAAGTTCAACTTCGTGAAATTGACCTCGGAGTACAAAGAACAGGACGACACCGGCAAATTGCTCGGACCGATCCAGGCTTGGTTTGACCTCAAGCAAAACAAGGGAGGCTAAGATCGCGAATCGATTCCTGATTCGTGGTTTGCGTCTGCTGAAGTTTCATTGCCGTTCCGGCCAGTGCACCGATGACCGCTGAAGACGCCGTCAAGGCGGGTCGCTTGGAAGACGCTCTGGAGATTCTCCAGGGCGCCATCCGAAGTGCGCCGGCCGACGCGAAACTGCGGCGGTTTCTGTTCCAATTGCACAGCGTTTTGGGCAATTGGCCCAAGGCGCTCACGCAGCTTCAAGTGCTCTCGGAAATGGATTCCGAGAGCACGCTGCTGGCGTCGATCTTTCAGCCGGTGATCCAGTGCGAGTTGCTCCGGGCGGAGATTTTTGCCGGGAAACGTTCGCCCATCGTCTTTGGTGAACCGGAGCCGTGGGTGGGTCTCCTGGTGCAGGCAAATGCCTTGATCGCCCAGGGGGAAATCAAAGCCGCGCAGGAACTTCAGGCTCAAGCGCTGGACTCCGCACCAGCGACTCCCGGTGCCTTGAATGCGGAGCCTTTCGAATGGATGGCGGATGCGGACTCGAGGCTCGGTCCGATCCTGGAGGCGATGATCGAGGGCAAGTACGTCTGGGTTCCATTTTCCCGAATCAAGAAACTCATGATCGAACCGCCCCAGGATCTGCGCGACCTCGTTTGGATCCCGGCGAGCTTCATCTGGACGAACGGCGGCAATGCGTCCGGCTTCATTCCGGCGCGATACCCGGGAACCGAGCTCGCCACCGACAATGCCTTGAAGTTGTCGCGCAAGACTCAGTGGACCGATCGCGGGGAGGAAGTTTTCACCGGTTTGGGCCAGCGGATATTGACGACGGACCAGGCGGAAATACCGCTTTTCGAAGCGCGCCTCATCGAGTTTGGAGCCGCCACGTAGTTCGTTGCCCCCGGTGTTACATGCCAGATCCCGTCCAAGCTGAACGTCTCCAGCCCTGCCTGCTCGACAGGCTCACCGACGATCAGCCGGAAGACCGGCATGAAAGCCGGACCGCTCGCGTCATCTCTCCCTCCCGTTATCGGGATGCGGTCATGCGCGACGTCCGCTGGCTCTTCAATACCAGCACTCGTCTGGCGTCCGAAGACTTGACGGATTTTCCGGAGGTGGCCACGTCGGTGCTCAGTTACGGCATCCGCGATCTCTGCGGGCGCATCACCACCTCGGTGGACATCGCTCAACTGGAACGCGAATTGACCAGCGCGATGAATGCATTTGAGCCGAGAGTCATTCCCGGCTCGCTCCACGTGCGGGCGAATCAAAGCGCGACCGGCTCCTCACCGAGCATCCTGAGCTTTGAAATCCAGGCGGAGCTCTGGGCGAATCCCGTTCCGGAGCATCTCTTCATCAAAACCGAAATCGACCTCGAAACGGGACATTGCCAACTTTGAAGTGATGGTCTTCGCCACGCGCCGCGGCGCTCCTCGCTGAGCGCCAGGGGCATTCGCGCTGGCGAAAATCTTCCCATACTCCGCCCTCAATGGATCGCCGCCTGCTCGACCACTACAACAGCGAGTTGCACCATTTGCGTGCGACTGCTGCCGAGTTTGCGCGGGAGTATCCCAAGATTGCCGGCCGGCTGGCTCTGGATCGGGGAGACAAGGAATCCTGCCCGGACCCATTTGTGGAGCGGTTGCTCGAGGGCTTCGCCTTTCTCGCCGCGCGTATCCAGGTCAAATTCGATTCGGAATTTCCCCGGCTTTCCCAGTCCCTCATCGAGACGGTTTATCCACAATATCTTTCGCCGGTTCCGTCGATGGCCGTGGTCCGCTTCGCGCCGGATCAACAGGCCACGCAGTTGTCCGAGGGGTTTCTCATTCCGCGGGAAACTGCCTTGCGGGGAAACCTCGGCCGCCAGGATCGGACGGCGTGCGAATACCGCACGGCGCACCCGGTGGCCCTCTGGCCGATCAAGCTGGTGGAAGCACAGTACTACACGCGCGATGTCGGCCAGCTCGGACTTTCGAGCGACGTTGGCGCCCGGGCGGCCCTTCGCCTGCGCTTGCGGACCACGCACGGAAAACCGTTTCGGTCGCTGAAACTCAACGAGCTGCCGCTCTTTCTCCGCGGTTCCGATGAGATTCCGGTGAGTCTCTACGAGCAGATCTTTTCCCGGGCCAGGCGGGTGGTCGTGCAGGCGAATACCGACACGCAGGTGAAGCCGCGCTTCCTCCTGCCTCCACAGACCCTGCGGCGGGTCGGCTTTCGCGAGGATGAAGCGTTGCTCCCGCCTTCGCCGCGGGGATTCGAAGGGTACCGATTGCTGCGCGAATACTTTTCTTTTCCGCAGCGATTTCAGTTCTTCGAGTTCGGCGCTTTGCAGCCGGCGCTCAGCCAGTGCAATACCTCCGAGGTCGATTTGATCATCGCCTTGAGCGAGCCGGAGACCCGGCTCGAAGGGCGCGTCGACGCCTCCAGTTTCGAGCTGTTCTGCACGCCGGTCATCAACCTTTTTCCGAAGCGCGCCGACCATATTCTCCTCTCGGAGAAACAGTCGGAGTTCCATGTCGTGCCCGATCGCACCAAGCCGTGGGACTTCGAAGTTTTCCAGGTCGAAAGCGTCACGGCGTATGGGTCCCGTTCCGGGCAGGAACAGAACTTTCTGCCCTTTTACCGGTCCCACGACACCGATCACGAGGGCGGAGCTTTTTATACTTTGCATCGCGCGCCGCGGGTGCTCGCGGAGAAGGAAAAAAAGTTTGGCCAGGTGTCCTCCTACGTGGGCACGGAGGTCTACCTTTCGCTGGTCGATTCCGAAGCGGCGCCCTATTCCAGCGACCTCCAGCAACTCGGAGTCATGGCGCTTTGCACCAATCGCCATCTGCCGTTGACGATGGCCGTGGGTGCCGGCCGCACCGACTTCTCGCTGGAGGTCAATGCCCCGATCGCCGATGTCCGCGTGCTCAGCGGTCCGACCGTGCCGCGGCCACCGCATCCGGACGGCGAAATCACCTGGCGCATGATCAGCCATCTATCGCTGAACTATCTCTCCCTGCTCGATTCCCCGGACGGACAAGGGGCGACGGCCTTGCGGGAGATTCTCAAGCTCTACGTCGACCATTCGGAAACCCAGATGGCGCGGCAGATTACCGGCCTGCGCTCCGCGCATTCCAAACCGATCATCCGCCGCGTCGAAACCGCGGGCCCGATCACCTTTGCCCGCGGACTCGAAGTCGCCGTGGAATTCGACGAAGCGGCTTTCGAAGGCAGCGGCGTCTTCATTCTCGGCGCGGTGCTGGAGAGCTTTTTTGCGCGCTACGTCTCGCTCAACTCCTTTACCGAAACGGTCATTCGCTCGCAGCAGCGCGGCGAAATCATGCGATGGAAACCTCAACTCGGAAAACGCCAGTTGATCTGACCCGCGGCCTCGCCGAAGACCCGACGGCGTTCGATTTCTTTCGAGCCGTCCGGTTGATCGAAGCACGGCACGCCGACAAGCCGCGTCTCGGGACCTCGGTGGACCCGCGGGAGGATCCCGTGCGCTTTGGACAGCATCCCTACCTGACCTTTGCGCGTTCGACCATCGAGTCCTTCGTCGAAGGTGGTGGGAATGTGCCGCATCAATTGTTCGTCAATTTCATGGGGCTGTTTGGTCCGAATGGGCCGCTCCCATTGCACATCACGGATTACGCGCGTGATCGTGAAACCAACGCCAAGGACGCGACCATCGCGGCGTTCCTCAATGTCTTTCATCACCGCCTGCTTTCGCTGTTTTACCGGGCTTGGGCGGTCAACCAGAAGGCGGTCGACCTGGACCGGCCGGAACACGCGGACTTCACCCGGTTGATCGGGAGTTTCTTCGGCTTGGGAATTGAGGAGCTCCGTCATCGCGATGAAGTTCCCGATTGGGCGAAGCTTTACTACTCCGGCTGGCTTTCTTCGCAGACGCGCAATGCGGATGGTTTGGAGACGATTCTGCGCGATTACTTCCAGATGCCGGTTCGCGTGCTGACGTTCGTCGGTCACTGGCTACGGCTGCCGGAGCACAGTGTCTGCCGTCTCGGCGAGCAACCGGAAACGGGGACACTCGGCCGAAGCGCCATCATCGGGTCGCGCGTCTGGGACTGCCAGTTGAAATTCCGGGTGCGAATCGGGCCCGTCGGGCTGGCGCAAGTGCAACGCCTTCTCCCTGGCGGAAAAACATTTGTTCGCCTGCAGACGTGGGTGCGCACGTACGCGGGCGATGGGTACTTTTGGGACGTGCAGGTGGTCTTGAAAAAAGAGGAGGTTCCGGCCGTCCAACTCGGGCAGGCGGGATTGCTGGGCTGGACGGCCTGGGTGAAAAGCCGGCCGTCGGAGAAGGATGCCGAGGATCTGATCCTGCAACCGAACCTGGGATGAAAAGCGACCCTGCCGCAACTCGCGGCTGGCCACATTGCGGCTGGAGCGATTACTTTGAAACGAGCGGTCCTCGACCTGGAGTCGCCGCACTTGAACTCACGATCTTTACCCCCGCGCCACCATGGAAATCCGCCGCACCACACTCTTTGGCAAACTAAACCAGCTCGGATACAAGAGCATCGAAAGTGCGACGACGTACTGCAAGATGCGAGGCAATGCCTATGTGGAACTCGCGCATTGGCTGAACCAGATCCTCAACCAGCAGGACTCCGATATCCACCGGATCTGCCGGCATTTCGGGGTTGATCCGACGCGCCTCGCGGGAGACCTCACCGCCACGCTCGACCGCCTGCCGCGCGGAGCGACCGCGATCTCGAATTTTTCGCCCCACATCGAGGAGACCATCGAGCGCGCCTGGACTTATGCGTCGCTGCTCTTCGGAGATTCGTGCATTCGCACCGGCCATCTGGTGGTCGCACTGACGAAGGCGCCCTCGCTGAAGAATGTCTTCACGAGCATTTCGAAGGAGTTTACGAAAATCAAATCCGAGGAACTTTCGGACAATTTCGACAAGATCGTCGGCGGCTCCCCGGAAGACTCCATGACTGCCCGCGACGGCACGTCCGCCGCTCCGTCGGAAGGCGGAGCGCCCGCACCGGCGGCCATGGGCAAGCAGGAAGCGCTGGCGAAATTTGCGGTCGACCTCACGGAAAAGGCGCGCAAGGGGGAGATCGATCCGATCATGGGGCGCGACGAGGAGATTCGGCAGATCGTCGATATCCTCATGCGGCGCCGGCAGAACAATCCGATCCTGACCGGCGAAGCTGGCGTGGGAAAGACAGCCGTCGTCGAGGGATTCGCTCTGCGAATTGCCGCCGGCGATGTGCCCCCGCAATTGAAGAACGTTTCGCTTCGGACCCTCGATCTCGGTTTGCTCCAGGCGGGAGCGAGTATGAAGGGCGAATTTGAAAATCGCCTGCGCCAGGTCATTGAAGAAGTCCAGGCCTCGCCGCAGCCGATCATCCTTTTCATCGACGAGGCGCATACGCTCATTGGCGCCGGCGGCGCCGCCGGGCAGGGCGACGCGGCCAATTTGCTGAAGCCGGCGCTGGCGCGTGGGACCCTGCGAACCATCGCGGCGACGACCTGGGCGGAATACAAAAAGTATTTCGAGAAAGACCCCGCGCTCACACGGCGTTTCCAAGTGATCAAAGTCGAGGAACCCGACGAGGACAAAGCGGTGCTCATGATTCGCGGGCTCGCGCCGGTGCTGGAGAAACATCACCGCGTGCTCGTCCTCGACGAAGCGCTGGAGTCCGCGGCGCGGCTCTCCCACCGTTATATCCCGTCGCGCCAGCTGCCCGATAAAGCGGTCAGCCTCATCGATACCGCTTGTGCGCGGGTGGCGATCAGCCAGCACGCCACCCCGCCGCAGGTGGAGGATGTGAAACGCCAGATCGAAGCGCTGCAGACCGAACTCGAAATTCTCAACCGGGAAATGAGCACCGGTTCGGCCCACGAGGAACGAGTCGCGGAGATCACCAAAAAACTGGCCGAGGGCAAGACGCGCCTCGACGAATTGAGCCAGCATTGGACGAAAGAGAAGGAAATCGTCGGCAAGATCATCGACCTGAAAGCGAAACTGCACGCCGCTTCCGCGGAGGCGGCGAAAGAAAAGAAGGACGGTGAGCCAGCGCCAGCCGCGAATGCGCCCGCGGCGAATTCACCGGCCGCTCCCCCAGTCGACCGTGTGGCCCTGCTCGCCGAACTCCGGACCCTGGAATCCGAACTGGCCACTCTCCAGGGCGAAAGTCCGCTCGTCTTTCCCAAGGTCGACGAGCAAGCCGTGGCGTCCGTCATCGCCGACTGGACCGGGATTCCGGTGGGACGAATGGTGAAGAACGAAATCCAGGCTCTGCTTTCGCTCGCGGACACTTTGGAAAAGCGAGTGGTCGGCCAGCGCCATAGTTTGGACGCCATCGCCAAGCGCATCCAGACCACGCGCGCCGGACTGGAAAATCCGAACAAGCCGATCGGCGTTTTCATGCTCGCGGGACCCAGCGGCGTGGGAAAAACGGAGACGGCGCTGACCCTGGCGGAAGCCCTTTTCGGCGACGAGAGCAGTCTCATTACCATCAACATGAGCGAGTTTCAGGAGGCGCACACCGTTTCCACGCTCAAAGGTTCTCCTCCGGGTTACGTGGGCTATGGCGAAGGCGGTGTCCTCACCGAAGCGGTGCGACGCCGGCCCTACAGCGTCGTCCTGCTCGACGAAGTCGAAAAAGCCCATCCCGACGTCCACGAGATTTTCTTCCAGGTCTTCGACAAGGGCTGGATGGAGGATGGCGAAGGGCGGCTCATCGACTTCAAAAATACGGTCATCATTTTGACGACGAATGCCGGGAGCGACCTGATCATGAACCTGTGCAAGGATCCCGATCTCAAGCCGGACGTCGATGGAATCGTCAAGGCGCTGCGGCAACCTTTGCTCAAGGTTTTCCCGGCGGCACTGCTCGGCCGTATCTTCGTCATTCCCTACAACCCGCTGAGCGACGACATGCTGAAATCGATCATCAAGCTGCAGCTCAACCGGATTGCCGACCGGCTCAACGAATCGCAGGGCATCCCGTTCAACTACGGCGACGACGTGGTGAAACTGATCTCCAGCCGCTGCACCGAAATCGAAAGTGGCGGCCGCATGGTCGACGCGATTCTCACGCAGACACTCCTGCCGGAAATCAGCCGCGAGTTTCTCACCCGGACCATGGAAGGCAATCCGGTCAAGAGCGTGCAGGTCGGCGTTCAGGACGACAAATTTACTTACACCTTTTCATGAAAAAACCCGACAACGTCGTGGCCAGGCGCCGCACGCGGTTGAGAATCCGCGGCACCTGAGTTTCGTTGCCTCAAACATCCATCTACCATGCCACTGTCCCAAACGAACCGTATTGCCAGTCTCAAGACACCGGAGGGCGTGGATGCGCTGGTGCTGAATCGTGTCGTCATCAGTGAGCAGCTCAGCCAGCCGTTCCGGATCGAGGCCGATTTGTTGTCCGAAAAGAAGAACCTGAAGTTTGAGGATCTCATCGGGCAAAGTGTCACCATTACCCTCTACACGCATCAAGACGTGCCGCGTTACTATAACGGCATCGTCAGCCGCTTCACCCAGATGGGGATGGAGAGCCGGTTTGAGGCTTATCGCATGGAAGTGGTTCCGAAGCTGTGGGTCCTGAGCCGGACTTACCAATCCCGGATCTTCCAGAAAATGAATGTGCCGGACATTCTCAAGAAAGTCTTCCAAGGCCTGGATGCCGAATGGCTCCTGACCAATACTTATGAGCCGCGTGATTACTGCGTGCAATACCGCGAGACGGACTTGAATTTCGTCTCGCGGCTGATGGAACAAGAGGGCATGCACTACTTTTTCAAGTTCTCGGACGGCCAGCACAATATGGTCATCGCCGACAACGAAGGAGCGCACGAGCCGCTGCTGTCCCACTACTCCTCTATCTCCTACCGGCCCTATACCGGCCGCCCCACCGGCGACGAATTCATTTATGATTGGGCGCAGGACAAAGTCCTTCTCCCCGCGACTTACACGCATACCGATTACGATTTCACGACTCCGAAGAATAACCTTCTGACACGTTCGCAACAGGAACGGCCGCACGCCCTCGGCAGTGGCGAATGGTATGACTTTCCGGGGTTGCACCAAACCACCTCTTTAGGCGACCGGCGGGCGCGAGTGCGCAGTGAAGAGATGCTCGCGCGCTACGAGATGGCGAAGGGTAAAGCCGACGCGCGTGGCTTGCAGGCCGGGTTCGTTTTCACTTTGAAGGATCACCCGCGGGACGACCAAAACGTCAAGCACCTGGTCACGTCCGCCGTTCATACCATTCAACTCGACGCGCTCGAATCCGGCGACGTCGATCGCGGTGCGCCGTATCTGTGTTCGTTCAGCACCATTCCCGCAACGGTGTCGTTTCGACCCCAGCGGATTGCGCCCAAGCCTTTTGTCCAGGGGCCGCAGACCGCGGTCGTCGTCGGCCCGCCTGGAGAAGAGATTTACACCGATCAATACGGCCGGGTGAAAGTGCAGTTTCACTGGGACCGCGACGGAAATTTCGATGAGAACAGCTCCTGCTGGGTGCGGGTTTCGCAGGTCTGGGCGGGGAAGGCTTGGGGCGCCATGCATATTCCTCGCATCGGACAGGAAGTGGTGGTCGACTTTCTCGAGGGCGATCCGGACCAGCCGATCGTCACCGGCCGAGTCTACAACGGTGAGTCCATGCCGCCCTACACGCTGCCCGATCAAAAGGTGGTCAGCGGCGTCAAGACGAACAGCACCATCGGCGGCGGAGGATATAACGAGCTATCGATGGACGATACCAAGGAGAGTGAGAAGATTACCATTCACGCGCAGAAGGATCTCAATATCACGGTGCTGAATGACGAGACGCGCGATGTGACTCACGATCGCACGACGGAGATCGGCAATAACGACACGGAAACGGTGGGCGTGGATCAAAGCATTACCATCGGATCAGCCCAGACGGTGAAAATTGGCACGACGCAGTCGACGACGATCGGCGCGGAACAAACCATCGATATCGGTGCGGCTTTATCCGTCACTATTGGGGCCGAAGAATCCCGCGATATTGGCGCAGCGCGTGAAGTGACGATCGGCGCTGACGATTCGCTGGAAGTCGGAGGCGTGATTGATATGACTGCCGGGGCGGATATCGCGATCACCGGTGGGGGTGCAGTGGAAGTCACTGGCGGTGGAGACGTCGCCGTGACTGCCGGCGGCGCGATCGAAATTACAGCGGGTGGGGTAATCACCATTACGGCCGGCGGCGCGGTCGCGATCGAAGCCGCCGGAGCGGTGGCGATCAGTTCGGCAGTTTCGATTGCGCTCAATGCCCCAATTGTCGAGGTTCAGGGAATCCCCCTCTAACCGCAGACCAAGGAACCTGGAGTTATGCCCGTTGTTTACCTTGTCGATGATCGGATTTCCCATTCGCGAAGCGTGTTGGAAAACATCCCCAAGACCGACGTCGGCATTTCGATCAATCCCTATTTGCCGCTCACCGAGATCGTGCCGATGGTGATCCGGAGACTCGCAGGCTCGGGGGAAAATTCGCGCACCTCTTCCAGACGCGTAAGCTCGGAGAAACCCATGATCACGGAACTGCGGATCGTGGCCCACGGTCATCGCGATCAATTGCTCCTGGGGTGGGGCATCGATGTTCGCAATGCCGCGCAGCTCGCGCCGCTCTCTCCAATGATGCGTACGGGTGCGAGCGGCCGATGTCTGTTACTGGGTTACAACGTGACGCTCAATTCACCGCTTCGGGAGACATTCCTCGGCGGTTCGGATGTGGGCCAACGATTTGGTTCACCAGGCAATGGCTGGGGGCCTGAGGATCTCGAGATTCCGGAAGAACCGAGGCTGGCTCTGGTCCGCGCCATCGCCCGGACGCTCGGCGTGCCGGCAACGGCGGGTCTGGCCACGCAAAGAACGGTCCTCGATTCGCTTTTTTTGGATGCAACGGTCACGGTCGATCCTTTTGGACGCGCCACGTTTACGGGCCTGGATACGCCCACTTCGCCCTGGTAACCTGCCGGCTGTCGCACGGTTCGGAATAGGAATTGTCTGGAGGATGCCACCGGATTTCCCCGGAGGCCATTGACAGTGACTTTGGAACGCAGGCTGCTGTTTTACCTCGGCAGAACGGATTTTCGCATCCGCATGGAGTGTTCGAATCATCCCCCCGGAAACGATTTCGGCATTTCGATCCATCCCAACCAACC
This sequence comes from Chthoniobacter sp., assembly GCA_036501065.1. Lineage (GTDB taxonomy): Bacteria > Verrucomicrobiota > Verrucomicrobiia > Chthoniobacterales > Chthoniobacteraceae > Chthoniobacter. The sequence continues at coordinate 80,238 of DASYAY010000062.1, read as the reverse complement.
AACCATCAGCAATGGGTCTCACCGAAGACTGGAAAAAAGCGCAGCAGCGGTTCGAATTGGTCACCAGTAAGAGGAAACCGTCGGAAGAGTTCCTCGGAGTTTTTCGCGATCGCCATGAAATTGCAGCTTCCCTGGAAAGGGCGGATGCCGCGAAAACCGCTGCGGAATTGCGCCACGCGCTGGATGAATTTCAAAAGGAAGTGGCGGCTTATACCAAGGCATTGAGAGCCGCTGCGGCCGATCCGAAGTGCGTTCCGCCGGAAGACGCGCCGACTTATGTCGCCAATACGGCGTCCCTCGAGAAAGCCGTGGCGAAGCTCATGGCGACGGGGGCAAAGAAGGCGGCCTCGCTCGATGGTAGCGACAAGGTGGTCGAGGCCGATTCGGATCCCAAAATCGTCGTCGGCCGGCTTTTTGGGATCAACAAGGAATTGGTCGAATTGGGGGTGTGGGTCGCCAAGAAACTATCTACGGTGATGATGAATCTCGAGAAACAGAAAGCGGCGCATGCCCAGCGGAAAGCACCGAACGAAAACATGGTGCGTGGTATTACCATGGTGCGCGATGCGGAGTTGAAGGCGCGGGAAACCGTGGAGGCGAAAGATCAAAATCTCGCGGACCTGGAGAAGCGCGTCAGGATCATCTCCGCGGAGTTACACGATGATCCTGAGGTGGCGTCGCCGCTCGAGCAGTTTGCGGAGGCGGCAGCGAAGGTGAAGGCGGATCTGGCCAGCGTGAAAGCCGAGCAGAAGGCCTATATCGACTTTCTCAACGAGTGCATTGCCGGGAAGTCCTGACGCAGCCGAGTTCTGGACACGGTGGGCGTTTCATTTACGCTCGACGCACAAAAGAAATCCCTCCCAATCCTCAACGCTCCGGGAGGGTCTTTGACCGGCGCGGACGGACGGTTCCCAAAACCAAGAATTCACTCGCTATCTCTTATGCCATACGACCTCAAAAAAGCCCTCGGTACCCAAGTATAAAGAATGGTCGGAAACGCCGACCCTTTCGGAGATGGAGGGCAAGAGAGCCCGGCAAACCTACGACTTGGAAATTGCCGCCCAAGACAACGTCAACTCCAAAGGCCAGCAATTCGAGCTGGCGTCCAAACGCGTCGCCCAGATTCCCGCGGATGCGCGCTCCAATTCGGACGTCGCTGCCGGCCTGAAAAAGTTCGAGGAGACCGCCGCCAAGCTGAGCAAGGAATCACCAGCGTCAAAGCGAAGCAGCAGCAGTCGATCCAGTATCTCGCTACTGCCATCAAACTGCCAAAAAGCTAAGCCGGGATAAAGCTTCACACGCCCAGTCCAGGACCTCCCGGACTGGGCGTTTCATTTCTTCGTGCCGGGCGGGGGCGGGAAGGCCTTCACAATCTCAGTTTGGACTTCGCCCATGACGGTCTCCAGCGAAGGCGCCGGGATGTCATCCTTGTGGGCGAGGAGAACGTTTTGTAGCACGGTCAGACACTTCAGGCCGTTCTTCTTGGAGTCGACGTCCAGGCATTTATCGAGACCGGTGGAAGCGTTGCGCTGGAGTTCCTCGTCGATGACTTTTTCAATGGCGTTGACGTCGATCTTGAGCATCGCTTCGACGATTTCGGCGTCCATCGGTTCTTTGGCGCCTTGGACGGTGTTGCCTTGGGCGTCGAGGAGCAGGGGGACGTCGAAACCCGGCTTTCCGACACGACCATGCATGAGGTAATTGATTTCGCCCGAGGGAAGGAAGGCCGCACCGGCGTCGAACGGACGGGCTTTCGCCTGCGCGCCCTCGCCTTCCCAGAAAACGTTGTCCCATTTCATGTCGAAGATATTGCCGGTGGCCAGGCCCGCGCAGATCGTCTTTTGCAGTTCTTTGCCCGGGAGCGCGTTTTGAAATTTGGCGGTCCCGACTTTGTCCGGGTCCTTGTCGGGAGGCGGCACTTCCCGGCCATTGATCCCCTCGATGAGGCAACCCACTTTGCCTTCGAGCGTGGCGATGCTTACTTTCGGGAAACCGAAATCGAGGCCGGTCTGCTGGAGGACGGACTCGGCAACTTTGCTACTGATGGCTTCGCGGATGGCGCCACCCCCCTTCGGGATTTTCATCTGGGAGGACTCGCCGTTGACCGACTTGAAGGCAAACTGAGTGGTCTGTCCTTTTTTCAGCACCAACACCTCCGAACTGCCGCCTTTGGGCTTGTCCACGGTCCCAGTCTTGAGGAGGTCCTGAGCTTGAAGCTCGCGGCCTTTCTCGACGAGGTCATTGCCTTCGGACTGTTTGGATTGGTCCCACGGAGGCGGACCGAGCCTGGCCTGCTTGAGGCTGAAGAGTGAGGCATCCGCACCATAAAGCATGTCATCGATCATCTTCTCCTGCTGGACAATGGCTTGTGGGCGGTCGCGGCCGGGCAATTTTTCGTATTCGGTGGCGTGCTGGGTAAAAATCTTCCGGTACTGAGTGGCCAGGTCCTTCACTTTGGCCACGTTGGCTTCTGTCTTCGAAGTCTCGGCAGTCTTGATGGCCTCTCGGAGATCGGCCCCCAGCTTCTCATTCTTCCGCAACTGAGTTTCGAGCAGCGTGTCGATCGTCATCGCGAAGCGATCGGCTTCGGAGCCTTTCACCAGGTTACTCAGACCCTCCTTCTCGGCTTTGATCCGCTCTTCGAAGGGAGTCCTGTCGAACGGTTTTTTCTCGTAATTTGCCAGATCCTCGCGGTTCTGCATGTCCTCGCGAATTTGGACCATCTGCTCCTGATGGTATTTGATCGAGTCTTTGAAGCTATCATTGTAAAAGTCGATACCGTCCTTGCAGGCCGTCTCCAACTTATCGAGCTGCTTGGCGGAAGGCTTTTTGCCCAACCCGCTCTTCATCGCCTTGACGATGTTTGCGGCCACCTTGCGGTCCGCTTTTACCTCCGCTTCGCGCTGTTTCTTGATCGTTTTGTCAGTGGCGTCCTTGATATAGGCCTTATGCTTCGACTTGAACTGCGAAGTCATGTTGGCCAGTCCCTTGCGATTGACTTTCACCGGAGGGGTGGAAAGTTGGGTGGTGGTGTTTTGGACGTTCTGTGGCGAGAATGTATTCTGCACCACATTGCTGATGGCGGTGTTCGTTTGCTGCAGCGCATTGACGGTTCGCTGACGTAGGACTTGGCCGCCGTCCGGTGGTTGAGGGCGAGGCTGCTGGCGGACACCTTGCTGAGGAGGCTGGTTGGGCGTGTTCTGGACGCCTTGCCGAGGGGGCTGGTTGGGCGTGTTTTGGACGCCTTGCCGCGGAGGCTGATTGGGCGTGTTTTGAACGCCTTGCCGCGGAGGCTGATTGGGTGTGTTCTGGACGCCTTGCCGCGGAGGCTGGTTGGGTGTGTTTTGAACGCCTTGCCGAAGAGGCTGATTGGGTGTGTTTTGGACGCCTTGCCGAGGAGGCTGGTTGGGGGTGTTTTGGACGCCTTGCCGAGGAGGCTGATTGGGCGTGTTCTGGACACCTTGCTGAGGAGGCTGATTGGGCGTGTTCTGGACACCTTGCCGAGGAGGCTGGTTGGGTATGTTTTGGACACCTTGCCGCGGAGGCTGGTTGGGTATGTTTTGAACGCCTTGCCGAAGAGGCTGGTTGGGTCCGACTTGCACACCTTGTCGGGGAGGTAGATTGGGTCCGGTCTGGACACCTTGACGAGGAGGCTGTGTTTGAACGACACCCTGCTGACCGATGCCTTGTTGCAAAGGAACTCCTTGCAACCCTTGGTTTTGTTGCCCGAGACCCACCCCGTTGTCTTCCGCCAGGTCGCGCAGCTCGTAAAGGACGCCGGTGGCGTGGTCTTTCATCGCGGTTACAATCGGCTTCATCATGTCCACTCCCACTTTGGAGGCGAAGACAACCATGTTGCCCTCTTTGAAACAGATGCCGCTGAAGAGCACCTTTCTGCTCCCAGTCTGGGTCAACATATCGGCGAGCAGAGGTTCGGGCGGGTTTCCCGGAGTGATGAGCACCTGGACACCTTTGCTTCCCCGAAAAACACCAAATTTCATGGGTGTGGGGCCGACCTTGCCGAGCGCGGATTTGAGTTCGTAAGACATAAGCGAGTGGGACTAATTGAGGGTTCCGACCAATCGATAGACGCCGCTCAAAAGAGTCACAGAACGACGCACGCTGGCAATCCTTTTGTTCCATCCTCTGCGCATCCGCGATGCAGGATGCCGTGCTTCCCAAATCCTCGATTGCCCAGGAAATGGGCGCGAGTAATGGGCCGTCAGGCCGCCCCGCCGGCGAGCAGCGCCTCGATGCGCGTCTTCAGCGGGTCTTCGAGATGATGTATCGTGTTGAGCCCGATCAGTTCGATGAAGGCGGGCACGCCGGAGAAGCTGACCGCGGCCAGGATCAGATCATCCGCCGGACGGAAGGTGGGAAGTTGCGCGGTGATGGTGGCCAGCGGCAGCTTGCCGAATCCCGGGAGTTCCTCGACGCGGACATCGAAGCGCAAAGCACCGAGCAACGAGGTCAACCCGGTATTACGGGCAATCAGGCCGCTGAGGACGAGCGCATTGACGACGAATTGCTTGGTCAATTCCGGTTGGCGTTCGCTGCGATTGACAATGCCGCGGGCGATCTGGGCCAGCGTCGCGCCCGATTTGTAACCCAGCACCCACCGCGCCGGGTGGGTCATGTTGATTTGTTTCTGCTGCGCCCCCGCCGTGGCCGCATGCACATATTCCCAGCGGTAAAGTTCGAGCGTACTATCGATGTGCGTCAGCCAGCCGGCATCGAACTCCCGCGGAACGTCGAAGGGTTTGCCGGTAAGTGCCTGGTAGGATTGCTGGATTTGGGCGAGAGCTTTGTCTCCATGGGCGGCGACGGTCCTGCCGCCGGCGTGCTTGCCGAGCAGACGCTCCGGTTCAAAGAGCGGGCGCAATGTCTCGAGATAACTCACGAGCTGGTCCTGGAGAAATTTCGAGATCGTTTCGGTATTGCGCCGCGCCTCGGCAAGCTCCTGAAAAGTCAGCGTGGGCGCAGGTTGATCGGATTCGTTGCTCATGGTTGGTGGGGGAAGAATGGACCGAAGAGGAAACGCGGTGGTCTTGCCGGATCTGCCGATGAAAGCGTTACGATTTCTGGCATGCAGCGAGATAAAAGATGGATTTCTCCTCGGAGGTGAAGCGAGCGCATTTACGACCGAAAGCAGAGCGCTCGAAAAGGTTATTCATAGCGTCTTCGTCGCGATGCACAATATCCCATCCCAGGACATGAGCGAAGAAAGACTTATCGGGATTGCGCGGGTGCAGGGAGCCGATACAGGCCCAGCCACCCGGCCGGAGGAGCCCATGGAGATAGTTCAGCACGCCCACGGCGAACCGATCCGAAAAGGAGGATACGAGCAAGGAATAGACGAAATCCTGCCCATCCACATCCACGCGACGGAAGCCGAGGGCGAGGTTGACCAGGCTTTCCAGTTCCAGCCGGAGCCGTGCGCCGCCGCGAATGGTGCGGACCCAATCCAGGGCTTCGTCGTCGAATTCCAACAGCGTCCCTTCGACATCCGAAGGGCGCGCCGCGGCGATCCCCCGCAATTCCACGGCCGGCGCGGCGCCCACGGAAGTAATCCGCACGGGTTTGGTCGCGGAGCTATCGACGACCTGACGCAATGCATCCTGGATCAGCTTGCGGCTGGAACGAATGGCGGCCATCGAGGGCAGCGCCAAAAAGGCTTCATCGAGCAACGGACCGAGCGCGCCTTCGCCATCGGGTTTGTGGGCATGGATCATCTCCACGGCGCGAAAATCGGCCGGGTAACCCCGCGGCTTTTCATAAAGCTGGAGTGGCGTACAAGCCTTCAAGAAAAACGGCAGGAGTTCCCGCTGGACCCGGGCGCCCAGGCTCTCCCGGGCGTCGAGCGTTTCCAGAGAATCCGGGCCGATCGCGCGATCGAGCGTGGCGGAGAAGTCGGTGAGCGGTTCGATGAGTTCGTTGCCGGTCTGGGCCGCGCGTGGTGATTTGCTCAAGGCCACGAGTCGCGTTTTGAACTCCTGTGTCCGGCGTGCCACTTCGCCCCAGCGGGCGAGGGCCTGATTTTCGGCCATCGGTTCACTCTCGAGCAGCCGCGAGAGCTGCCCGACGGAATCCCGCAAACGCCGTGAGGCGACGATGGCCAGACCTCGATACCAATGGGAAGAGAATGCCGGATCCTCCCCCAGCTTCGACTCGATCTTGGCCCGTGGAAGCGCCAGGACTTCGGAGCACTCCACCGCCCGAACGGTGGCGGAAGCGGGATGATCTTCGAGAAAGGACATTTCGCCGATGATCTGGCCGGGGCCGAGCTTGGCGATCTCACGTCCTCCCACGCCCCCCACGGTTACGGTGATGACCCCCGTGAGGACCATATACAGGGCTTCGATGCGCGCTCCTTCCTTCACGAGAACGGTGCCGCGATCGCAGAAGCGTCTTTCCCCTTCCTTGCGCAACCAGCCGATTTCGTCGTCGGACAGCTCGTTGAGCAACGCGAAACCGGACTGCGGGTTCGGATCACTGGAGGTCATAGGTCAGTTATGGCGCATCAACCGATCGACCACCGAGCGGATTTCGCGATTCATATTCCAATCGATCATGATCAAGCTGCGGGAGCGCAGCAGGAGGTTGTCGAGATGGGCGAGGGGTTCATCGAAAATCTTTTCCAGCGCCAGGGCCGGAGCGTCGCCGAGATCGCGGCAGTAACTTCCCGGCAAGAGCCCGGGGAAAAAGCGCATGATCACGGCGATCGTCGCCCACCAAAGATCCGGCGGGAAGAGCAGGATGCCATCCTCGGGCGAAAGCGCATCGGTGAGGAGATGATGCGGACCGAGATTGGTCTGCCACCGGGAGTCCTCGTCGAGGATCGCCCGGATCGTATCCGGAGTGGGTGTGCCATCGCCGCCTTTCTCCACGACTTTGGCGGCGAGGGAAAAGACTTCGTCCATGGCTTTGGGAAGGGTGAGTCCGCCACCGCCGCTGGCCAGCAACGCCTGGACGGCGATCACTCCCAAGGCATGCAAGTCACACGGGGTACTGAGCACCGGCAACGTCTCGAAGATGACATGCGGGATGGCGACGCCGACCTCGCGCAGAGACATGAGCAGGGTTTCCGAGAGAACGCGCGGCAGAGTTCGGAAACGCAATTCATTGGAGGAGAGCGCTTCGGTGGCATCCCAGCGGCCGTAGAGACTGAGCCGGCCAGAGGGCAGCGCAAACCGCAGGCAAAGCAGGTCGTTCGCCGCGATCGCGATACGCTCCTGGGTGGTGAGGGTGCCCTCCAGGATGGAGGTGTTATTCTCTCCACTCTTCACCTCGCGCACGCGCAACGTTCCCTCGCCGCGCACGGGTGTACCGGCCACCGGCCGATAGACGGAGGTGCTGCCAATATCCGGCGGCGCAAAAAAGCGCGCATCCGTGGTCTCGACCGGCAGGGCAATGGCTTCCCCGGTAATGGCCAGGGTGGTCTGGCTGTTCCAAAGGAATGGCAATTGAGTGTCGGTCTGGCCCAGGCGGACGCGGAAACTTTCACTGCGCAGGTTGAGAAACGGCAGTTGCTCGCGGGCCACCCAATCGCGCGCCAGAGCCACGGTGGCGCGGACGGTCTGCAACTTGAGATGAAAAGTTTCCAGGATTCGTCCGGCCCGGCCTTGGGCAGTGAGCAGGAAGTGCCCGGCGCCCTGCCGCATGGCATCTTCGTTTTGCAAGGTGCGGTAGACGCCGCTCGGCCGGAAGGGTTTCTTCCCATGCTCGATGCCGCGCCACGGTTTCCCGGAGAGGATGGCCAGCCAGTCCGTCAACTCCAGCAAGGCAAGAGTGCGGATCATGAGCAGGCCGCCGGCGAGGTTGATCGGAATGATATTGCCCAGCGCCGACTTGAGATCCGTGGTCCGGGAATTTTCCGGCGCGCCCGGAGTCACCGGGAGGAAACGAGGATTCTCGCCTCCCGAAGTCAGATACCGGAACAGAGTCGTGCGATAGGGTGGCAATTCCGCCGCGATCAGGGCGGCATCGTCGGTGGCCAGATGCCAGGGTTCGCCCGTCTGCGCGTCCACAGGGTGACTCGTGGATTCGAGCGAAAGGTTGAGAAAAAGCGGAAGGGGGTGCCGGCTCTCCCAACCCGTCACGAGGACGGATTCGGGAGCGGCGGCACGCCAGCGTTCCGCACGTTGCTGCCACTGGGTATCGAGGACTTCGTTGGAAAAGATCGGCACGTGGGAGGGAAACCGTTTCTCGAGGTTTTCCAGGTTCTGCACCCAGACTTCGAGCCATTCGCGCACCTGGCCGGCGGCGTCGGTGATACATCCCAGATAGATCGAGGCATCGGCGGTATCGCCCAGGGAGATGAGCAATCCACCCACCGGATCGGCGGAGTTTTTCAGGACCAATCCGAGACGCAGGGAGGACGACGTCGCCTCTGGTTCCAACGCGATCACCCGATAACCCTCCTGAATGGTGAGGGAAGTGGCGCTTGGGGTGACTACGTTCATTCGGGGGGACGTTAGGATAGCGCCGCCGGAGCGTAAAGCGCGGATCGTGGGACGATGATGATTTGAATCGGTTCGTGAACGCTAACAGCGCGAAAGCACCTCAACGGAGCACGGACATTTTTGTCCGTATCCCTTTCGACGGCGAAAAGCCATACAGCAGAACGAGCATCGAATTCTAAACGCCAATCCTTTCACGGTATCATCCCGAACTTGCGAGGGATCTCTCGCATCCTGTGGGCGGAGGCGGTGGCATTGGGCGCCGAACGCTCCACACCGCCTCCGCTCGCAGAAAGTCAGAGATCCCTCGCAAGCTCGGGATGACACCGCGATGAAGGGTTGCTTGGAATGCCACACACACCTCCCCGGCGGTGCGATCCATTGGTTATTCGACGCTTCCGCGAGAATCATCGGCCTGGCACGAGGACACAAAACGCAAACATCCCGCAGAGCGGCGGCAAAGCACCGACAAATCTCCTCGACACTTTGGCGCGGCGCTTTCTATTACCGTATCCACTATGAGCGCCGCAGTCACTGATGATCCCGCCGGTGCCAAACCGACCGGTTTGGCCATGAGCGAAGACGCCGAGTGGGCGAGCGGGCTGGGGGCGCAGTTGAGACTCATCCAGGCGAGTTTTGCCGAGGACGACGCCGCGACCCGCCAGCAGTACATTTCCGATGAAATCGCGCGTGCCCTGAAAACCGTCTCGCCGACCAAGCGCCGGGCCTATCTGCAGGCGCTCGCCGAACGATTTCCGAATTGGGAGGGAGCGCCGGCGCCCAAAGCGGACCCGATCGCGGAGCTGGCGCCGGAAGACCTCGTGGCTCGCCTCGTCGAGGTGGCGCCTTACCTGACGATCGTGCAGCGGAAAGCGCTCTCCGAACAACTGGAAGCCGCCGGCCTCGTGGCCGCACGCCCCATGGCGCCGACACCAACGGCGTCAACGCCCGGGAATGCCGAGGTGATACCGGAGGAATTGCAGAAAAAGTTGGGTTTGGATGCGAATCAGCAGCTTTCGCAACTGCGTGTGCTCCGGCTGATTGCGGTATTGATCGAGTTTTCGGTGACGCTCGACCAGCTTTCCTGGAATGTCTGGAAGCAGGTCGCCCCGAAATCGATCGTCCGCCGGGAGGCTGGCCCGGAAAGCGATTTCCGGAAGATTGCCGGTCCGTATCTCACGGGAGATGATGAGGTTTCGACGGCACAAATCTCCCAGGTCGTGGACAAGACCCGGCAATTGATTGCCGGTTTGCTGGCTGCGGTGGGCTCGACCGGCGAAACCTTTGCCCGGCAATTTCTCGGCCGGATTGCGCCGGCGGCGATCAAGGAAAAAGCCGATGCGGAGTCGGGTTTTTTCGTCGGACCGGAACAAAGATGCTGGCGCAAATATCTCGAAATCTTCAACGACATCAGCGGGATTTCGGTGGAGAAAGAGATCGCCGAGGTCCTGGCTTCGCGGACGGAGGAATTGATCCTCGGCAAGGGGCGGCAGGGAGGGGCGTGATGCCCGTCGGGGCGCGTGCTTTTTCGACGCGACATTCACTTTACCCTTGGCGCAGAATGTCCCAGACTGATCGCGCGCCCGATCGTCTTATGCCCCGCTCCTCCTAAATGTCCCTGCAAATTCATTGGCACGAAGGCCTTTTCCTCCAGCCACATCATCTCCAGCAGTTGCAAAAGGGAACCAACGATCTCGTCGGTGCCGAACGTCACCTGCAATTTCCTTACCCGTACGGAATCGTCGAGGCCCGGTTGTCCGTCGATGAATTGGAAAGCATGCGGCTGCGTTTCGAGCGGCTGCATGTCGTCATGCCGGGCGGCGTCCAGGTGCGGTTTCCGCAGGATGCCGAACTGCCGTCGCTCGACGTTCGCCAGGCCTTTGCCAGCACGGGAGGAAGTTTCACCGTCTATCTCGGTGTGCCTTTGTGGTTCGCCGACCGCGCCAATACCTTGCCCATGGACAATGGCGGCGACTCGCGGGTCAAGCTGCTTTACCGATTGGTGGAAGAAGAGCACGCCGACGAAAATACCGGTGAAAATCCCAAGCCCATGCTCATGCGGCGGATCAACGCGCGGCTGATGCTGGAAACGGAAGACCGTTCGGATCTCGAGACGATCCCCTTGCTGCGGATCGTCCGGGGAGTTGGCGAACAAGTGGGCGTGCCGCGACAGGACCCGGAATTTGTCGGCCCGTGTTTGCTGCTCCGCGGTTCGCCGGTGCTGCATGAACTGGCTCGCGATCTTGCCAGCCAGGTGGTGGCGAGCCGCCAGGAATTGGTGGTCCAACTCACGCGCAGCGGTTTCAGCCTGGAAAATTTGCGCGGCATGCTATTCGAGCAAGTCATGCGGTTGCGCACGTTGAATCGCTTTGCCGGTAAACTGCCGGCGCTGGCGGAAGCGCCGAGTATTACGCCCTTTGCCATCTATCTGGAATTGCGCGAGTTACTCGGGGAACTTACGGCCCTTTATCCGGACCGGGATGAGTTTGAGGTCGCGGCCTACGACCATGACAATCCTTATCTCGTGTTTGCCGATCTCTCGGCGAAGATACGCTCCTATCTGCGCGGGGCGGTCGCGCCGAGTTTCATCAAGCTCCCATTCGTCGATTACGAAGGCTTGCTGACGGCGATCTTCGAGGATCAACATCTCAGCGGACCCAACGAATACTTTCTCGGGATCAAGACTTCGGAAGATCCCATCCAGCTGGCCTCACTCGTCCAGGATGCGGATCGCTTCAAGCTCATGCCGCGCAGTCTCGCCAACCGGGCGATCCGCGGCGTGCTTTTGAAGGAAGAACGCCTCACGCCCTTGGAACTGCCGGCGCAGGCCGGGTTGTATTACTTCCGCTTGCTCCGCAACGAAAGCACCCGCGCGTGGCAGCAGATCGTCGCCGAGCGCGCGGCCGTGGTGCGCTGGATGGAGCACGAGGCGGACTACGAACTCGCGCTCTATATGACCGTCCCGGTGGGAGAAGCCACGGCTTGAAAGTAACTTTTGCGAGTAACTTGATCGGCTTCCCATGACCCTGTTAGAACTTACCGAACCTCTCTTTCAGTACATCTGCATGCTCAACCGGATTGCCCGAAATCCGGGTGGTGAGAATCTGAGTTTCGATGCCCTCCGGCCCATGATCGTGCAGATGTTCACGGACATGAAAGAGGGAGCGGAGCCGGAACCACGGCTGGCCTCCCAATACAAAAAGATGGAGATGCCGCTCATTTTCTTTGTCGATTCCATGATGTCGGAAAGCAAACTGACCCTTGCTCCGAAGTGGAATAAGAACCGCATCGCCTACGAACAGAATGAACTGGCCGGCGACGAGAAGTTTTTTGATCTGCTCGACGAGACTCTGGCCGAGAAAGGCAGCGAGGCGGACGAACGACTGGAGGTCTACTACGCCTGCCTGGGACTGGGTTTCCAGGGATGGTATGCCGGACAGCCCGAGTATCTGCGCAAGAAGATGCAGGAGATTTCGCCGCGCATTGGCCGGGTGCTGGATTCGGATCAACGCTCCCGGATGTGCCCGGAGGCCTATCAGTGGACGGATGGACGCGACTTGATCGAGCGCCCCGGCTTGAAAGTGCTGACCATCGGAGTGGGCTTTGCCGGCCTGTGTCTCGTGGTCCTGGCCGTCAATATTTTCCTCTTCCATACGGCGTCGCAGGAACTTGCCAATGCCTTGCGCGAGATTCTCCGGCACGACCTTTGGTCAGTGAAATAACTCGCGCGCTGTCATGGACATTCTTTTTTTCATACTCGAGGAACTCCGTGGGCTGCCTGCCTGGACGCGGTGGATTTTCACCGCGATGATCTTTTTGTCGATCCTCGGGGCGACGGAATACATCAGCCCCACGGTCGGGTTGATTGTCGCCGCGGGGATTGTCGCGGTAGTCGGCTTGATTGCCCTGGTGCGCTATCTCGTGGCCAAGCGGCGCAAGAAAAAAGCCGCCGAATTTGGCGGCGAACTCCAGAATAACTCGGATGCCACGCCGGGCGCCGTCAGCGATCCGGCGCGTCGCGCCCGCCTGGCCGACCTGCGCAAGAATTTCGAGAAGGGGCTGGAGAGATACCGCTCGACGGGAAAAGACTTATACAAGCTTCCGTGGTATGTCATCGTCGGCGAACCGGGAGCAGGCAAGACGGAAGCGATCCGGCATTCCGGAGTCGGTTTCCCGCCGGGGATGCAGGACGAATTTCAAGGTGTCGGCGGGACGATTAACATGAACTGGTGGTTCACGGATCACGCCGTGGTCCTGGACACCGCCGGGCGTTTGCTCTTCGAAGAGGTGCCCCCGGGAACGACCAGTGAATGGCAGGAATTCCTCGCCCTGTTGAAAAAGAACCGGACGGACTGCCCCATCAATGGATTGTTCCTGGCAATTCCCGCGGAGAGTTTGATCAAGGACGACCCGGAGTCCATCAAACGCAAAGCCGGCCGGATCGCGCAACAACTCGAGGGAATTCAAAAGGTCCTGGATGTTCGGTTTCCTTGTTACGTCGTCGTGACCAAGGCGGACTTATTGAATGGCTTCCGCGATTTCTTCGACGAGTTAAACGATCCCGCCGCCGCGCAGCAAATGCTCGGCTGGTCCAATCCCGAACCGCTCGACAGTCCGTTTTGCGTGAAGCTGGTGGAGGAATATGTCTACACGGTGGTCGAGCGCCTGCGTCGCCGGCGGTTTGGTTTGTTGATGGATCCGATTCCGCGGCAGACGGAGCGGCGGGTGGACGAAGTCGATCGCCTCTACGCGCTCCCGCATAGCATTCACCTCATCGCGCCCAATCTGCAGCAATACCTGCTGACGATTTTCACCGAAGGTGAGTGGACGGCCAAGCCTCTCTTCCTCCGGGGGATCTATTTCACCTCGTCAATGCGCGAAGGTTCGGCGCTCGACCAGGAACTGGCCTCGGCTCTGCAGATCGACGTCGACCAACTCCCCGAAGGCCGCGCCTGGGAACGCGAACGGTCGTATTTCCTCCACGATCTTTTTACTGAAAAGAGTTTCCGCGAAAGCCGGTTGGTGACGAGAGCGTCCAACACGAAACGACTGCTCTTGAAACGGAGGCTCACGCTTTTCGGCGCCGGCGCTTTGGCGGCGTTTCTTTTGCTGGGCTTTACGATCATGAGTTATCAGTCGCTCCGGTCGAGCGTCGGCCGGCAAAGCGGATTCTGGGCGCGGGCCAGCGAAGGTTGGGACGGAAACGTCTGGAAACCCATCGTCGTCGCCGATCCGGTGGGGCCATGGAAATTTGAGGGAACGGATTCCGTCGGCCAGGGCGACAAGCGCGAGACGGAGATGCTCTTCAAGGAACCGGGACTTCCCCTCGACCAATTTCATGAGAAGCTCCAGGAACTCGAGGAGCAACCCATCGGTGTCGGTATGGTTTTCCGTCCCATGGCCAGTTTCGGCGTGGAGATTGACCGCGATCGCAAACGCGCGGAACGCATCGTTTTTGAGGACAGCGTGGTCAAGCCGCTGCTCGACGCGGCGCGCCGGAAGATGAGTGATACGACGGTGCAGATGAAGCTGTCTACCGAGGAGCAATTGCGCCAGGGCGAAGCTTTGCTGGCGCTGGTTCGCGTGGAAGTGGGGGTGGCCCGTCTGCACGACAAGCGGCCCGCGCCGAATGTCACCGCCGAGAATTTTCTCGGCCCGCTGGTGCGCTATGTCACCGGAAAGGACGCACCGGAAGATCTCGTCCGCACGATGAAGATTCTCTATTCCGATGAAGGCGCTGCGCCGCACGGTTGGCCGCCGGACTGGACGAGCGGCGGAGTATCTCTCGCGGAAAATACCGCCATCGATCATGGGCTGACGCGTTTTCTGTCCGACGCCCAACATGCGGTGCAAAGCGGCGCGGATGCCTTTCCGGTGCTCGAAGGTCTCGTGGAGTCATTGAAGAGTTACATGCGGGCCGAGGATTTCCTTTATGACGCCTCGCGTGGGATTGGTCCCACGGAGCAAACGGACTCGGCCGTGTTCGCCACCTTTTCCACGCTCGAATCGTCATTGCAGGAAGTGGATCTCAAGGTGGCCCATGCGCGGGACATTGGCATGTTTCCCGAGGGCCAGTTGTCCCTGGCGGCGGCTTATGAAAAGCTGCTCCGCGAAGGCCGTTCGAAGTACGTCGTCGCGAAAAACATGGAGACGGAACTCGATGATCTCCTCACGTCGCCGGACCAACCCCAGGAGGAAAAATCGAAGCCGAACGTTTCGGGCAAGGCGGGGAAAGCCGCCGAAGTGCTCGGCGAAGTCGTCGCCTCGCGAACCAAGTCGGTGGATCGTCCCATCTTCGGAGAGATTCGCGACCGGCTGAAGCAGCCTCTGGAGGCGATGGCCGCGAAATTCCAAGGCGGATATTCCGACGCGGAGGTCGCCGAGTTGAAGCTCCTCGATGACGTGAATTTTGCGGACTCCGGGCAAAACAACATGCCCAGTTACAAAGCGCGCTGGAATGTCTATCAGGAGAGCATCCATGCTTCCCCGCCGATTACTTATGCGAGCACGCTGGACCTGGTGACGCAGGGGTGGAAACCGCTGACGGATATCTTCGCCCACATCGCCGAGATACGCACGTCCGTGCGGGGATACAACGGCAAGCTCCGGGACAAAGTCATCGCCATTTGTAACTATTGCCTCCAGCGCGCAGAGGTGACGCACGGAGAGGAATTCTGCAAAGCGTACTTATCCCAGGCCCGTCAAAGGCTGGCCAAACTGGCGAAATTTCCGCTCGTCGGACCGCCCTTGAGCGGGGCTCCGACGCTGACTCCGGATGAAGCGGTGGCTGCGGGAGTGCTCTTGGACCGGATTCAGGAAGGGGTGCGCTCGCCGGCGCTGCAGAACATCAAATCACCGAGCAAGGAGGCCCTCGTGGATTTCTCGAAGAAGGTGGCGCCGCTTTACCCGATCGCCGACGCCCTGCTAACTCCGGAAAGAAGCATCCGGCTCTGCCGTGTCCTGTTGCCCGGGCGGGCGGAGCAGTTTGAGTTATCCGGGCAGCACACTGGAATCATGACTTACAAGGCGATGCAGTTGCGTGCGGGAACCATCGAGCACGGGTCGGTGGTGAAGTATGGCACGCCGGGACCCGTGCCGACGGATGCCGGCTCCGATCTCGAACTTGGCCGATTCACGCTCTACGAGCCGTTCCATTTCCATTTCTTCCGCGCAGTGAGCGATCAGCACATCGCCGTGGATATGCCTGCGCCGACAACCTGGACGGCGCTGGAGTTGCTCAACGAACGCCAGGGCACTCGCGTCGGCGATGGCACCAAATGGCGGGTGGCGCTGCCCCCGGAGCCTGGGAAGATCATCTGGGTCGAGATTCGCTTCGACAAACCTTTCCCCGATTTCGACGCATGGCCGACGCGCGAGCAAATCGGGCTCGGACCGCGATGAGCGATTTTTTGAAGACCTTTCTGCGGGATCGCTTCGAGGACGAAGCGCGCCCTCGGGAGTGCTTCGGAATCTTTGGCAAACACCCCGGCTGGGACGATCATATCGAGGATTTGCCGTTGCCTACGTCGAGCATGGCAATGGCCAAACAGCTTCTCTATGTCCAGGGCATCGGCTCGCAAATCAGTTCCGGCGCGTGGACGCGACTAACACCGGAAACTCGGCTGGCGAACTTCAATCACGCTTTTCTGTGGCTTCGCGGGTCACAATTTCTCGTCGGGCGAATGTGGGGCTCTTCAGACGGCAAAAAGCGCGCTCATTTCCCGATGGTCGCGCTCTTCCACGGGATCGCATTGGCACCGGCCGGTGCGGTCGATTCCATGCTGGTGCGGCTGGAGAAAGTCTGTGCCGATTGCCGCGCCGCCCGCTCCGCCGAGCAAGTAAGAAAAGTAATCTCACAGGTGTCGAACGCTGAACCGGTGTTAGGCGGCACCGACGGGAAACCTTCGACGCTGGAGGTGACGCGGGGAACCATAGCCAAGCTGGGACGCGATCTGCACGGGAATCTCCCGCCACGCTGTCGTCTCGGCGCCGATGCTGCTGACTCCCGTCGAGGCCTTCGCTTTTGGTCCCATGTGTGCAGTTCGCTCGCCCCCGTGGATACGCCGTTGCTTTTCATCGCCGCCATTGGCGAGCCGTGGATCGACGTTCTCGCCCGGGAACCGGCGCAGGGACAGTTCTTTTGTCTCCGGGCCGCTCCGCCGGCGCTGCCCCTGACCTACGCGCCGGAACTCGAGGAAACCGCGGAAGAAATAGATGCCCAGGATTTGGTGAAGACAGCGCTCGGCGGAAAGGGCGCTCCCGGGTGGAGCTGGATTTCACGTATCTTCGGCCAATGAGGCCTTGATCTTTTTCCTATCTATATCATCCCGATTGTGTTAACCACGCTTATACCACGCATTCGCGGTTAATAGATGAGTTTGCCATCCCCGTCCGATTCCAATCCCATTCTCGATGGTCCCTATGCCGCGAGCCGCGGCGCCTGGGTGGCGGCGAAAGTGGAGACAGCGGCGGCCATCGACAAGATCAAAGCCGCCATTACCAAGACAAAAGACGTCCGGTCGGCGCAGGCGGTAACTGCGCTCGATCGTGTCCTCCGGCGGATACCGGATGCCGGCTGCGCTCTGGAGGCGCTGGCCGACGCCGAAGAAGCCGGCGCCGACGTGAATGCGCTCAAGGAAAACGTGCGCAAGACTGCCCAGTTGGCCAGCTACTACCTCCGTTCCGATCGGCTCGTGGCCATGGTGCGGGATAATCCCTTTCATCCGGTGAGTGCGGACAGGATCTTCGGCCGCGCGCTGCAAACCATCCAACGGGAACTTCGCTGATCGATCTTTTTCGCCCATGACCAACGAAGAAGCTGAGTGGCTTTCCGATTTCCTCGAAACGGCGCAAGCTTCCGCCCGGCAAAGCCAGGCGACCGCGGAAAAAGATTACGGCACGAAGCTAAGACTGTTCGCGCCGCGTTTCGAACGGGCCCACGCGTGTGACCCCGAGGAATCATTGGCCCGGAGCTTGGCGGCTGGTGAAGCGCTCGCCGGCCAGAAGAAATTCGATGCCGCCTCGGACGCGCTCGACCAAGCCTTTGTCATCGCGGGCGACCTCCTCCGCAACGCCATGCCGCCGGCCGCGGAAGAAGCTCCGGCGACCCAGTCGGAAGCCGTGGAGGAATTGGCTGCCGAAACAATTGTCGAGGGAACTGCCGCGGAAACAGTCGGCGAAGCACTGCTCGAGGAACATGTTCCCGAGGAGTCTGCCACCGAGGCGACCGCTGAAGAACCTGTCGTCGAAGTCGCGGCCGACGAAAACCTTCCTGAGGGTACTGCCGAAGAACCTGCTGCCGAGCCCGTTGCTGAAGAAGTATCAGGCGATGTTGCCGCTGAGGAATGTGTCGGAGAGGCGACAAGCGAAGAAACGGTGAGCGATGCCGAGGGTGCCGTCGAAGAACCCGCTGCCGAGTATGCCACGGAAGAAGCATCGGGGAACGTTACGACTGAGGAATCTTTAGGAGAGGCGACATTCGAGGAAGTGGCAAGTGATCCACAGACTTCGGAAGACGCCCCGGAGTATGCGGAGCCAGCGGGCGACGAGAGTGGCGAGGCCGCGTTGGAGCCGGTGGAGAATGTTTCTGCGGAAACCGAAAACTCCGAATCGTCCATTGAAAGCGAAACGCCGGCCGCTCAAGACGAGGAGAGTAATGCTGGGAGTCCGCCCCCGGAAGAGCCGGACCAGCCGAAGAAGCGGAGCCGCTAAAACGTTCGGCCGGCCGCGCCGGGCTTCGCTGATTTTCGCGATCAGCCCTTCAGCCGGTGGATGAGGAAGATGCGGTTTTCGAATTCCTCCAATTCCTTGCGCAGTTCGCTCAGTTCTTTGATCAGTTTTGTCCAGCGCGCTTTTTCCTTGGGCTCGCTGATCTTGCCGGCTTCGGCGATGTAAGAGGTGATCTGTTTCTCGAGAGGCGCCCGGGCGGCGCCGATCAGCTCGATCGCCTTGGCCGCGTCGCTGTTCTTGTCCACTTTTTCGAGCGCTGCCAGCACGCTCGGGCTGAGGTTCACTCCGCCCTCGACGATCAAATGTTTGTAGCGCGCCCCGAAGTGCAAATCCGGCAACTTCGGCGGTGGCGGTTCCTTTCCTCCCCGCTGGCCGTACTCCAGGATCTTTCGTTGCAGTGCCAGGATTTCGCGTCGGATGGTCTGCCAGGTCCGGGTCGCCGCCTGCTCGACGAAGCCTTTCGGTGGGTTCTTGATCAGTTCCGCCCAATCCTCATCCCGCATTTTCAGATCCTCTTTGATCACCGTTTTCAGCTTCTTCAGTTTGTCATTCAGCTTGTTGACGTAGGCGTCCCGGTCTTTCGACTTGAGGTCTTTGGCGGCCAGGCGTTTCGAGATTTCGTCGATGGCATGAAGGGCCTTCAGCGTATCCGCATTGGTCTTTTGCTTGTACCGCGCCAGCATCCGCTTGTAATCCGGTTCGAACTGAACGAGGGGCATGGCGCGATTAGGCAAACGCGGGGGCGCGACGTCAAGCTAGCGATTGTGATTCGACAAGGGCCGAAGTTTTCCGCAGCCTCGGAATTCACCACGATTCCTTTTTTATGGACATTGAACCACTGCTTCAGCCCATCAGTCCCGAGGCGCCCTGTGGCGAGGATCTATCTTACGATGCCAGTTTCAACGAATTGGAGACCCTCGCCAAAGGGAAGGAAGCACAGCAATTCTCCGGTTCGGAAAATCCGGAATGGCAGGTCGCCGCGGAGGAGCCGGATTGGAATGCGGTCCAGACGAAAGCGGTGGAGTTATTTGGCCGGAGCAAGGACCTGCGCGTGACGATGATCCTGATTCTCGCGCTCCTGAAAATGGAAGGGCTGCCGGGCTTGCGCGACGGGCTCAGCCTCCTCCAGCGCCTGATCCGCGAGCAGTGGGATGGCGTTTACCCGCGGCTCGATCCCGATGATAACAGTGACCCGACGGAGCGGATCAATATCGTCGCCGGGCTGGGCAAACCGCTGGCCACCTTTGGCGATCCCATGCGTTTCATCGAGCGCATCCGCCAAACGTCCCTTTGCAACTCGGTGCAGATGGGCCGCTTCAGCCTCGCCGACGTCACGCAACTGGGGCTTCCGGCCGGTTCCACGGCGACCCCGCCGACGCCGGCGCAAGTGGATGCCGCCTTTCGCGATACCAATCCCGACGAACTTGCCGTCATTAGCGAAGCGGTCAAGGCAAGCCGGGCCACCGTGGAAGACGTCGACAACGTGCTCATGGAATTGGTGGGAGCCGGCAATGCTCCAAATCTGGACGAACTCACCGGCGTGCTGGGTGAGATCAAGTCGACTTTGGCTCCGTACCTGCCGCAAGACCCTTCCGAGATATCGGAGTCTCCCCAGGCCGATGCCAATGCCGGGGCTGGCGCCGCGGGTGCCTCATCCGGTGGCGGCGGCGCCTTCACTGGCGTCATCAAGGGACGGGCCGATGTGAGTCGCGCCATCGACCAGATTTGCGACTATTATCGGACCGCCGAGCCCGGCAACCCGGTGCCATTGCTGCTCCGCCGCGCGCAACGTCTCGTCGACTTGGATTTCATGGCGATGATGGAAGATTTGATGCCCGAATCCATCGGCCAACTCGGCAATATCATCGGCACGAAACGGCAGGGCGAAAGCGCACCGCCAGCGGAGCCGCCCCCGAGCGAATAACCTTACCGCCCTCCGCTTTTTATGGATCCACGTGAGGCCCACGAAGCTTTGAACATCCGGGGCAGCTTTCTCAAGAAGCGAGTCCTGCAGGAAATTTACGATAACATCCCCGGCCTTTCCATTTTCGACGAAGAGATCGGCATGAGTTATGGGCAGTCACGCGCTGCCGACATTATTTGTTTTCACTCCACTTCCGCGGGAAACGTCTTCTACGTGCTGGAGTGCAAGAGGGTCGCACCGGGTCCGGAGTGGTTGTTCCTTCGCCATATTGCGCCTAACTATCGGGAGTTGCGCCTCGTCGCGCGAGGTGGATTGATTGGAGGACTGGTGGAAGTTCCCGCCAACAGTCATCTCGTCTGTTCCGAGGGATATGAAACGACCGGCGGCGATGCCGCGGGGCGAACCTTGGTTGACGATCCCGTGCTGCAAGCCGCGAACCAATTGAGCGGGGCCTACCTGGGTTTCGTCAAGTGGGTGAAGGAAAAGCGCATCAAAGCAAGGATGGCCTTTGTTCCCGTGCTGGTCACGACCACTCCGTTGCAGATCGCCGATTTTTCCTGGGACAAGGTCGAGCTTTCGAGCGGTCTGTTGATGGAGCCGTTGAAGGTTCGCAAAGTCGACTGGCTCGTCCTCAAACATCCGTTTCCCAAGCCCGCCGGCGAGGCCGAAGACTTCCGATTGGAAGACGAGCCGCTGATGTCCACGCAAGCGATCGCCGAGAGTGTCTATGTCGTCCAGGCGGGCGCGCTCAAATCGTTCTTTTCTTCGAAACGAATGAAGCGATTCGGGGAGTTGCTGGGGTCGTAGATAGCGCGGCGGGAGAGCTCCGGCGAAAAATGCCGCCCGGACCACGAGGCAATTGCGATTTCCTTTCGATAACCGCATGTCCCGTCTGCCCCAACGCGTTTCTCCATGAAAAAAGTCCTCCTGACGATCATCATCGTTCTTCTGCTCGAAGGTTTTGCGGTGTTTCTCCTGGGGTACAGCGGGGTTTACAGCGTGAGCCTGCTGAACCACGACACGCCTTTCATCAATCGGCTGCTCATGGAAGGGAGGGAGCGTTCGATCAAGCGAAACGCCACGGGAATCACGGTTCCGCCGCTTGACGATCCCGCGCGAGTGCGGGCGGGGAGCGCCCATTACAAGGAGATGTGCGCGCAGTGTCACGGCGCGCCCGGCGGGCATCCCGGCGAAATTGCCAAGGGTCTTTGGCCGGAGGCGCCGGACCTGGAAATGTCGGCTTCGGATTGGACTCCGGCGGAGTTGTTTTGGATCACGAAGAATGGCATCAAATTCTCGGCCATGCCGGCGTGGGGTCCGACCTACAGCGACGATAAGATTTGGGACATCGTGGCTTTTGTCCAAAAGCTCCCGAACCTTTCGGACAAAGACTATGAGCAGATGACGTCGGGCAGTTTCACCGACGAGAAGCGGCCCGAAAAGTGATCGTGCGGCGAAGCCTTTTCAGCGCGCCTGGACGACTCGCACGACGCGGTTGCTGACGTTATTGCCATCGGTCGAGCTCAGCGTCCAAAAGACGAGAGAAGAAATGACCGTCAGCGAACCCATGGTGAGGAAAGCCTTGTGCAGGGCGGGAATGGTATCTGCGGCCACGGTTTGATCCATGCCGCCGAGGAACCAGGCGACGATGAGCGCGGAGAGAGCCACGCCGAAGCTCAAGGACATCTGTTGCGCCGTGCTGGCGATGCTGCCGGCCTGGCTCGCTTCGCGATCGTCCACGTCGGCATAGACGAGGGTGTTCATGCTGGTGAATTGCAGCGACGAAAGGAAACCCATGACGAAACTGATCGGGAGGATGCACCAGACGGAAGTATTTGGGCCGATGAAGGTGAAGGAACTGATGGCCACGCCGACGGCGATGGTGTTGGCGATGAGCACGGTGCGATGGCCGAGGCGGGCGAGGATCTTGCGGCCGATCACTTTCATGCCCATCGCCGCGAGGGCCTGCGGCATGGTCAGCAAGCCGGCTTTCCATGCGGGAAAGCCCATCCCGAGTTGATAGAGCAGCGGGAGGAGAAAGGGCATTCCGCCGAAGCCCAGGCGGGTGATGAATCCGCCGAAGACCGACACGCGAAACGTGCGGATGCGCAGCAGCGTGAGCCGCAGCATCGGGGTGGTGATCCGATGCGCATGCCAGCCGTAGGCGGCGAGCAAGACGACCCCGAGAAGGGTGAGGAGAATGATCGGGACGGCGGAGAGGCCGTGCTCGCCGAACACTTCCAGAACGTAGGAAAGCACACCGATGCCGCCGCCGAAGAGGAGGAAGCCGGCGCGGTCGAGGGGCGGCGCTGCGGGGTCGCGGAAATCCGGCATGTAGCAACGCACCATCCACAGGCCGATCAAACCGAACGGCAGGTTGAGCAGGAAGATGGTGCGCCAGGGCAGCCAATGGACAATGAGTCCGCCGGTGACCGGTCCGAGCAATGGTCCGATGAGGGCCGGGATGACGACAAATTGCATGACGGTCATGAGTTCCGAGCGGGGAAAGCTGCGGACGAGCGCAATCCTGCCCACGGGAGTCATCATGGCGCCGCCAATGCCTTGCAAGACGCGGGAGGCGACGAGCATGGGGACGTTGATCGCCAGGCCGCAGGCCAGCGAACCCAGGGAGAAGACGGTGATGGCTGTGGCGAAAACGCGCTTCGTGCCGAAACGATCCGCCATCCAGCCACTGATCGGGATGAAGACGGCGAGGCTGAGGGTGTAACTGGTAAGCACGCCCTTGAGACTGAGCGGCGCCACGTGGAGCGCCGCGGACATCGACGGCACGGCGGTGTTGACGATCGTCGCATCGAGGTTCTCCATGAAAAGCGAGACCGCGACGAGCCAGGGAAGGAATTGCCGGACATTGCCGGCACACGGGACCGCACCCGCTTCGCGGATCGGACGGGCGACAACGGCGCTGGCTCTCACGCGAGTAATTCGTGGCGGCGCCATCGATCGCGCGCGCGGCCACGGTGGCTTTCACGAGAAAAAGAAACAGGCGTCCGGGGTGTGAAAGCGTTGCGAATCATTGGGGCCGCCAGCCGGCTTTGTCTGGTGAGTGTGTGTGCTGATCCCAAGCGGGGAAATTGAGCCACGGATTGCGCGGATTATGGGTTAATGGCTGCGGTTAACTCTCGTCGGCGGCAAGCTCTCCGGTGGAGGTGACGAGCAAAATTCCCTTGGTGAGAAACTGCTCGTGCAACCGGCGCACGGCTTCTTCCACGCCTTGGGAGGGAAGCATCCAGGTGACGCGGAAAGAAGAAGTGGCGATTCCGAGGACATTGAGGCTGGCGAGAGCGGCGGAGCCGGCGCGGACATTTTCGTAGGTCGCATTGATGCCGACGCCGATCACGCTGACGGCGCCCAAGCCGTCGACCAGAGCTAGCGCATCGCCGAAGCGCGCGGCGAGATTTTTGCGGAAGCGGTCCTCCTGGTGGAGATTTTCGCGGGAGATGACGAGGCAGATGCCGTCGCCCGGATGGCTGGCGGATGCGGCGTGGAGCTGTTTTCCGCAGACTTGGTGTTCATCGAGAAAGGCGAGCAATGCTTCGAGGCTTCCGGTGGTTTGGAGGAGCAGGACATCCTTCTCGCTGGCGATGCCGGCGATCGTTCCGGGAGCGCGCGACGGCAATTTGCGGACGACGGTGCCGGTGGATTGGCCATCGGCGGAGAGCGGCGCCGAGGCCGTGGCCCGCGCGTAAATGGCAATGCCGCGGGCCTTGGCAAATTCGACGGCCTGGGCGTTGAGGACTTTGGCGCCGGCTTCGGCCATCTCCTGCATCTCTTCGTAGGAGAGGCAATCCATGCGGCGGGCGTCGGGCACGACGCGGGGATCGGCGGAGTAGACGCCGTCCACGTCGGAACAAATCTCGCAGCTCTCCGCATCGAGCGCGGCGGCCAGGGCCACGGCGGTGGTGTCGCTTCCGCCGCGGCCGAGAGTGGTGACCTCGTGGCGATAGGATACGCCCTGGTAACCGGCGATGATGACGATGCGGCCACGGGCGAGTTCATCCTGCACGCGAAACGGGCGCACTTCGATGATGCGCGCATCGATGTGGCGATCGTTGGTGATGATGCCGGCCTGGCTGCCGGTAAAGCTGATGGCGTCGCCGCCCAAATCCCGGATGGCGATGGAGAGGAGCGCCATGGAAATGCGTTCGCCGGCGGAGAGGAGCATGTCGAGCTCGCGGCGTTCGGGGTTGGCGGAAATCTGCCTGGCCAATTCCAGGAGATGATCGGTCGAGTCGCCCATCGCGGAGACGACCACGACGACGTCCTTGCCGGCCGCCCGGGTCGCGAGCACGCGGCGGGCGACCTGACGAATCTTCTCGGGATTGGCGACGCTGCTACCGCCGTATTTTTGAACGACGATGGGCATGAGAGTTCTAGTGTTTGCTCGTCAGAAACTTGAGGAGCTCGATGACCTTTGGTTCCGGCAGCGCTTCGAGGAGGCCGGGTGGCATCATCGATTGGGCGAGCTTCTGGTGCTCTTTCACGTCGGCCTTGGCGACGATGATCGGCTCGGTGACGGTGCGGAGGGTAATGGCCGTGTTGGTTTCCTGGTCGAGGATGCCGGAGACGACGCTGCCGTCTTTTTTGGTGATGACGTGGAGCTGGTAGTTTTCGCCGACGACGGCATTGGGATCGACGATGTTTTCCACGAAGTAATTGACGCCGTTGCGCCAGGACTCGGCGAGGTCCGGGCCGAGCTTGCCACCGACGCCGTTGAGCGCGTGGCAGACGGCGCAGACCTGGTTGAAAGTCTGGTGTCCGGATTCCGCATTGAAGGCCCACAAGGGCGCGGCGGCGTAGACTTTTTCCAGGCGGGCGATGGTTTCTTTCATCGCGGCGGAAGACTCATTCACTTTGCCCAAAGTCTGGTCGGCGAGACGATCGACTTCCGCATCGTGGAGATCGCGAAGTTGCCGGACCTGGAGAGCGCTGAGGTATTTCCGGTCGAATACTCCGTTTTGCACGGCTTGCAGGAGGGGCATGGCCAACGCCTTGCGGCTGGTCAGTGTGCCGAGGGCGGCGTTGCGTTCCGACGGATCGAATTTTTCGAAACGCTGGATGAGCGCTTGGGCGGTCGCTGGGTCGGTCGAACGGGAAAGAAGCGGGATGACGGCGGCGCGAAAGGCGGGGGCATCGAGGAGGCGCGCGAAGACCGGGGTGGCTTCCGGATCGTTGGCGCGCTTGAGCAGGTCAAAGGCCGACTGGCGCTCCGCCTGCGGACGCGTTTCGTCGGCGAGGATGCCGCGCATTTTTGCCAGGACTTCTTTGTCGCCGAAGAGGGCCGCCAGTTGATCGGCGTCGTGGACGACGGCCGGGTTGGAGGATTTGGCAAAACGGGCGTAGGCCGCGGGCCACGGAGCAGGTTTTGGCGAAGAGGCTTCGTCCTTCATGGCAAAGGCGAAGATACGCAGGGAGCGTGCGGCTACGTCTTCCGGTTGAGAAGCGAGCTGGAAGACGAGCAAATCACGGCCTCGCGGTTCGCGGCCGACGAACCAACGAATGGAATCGGCGAGACTGGGCAGGGCGGTGTGATCGGCGAGGGCGAGCGCGCGGAGGTAGTCGTGCGCGACGACGGGTGCGAGGCCGGTCCAGATCATCTTGGGGAGGAAGCGGTCGTCCTTATCTTCCGCGTGGGAAGCGAGGGCGGTGGCCAAATCCCAGATGAGTGGTGTGCCGAGTGTGGGCAGCGCCGAGGCGAGCGCGAGGCGCACAGTGGGTGAGGGATCTTCCTTGGCGAGGTGGAGCAGGACGTCGGGGCCGAGGAGCGGACGGCGGGTTTTTT
This sequence comes from Chthoniobacter sp., assembly GCA_036501065.1. Classification (GTDB taxonomy): domain Bacteria; phylum Verrucomicrobiota; class Verrucomicrobiia; order Chthoniobacterales; family Chthoniobacteraceae; genus Chthoniobacter. The sequence goes on along the minus strand of DASYAY010000062.1, from coordinate 54,326 downwards.
CGGTGGCCAGTTGCACGGCCCAGGAGCGAACGATGTCGCTGGGGTTTTGGGTGAATTTTGTGAGCTGCGCCGAGTCGAGAGCGCCGATGACGTGGAGGGTGAAAAGGGCGCGGAGGACTTGCGCGACTTCCGTGCCGGCGGCTTGTTGTTGCAGTGCGGCGATGGCTTGCGGGTCGATGGGGCGTTGGGCGGCGCGCTCCTGCAACAGGCCGCGGGCCTGGCGGGAATACCAGTCGTTGTGATGGGTGTGGAGTTGCGCCAGTTCGAGGTCGGTCTTCAAGCCGAGATCGACTTTGACGGGGTGATAGGTCTGCGCCCAGGAGATGCGGTAGATGCGGCCATTGGTGCGGTCCCACTTGGTGGGATCCGGATTGTGGCAGTGCTGGAGGTCGCACCAGTCGATGACGTAGACGGCGCCATCGGGACCGGTTTGCAAATCCACCGCCATGTAATCCGGGGCGGGGGCGCACAGGAGGTCGAAGCCTTCGGGGAAGGTTTCGTAGGCCGAGCCGCGCCGGATGTTCACCTGATGATTCATCTGGTGGCCGAAGAGGTTGTTGGTGAAGAGATGGTCGCGATAGGAATCGGGCCAGTTGTCACCGAGATAGACCATGGTGCCGGCATGGGCGTGGCCGCCATAGATGGCGCCGCTGCCGGGTTTGCCTGCGCCGCCTTCGCCGTCGTCGTATTTGGAAGCGGCGGGAAGGAAGTTTTTCAGTTGCGGGGCGAAGTCCGGCGCGGAATTGGAAATGAAGGGCGCGTAGTGGGCATTGGCCTGGTTCCAGAAATGGCCGTTGCGGATGACGTAGGTGGTGCCTCCGCCGCCCCAGAAGCTGCGGCAGTGAGTCATGAAAAGATGTCCATTGCTGTTGTAGTCGAGTCCCCACTGGTTGCTGCCGCCGTGGGCGAAGATTTCGAATTGGTGCCGGATGGGATGATAGCGCCAGACGCCGGAGCGCAATTCGGTGCGCTCGTTTTCGGGCGTGCCCGGCTTGCCGATGAGCGCGTGGTTGAAGACGCCTTGATTGCCGTAGAGCCAGCCGTCCGGGCCCCAGCAGAAGCTATTGATCGTTTCGTGGGTGTCCTGATAGCCGAAGCCGTCGAGGAGGACCTGCGGCTTGCCGGCGTGATCGTTGGCGTCCTTGGGAATGAAGATCAACTCGGGAGCGGCGCCGATCCAGACGCCGCCGAAGCCGACTTCAATGCCGCTGACCAGGTTCAGGCCTTCGTAGAAAACGGTGCGCTTTTTGAAAGTGCCGTCGCCGTCCACGTCCTCGAAAATGAGGATGCGATCCTTGCCCTGGCCCTCGGGCTGTTTGTTCGGATAGCTGTAAGCTTCGGCGACCCACAAGCGCCCGCGCTCGTCGATGGCAAAGGCGATGGGTTGCCGGACCTCGGGCTCCGCGGCGACGAGTTGGGCCTGGAAGCCGGGAGTGAGCATCATGCCGGCGACGACGCTTTGCGCGGCGGCGTTGGCGACGGCGGTCGGCTTGGCGGGATTGGGCTGCAACTGCCTAAGGACGGGGCTTTCCTTTTGCCGCGTGGCGCGATCCTCGGCGCCGCCGGCCACGGCCGCCGTGCCCTTGGCCACGGTGGCGGCCACGAGTGGAGGCTCTTTGTCGTGAAAAACAAAGTCATCGAAATTGACGTGGCCCCAGCCGGCGGTGCTTTCGTCGACGAGACGGATGAAGATGCGTTTGCCGGCATAAGCCCGCAGATCGACCACTTCGCGCCGCATGTTTTCGACGTCGAAACCGCTGGCCGTGTGAATGACTTTGCCGGTGGATTCTTCGACGATTTCCACGCGGGTTTGCTTCGGATCCTTGCCGCCGCCGATAAGGAAACTGGCCCAGGGATGAGTGACTTCGAAGCTCGCGGAGGTGAGACGGCCGGTGCCTTTGTCGCCGAGTTTTTCGTAGCCGCCGACCCAGTAATCGCCGACGTGATTGCTCTGGCCGCGATGGCGCTTGATGATCGCGTCGCCCTTCACCGGCTGGCCTTCCCAGGCATTGCCCTCCGCGGTCCAGTCCTTGAGGGTGCCGGTTTCGAAGCCGAGATTCAGGGCTTTGCCGTCCTGGCCGAGAGGCTCGATCGAGATGACGCCTGGCGCGAGCACGAGGCCGGCGGTGGCGCTGCTGGTCGAGGGAGCGGTGGTGGCGCCTGTCGGTGTCCCGGGCTTGAGTTTGGCGCGCTGGCCGTCCACGCCGCCGAGCGATTCCCAAGTGGGAGCGTTCGGTGTGGGCGGAAGTTCTTCGATGAAGATGTCTTTCACCTGGACGACGGTGTTTCCGCCGCCGTGCAATTGGATGCCGATGATTCCGTCGCTGGCGATGTCGTGTTCGGCTTCGACGTAGTCCACGCCCTGGACGCCGTTGATCCAGGTCTGAATGCGGGGTCCGTCGGCTTTCATGACATAGTCGTTCCAGTCCCAGAGATGGATGACCGAGCGGAGGGTATCCATGTTCGATTTCATCATGAGCTTGTTGCGCCGGCCTTCGTCGTAGATCGAGGCGTACCAGGATGGTTCGCCGTAGTCGCATTGGTAACCGCAGACTTCGTGGCCGGTGGGATTGCGCCGGGTGCGAATCTGGATGCCGCTGTTGATGAAGCCGGTTTTCGGATCGCCGGTGAGCTTGATTTTCAGGTGGAGAATGAAATTCGAATACGAGGCTTTGGTGCAGAGGAAATCGTTGTAGGGGATTTTGATTTTGCCGTCGCCGCCGGTGAGGCAGTTGTCCTGGACGCGCCAAAGTTCCGGGGCGGGCGATTCCCAGCCGTCGAGGGTTTTGCCGTCGAAAAGGGATTTTGCTTTGTCGGAAAGCGGCGGTGGAGGGGTATCGGCGAAGGTGAAAAGAACGGAGAGGCAGACGAGCGCGAAGGTGAGGGCTGATTTCATGAAAAGGGGTGAGGTGCGGGGCGGAGGATGAGTTTCAATTCGCGACGGGGAAATGCAATGGGGAAGGAACGGTGGGGAACATCCAACGCCCAACATCCAATGGCGCTGGCGCTACTTGCGGGAGGGCTGGTGAGGTGAGGGAGCGTCGGGGGGATTGGGTGGATTCGAAGGGGTGTCCTTTGCATGGGGTGTTGTTAAATGATGACTATTCCGGATGAACGGTCGGGAGTTACTCTGAAGAAAGATGGGGGATGTTGATGGCGAGAGGCGGGGGGAAAGGGAGGTTTTTGGGGCGCAGGATAGGCTGCCCAAGCGAGATGGGCGGGTCGGGGCTGGACGGGAGGCGCGGGCGGTGTGGACGGTGCAGATGGGTTGGGAGGCGCTGGCTGGACGGAGGGGACGTTGGTGCTTGGTGCCGAGTGTTCGGTGCCCGGTGTTTGGCCGTTACGGCTTTGGGCCTTGGGGGCTGGCTCTTCTGCGACGCGGGGCGATTGTTCGACCTGAGGCTTTTGCGGGGAGATGCGGTCTTCTTCGGCTTGCTTTTGGGAGGCTTGGATGGCGGCTCGTCGCCGGGCGATGAGGGTCGCACGGCGTTCCTCGGTGAGAATCGGTGGAGGGTCGGATGGCAGGGGCTCGGATGTCTCGGACTTAGTCCGGGCCGGACTGGCGGGACGGGCCGGACTGGCTTTGTCTAAGAAGCCCTGGAGTTTGGCGGAGAGGCGGAGGCAGGCGAGTTTGTCGGGCATCCAGAGGTCGGTGGCGCCGTCGCGGAGGTGCTTGACGCGGGTGCAGAGATCGCTGGATGGGGCGATGTCACCGGCGGGGGTGCGGACGACGCGGGTGAGGAAGGCGTGGATTTCCCGGAGGTTCAGGGCGACGCCGGCGGCGCCGGATTGCTGGATGGATTTTATGCGGGCGGCGACGGATTTGCGGCGTAAGAGACGGTGTCCGCCGGTGGAGGCGACACGGCGGGTGCAGGCCGCACGGGCAGATGGGCCGGACTGGTGGTCCGGGCCGGACTGGCGGTGATTGGTACCGTAGACGTTGAGGTAGGCCTGGGTGGCGTTTCTGCCGGAGGCGATTTCACGGGCGAAGGCTTCGTGACGTGGGTTTGATAGTGGGTCGGAAGATGGGGTTGTGTCTTTCACGCCCATCGCGTTGGGACTTTGGGGGTTGATGTCAAGATGGAAAATGGGGGATGGGAGATCGGTCACCGATAGCCTTCTTCATCCATCTGGCGGTGGAAGAGGTTTCCGGAAAAAGGGTGCGCACACGGCTCCGCCCGGGAATCCGCGGGAGTTGGAGGTCCTTCGACTCCGCCCGTGCTTCCCCGCTCCGCTCAGGAAGACAGCGCTGGCTTTTCGGCGCTGGCGCTCCCGATCGTGGGACGCTCTCGATCGAAAATGCTCTAATTGGTGGTGGGCTCGTCCTGCCCGCAGACCTTCCGAAAGCGGTGCAGCGGCACCGCACTCCACGAACGCCGGCGTCCCTTGCTCGATTTTTTCGAAGTTGTGAACGGGTCCTAGTGTGGTGAGTTGCTAATTCGTTAAATAAATCCGGAAGCGATTTTGGCGGATAGCTTCAGGCGGTGAGTTTGAAAATGCTCTTGAATTACGTGGGGAATTAATCACTCACCACACTAGCTAATGCAGGGGGACGATCATTACGGAGACGAAGGTGCGTTCGCCCTGGCTGGCGAGAAAGATGGTGATGGTTCGGCCGCTGGGTTCCCGGCGGGTGAGGGTGGCGCCGCGTTCTGGATGGTCGGGGAATTGGATGTTTTTGATGGTGAGCGTGGCGCGGCCGTCGGTGACGCGTGGGCCGATTCGCGGAAACAATTGGGTGTAGGCGTTGGGCTGGTACTGGGGGTCGCTGCCGGATGGGGTGGTCATGCCCAGTTTCGTGGCGTAGTGGGCCCACACTTCCGGAAAGGGTTTGGTGGAAAGATAGTGGGCGAGAAAGCCGCGGGTGTCGCCGGAACCGCTGGCGGGTGGTTCTTCGCCGGGAGGTGTCCACTCTTCGCGCAGCCGGGCGATTTCGTTGGGATGATGCGGGGTGACGTCGATGGGAGGCGCTGCGACGGAAGGCGACGGCGTGGAAGGCGGGGTGGCGGGTTGTTGCGCGAGGGCGATGCCGGCGAGGAAAAGCGTCCCGAGCAAGGATGCGGTGATGTGCCTCATAGAAAGGATGAAGGAGGAAGGATGAAGGATGAAGAGGATGGAGGCTTTTGGGGATTGTCCGATTACTTCCGTTTTACCGATTGGGGGCAATGTCATGGGAAGGAATGGCCTGCTCTGACGCGAGGCTGGGGGTGATGGAGGGTGGAGGAGATGATGGGGTTACTTGGATGTTTTGCTTGGGTCATTGATTATTCGCTGGGGGCGGGGGCGTGGTTTGGTCTGGGATGGATTCGCCGAAGTAGAGGCTGTCGACGTCGAAGCCGCCGTTGGCCTGGATCATTAACTCAAATTCCACGGCGCGGTCGGGGATGACTTGCTCGCCGCGGGTGGAGGTGCGGGTTCGCACGAGTTGTCGTTGGGGCTGCGTCCAGCGATCGGTCTCGGTAGGGTTGACGTACATTTGCCCAAGGGGTTTTCCGTCCTTGTCGAAAAACTGGCCGCTGAGCCGGGCCTGACTAAAATTTTCGTTCGAGCGGAGCCAGGCGGTGAGGAAGTATTCTTTGCCGGGGTCCAAGGGAATTCGCTGGGTCGCGGTGAAGTTGTTGCCGTTGACACTCACCGGGGAAAGCCGGGCGTAATCTCCGCCCTGACGCGGGCCGCCGTGGTGGATGCTGACGGTGCGGGGGCCGAGCCCTGTCCAGCCGGGGATCGGCTGACGATTGGCGCCGGCTGGTTGCGGATGATCGTCGGAATCGGGATGGAATTGTGGATTGATGAGCAAGTTTGGCTTGGTGACGATGGGGGCGGGAGAACTGAAGAGGACGGTGGATTTTTCGCGGGCTTCGGCGACGAGGTATCCGGGGCCGAGAGGCTGGGGGCTGGTCCAGGAACCCTGGGCTTTCGCGGCGGGCAAAGTGGCGATCTGGCGGACGGAGGTGGGGGTGGGGCCGTAAAAGATCTGGAGGTCGTATTTGCCGTCGAGGCCGGGCAAGTCCTCGCCGGTGACGGAGGGAAAAATGTCCGCGCGGTTGAAGCGCTGGGCATTGGTCGCCGGGCCGATTTCCCAACAGACGACGGTGGGGGCATCCTTGGCCGGGGCGGGGACGGGCCAAACGGTGAGGCGGGCACGACCGGTCTGGCCGGAGAGAAGGTCGAGCCGGTTTTCGAAGTCCTCGACCTTGCGCTTCCCGTAGTCGTCGTTCTTGAGCATGGGGTTGGACTTCAATTCCTTGAGCATGGCCTGGGCTTCGCTGGTCATGCCGACGCGAACCATTAGTTCCATGATGGGAATCTGCTGCTGATAGTTACTGTTGAACGAATTGATTCCCTGCCGGGCGGTGGATTGCCATTCGCGCAAGACCGTTCGCGCGGTAGCGGTTTCGTTCAATTCGACGGCGAGTTCGGCGACCTCCTGATCGTGCATGGTCTGGAAGCCGTATTGCTCGCCGGCGGAGGCGGAGCGGACGCTGAGCATCACCTCCAAGGCGAGACGCCGCGCTTCGGGCCACTGGTGCATTTCGTGGGCCGCAGCCTGGAGCACCTGGAGAGTCATGAAATTGCGCCGCTCCCTGGCCCGACCGAGAGCGGCCCGCAGGCGCCTGGTAAAATCGTCCAGGCCGGCGGTGTCCCGCCGAACGGCGTCGATGAGCAGCACGAGTCCTTCGTCCCATTCGTTGTCAGTAGTGGCGGAGGCCTGTGCTTTGGCGCGGAGATGGTCGAGTGCGCCGGCTTGCTGAGCGAGCTTCAAGAGTCCGATGGCCGGCGGTTCCTGGGCGCCGCCGCCATAGCTGATCGTTTGCATCCAGTTTCCGCCCTGGGCGCGGTTCTCGAAACTGAAAAGCGGTTTCCGTTTCGCCGCCGGAAAAAAGTAATGTTCGAGCGTGGACGCGGTGGCGGCGTTATTACCCACTTCGATCAGCGCGGAAACGAAGGGGGCTATCAAATTTGGATCGCTGCTGTACTGCGGCCCGTAGTCCATGGCGGCGCGCCAAACATCGATGGCCTCCCTGGTCTTGCCCTCCTGTTGCAATTGCAAAGCGACCTGGCCGAAGAAGCCGGTGTAGACCATTCCGCCGCCGAACGCCGCGAGGTTGGTGGCGGCGGAACGTTTCGGCAGCTTGGTAAGGGCCGCGCCCAGGCGGGTCATTTGCTTGGTGTCCAGGCAAATCTGAAACATCTGCGAAGAGGCCTCCTGCAGGATGGTATCGGGATCGCGTGGCAGGAGTGTTTCCCAAATCCGGAGCGCTTCCTCGGGCTCTTTGTGGTTGGCGAGCATGGAGGCGAGGCGGAGTTGGAAGTGGGTATCGGCCGGCTTGAGTTCGACGAGCTTGCGATAGTAGCCGACGGCCGCGTGGGGATCGTCCTGAGCGCTGGCCTCGGCGAGGAGATAGAGGGTGCGCACGGAGGAGGGGGCGTCGGCCAATTGTTTGGTCAATTCCGCGCGGTAAGCGGGGAGGGCCTTGAAGGTGCGCAATGCTTCGATGGCGCGCTGGCGGGCGTAGTCGCCATTCATGGGCATGGTCGTGAGGGGATCGCGGGAGAGGATGGCGCGGGCGAGCGCGAGCGCCGCGGTTTCATTTTTGGCCTGCAACTGTTCTTCGAGTTGTTGCTCGATGCCGTTGGGCGTGCCCGGTGTGCGCAGCGCGGTGTGCCGCTTGGCCAATTCCTGCGCTTTGTCGTTGAGGCCGAGTTCGCGGAGGACGTTCATGACCTGGGCCTCGTCGTTCGAATTGAGCCGCTGGCCGGCGAGCTTGAGGGCGATTTCCTTGGCGCGATCGAGGTCGTTGGCGGTGCGGGCGAGCGTGAGCATTCGCACCTGCTTGTCGATGCCCGCTTCGCCGGTGGTGGCGGTGACGTCTTGCAGCGCCTGGAGGGCTTCGACCGGCTGGCCGTTGTTGGCCAGCATCACGGAAGTCATGATGCGCAGATCGTCGTCCTTGAGTTCGCGCGCCAGTTGATAGACCTCGGCGATGGCGTCGCTTCTGGCCCCATCCCACCACCAGAAGCAGGCGCGCGCGAGTTGCGCGTAGACGGTCTGATCGCCGGGGAGCGATTGGATGTGGCGATTCAATTCTTCCTTGATGGCGTCGAGGGCATTGGCGGCCTTCAACCGCTGGAAGATTTGCTGCCACATCTGGATGCGGGGATCGTCGAGGTAACGATTGGCATAGGGAAACTGCTGCCCTTCGAACCACGCCGCGCGATAACTCTGGCGCGTGTAAAAGGGCATTGCCGAGAGGGCGGGAGGCAATTGCTTCGGATAAGTTTCCTCGAGGGTATCGGCGAGCAATCGCACGCCGCGGGAGAGTGAGTCCTTTCGCTGGAGAAGACCGGAAGCGAGCGAGAAACGGTACCAAGTCATCTGCTGCTTGAGCACGGCTCCTCCGGGTTGCTGGCTGGCGATGAGGAGCTTTGGGAGGATTTTTTCGGCGACGTCAAAGGCTTCGCGCTGGACGGCGAAACCAAAAATCAAAGGGAGGATGTTCGTGCTCGCGGTGTCGGCTTCGGCGAGGACGCTGTCGGCGATTTTTTTCGCCTGGTCGAGGCGGCCAGCCTGCATGAGCAAGTTGTAGTAGGTCTGCCTGGCTTCGAGCAGTTGCGCCGGCCGGTGTTCGCGCTCGATGAATTTTTCGATGAGGGCCAGGTCGGCGTCGTTCAAGTTTTGCTGGCGTGTGTCCATTTGGGCGAGCCCGACCAAGGTTTGCAGGCAAAAGGCATCGAGGTCGGAATCGCCGGAAGGGTGGGCCGCTTCCAATTCGACCTCGTGCTTCAGCAGATCGGCGGCCTGCACCAGGCTGTAGACGACGATATGCTCGGCGCGCGAGGCGCCGGTGAGGTGTTTCTCGAGCTCGGCGAGAAAGGCTTCTCCGCGGTTCTGCTGTTCGGCGATGACGGCGAGATAGAGCAATGCGGTGTCCCTGGCTTCCTCGAGCGAATTGATCGTGGGTTGCGTGGCCGCGCCGCCATAACCGCCGGGATAACCCCAGCCGCTGTTGTAGCGGCGGCCGCGGCCGGTGCGCCCGGCGCCGGCAAAGACTTGGGCCAGTTGCTGCCGGATGAGGTAACTCTGGCTGGCGCGCTGGCTGTATTTCGAAAGTCCCGCTGAACCGCCGCCCCCGAAAAAAATCTGCCCGTTGGGATAAAATCCGGCGGGAAAGCCGCCGCCGGCATATCCGGATAGGGATGGCGATGCGCTGGAGGTCGCCGGTGCGGGAGGGGGGACGGGCATGGAGAGGATTTCCCAGAGCCACTTTTCCGCGCCGGACCAATCTTCGACGGAGAGGAGCATTTCGGCGAGAGTGAGACGGCCGCGCCAGTCGGTGGCGCGCTTTTCCAGAGCGGCTCGGAGGGTGCCGGTGACGGTGTCGCCGGCGCCGGCGTGGTGAAACTTGAGAAGCACCTCGCGCCAGGGGAGGGGATCTTTGAGCAGGGCCTCTTGATTGGCCCGAAGCACTTTGAGGGCTTCATCCGTGTCGCCGTTATCGAGCAGGGCCTCGGCGAGGTCGATCTGGTGGGCTTCGCCGGGCTCGGCTTCGGCGAGCAGACGGGCAAAGCGGGCGCGCTCGGCGGTGTTGCCTTCGGCCTGGGACAACTCCATGAGCTTTCGCAAAAAATTGCCGTCGCGCGAGCGGGCACCGAGCGCTTTGCTCAGCTCTTCGCGCGCGGCGGTGAAGTCCTGCATTTGCTGGAAAATCTCCGCGAGGTAGAGGGCGTAACGCCACCCGCCTTCCTCGGCGCGTTGACGCTGGCGAAAGCGGGCGATCAAATCGTCGAGTTTCCCCTGCTGCATGTAGACTTCGGCGAGCTGGCGGGTGAGGGCCAGCCGGAGTTTCGGATCGGTTTCCGCTTCGAAGACTTCATCGTAGGTCTGACGCGCTTCATCCATGCGGCCGGCCTCGACAAATTTGTGAGCGAGGTGGAGGCGCAGGTCGTTGGGTTTGTCCGAAAGTTTGATCGCTTCGCGCAAACGGGCGACACCGGCGTCGAAACGCTGGGCGTCGAAATTCACGTCGGAGGCGAGGACGAAGGAGTCGGGACTGGCGGGGGCTTCGGTGATGACGGCTTGCACCGCGGCGAGTGCTTTGTCCCATTCGCCTTCCTCCTGGTAGGCGTGGACGATCTCGCGCAGCCACTCGATCTTTTTTTTCGGCTGCAATTCCACGAGATGTTGCAACGCCGCGACGCGCCCGGCGAGATTGCCTTTGCGCTTCTCGTAGTCGACTTGCCGGCGGACGAGCGGGACGGAATTGGGAAAATGTTTCCGGGCCTCGGCGATGCCTTCAGCGGCGGTATCGAGATCGCCGGTTTGCAAGGCGATGCGGAGCAAAAGGCGCAGGTCCGGTTCGGAAAGGGCGGGCTCTTTGCCGAGGCGGTCGGCGAGCTGTTTGCTGACGGCGTCGAGGCGGCCGAGTTCGCGGAGGGCCTGCACTTGCTGATCTTCCACCTGGTCCACCGAGTAGGCGCTGGGCGCTCCCGCGAGCAATTTCTCGTAGAGCCCTGCGGCCTGCTCCCATTGTTTCGTTTCGGAAAAGAGCCGCCATTGTTCCATGAGCAATTCGTAATTGGCGGGCTCCTTCGCGAGGCCTTTTTGCACCGCGTCCAGCGCTCCATCGAATTCGTTGCGCCGCTGCCGCAGACGCGCGAGGCGGAGAAAATTCGCGGGGATGCCGCGATCGCCAGCGACCATGTCGCGGAGGACATCGTTGGCCTCGGCGTCGCGTTTCAGCTCGAAGAGATACTCCGCCCAGCGCTGGCGCAGATCCGGGACGTCGGGCGCGCGGCTGACTGCGCGGGCGTAGAATTCGAGGGCTTCGGCGGAGAGATCGTGTGCGCGGAAAAGGTCCGCCACGCGACTGACGGGACTCGATTCCTTGTTGGCCGGCGTGACCAGTTGCCGCCAGTTTTCGATGGCGGCTTTCTTGGAAGCTTCGTCGCCGTCTTTCTTGTAGACCTGCCACTGGGCGTCACCGAGGAATTCGCGATAACTCTCCTCCTCGGGATGGGCCTGGACGAGTTTCGAGAGGATGGTCACGGCTTCGCGCGGTTGATCGATTTCGCCGAGACGTTTCCCGAGCGCGACCTGCACTTCGTCGCGATCGGGCGCCCATTCGCCCGCCTGGCGCAGCCATTTGACGGCTTCGGTTTTGCGATTGAGCTCGATGAGGGCATCGCTCAAGCGCAAGGCGACGTCGACGTCGTGGGACTGTTTGTCGAGCGAGGCTTCGTAATATTTGACGAGGCCCGGGAGATCGTCCTGGCGGCGATAGCTTTCCTCGATGCGCGCGCGAACCTCACGATGCATCCAGCTCGTCGGTGAGGCTAGAGGGAGCGCGCTTTCGTAGATGGCGCGGCCCTGGTCGGCGTGGCCTTGTTTTTCCTCGAGCTGGGCCAGCTTCATGATGGCGGTGACGCGGCGATAGGGGTCGGTGCCGGCGAGGTCGCGCAACTTTTCGTACTGCGCTTTGGCTTCGGTGAAACGCTCGGCGTCGGCCATGGCGTCCGCCGCTTCCTCGATGACGAAAGGATCTTCCGGCGATTCGGCGATGAATTGCTGCCAGGTCTGGAGCGCTCCATTGATATCGAATGCGCGTTCCTGGCTGCGGGCCAATTGGCGGAATAACTGCGGTCGCAGGTCGGGCGTGGGATCGTTGGCGAGGGCTTTTTGGAATGCCTTCACGGCCTCCGGCAAATTGCCGGAGGCGGCTCGGGCATCGCCGAGGGCGCTCCAGATCCGGGCATCCGCCGGTTTCAACGCGGCCGCTTTTTCGTAGAGGCGGATGGCCTCGGGGGATTTGCCTTGCCGCTCCGAGAGGACGCCGAGCAACAGCCAATAAGTCGCGGCGTCCGCACCGGGGGCTTCGGCTTGGGTTTTCCAGCGGGCCGCGAGTTTTTCGAGGCCTTCGCCCTCGAAGAAGTGTTGGTAAACTTTGTCGAAGGCGGTGCCTTTTCCGGGGGAATGGACGAGGAGGCGCTCGTAGCGGTCGATGACAGGTGGGAGGGACTCGCCGTGGGCGAGGGTGGTGAGGCAGAGGAGGGCGAACATCCAACGAGCCGGAGTGAACATCCAACACCCAACGTCCAACATCCAACATCCAATGGTCCGATTCGGATGCGGCGGCTGGAGTTGCGAACCGCGGCTTGGTTCGGAGGACCAGAAACCAGAAACCAGAAACCAGAAACGCCGTTTCGAATATTTCGTGGATTTGTTTTTCATGGCTCGGAGTTGGGTTCCGGGGTGGGGATTTCGACGAGCGAGAGGCCGGCGATATCGGCTCCGCCGCCTTCGAGGGTGGGTTCGAGAAACGCGGTGGTCGGCGGGAGACGCTGGCCGGTGGTGTTATTGCGCGGCCAGGAAAGGCGCTGCGAGTAGTGAATCCAGTAGCGGTCGCTGACGTTGAAGCCCGGGACGGAACCGGATGAAACCGACTTTCCGCTGCTGTCGAGGCAACGCCAGCCGAGACGGCCGGATCGTGTCCAAGCGGTCCGCACCCAAGCCTGGAGGATGTAGTCGTGGCCGGGTTTGATGCGGGTCTGCGGGGCGAGGCTGGGGGAAGGAAGATTGCCGAAGCTCCGATCCGGTGCGCGCAGTGAAATGTATTCACCGCTGACGGTCGGGCCGTGCTTTTCCCGTTTCACTTCGCCGCCGGGCACGCTGGGAAGAAAATTGGCGGCATCTGCCTGGCGCAGAAGATTGGGGCCGATGGCGAACTCGCAGGGTTCGCCAAACAAGACTTTGTCCTGATCGGAAATGACGGCGCGGGCGAAGCCGGAATCGATGGGGAGTTTGCCCCGCCAGATTCCGCGTGAGCCGGCGTCGGTGATCCGGGCGATGGGCTGCATGGAATCGGCATCTTTTCCGACGAACAATTCGACGACGAGCCGGCCGGCCAATGCGGGCATGGACTCGGCGCGGGTGACGAATTTTGGAGCGGTGCCATTGAAGCGGGTGGATGTGCCCAGGTCCCAGCCGATGGTGGCCTGGCCGGCGGAGGATTCGTCGACGTCGAGCCAGACCTGGGGTGAGGCCAGGCTCCAATCACCGTGTTGCAATGCGGCCTCCATTTCGAACGCGGCGAGGGCGGAAGCCATGCTGGGATTGTTTCGCGCGGTGGCCATTTTCCGGAGTGCGCCCAGAATTTGTTCGGCGTCGCCGGTGTGATTGGCGTCGAGGAGGTTTCCGGCAAAGCCGATGGCCTCGCCGGTGTCGTAAAAGCTGCGTGATGCCTGGGTCTCGAGCATCTCGACGAGGAGGTGGATGGAATCGGTGAGCAACGCGGCATCGCCGGCCGCGAGGGCAATTTCGCCGACGGCATGCGGGGCGCGCCAACTGTCGCTGAGCCGGGGATTCTTGCGGGCGCTATCGAGCGCGGCCCGGCCCTCGCGAAGGGCTTCGTCTTTGCCGCCAGTGAGCGCGAGCAAGCGGGCGACTTCGAGGCGATTGGCAAGGGAGTAGCGGGCGTTCGACGCCACGGCGTGGTTGTAGGTCGTGAGCAGCTCGCGGCAAACCGCGGCGGCTTCGGGCCAGGCGGCAAGTTCCGTGGCCAAGGGCACGACCCAGGAGGTGTCTTTGCTGGTATCCACCTCTGGAATCATCGCGCGGATTTCGTCGAGAGCGGCCGGTTCGCGATCGACGACGCGCAAGAACGCGGAGACGGCGCGGGCGGTGGCGTCGTGTGCGGCGGCGGCATGAATGCGGGCGCGCAACTCGGGCGTGACGTCGAGGGTTTGCGCCATTTTGAGAAGGGTGACGTCGATGGTATTGCGCGTGGAAGGCGCATCGGGCGGGCTTTGCCAGGCGAAGAGCGGAGATGCTTCGCGGGTGGCCGGCGCGAGGCATTCGACCAATTCGCGGGCGGCTGCGTCGCGACGATTGAGGGCCACGAGCTGGAAGAGAAGCAAGCGGCGGAGATCGGATGGAACCGGGTCGAAAGTGGTGATGGCTTTGCGCAAAACGAGGAGGGCGGCTTCCGGTTGGCGGGCATCGATGAAGAGCTCGGCTCGCTGGCGCCAGGCAGAAGAGCTCTGTAGGCCGGCGCGCCAGCCGGCCGGCTGGAACGGCGCTTTGGAAATGGCTTCGGCGAGATGGGGAAGCTGATGGGCCTCCGCATAATCCTTGAAGAACAGGTCGGCATGTTCCTGCACCGCTTCCTCGGGAGCCAGGGCGAGAAACTTTTCGAACATCTGACGCTTCTCCTCGCTGGTCTGCGCGAGCTTCAGCAATTCACGAACCGCGTCGATATGATGCGGCTCCAGTTCGAGCACTTTTCGCCAGGCCGTGGCCGCTTCCGCGCCGGTGGAGGCTTCGGCAAAGCGGTGCCGGGCAGTGGCATCCTGTGGCGCGGCTTCGCAGGCCTGGCGCAGTTTCGTGACGTAGCCTTCGAGGGCTCCGCTATTTTGGAGGGCTTGCAGTGCGACGACACGTGCGTTGTTGGGCGCCCCATCGCGTGGAGGCGGTAAGGCGAGGACGCGCTCGGCCAGGGCATCCGGTTTGAATGGTGAAGTCGGTGCGCCTAGCTCCTGGAGGGCGAGTTCCGGCTGCCGCACATCTTCTTCGCGGAGGTCCTCCTGCAGGAGACGAGTGCGCAAGGTTGCGGCTGCCTCGCTGCAGATGGATTTCTGCAATTGGCCAAGGATCTCCCGCAGATCAGCGATTTCCCACGGGGCATCGGCGAGTTCCCTGGCTATCAGGGTCGCTGCGGTAGTGTTGCCTGACTCCGCCAGCAGCGTCAGTCGCCATGCTTTAACCGCGCGGGCGGCGGCTGTGGTTGGCGGTTTAAGATCGTCCAGCACCGCGAGAGGCACTTTGACGTCGAGCAGATTGCGGTTCAGCATCGCGACCAATCCAAGACCGATTCGCGGATCACCTGATTCGGCCAGCAAGTGCTGCATTCGCGCCGCGGCGTCGTCATCTTTATTCCACCAAGCGAGGTAGGCGGTGGCGGTGCGCAGATAAAACGCCTCGTCCCCCGAGCATTTCGCCGCCTCGTCGTCGAGTCGTTGCTTCAGGGCCGGCCAGAACAACCGCCCTGGCGATTTCCCGGCATTGGCGGACCGAACGTTGTTCGTGTTCCACGTCTGACCAAAAACGGTCCAGAGGACGCCGACCCGTTCCCACGTGAAAAGCGGTGCGGGCGGATAGACAAGTCGGTCGCGCAAAAAGACGGGCAGATCATCCGGGCGGGGAGGGTTGCCGCTGCCGCGCTCGAAAAAACGATAAGACCACGCCGGTGTGCCCGTCTCGAAGAGCGCATTCAGACCCTCTCCCGTATTGGGCCAGCGCGACAGCCGTCGCTCCGGGAACGCGGCGCGGATCGCCATCACTGCGGCCTCGACGGTCTTCGAGGGGTCGCGCAATTCCGGCAGCAAAAATGCGAAGGACATTTGGCAAGCCACCGTCTCGCGCTCGGCGAGCGGGCAGCCGGTGATGCGGAAGGCGGCGGAAGTCTCGGTGAAAAGTTTCCACGCATCCTCGAACCGGCCGTCACGGAATGCCTTGTTGGAATTGCGGAAGCGTTCGCCGTAGTCCAGCGAGGTCGTTGTCTTTTTGGCGTCAGGAGTTTCCGCTGGAAATATTTTGGCGAGATCGTCGGCGCGCCTGGCGTCCTCCGGGGGCAACTGCAAACGGTGAATCGCGGGCAACTCTTCGCGGCAGAAGCGGTCAATCTGGGCGGTGCGTGTTTCGCCGGCGTAACCCACCATTTCGGCGAGTGCATGTGGAGGGTTTTGCACAATGGTCCAGGCGAGAAGGCGTTCCGGACGCGGCCAACCGGCGATGCGTTGTTCCAGTTTGCTGACAAACTCGGGAGCGCGTTGGTTCTGGGCGGCGATGGCCGCGAGATAGAACAACGCGAGGTCCCGCGCGTCGGTCAGCGTTTCCACCTGCGCCATTCGGTCAACGTCGATGGCAATCCGCGGATTGAAGGGGGAGGGAATGTGCTCGACGTATTTCGTCACTTGATGAATCCGCTCGTCGAAATGAGCGCCCGGCATGGCGGCATCGTGTTGAGATGGAGTCGGGCGCACGGCCCAGGATTTTTCCCCGGAGGCCAGAGGCTGGGCTTCGCTGTGCGGGTCGAGAATGCTCCAGAGAGCTTCTTCGGCGCCGGGCCGATCTTTCTCGGCGATGAGCAATTCGCCGCGGAAGAGGGCGGCGTCCCAACGTTCGTCGCCGGCCTTGGCGAGGGTGTCGGCGATGGATTGAGAAAGCTCAAACTGCCAAAGATTTGGCAACAGCTCGCGCCAGGTCAGCGGCTCGGTGAAGAGTGCGGCACCTTGATCGTGAAGAATGGATCGTGCTTCGTCGGCTTCGCCGTTGGTGACGAGCGCGCGGAAGAGGTCGCGCCATTTTTCCGGGGTTGGCGCGAGTTTGGTTTCTTCGCGCAAGAGGCGGACGATTTCCGAGGAGCGATTGGCGGCTCGGGCGATGGTCAATGCTTGCAGGCGGAGAAGGGCATCGTCGGGATGTTCTTTGCGTGCGCGCTCGAGTTCCGCCGTGGCTTCGGCGTAGTCGTGGGCGGCGGCGTAAACCTGGGCGATTTCCGAACCGCCGAACGGAGCGGGCGGTGTCGTTTCGAGTTGAGTGAGGAATTCCTGGAGGCGGCCTTGCGCCATGGCCGCTTCGGTGCGCTTTTCCGTGAGGTCCAGCCAGGTCTGTGGGTCGTGCGCTGCGGGCACGGCTTTATCGAGCACCGACCTTGCTTCGTCGGGATGACCCGCGGTGAGAAGAATCTCGGCGAGAGGTGTGGCGGCGATCGGGGGGAGGCCTTGGGAGAGTTCCAGCTCCAGGGCTTTCTCCAGGGAGGCACGGGATTCCGGCTGGCGGCGAATCGATTGCATCTGGCCGCGCAACAGCCAGGCGTTGGCATCGGTAGGGGCGGCGGCGATAGCTTTGTCGAACTGCACCTGGGCGCCGTCGAAATCGGTTTCCATTTCTGCGAGGAGCGCGAGGAGAAGGCGGTAGGGGAGGCCTTTTTCGGTGGCGGCCGGCGCTTCCCATCGCTGTTTCAGTTCGCCGATCCGCCCGGTGGAGACGGCATAGCGCCACATTTGCCAGGTGGCATCGTTGCGGCCGGGCTTTTCAATGGCGACCGCTTCGTAATGCTCGAAAGCGGCGGGCCAATCGCCGGCGAGGAGCGGTGCCGCGGCGAGCACAAGGGCAAGAATGGCTGCGGGAATTTTCATGAGGGGGTGGGGGCTGGAACCTTCGGGGTCTTCTGCCCGGGCCGGAGCGGGCGTCGCGTTGCCGGTGCTGAAAGATTTTCCGGCCAGCGCCGGGCGCCGACATCGAGGATGAAGAGGAAGAGCGCGCCCGCGATGAGCCAGGGCCAAAGGTCGCGCTCCAACGGGGCGGAGCGTCGATCGTCGCGCAGGACGTCGGTGGCCGGTGGATTGAAGAGGCCGCCGGTGCGGTCGGCGATGGTTTGCATCGTGGCGACATCAGGCGGCCGGAGGAGAAATTCCTCGGGATATCCGACGCTCGCGCTGAGGGCCTGGCGGTCCACCACTTCGCCACGCTGTTTGAAGACGATTTGCGCGTGATAGCCGCCTTTTTCCGCGGCCGGCCACCAGCCTTCGAACCGGCCGGGCGCGGTGTGGGTGAGCGTGAAGGATTTCTGCCGGCCTTGCGGATCGCGCACGGAAATTTCACCGGTGACATCGGAAATGAAATGGCCCTGTTCATCGACGGCGTTGACGACGAGGCGGAAGCCGTCTCCTTCGCGCTGAATTTCCGCGGGGAAGTTGCGCAGGGAGCGGCTGCGCATGAGACGCCGGACGAGCTGCGCCCAGAATTTTCCGTAGCCTTCCCATTTCAACCACTCGACGGCCCAGCGATTGCGGGCGTCGGAGGTGAATGCTCCGGCTTGCCCGAGGCCATAGCGCCAGGTGGCAAGCAGCGGCTCGCCACGCTCGGTGACGAGCCACGATTCCGCGGTGGGTTTGATCTTGGTGGTGACGTAGCCGAGGAGAAACGGGGCGGTGTCGAAATTGATGCCGCTCAAGAAATCGGCGGGCCGCGTCGGCACGGGGAGGAAGGGTGCTTCCTGGATGGCCGATTTGGAAGCGGTCATCGTTTCGCGGGCGAAGATCTGGGGGATGCTTTGCGGATTGTCGGTGAAGTAGAACCGGCCGTTGCCCCACCCGGCGATTTGTTCGAGGAGCTTCTGGTCGGCATCGCCGCCGACGCCGACGGTGCTGACGGTGATGTGCTCCTGCGCCATCTGCGTCGTGATTTCGTAGAACGGGCCGGGGATGGAAACGCCGTCGGTGAGGAGGATCATGTGTTTGAGCTTGGCGGGAGTGGCGCTGATTTTGGAAAAGCCCATCTCCATGGCCGGGGCGATGTTCGTCCCGCCGCCGGCTTCGATGGAACTGATGCGCTGTTGCACGGCGCTGCGATTGGTGGCGAGGGCCATCTCGGTGACCCAATAGGCTTCGTGATCGAAGGCGACGACGCCGACGTAATCGAGTGGGGAAAGCAATTCGACGGCGGCTTTGGCGGCATCCTTGGCCATCTCCATTTTGGGACCGGACATACTGCCGCTGCGGTCGATGACGAGGACGAGGCCGAGCGACGGAACTTCCTGTTCCTTTTCGAAATCGCAGCGCACGGGGAGAATCTCCTCGATGGGCGTCTGATAATATCCGCCGAGGCCAAAGGCCTGATCGCCGCCGAGCATGAGCAAGCCGCCACCGAAATCGCGCACGTAGCTGGCGAAGAGTTGCATCTGCGCGGGTGTGAGGTCGGTGGCGGGAACGTTGTCGATCATCACCAGGTCGTAGTTCTGGAGGTCGCCGAGTTCCATGGGCGCGCCGCTGGCCGGGCGGACGTCGAGGAGGATTCCTTCCTGGCGCAAGGCGAGGGCGAGATAGCGCGCCTGCTCGGGTTTGTCGGCGAGGAGGAGCGCCTTGGATTTGCCTTGGCTCTGGACGAAGGCGGAGGCGAGATTGTTGTCGGCGATGGTATCTTCTTTGGCGCTCACGCGGACGGTGAATTCCGAGAGGCGCTCTTCGCCTTTCACCGATTGGGTGAACTCAAAACGATTCACGCCGACCTTGAGTTTCTCCGGTTTGTCGATGACGCGCGCGCCGCTTTTGAAAACCTCGATCTGGGCCTCGGTCTGGCGATTGGACACGACCTCGGCTTGCACGCGAAATGGTTCGTCTTCCTTGACCTGGCGCGGTGCGGTGACGCTGCGGACGAGCACTTCCGGTCGATCGGGAGGAGACGTGGGGACGACATGGACGCGGACGCCGCTGCGCCGGAGTTCCGCGAGTTGTGCTTCGACGGCGCCAGTGGTTTCCACGCCGTCGGTGAACAGCACGATGGTTTTTGCGTAGCCCAGGGGGAAGGAGGCTTCGGCGAATTTTAAAGAGCCGGCGATGTCGGTGCGTTCGTCGTCGAGAAGGCCGGGGACGAGTTCGGTCAGTCCTTTCGCATCCTTGACCAGTGAGGATCGACCGGCAAAGGCGACCCAGCTCTGGGAGTTCACGCCGGTGGCTTGGGTGGCGAATTTTTGGGCGGCATCGATGGCGGAATGACCGACACTGCGGCTGACGTCGACGAGCCAGATGACGTGGGTTTGGCGGCGCTGCTGCATCCAGCGCGGTTCGGTGAGGGCGAGGACGACGAGGATAAAAAGCAGGGCGCGTAGCAGGGAACTGAGGAGTTTGCGCCGGGGGGAGAACAGGGCCAGGCCGTGTTGATGCCACCAGACGATAAACCCTAGGCCGAGGAGGGCGAAGAGGAAGAGCGGGTGGGTTAGTTCAAGGTCCATGATGGATCATCGGAGGAACATCCAACACCCAACACCCAACATCCAATGGGGCTCCGCGCCCGCATGGGCACAGCGTTTGGCTCGGTGCTGGCGTTTTGGAGTGCGGTGTCTCTTTACTGTCTTTTGGGGACCATCCGAAAGCGGTGCAGCAGCACCGCACTCCAAAACGCAAGCGATGGGCGGACGCTGGCCTTGAATGTTGGCTGGACCTGGCTGTGGCGGGGATAGGAAGTATCTGGGATCGAGAGCCATGGCGTCTTATTCGGTGATCCTCCGCGAGTAGCTCCACCATTCGGCGAGGAGCCAGCAGGCGCCGAAGCTGACAGCCCACCACCACAGTGGGTATCCGCTCCACCAGGCGACGCTCGCGGCGTCGCGAGAGGTGATGGAGACCGGGGCGTTGTCGGGGACGGTGCGTTTGAGGGCGCTGGCGATCGGGCCGGGTAAGGGCGCTGGCGGGGCGACGTCGGCTTCGCGACGCAGGGATTCGATGATGTTGCCAAGGAGGATGGGGAAGGCGGTGCGCAGGACGAAGTCGGAGGATTCCAAATCGAAGGTCAGTGCCAGCCAGCGACGGTCGCCGTGCCATTGTCCGAAAATGATGGGTTTGCCAAAGCTCTCCGCGAGGACTTCGGCGCCTGGCGCGGGGATAAATTCGCGCGCTTTTTGCAGACCGATTTTTTCGATTCCGGTGTGTCGCAGGAGTTCGGAGTCGTGTTGAAAATCGCTGATCAATGGCTGGTCGATGGGGCCGCGCAATTCGCCCCAGGGACCGCTCGCGGCGGGATCGATGAGGACGGTGGCGGCGGCGAAATCCGGTGGTGGCAGGCAACGGTAGAAGACGTAGAGCATGCCGGGCTGCGCCGGGCCGAGTTGCTGAGCGGGCCAGGTGCGCTTCCAGGCGACGGAATCGAGGGAGCTGAGCGCGGCGTCGAGGAAGCCGTTGGCGGGAGCGACCAACTCGACTTTCACCGGAGTCTGGGCGGGGAGCACGGCCTCGGCGTGGTCGTCACGCGTGAGGCGATCGGGCGGAAAGCCGGCGAGTTTTGCCTCGAAGCGCGTGGTCTGCCCGGCGCGTCCGTCCCAGGTGCGGTCCCAGGGTTGGCCGGGCGTGAGCTCGAGCGCCTGCACGTCCATGAGGCGGCCATCGCGATAGATTTCGAGATTGCCCGAGACGGGCGATGGGCCGTGAGCTTCGACGCGCGCGGCGAGTTGGAATTCGCCCGGGCCGGAAAAGGCGCGCCGCACGGCGAAGAGGGTGAGGCCGGTGTTGACGCCGTCGCCGCTGATCCAGGGCGCTTCGATGCCGGCGAGCTGCTCTTTCTTCGGCGGCTCGGGCCAGACGCCGTCGCTGAGGAGGAGGATGTGACCGTGGGGACGGCCTTGCGCGAGATTGCGCGCGAGAGCGAGCGCCGGGCGGACATCGGTGCTGTGGCCGGAGAGCTGCGCCTGGGCGAGCGCGCGATGGAGGAGGCGCTTGCTGCTGGCCCAACTGGTGAGGACCTGCGGCGGATCGGCGGCGAGGATCAAGGTCGCTTCGTCGACACCGCGCATTTGATCGATGCGCTGGGCGGCGAGTTGCAGGGCATGCTGCCAGCGGCTCGGCGCGACGTCGGTCGCTTCCATGGTGACCGATGGATCGAGGACGAGGACGAGGGAGGCCGGTTGCAGCGATTGCCAGGCGGCTATCGGCTGAGCGAGGGCCATGACGAGGGCGGTGAGGAAGAGCAGTTGCAGGAGGAGCGAGAGCCAGCGCCGCAATTTGCGCCAGAGCGAGGTGTTGTAGACCTGAGGGGCGAGCTGGTGCCAGAAAAGGGAAGTGCTGACGAGGCGCCGCCGGAGCCGTGTTTTCAGGAGATAGAAGGCGACGATGGGAATCGCCAGCGCGAGGGCGCTCCAGGCGATGGGCTGGAGAAAGCTCATTTGACAAAGCCTCCAGCCATCAATGAGCGAGTGATGACATCGGTGACGGCGATTTCCGTGGACACCTGGAGCAGGGGAATCTGATGGGTGTGGCAGTAACGCTGGATGGATTCCTGGTACTCGGCGAAACGTTCGCGATAGCGCCGCGCCGCGCCGGCATCGACGATCACTTTTTCGACCGCTCCGGTTTCGCAATCTTCGACTTCGTATTCACCGACTTCGCCGGCCTGGGCTTCGCCCGGATGGCGGATTTGGATGACGGCGAGTTCGTGGCGTGAATAACGGACGCGATCGAGGGCGCGCAGAGCGTCCCCGAGATCGGCTCCGAAGAGGTCACTGACCCAGATCGCCAAGCCGCGGCGCGGTTGCGTGGCGACCCAGCGGCGGGCGGCATCCTCGAGCGAAGTGGCGGTGTCGGCTAGCGGGCAGCGCGTGAGATAGCGCAGGAGCTGGAGGAACCGATGGCGTCCGCGCCCGGGTGGCCAAAGCTGGTAGTCCTCGGCGCCGAGCGGGATGACGGCGGCGCGATCGAGATTGGCGAGGGTGATGTAGGCGAGGCCGGCTACGAGCTGGCGGGCGTAATCGAATTTGACGGGCTGGCCCCAATCCATGGACACCGTGCAATCGAGCAGCAAATGGACGTGGAGATCCTCCTCCTCGACGAAGAGCTTGAGGACGAGCTGACGCCAGCGGGCGAAGGCGTTCCAATCGATGTAACGCCAGTCGTCGCCGGCGACGAAGGGACGGTATTCGGCAAATTCCACGCTGGCGCCGCGCTGGACGCTTCGACGGACGGAGCGCAGGCGGCTGCGGACGAGTTGCCGCGCGAGGAGGCTCAAGGATTCGAGCCGTCCGAGGAACGCGGGATCGAAGAGCTGATCAACGTCCGTCGCGATCATAGGTCATTCGCGGCTCCAGGATTCCTGCTGGCGGGCGAAGACTTCGGCGAGGACGGCATCGGAATCGTGCCCGTCGGCCTGCGCTTCGAAATTCAGCATGACGCGGTGGCGAAGGACGGCGAGCGCGATGGAGAGGACGTCCTCGCCGGCGACATGGAAGCGGCCTTGCAAGATGGCGCGAATTTTCGCGGCGAGAATGCAGGCCTGTCCGGCGCGCGGACTGGCGCCGTAGCGGACGTATTTCCTGACGAGCGGCGGGGCGTCGGCGGTTTCGGGATGCGTGGCCATGATGAGCTTGACGACGCGTTGGCGGATGGTCGGGGCGATCGGAACATCGCGGGCGAGACCGCCCATCTCCACGAGATCGGCGCCTTGGAAAACCGGCTCGACGGAAGGTGCGGCGCGCTGCGTGGTGGTGTCGAGGATGGCGTCGAATTCGCGTTCGCTCGGGTAACGCACCTTGAGCTTGAAAAAGAAGCGGTCGAGCTGGGCCTCGGGCAACGGATAGGTGCCTTCCATCTCCAGCGGATTTTGTGTGGCGAGGACGAAGAAGGGGCGATCCAACGGGCGGGTTTCGCCGCCGACGGTGACGCTTTGTTCCTGCATGGCTTCGAGCAGCGCGGACTGGGTTTTCGGCGTGGCGCGATTGATTTCGTCGCCGAGGAGCAGGTTGCAGAAAATGGGTCCCGGAGAGAATTCGAAGCGGGAACGGCCGACGGCGTCGTCGACGAGAATCTTGGTGCCGATGAGATCGGCGGGCATGAGATCCGGGGTGAATTGGATTCGCTGGAAACGGAGGTGCAAGGCGCCGGCGAGTGAGCGAACGAGAAGCGTCTTGCCCAAGCCGGGCACACCTTCGAGGAGGACGTGTCCGCCGGCGACCATGGCGATGATAGCGTGGTCGATGATGTCTTCCTGGCCGATGATGACTTTGCCGACCTCGCTCTTGAGTTGCTGAAAGCGTTTTCGAAATTGGTCGAGTTGAGCGTCGAGGGCGGGGCTCTGGTGTGGTGACATAAAGGGTTCGGGGGGAGACTTCAGCGGCGCGTCCGCTCCGGCGCGAGGACGTTACTTTTCCGCGGGACGAATCATCTCGAAATACTTGCGGATCGCTTCCCGGTGAGCGAGCGGAATGCTTTCGTCCTCGATCGCTTCGCGGGAGAGCTTTTCGTATTCGTGGAAATTGGCTTGATGCACGGAGGTCGGGGCTTCCTTCGAGTGCTCGCGGGATTTCTCGGTGGTGATGACGGAATCGCCGTCCGAGGTTTCGCCGGTGACTTTTTCCTCGGTGCGGTTGGAGGCGATGTTGGTTTCCGCGCCGAACCGATGGGGATCGATTTCTGAGCCGGCGCCGTTGCCGTGCTGTTTGGAATCGGCGAGGCGGGGAAGGAGCGACATCCCGCGGGCGACACTTTTTCCCGAGCCGAGGCTGTCCTTGGCCGCGCCCATCTGGGCGAGTTGCGTGGCGAGGCGTTGCTTTTCGGCATCGCGTTTGGCTTGGTCGCCGAAATTCTTTTTCAAGCCGTCCAGGCCTTCCGAGGTTTGCTGATTGTTGGCGTTCTGCATGCCTTGCTCCATTTTTTGCAGGGCTTGGCTGACACTGTTCTGTCCGCGCTGCTGCATGGTCTGCGCGGTGTTCGCGAGGCGGAGTTGATTCTCCCGCTGGTCGGCGCCTTCGGGAAGTTTTGCGCCGGGCTGGTTCAATTTTTCGGCCAGTTCCTGGGCGAGCTTTTCGGCTTGCCCGAAATCCTTTCGCCGCAGGGACGCGGCCATGGCGCTCATGCCTTGGAAGGGCTCGAGGGCGCTGGCCAGTTCCGCGGCGGAGGGTTCGAGCGATTGCGCCTGAATCTGTTCGCGGGCAGCCTGGAGCTTTTCTTCGAGGCGGCTCAAGGCGGCCAGCACCTCTTTGTCGTCGATCTTGCCGCTGAGCATTTGCTCGCGCAGCGGTTTCATGAGGGCGAGTTGCTCCTGCAATTTGGGATCGTTGGTTTTCTTTGCGGCTTCGTCCCAGTCCTTGAACACTTCCTCGAGAGCCTGGAATTGCGCTTTCTGAAATGGCGTCGGTCCGGGCTGGGCTTGGACACGCTCGACTCTCCAGGCGGCGAGGAGCAAGGCGCAGAGCACGGCGAGAGTGGCTGCGCCCAAGCCGACGAGACCGGGCCAGCGTCGCGGCCAGCGTTCGTCCCACGATCGGGTAGAGAGACGATTGACCGTCTGGGCGAGCTGGCGCCATCGCCAGTCGTCCCGGATGTCGCCGGTCAGCTCGCTGGCGGAGATGGTGGCATCCGCGAGGCCGAGCTGGCGGTCGAGCCGAAGAAGGACGCTGCGCCGATCCACCTGCCAGAAAAGCGCCACGTCGGCGGCGACAAAGAGCAACGCGCCGATGACGGCAATACCGATGGGAGCGGCGAGGGCCCATTGCGGTCGCCAAAGCAGGCCGGCGGTCCAGATGGTGGCGGCGGCGAGCGAAATCCAAACCATGACGCCGAGCGCGAGGCGCAACCGTTCGAGGCGAATCCGCCAGATGGCTTTCCGCACGAACCGCTCGAGCGGGCCAGCATCTGCGGGCGGTTGATGGGGCAGAGCCATACGCTGGGCACTGTATTGAACAGATCATCCCACCCGTCAAGCGCACCGGGGGGCGCGACGGCTTCGCCGCAAACATCCAACACCCAACACCCAATGTGGTTCCGGCGAAACCTAGCCGGAGATCGGGATGTTTCCCTTTGCGGAGGTTTTGAGGCTGTGGCTACAGGCCGCGCTTTGGCGATGGGTTCCTATTTGTCCGTGACGCCGAGATGCTTTTTCAAAAAGGCCATTTTGTCATCGAGCGCGGCGCGCTGGTTTTCGAAATCGGAATCCATGTGGATCACGCATTCGACTCCGAGCGAGTCCATGAGTTTCTTGAGATGACGTTCGAAGTTGGCGTTGTGAATGTTCCCTGGGACGTCGGCGGCTTTGTCGCTCACGGCGTAAACGGGAGGGGCATCTTTTGTGAGGTGAGTGATCGGGGCGGCGTCCTTGATCAGGGCATCGAGTTCCGGAGTGATCTTGTCGGTGTCCCAGTTGAAGGTCGCCGGGAGGCCGTAGAGGAATTTGATCGCGGAGACGTCGTAGGCCTTGCCGGGGATGAGCGTTTTGATGACGCGCGGATCGTAGGTGCACTGCATCTGCGTGGGCAAAATGCAGGTCAGGCGCGTCGATTGGCGGGCGACGGGATCGCTGCTATTGGGATCGGCGAGGTCTTTGTGAAAGCCCAGCCAGAGCGAAATGCCGGCGCCGGCCGAGCCGCCGGTGGCGGCGACGCGTTTGGGATCGACATTCCATTCGCCGGCTTTCGAGCGGATGAATTGCAAGGCTCGGGCGCAATCCATCATTTGCGCCGGGTAGGGCGCTTTTTGGGTGAAGCGATATTCGATCGAGGCGAAGGAGATGCCGGCGCGGAGACATTCCTGGATGAGGGCGGCGGAGATTTGGGATTTGCTGCCCTGGCGGAAGCCGCCGCCGTGAATCATGACGAGCAGCGGATTGGGGGCGCCGGTGGGAGCCTGCCAGAAATCGAGGACGTTCGATTCGGCGTCGGGGCCGTAGGGGACATTGGCGTGCGTGGGCGTCGGTGGGGCTTGCGCGGGAGTGCGACCATTTTGGCTGCCGCCTTGTTTGGCGAGGAAAGCTCGCATTTCGTCCACGCTCACAACTCCGTCGTGGTTGGTGTCGATGACGTCGAATTTTCCCTTGGCCCACTGGGGAAATTCATCGGGGGTGAGCTTGCCGTCGCCTTTCTTGTCGTTGCGCTGGAAGAATTCCTCGGCAGTGAACGGGGCGGCGGAGGCGGTGAGGGCGAGGCAGGAGAGGATGAGGGGGAGGAACTTCTTCATGGCGGTGTTTGGAGGGCGACAGTGGGACCGACTGCCACTCGCACGAACACCAGGAATCCGCTGCGGTTTCCGAGTTTTAAATTTTCAGGAAAATCTTCCGCCGGTACATCCAGAACAGCACCAGCCAGAGGACGAGCAACGAGGAAGTGCCGAGGAGGAAAGTCTCGAATGGTTTGCCGAAGATGAGGAAGGGCGTTTTGCCGAGATGAGTGAGCAGCGAGGAGCGGATGAAGCCGTCGCTCAGGTGCGCGAGGCAGTAGGCGGCGATCGAGTTCATGCCGATGATGATCAACGGGTAAGACCAGCGGCGGAAGTTCAAGAGATCGAGCACGAGGTAGAATGCGGCCATCAAGAGCAGGCACCAGCCTCCGCTGAAGAGGACCCAACTGGGCGTCCACAGCTTTTTCACCACGGGACAGAACCCGAGCGCGCCGATGCCCCAACCGGCAATGAGGGTGACGATGCCGGCCACGGCGAGCCAGCGCAATTTCTGCCAGGGTGAGCGGGTGCTGCGCAGAGTCTCGCCGGTGATGAGGCCGAGGATCATGGTGGCGAGCGTGGAAATGAAATTGAGGGTGCAGGTGGCGCCGGGGTTGAAGGCGAAGCGGTTTTGCTGGGGGAAGAGATTGAGGAACCAGACGTCGAAGGCCCAGGCGGCGTTGCTGTTCATGTTCCAATGCGAGGCGAAACCATGGAGCCCGTGCTGGGCGAACCATTCGGGGGTGACGCCGACTGCGGCGTAGTCGAAGGTGGGACCGGGTGCGGGATAAAGAGCGAAGAGCAGCCAGTCGCCGAGGAGGAGGAGGGTGAAAGCAATCCATTGCGTGCGCACCGAACGGAAACCGAGGAGAAAGAGAAAGGTGTAGCCGAAGCCGATTTGCGCGAGGGTGTCGGTGAAAGTGAAGAAAGTCTGCGGGCGTCCGACGCTGCGCAGGAAGACGCCGAGCGCGATGAGCAAGAGGGAACGCCAGGCGGCGTGGAGGGTGAGCTTGCCCATAGTCTGGCCGCGCGCGAGGCGGCTGGCGATGGAGAAGGGAAGGGCGACTCCGACGATAAAGGAGAATGAGGGCTGAATGAGATCGTGCAAGGAGCAGCCCAGCCATTGAGAGTGGGTTTGATGAAAGGCGAGGAACGCCCAAAACGGGTGGCCGGGGAGCGCGCGGGAGACGGAGACGAAGCTCATCGTCAAGCCGGCCATCATGAGGAACATGACGAAGCCACGATAGGCGTCGAGCGAGGCGAGGCGTGTGGCCGGTGGGGAGGCGGGCGGGGGGTGGGCAGCGGCTGCGCTGCACTTGGGATCGGCGATGGCCGCAGGCTCCGCCGGGGCGGTTAAGACTTCGGGGGGCATGATGGTTAAACCAGCACTGCAGGCTGTCATTAGCCTCGATTGAACTTCCGATGGAGGCGGGACGGCTTGAAAGTAGAGGCGGAATCCGACCCAGTTGGTCCAGCCGCTGTAGTTGGCTTTGGGGACGAAGGAATGGCCCAAGGACGGTGAGACGTTTGACAATTGGCACTTCCTTCGAGATTCGTCATTTGACCTTCGTCATTTCATTGCCGCGCCCAGGCGCAGCGTTTAGCCTCCCACCCACCCATGGAAACTCAAACCAAAGAAAGCCCGATCACGCAGCGCACGCTGGAACTCTGCCAGGCGATCGCGGACCAGAACGATTTTCAGACGCTGAAGCAGAAGCTGGACGACTTTCTGAGCAACGAGTTGCTCAAGTTCGAGTATCAGCAGGTGAACAGCCTGGGCGAACTGTTGCGGATGAAGCAGAGCCAGGGACTGGATTTGAAGCCGGAGGAGATCACGCAATTCGAGGCGTTGCGGGAGAAGTTTCTCGGTGATCCAGTGGCGCAGGGTTTTCTCGATGCGCAGCAGCAATTGCAGCTCTTGCACGAGACGGTGAGCCGTTTTCTGAACAAGACGTTCGAGCTGGGACGCCGGCCGGAATACGAGGACGTGCATGATGGCTCCTGCCGCGATTGCGGGAGCCATTGAGGCGCGGCGGCACGGCCCTGTCGCGCGATTTTTTGAGTACGGATTGCGTCGGGCTGCGTACGGACGCAATGGTTTTAAACGCGGAGGTGGCAGCGCGGCGAAGCCGCAACCAAAGGGGCTGTTCACGAAACACGCGAAAGAACGGACTCCAAAAAATAGGACCACGGATTACACGAATTACACGGATTAAAGCCTCCACGGCGAAATCAATCCGTGAAATTCGTGTAATCGGTGGTCCTCTTTTCTCCATTAGAAAATCCTCGCGAACCTGCGCTATCCTTCCTGATGGCAATGCAGAGGTCTCAGGGGGTGAGGTAGCGGAATGCTGGCGCAAACCTGCAGACAGTCCTAAAGCGCCAGAGCACTGGCGCACTCCAAAACGCTGGCGCGCTGGCGGTGAGCACATACTGCTTCACGTTTCCACGTTTAGGTTGGCGCTAATGCCTTGCCGGGGGGGGGCGTTTCGGTTGGCAGTGCGGATTGGGCGGATTTCAGGAATCCGATTTCCTCACTTTGGAGTGTTGGATATCGGCGACGTTTCGGGGCGTTCGATTTCCGGGCCGCCGCAGCGATAGATCCAGACGGCGACGACTACGCCGAGGCCGAGGGCGGCGCCCCAGTTGGCGCTGAGGAGGAGGACGCCGGCGAGGAGCGGTGGGACGAGGACGATCTGGCGCTGGAAGGAGCCGTGGCCGGCGCCGACGAGCAACATGCCGATGGCGGCGGCGACGGCAATGAGGCCGCCGAGGAGACGGAGGGTCCAATCGAACGCCGTGCTGACGATGGTGGCGCCGGGCATTCTGGGTTCACAGTTGAGGGCGATGAGGATCATCACGCAAAAGACGACGAGGAAGAGGATGACGATGGCCAGGGTGGTGCGCATGGGGAGGTTTGTTTAAAGTAGCCAGTCGGGATGCTGGACGGTCCCGTCGAAGGTCTGGGTGGTTTTGTAGCCCTCGAATTTCCCAGCGGTGGCGAGGGGGCCGGTTTTGGCGAGGAGACGGGTGACTTGCTCCTGGTCGAGGGGCTTGAAAGTGCGTGCCGCGGTGAGCGCCTGGTTGAGGATTTCCATCGAATCGCAACCGGTGATGACAACGCTGGTCGGGAGGCTCATGGCGTAGTGGAGGCAATCGATGGGCTCGACGGTTTTGCTTTGGAGAATCCATCCGCTGCCCAGTGGTTTTATGCCGAGGACGCCGATCTTTTCCCGCACGGCGACGGGGACTACTTTCTGGCCGAAACTCTCGAAGTGCGCGTCCATGACGTTGAGCGGCATTTGCACGGTGTCGAAGTGGAAATGGTGGGCCTGGGCGACTTCCAGCATGTGGAGATGGATGTCGGGGCTCTTGTGTCCGGTAAAACCGATGTGGCGGACTTTGCCGGCTTGGTGGGCCTCGGTCATGGCTTCGAAGGAACCGCCGGGGGCGAAGATGGCTTCGGGATCACCCGGACGGATGACTTCGTGAAATTGCATGAGGTCGACGTGATCGGTCTGGAGCCGCTGGAGCGACTCGTCAATCTGGCGGGCGGCGCCGGCCTTGGAGTGGGCATCGATCTTCGACATGAGGAACGCTTTGTCGCGATATCCGTCGCGCAACGCCTTGCCCATGCGGATCTCGCTGGCGCCGCCGTTGTAGTCCCAGCAGTTGTCGAGGAAGTTGATGCCGCTATCCAGGGCCGTGCGGACGATGCGGGTGGCTTCCTCCTCGGTGGGTTTGTGGCCGATGTGAAATCCGCCGATCCCGATAGCGGAAACGGTTTCGCCGGTGCTGCCCAAGGGTCGATAGGGGATGCCGTTGCGGATTTCGTCGGCCGAAACCCGCAGGCGCATCTGGGCCATGACGGCTGCGGCCAGGCTGGTTTTCAGGAAGGCGCGGCGGGGAAGCGTCGGTGGCATACCGACAATTCGCGGCTGGTGCCACTGGCAGTTTTAACGATTTACACAGGCAGCAAGGCGGCATGCGTCGCCGTCCCACGGAGGGGAGGGGGGATGGACCACGGATTACACGGATTACGCGGATTTAAATTCGTGGGAAACGGCTGCCGGAAAGCGGGCGATTTCTGTGATGGGAGCGCCAGCCGAAACAGCTTCAGCGCTTTCTTTGCGTGGTCACCGTGACAAACCTACCGCAGAGCGTGGGAAATCCGTGTAATCCGTGTAATCCGTGTAATCCGTGGTCCTTTTCTCCCGAATCTCGATTGCCGTGGTTCGTGGCTTAGATAACTTTTGCTCAGTCTTCCGGCTGCTGGTGTTCGCCTTGCATGGCGTAGACGATTTCCAGGCAAAGGCGGTTGCGAATGTTCTCGATCTCTTCCTCGAGAACCGCGGCCCGCGGGGTATCCAGAGCCTTCTCGAGCAGCCGTTGTTTGTTTTTTAGCAACGGGTTGAGGAAAAGGATCGTGGCGACATGGAGATCGTACATGTGGGGCAATCGAGCACGGAAAGTGCCATTGGCCAACAAATTGCGGAGCGATCCGGGGAAACGTCGCGGACAAGAGATCAAAGACGGGTGGGGGAGTGTGGTTGTGTATCCTTACTATGAAGCCCCTTCTCGCCACGCTGGTCGTGGCCGCACTTCCCCTCACTCTCGCTTTGGCCGCTGATCCTGCTCCCGCGCCCACCAGTGCGGCGGCGGCGACGCCGGCGGCGCCGGTTCACAAGAAGATCATTCCCGGGCAGGTGATCGTGCCGACGGGCGATGGAGAGATGCGCCGCATTTGGGGAGAACTGATCAGCCTCGATCCGGTGACGCGGACGGGAAAATTTCGGAACGAAACGAACGACGAGGTGATGAGTTTCACGGTGATGCCGTATGCCGAGTTGTATCACCACGCTTCGTTTGGGGACCTGCAGGATTTCACGCCTGGGACGCGGGGCATCTTTCGTTTGCACCAGAACGATGCCGGGGAATGGAAGTGGCTGACCTACATCCAGGACGAGATGAATTTCCTGAATGGCCACAAGGAGCGCTACCACGTGGACCGGATCGATGCGGAGAAGGGTGAAATCGAAGTCACCGATATCAACTCCGTGCAGTGGGTTCGCCAGAAGGGTATCATCCTGAACACGGACAAGGAGACGAAGTATTGGAAGAACGGGCAGCCCGCGAAATTTTCGGACATCAAGGTCGGGGACGATTTGCGGACGGAGACGCACGGGGTGGGCAAAGGCAAAGTACACCTGTGCTGGAATGTCTTTCTGGACATGGAGAGCATGCAGAAATTTCAGAATGAGCAGAAGGAAGTCGAGACGCGCCGTTTGGAGGAAGAGGGCTCGCCCGGGTATGTGGATAAGCTCGACGGGACGAACCTCGATCTGTCGCTTTTCTGGGAGAGCACGGACTTGAGCCACAAGCTGAAGCCGGGCATGAAAGTGCGGGTCGCGCCGGCGGGCGTGGATCGCAAGCCGACGTCGGCGCCGGTGACCGGCACGGTGGCGGCGGAAGTGAAAATGTTCACCGGCAATGTCGGAAAGGTCGTGGTGAAGCTGGATGCTCCGTCGACGGTGTTTGTTCCGGGGAACATTGCGCGGGTCTGGGAAGCGGACTGAGCGCGGAGCGCGCGAAGCCGCAACCAAAAAGGGTTGCCCGCGAAACACGCGAAAGAACAGGCTCGGAAAAATTGGACCACGGATTACACGGATTACGCGGATTAAAGCCTCCGCTGCGAAATCAATCCGTGTAATCCGTGCAATCCGGGATCCGTTTTTCTTCCTGGAATGGACGCGGGTAGCGGAAGTCCTGCACCTCAGGACTGTGGGGAAGCGTCCAGTGTAGAACATCTCTCGAAAGTAATTTCCGTTTTTGATGACCTGCGGCTCCGCCCCGCCGCCCCGCAGATATTGGAGATTCTTCGGCTCCGCTCTCAGAATGACAGGCTTTTTTTGATCGCTTCGCGGAGGCTCTTCGGCTGAACCGGAAATTACCTTCGAGAAATGCTCTAAAGGATTGACGTTGCGCGCGAGGCGGCAGAAGACCGAGGGGAACCTTCCCCACGATTCCAGAACATGAGCTCTGCCAAACGGTTGATTATCGTCTCACTCGCCACTGCATTTCTGGGCGCCTCCGCATGGGCCGGCGGCGCCGCTTCCAATGAGGACCAGAATGATCCCTGGATTGCCCTGTCCTTCAAGGTTCACCACCCTTCGAAGGTTTGGGCGCCGGCGAGGGGCGTCGCACGAGCGACCGAAACCTTCCTGCACTGGCCGCGCATCCTGGCGGAGGCACTTTATGGCGAGCGGCCGCTGGTCAGCAGGAAGGGCGTCCTCGCGCTGCGTGAGACCCCGATCGAAGACCAGATTTATTCGGCCGGGGAGTAAGTTGACGGGGAGCGGATTGCCCCCGTGCACCGTGGGCCTCTTGCTGCGCGCTCCGGCCCTCTCGAGACGCGATCTTTCGAAGCGGGAGCTTTGACCAGAAAAGAAAGTGCGCAATCCCGCGATGCGAGATTGCGCACTAAAGTGGCTACGGACAGGAAATGTCCGGGCTCCGTTGGCTACTTGCGGATGCCCATGGTTTCGGGAACGGGCCCGGCGCCGATTTGCTTTTTGGCGAGGACGAGATCGTCGATCCAAACGGTGAAACCTTCACCGCTGGCGGGTTGATAGTTCAGCCAACCGATGGCCATGTCGTCGAAATTCTTCGGGATTTCGACTTTGTCGTACTGTCCGGCCCCTTGGTGGATGGACAATTCCGGAATCTCTTTGCCGTTGACGAAGAATTGGTAGGTCTGGGTGGCGTAGTCGGCGTGCCATTCGATGAGGGTCCATTGATCGGAATACTGGAATTTTTCCTTGGAACTATGGCCGAACTCGCCGCGGCCCTGGCGGGTCTGGACGTTGTAGAGGTACTTGAAGGAGCCGGTCATATCCGTGCCGGTGCCGGCCAGGCGCACTTCGATTTTGTCGTTGGCCAGCGGACTGATGGCGTTGGCACTGACGATGGTGCTGTGAATGCCACCGCTGGTCTTGCCGGGAGGCGGCACTGGGAGCGGGGAGGGCAGCTTCACTTTGTAGTAGAGACGGCCCCAATGTTCGCCGCCGAGGGCGTTGGCCTCTTCCTTATTGAGGGTGATGACGCGCGCGCCTTTTTCCGCAGGCGAGATTTTCAAGGAATGCTTGCCGCTGTGGGCGAAGTCTTCGGCGACGGCGACCGCACCCTTATGGTCGAACCCCTTCGGAATTTGGCCGACGGGAGTCGAATCAAAATCCTCGGAGAGGAAGATATCGCCCGGCGCGAGGGTCGGGCTTTGGGCGAAGGCAGCGCTGGAGGCGAGGGCCAGGATGGCTGCGGATAGAGGGAGGAGTTGGTTTTTCACGAGTTTGAGGAATAGGGGTCGGTGTTTGGTTTGGGAAGTATTCTTCTCGGTGAGGGTAACCGTGGGCACGAAAAAGGCTTTGGGGAGTAATGAGAATTTGCGCAGCCGGCAAAAGATGGCCGGAGTCTTACCGTGCGGGACGCCCGTGCGGTCCGCATCTGCCTGCCGAAAATGGCGCGGTGGCTGCTGGAAGTAGAGCTGGCATGAGTTCCGAAGTTCTTGTCATCGCGTTACCGCTGGCTTTTGGCCTGCTGCTCATTTGTGTCATCGCCTGGCGTGCGGGGGTTCGCCATGGCGAGAACAAACGGCTGGTCCAGGGATTCTGGGCGTTCGAACGCGGGCGCAGCCAGGGCCGCCGGGAAGAGCGCGAGCGTTTGTGCAAGGAAGAGGAAGAGCGATGGGAGTTCTGAGGGAGCATCGGACGACCAGCCGCGTGAGGTGGTAAAAGTGGTCCTCCTGGCCGTCCTTTGGAAAGCGGGTGAAGATCGGGACGAACGAGGTCCAGAACACGTCTGGAAAAGCTCCCGGAGGCTTGTGGCGGTGCGCGGTGCTGGAGGAAATTAATCATCGGGCGTCCCCGGGGAGCTGCTCGCGGTGGGTCGCCGGAGATGGGCAGGCATCGGACCTGCTGTCTGAGAATTGAGAATGTCCTCATTGTCCGCACCGGTCCCGCAGATCATTCCAGTTTCCTGGCGCCGGATCAGCGCGGGCTTGGGGCTGTTGGCCACGTCGCTCGGATTACTGGTGATTTTCGGGTGGTACGGCAATTTGCCGTTGCTCGTCCGTATTGCGCCGCAATTGGCGCCGATGCAGTACAATACGGCTTTCTGTTTCCTGCTCGGCGGGGCGGCGATCGTGGCATTTCATTTTCGGCCTCAGCGAGCCTGGGTCGTCGTGCCCGCAGGGATCATTGCCACCATGGCCATGCTGACGCTCGCGGAATACCTTTCGCACAGGAATATGGGCGTCGACGAGTTGCTCTTCTCCGGGGCGCGCAGCCGGGACGTTCTCGACCCCGGGAGGATGTCGCCAGTCTCGGCGCTGTGCTTCCTGGCTCTGGCCGCAGCTTTTGCGGCATTGACGCTCGAGCGCCGCGCGTGGCGCTGGGCCACCGGAGGAGTGCTTTCCCTCTTTGTCGTGAGCCTCGGTTTCATTGCCTTATGTGGATACGCCTTCGGATTGCCGGGGACTTATGGCTGGGGGCAGATGACACGAGTCGCGGCACACACGGCGAGCGGCTTCATCCTCCTGGGCGCGGGGTTGTTCATCACCACCTGGTTCGGCAGTCTTTGGCCGGAAGAAAAGACGCCCCGATGGTTGCCGGTGGCTTTGGCCGTAGCCACGATCACGGCATCGTTGGTCCTGTATTTCGCGCTGGACGCCAAACAAAGCGCGCAAATCGTCCAAACGGTTCATTCCACGGCCGAAAACACGAAGAGCCAAATCGTGATCCGGATGGAAGGCCGGGTTCATTCTCTGGCCCGGATGGCTTCGCGCTGGGAAATGACCGGACGCCCGGAGCGGGAAACTTGGGAGTCCGATGCGGCGAAATACGTGAGCGACTCTCCGGATATGGAAGCGATCGAATGGATCGACTCGTCGCATCGCCTGCAGTGGGTGGCCCCGCTCGCTGGCACCCAGGACAAGATCGGCCGGAACCTCCTGGGCGAGGCCAGGCGGCAGGCGGCCGTGAATCGTGCGGAAACGGAGCGCCAACCCGTGATCACCCCGGCCGTTTCCCTTTCCCATGGCGGGGCGGGATTCATCATTTACGTCCCGCTCATGTCCCATGGCCATCCCGATGGCGTGCTTGCGGCGGTTCTTCGAGCAGGGAATCTTTTCGATCGGTATCTGCCGGCGAGCGTGGCGCCGGGGCAGGCGATTCGTGTTTCGGAAGGCGGCGTGACTTTGTATGCGCGTGATGGAGGCAGTCCGGAACGCCATCCGGAATGGTCGGCGGAGGAGAAGGTCGAACTGCAGGGAACCACCTGGACTTTGCGCGTCTGGCCGAGCCGTTCGCTGCTCGCTCAAATCGACGATCCATTGCCGGAAATCGTTCTCGCGGCCGGGCTACTGGGAGGGGTGTTGCTGGCGACGATCTGCTATCTGACGCAACGTGCTTCCCGATTGGGC
The DNA here is from genome assembly GCA_036501065.1 of Chthoniobacter sp. Lineage (GTDB taxonomy): Bacteria > Verrucomicrobiota > Verrucomicrobiia > Chthoniobacterales > Chthoniobacteraceae > Chthoniobacter. Next base: position 18,382 of record DASYAY010000062.1, on the reverse strand, counting down.
CGCATCGCGGCGGAAGCCCGGGACGCCTTGCAGAAAGCGTTGGACGATGTGAAAACGCTGAAGGGCCTCCTGCCGATTTGTGCGTGCTGCAAACGGGTCCGCGACGACACCGGCTATTGGAGCCAGGTGGATACTTATCTTCATCAGCATACCGACGCGAAGCTGAGTCATGGCTATTGTCCGGAATGTGCGGCCAAAGCGTTCACGGAATTCGGGTTGGAAGTGCCGGAACGAGTGAAGGACGAATTGGCGGCGCACCGCTTCGAGTAAAAGCGGGCGAGTGTTTCCCGCTTCGCTCCGGAGGACAGCACGGGCTTATCCGGGGTGCTGTTCCCGATCGCGCGACTAACTCCATCGAGAAAAGGTGCGGTCGTGCTGGGCGAGCAACTTTGGATTGCCGGCGGGAGGAGCCGCTGAGGAATTACTCGTCTTGCGATAGCACGTAACGGAAGCCTTGGAACCTATAAGCGCCGGTATCAGGGCGAAAAGCGATTCCCAGGATGACTTACGGCGAATACTTTCTTCGAGAAAGATTGCAAGATTTTCAAAAGCGCTCATCTATCCCGGTGAGACGTGGAAGCGCTTGATCCCTCGAAGCACAGATCGTGGGGTGGGTGTTTTTCGTCGCTGCTCAACAACAAGCTCATCTCTGCGGCCCCATTCCTGATTCCCCTATGCGAACTTTGACTTTGTCCCTTTGTTTCCTGTCTCTGGCGCAGTTCACCCAAGCGGCTCCGCCTTCCGGGAAGTCCAGCAAATCCGCGCCCGCCGAATCCACGGCAAAGCTTCTTCCGCGCTTTCCGGATTTCGGGCACCTTCCGCCGCCGGGCCAGTATAACAGTCGCATTTTCAAGCTCAGCCAGGATTTTCCGACGAAAAACCCGGCCATTGAGCCCGCCGTGCAGAAGATCCTGCAGATTGATTTCAAGAAGGATTGGCAAAAGTACATGGTCGCGGTGCGCGATTACATTTACGAAGGAAACATCGAGGCCAATGGCGTGGCTAATGACTTCTATCTCGAGGACAACAAAGTCCGGCGCTGGTATCATGTGCCCTGGCAGCATTACGGCCCCTTCGGGCGGGAAGGAATTCATGGATTGACCAAGGAAGGTCCGGTGAATCCGTTCACCTTGTCTCCGTCGCAGCCCAGCCTGTGGCAGACTTATGCCGTCGGCTTCTACAATGGACAAGGTGGATATATGATCGGGAAGGTTTGGGCCGACGCGAATAACCCGCGGCCGGACATCGTGCAAGCCGAGGGATTCCCCGAAGGCACGGTCGTTGGGAAGATTCTCTTCACGACCGCGCCGGTCTCGGAGGTTCCGTTTTTGACCAATCCCATCGAATGGCTCGCCTATACGACCAAGGACTTTGACCCGGCGAGTCCCCGCGCCATGAGCACGGTGCGGTTCATTCAGATGGATATTATGGTGCGCGACAAGCGCGCCAAGGAGACGGGCGGCTGGGTCTTTGGAACGTTCGTTTACAATGGCGCCCTGGCGAATCCGAATCTCTGGCTGAACGTCGTCCCGGTGGGCCTGATGTGGGGGAATGATCCGACGGTGCAAAGCCACGCCGAATCGAATCCCAAGCCGACGGAGACCGTGATCAATCCGGACCTGAAAAGCACCGTGATCAACACTTCGAAAGACTTGCCGCCGATGCATCTGGGCTGGGGCCTGCGACTCGATGGGCCGGTCGATAATGTCTATTCCTCCTGCCAGTCGTGCCACTCGACCGCGCAATTCCCGGCGATATCTCCGATCCTGGCGTTCATGGCCAAGAAGGACGGGAAACCTCTGACCTGGAATGATCCGGAATGGATGCGCTGGTTCCGCGATGTGCCTTGCGCCAAGCCTTTCGATGTCCAGGCGACTTCCACCGATTACTCACTCCAGTTGGCGGCCAGCATTCAAAACTTCCTCCTGGCCAGAACCGCTTCGAACGGCGGCTCCTACAACGTAGAATATTGGAACGGATTGCCCGTCCACCAAATCCTTGGACAACGCGGCGCTGAAAAGAAACCTGCCGCCGCCGCCACACCCAAACCCACCCCAACCGAAGGAGCAAAGTAAGATCATGTCAGAAGTTTCCGATTACAATAAGTCACTCACCGTCAAGTTCTTCGAGCAGGTTTTCAATCAACAGAACTATGACATCGTGGCCGACACCCTGGCGCCGAACTATACTTACAACGGAAGTCCGACGAGCGCAGCGGACACGGTAGCCTGGGCCAAAGGCCTGCATCAACTCTACCCGGACCTCCATTTCGTGATCGAGATCATCCTGGGAGAAGATCAAAACGTGGCTTTGCGCTGGCGCATGACGGCGACAGACCAGAAGAGCGGGAAGAAAGGCTACATAACGGGAACCAATATCCTGGTCATCGTCGACGGCAAGGCCTTGAGCAATGACCAAGGCGGTGGCACACAATTCATTCCCAACGCCTCATAGAAGCGCCGGGACGGGACGTTTCATAGATTCCTAGCGGTGTTTGAAGTTACGGGCTCGGGCTGAGAAGAGATCACTTAGCTAACTCTCGAAACGAAACTCTGCCGGGCCGGCACTCCACGCTAGCTCTGATCGCTCGATTTCACCCGCGATGGTGATTCGACGGCGAAACATCGCGGATAAGTGGGCGCGGAATGTGGGTGGAGCGAAGTAGTAAGTCGTCGTCTTTCTTTTCGTGATTATCACTTGGCCTTGGCCTTTGAACTAGCCGATGGGCATCGAGGCACAGCTTAACTTCTTCGAGCTGCCCGGATCATGAGATAGGAACGAAGTGTGTTCGCGGCGGGCATTGGTGGTGTCGAACTTGGTGGAGGTTAGGACGAGGCGAGTTCGGCTTGCTCGCCCAGTTCGGTGAGGGGCACGCTTTTGCCGGCGTGGCGATCAGACGCGATGAAAATCGCTACATAGTGGCAGCCCCGACGATTTTTCCGCTCTGGAACAGTTCCTCGCGGGCCATCCGAAATCGCGCTGGCGGCTGGCGGTGGAAACGAACCTTGGGCTGCTCTACTAAAACGCGGGCTACTATTCCAAAACGATTCCGCCCTACCTGGATGCCTGGGAGAGCGGCAAGACGGCGACGGAGCGCAAGGCCAGCGCGCTGGCCGACCGGGCGGCCGGCTCGGAAGGGCGTCCCCTGTTACCAGAGGCGCTCCGCGCGACCTGATACCCGGCTACAACCCGAGCGGTAGAGGCGCCGTCGTAGGCATGGTCACTTTCCCAAGCCCGTTCTTCGGCGCTTATTCCTTGATCCCGCCCGGTGGACGGACACCCGCGCCTTTGCGATTGAGCGTCGTGTCGCCCAGCTCGACCCGGCATTGCTCGGCCATATCGAGCATCTTCTTCACGATCTCGGGGTGTTGCGTGGCGACATCGTGCTTTTCCTCGATGTCATCGCGCATGTCGTAGAGTTCCGGCACGAGGACCGGCCGCTTTATATATTCGGCGGGCCAGCCATCCATCTCGGGCTTCTGGTTGCCCATCGTGCGGTAGATGTGCGGCAGGATGAGCTTCCACTCGCGGGTGCGCACAGATTCGAGTTCCGCGCCGCTCCAACTGCCGAACGGGACCCCGTAGAAGTAATACGCGTCGTGCGGATTTTTTGCTCCCTTGTCGCCGGCGAACAAGGGCCAGATGTCGAGACCATCGATCTTGTGCTTGGGCAACTCCGCGCCGATGAGCTTGGCAAAAGTCGGAAGCAGATCGATCCCGCAGGCCATCTCGTTGCTCACCGTGTCGGCGGGGATGTGTCCCGGCCACCAAATGATGAAGGGGACGCGGGTGCCGCCATCCCAAGTGGTCGTTTTGCCTTCGCGCAGCGGATAGGCCGAGCCGGCGTGATTTCCGAAAATGAGCCACGGGCCATTGTCGGAGAGGAACATGATGATCGTGTCCTTTTCGAGCCCGTGTTTCTTCAGCGCGGCGAGGATCTCGCCCGTGCTCCAGTCGATCTCCTCCACGGCGTCGCCGTAGAGGCCACGCTTCGTCGCCCCACGGAACTTATCGCTCACGGCCAGCGGCACGTGCGGCATGGTCTGGGCGACATAGAGGAAGAAAGGCTTGTCGTGGTTGCGATCGATGAAGCTCACGGCCCGCTCCGTGTACTGCGTCGTGAGTTGCTCCATGTCGCGGTGAGTGATCCCGGGATTGATGATCTTGTCGCCGTCGTAGAGCGGGAGCGGCGGGAATTTGCCCGGCTTCTCCGGATGCAACGGCCATTGGTCGTTGGAGTAGGGCAAGCCGAACCATTCGTCGAAACCGCGGTGCGTGGGCAGGAATTCCGTCGGCGTCCCGAGGTGCCATTTGCCGACCATGCCGGTCGCGTAACCCTTCTGCTTGAACATCTGCGGCATCGTCAGTTCCTGATCGCTGATGCCGAATTTGTACCACGGTTCCATCGCGCCCTCGATGCCGATGCGATTCGAGTAACAGCCGGTCATGATCGCGGCGCGCGAGGCGGAACAGACCGCCTGCGCCACGTGGAAATCGAGGAAGCGCCGGCCTTCGTGCGCGAGGCGGTCGAAATTCGGCGTCGCGAAACCTTTTGCGCCATAAACCCCGACATCCGCGTACCCGAGATCATCCGCGACGATGAGGATGACGTTGGGCAGGCGATCGGCGGCTGGAGCGGTCCGACCGAGCAAAAGCATCACCGAGAGGATGGCCAAAAGGCGAGCGGTCCGGACCGGACGGGCCGTCCGGGCGGAGGAGGACTGGAAGACGGATTTCATAGGCATTTTTCTAAAGGGCGCGGCTCCCATGGCAAAGAGAGCTGCAGGGCGGTAGATGGGAAACCTCGGAAGCCGGTCAAATTTAGCCTCGTTCTGCAACCGATGGATGGGTCAAAGGCTGCCGCGAGGGTTGCGGAGCTGCGGGCAATGTTGGTTGATCCTGGCGAAGAGGCGCGCCTTGCTTCATGCGCCGGCTGCGACCCGCAAGCTGCCTGCGAGGAACCCGCTCGCGATGGATGGCGAAGCGGCGGGCAGCAGCATTGGCTCCCGTGCGTTAGCAGACACGCGGAATCGCCCGCGATCAGGTTACACAACCTTCGAGTGTCTGTGTAAGTTCCTCATCCTGAGGAAATTTCAAGTGGAGCGGGTGAAGGGAATCGAACCCTCGTATGCAGCTTGGGAAGCTGCCGTTCTACCATTGAACTACACCCGCGAGATCAAATCCGCACTTATTGCCAGGAGATGATGTCGTCCGAGGGCAGATTGGTGCTCTGGTTCTTGTAATACCCGTCGCCGTTCGTGCCAAGCTTTTGGTCTTTGCCCAGAGAAAAAATACCGACGCCGGTGTAGGGAGCGTTGGTGCTTTGGAAATCGGTATACGGGAGATTCGTCAGCTGGTTGTTGTAGTCGGCGTCGACGGAGATGAAATATTCCGTGCCCCAGGGGTCCATGTAGGCGCCCCCTTGCAGGCCGGAGCCGGTGGCATTGGAGGGGACGAATCCGCCCCGCGGGTTGGTCGGATCGGTGGCTGTCTTGCCGTCGAAGAAGACGATGGCGCGGGGATTGTATTGATTGGGCTGGCCGGGAGGCGTCGCACCCGTCGAATCGATATTGCGGAGAATATCGAAGAGCTGCTGATTGCTGAAGCCTGAGCCGACGGACGAGCCCTGCGACTGGCCGAAGATGATGTCCTGCGGGTTGCCTTGGGTGGTGACGGTGGTGGGCAACGGATACTTCCCGTATTCGGAGTAGTAGGCTTTGACGGCGGCGGTGATCTGCGCGCAGTCAGTCTTGGCCTGCGTTTTGCGGGCCTGCTCGCGGGCGATATTGATGGCTGGGAAGAGCAGACCCATGAGAATCGCGATGATGGCGATGACGGTGAGCAGCTCAACGAGCGTGAAACCGGCGGAGGCGGAGCGGGGCTGGGGGCGAAGAGAAGAGTTCATTGGAAAAACCTTTATTAGGAAGTTACTGAAGAGTATCGAGATGACAATCGAAATTTCCAATCGTGCGGCCGCCTCGGGGTGGCCGTGTGCTGTGAGGGAGGAGCTTTGCGCTATTGCCAGGAGATGATGTCGTCGGAAGTGACGGAGGTGCTGGGATTTTTATAAAAGGCGTCGCCGTTGGTGCCGAGGCGCTGGTCTTTGCCGAGCGAAAATACGCCGATGTTCACGCGGGGTGCTGCCTCGTCTTGGAAGTCCTTGTAGGAAAGATTCAGCAGCTTCGGGAGGGGATCGCTGGAGATGACGATGAAGTATTCCGTGCCCCACGGGTCTACGAGGGCTCCGGGATGCATCGGACTTTTGGCGTTTGGCGGGACGAACCCAGATTTCGGATGCCTTTCGTCGGTCGCCGTCTTGCCGTCGAAAAAGATGATGCCCTTGGAATTATAGCGCGTGGGCTTTCCGTCCGGCATGGCTCCGCTGGAGTCGATATTTCGGAGAATATCGAAGAGTTCGGCGTTGCTCACACCGGAACCGATGGAAGGGGAGCCGGGTGCCTGACCAAAAATGAAGGCTGCCGACTTTTCTCCGTTTGGCGCAACATGAGCGCCCAAGGGATATACTCCGTATTCGGAGAAGTAGGCTTTCACGGTAGTCACGATTACCGCACAGTCGGTTCGGGCTTGGGGACCTGGGAAATTTACGGCCGGCAGGAGGAGGCCAACCAGAATGAACAATGCGACGAGGGCGAGAAGCGGTTTTGCAATCCGGAATCGCTTTCCAGTTGCCGAGCCTTGGGGAGAAGAGTTCATTGGAAGAACCGCCAATAGAAAGCTATTGGTGAGGGCGGAAATGACAATCGAGAACGCCAGCTCCGAGCCGAAATTGAATCTGACGGCCTGGCCTTCGGCTGAGGAGGACTATCTGGATATCGAAGGAGGAGGGCGGCTCTTTACGCGCCTGGTGAAGCCGTCGGGCACGGAGCGGGCTTTGGTGGTTCTGGTGCACGGTTTCGGGGAACATTCCGGCCGCTACGGACACGTGGCAGAGTCGTTGGCGGCGCGAAATTTCGCCGTGTTGGGTTGGGACTTGCGCGGCCACGGACGATCCACTGGGATGCGCGGGCATATTGCCCACAGCGACTCTTTTGCAAAGGATCTCGCGGTGGTTTGTGACCATTTTCGTCGACCGGACGCGCCGCTTTTCCTCTTCGCCCACAGTCTCGGTGGACAGATCGCGTTGGAGTTCCTGGAAATGAATCCCGAGGTGTGCCGTGGAGCGGTCATTGGTTCCCCTTGGTTGCGGTTGGCGTTCAATCCGCCGATCTGGAAACTCACGTTGGCCTGGGTCGCCATGCACTTTTGGCCGAGCTTTGCCCAGCAGACGAGCAAGCGCCGGGAAAGGCTCTCGCGGGACTTGGATCACCTGGGCTCGTTTCCCGACCTGGATCTGGTGCATCACCGGATGACGGCGCGGTTGTTTTTTGCCTCGCGGGCGGCCGGCGAACGGGTGCTGGATGGGGCGGATCGGTTACGGACGCCCTTGCTGCTCCTCCATGGCGACGACGATCCGGTGACCAGCCATCGTGCGACCTGCGAATTCTTCGAGCGCGTGGGGAGCCCCGACAAGACGCTGCGGATTTACCCGGCGAACCGGCACGAGACGCACAATGATCTTGATCGGGAAGCGGTGCTGCGGGAGGTGGGGGACTGGATGGAGGCCAGGGTGGGGGGAGGGAAGGGGGAAACATCCAACACCCAACATCCAACATCCAACGTCCAATAGCTCGATTCGAAAGCGGCGTCTGGAATGGGAGGCCGGGTGCGAATGGAGAACACGAAACTCGAAACCCGAAACTAGGAACTCGGGCTTGGTGGAGATTTTTCCCTTTCCACGCGGCAGAATGTCCGTATAGTCCGCGTCCCTTTTCAAACACCCGAATTTTCCTATGTCGCAACATCGCAGTCTCAAAGGCCAAAGCACCATTGCCGCCAAGCGCAACGTCCTGAAGCGCTTCGAGCGCGTCGAAATTCTCAAGCAGCGCGGTCAGTTCAAGCCGGGCGATAAAGTGATCGGCCTGCGCAAGACCAAGCCGAACGAGTAGGGGCTTATTGCCCACGCGCAGTGTAGACGTCTCGCCAAAGGCGGCACGCGCTGCGGCCAATCTCATTTTCCAGTAAACCGCCGGGTGCTTCGCGCCGGGCGGTTTTCTTTTGTGCCGGCGGAGTCGAATGGCCGGTCGCCGTCAATTCAGCCCTGCAAACGGCGGAGAAGCCCGGTCAGTCGGAAGTTCCATTTCACTGGGCCGTGGGCGGAGCCTTCGATTTGGTGGGCGTCGGTGATTTTTCGATCGCTGTTGCGGATCGGAAATAGACGCTCGATTTCCGCCACGGCGGTTTGCGGGTCCTGGCTGTTGGAGACAGCTTCGAAGAGCGGCAGATAGGCCGCCCAATATTTTTCCTCTCCTCGCAACCCCGTTTCGGCCGGGTGATACGGGACGCCGGAAACCACCGCGACGAGACCACGGGCATACTCCTGCCAGAAGCGAGTGTTCAGGTCATTCACGTGCGGGTTCCTGGCGAAGGTCACGAACGCATCTCCCAACTCACGCTGATCCAGGCACCATGCGAAGTGAGCGAAAACGAGCGGAGGGTAGTTGCCGGCGATGACCGACCCCGGTCGCTTTCCGGCCTGAACATCGGCGGCCAAAGTTTGGAGAGTGTCGAGATGCCTTTCCAGAAGGGCGGCCACGCCACGGCTGGCCAACCAGGCGATCCCCGAGGCGGGAATGGCATGCTCAGTGAGCGCAATCTGTAGGTATCCCATCAAAGCGGACGAGACACACTTCGATACCCAGGTCGGTTCGCCCTTTTGCTGCCAGTTGTCAGCGATCTTGATGCTCGCCTCGACGGATTGGATGGTCGCCATTCGGTGATTCGTTTAACGGTCGCCCTCAGTATATCTCGCTCCGAGGCTCCAGCTTGGGAAGGCAAACTGTCTTGGAAGCTCCTGCTTCCTCAGCCTTTGCCCAAAGCTGGAGCTTCGCAGACAAGGGCGGTGCGGGCCGCACTGGCATACCCAAGCTGGAGCTTGGGAACGAGGATCGGATTTAACGAATCCGTCTTCTTTAAGCCACGGCGCCGGGCCGCGGAGCTCAGATGAACTCGTTGATCAGGTTCTCGAGGAATTCCTGGCGGCCGCTGGCGAGCTGGGAGGCTTCGCCTTTTTCGAGGGCAAACTTTTCCAGCGAGGCGAAGCTTTCCTTGCCGGCTTCGATATTCGCGCCCAGCCCGGTGTCCCAGGAGCCGTAGCGATTCTTGATGAAATCGGCGAGGCGTCCGTCGGCGCGAATGGCGGCGGCGATTTTCAAGCCACGGGCAAAGGCGTCCATGCCGCCGACGTGCGCGTGGAAGAGGTCTTCCGGGTCGACGCTTTCGCGGCGGACTTTGGCGTCGAAATTCACGCCGCCGGTGGTGAACCCGCCGTACTTGAGCATGCTGAGCATGCACTGGGTGGTGAGGTAAATGTCGGTCGGGAACTGGTCGGTGTCCCAGCCCACGAGGAGGTCACCGGTATTGGCGTCGATGCTGCCGAGGGCTCCGGCGGCGCCGGCCACTTCCATCTCGTGCTGCATGGAGTGCCCCGCGAGTGTGGCGTGGTTCGTCTCCAGGTTCAGCTTGAGGTAGGGCAGGAGATTGTATTCGCGGAGGAAGTTCAGGCAGGCGGCGGCGTCGCTGTCGTACTGGTGCTTGGTGGGCTCTTTCGGCTTGGGCTCGATGTAGAACTGGCCCTTGAAGCCGATCTCCTTGGCGTAATCGACCGCCATGTGGAGGAACTTGGCGAGGTGCTCGAGTTCGCGCTTCATGTCGGTATTCCAGAGAGTGGAATACCCTTCGCGGCCGCCCCAGAAGGTGTAGCCTTCGCCACCGAGTTCCTTGGTGACCTCGAGGGCTTTTTTCACCTGGGCCGCGGCAAAGGCGAAAGATTCGGCGCTCGGGCTGGTCGCGGCACCCTGGGCGTAGCGGGTGTGGACGAAAAGCTGGGAGGTGCCCCAGAGGAGCTTGATGCCGGTGCGCTGTTGTTGCTCCTTGAGGAGGGCGACAATGGTGTCGAACCACTGGTTGGACTCGCGCAGGGTCGGGGCGTGGGGGGCGACGTCGCGGTCGTGAAAGGCGTAGTAGGGAGCTCCCAGCTTCTCTGTAAACTCAAAGAACACCGGGACACGCGCACGGGCCAGGTCCATTCCGATTTTACCAGTGTCCCAAGGCCGGATGGCCGTCGGCCCGCCAAACATATCCGCACCCACCCCACACATCGTATGCCAGTAGACTACAGAGAAACGCAGATGGTCCCGCATCGTTTTGCCCTCGACCATTTCTTCCGCGTTGTAGTGCTTGAAAGCGAACGGGTTTTTGGATTTGGGGCCTTCGTAGGCGATTCGGCTGATCTTCGGGAAGTGGTCGGACATGGGATGATGACAGTACTGATTGGTCCGCCATGGTCATCTGGCGGGGGTGGGAGACTGAAAAAAGCGGGCTGGCTTGTCAGCAAAGAAATATGCCCAACCCGCTCGTTTTGCCGCTTTTCCGTGGGCTGGTGGGGTTTATGACTAATAATTCATTTTTCGCATTTGCACTCATCTCCGATTGCCAAGGCGGGGGGATCGCGTGTATCACTCGCGCCTTCGAATGAGATTTCCGCTCGCGCTTACGGCAAAAATTGCCGCTTACATCATCGGCAAAAAACTCAAGGGCGAGGAGAAATTCGCCACGGTTCTGCAACTCGAACCCCTCCACACGTGCAATCTCACGTGCACGGGTTGCGGACGGATTCGCGAATATTCGACCTCGCTGAAAAACGTCATGCCCCTCGCGGACTGCCTGGGAGCGGCCGAGGAATGCGGCGCGCCGATGGTCTCCATTTGCGGCGGCGAACCGCTGATCTATCCCGAGATCGAGGCCCTCGTGAATGGTTTGCTCGGGCAAAAGCGGATCGTTTACGTCTGCACGAATGCCGTTTTCATGCGCAAAAAAATGCGGGCCTATCTGGCATCGCTATTTGCCCGTGATGCCCGCAGCGCCGAAGACAAGCTCCAGGTGCTCCTGAGCGAGGAACTGATTTCCCCGAAAGACGCCGACGAAGTCCGCCGCGGACCGAAAGATCCGGCGGCCAAGGTCATCGCGCCCTCCAATTGGATGTACTGGAACGTGCACCTCGACGGCCTGGAGCGGACCCACGACTTGATCGTGGAACGTGAAGGCGTCTTCAAGGAGGCCGTGCTGGCCATGCGCATGGCGAAGATTCTCGGTTACCAGGTGGCGACCAATACCACGGTCTACAAAGAGACCGAAGTGAGCGAAATCGAAGACCTCTTCGCCTACCTTTCCACGCTGCACCTCGACGGCCACACCATCGCGCCCGGTTACGAGTACGACGCCGCCAAGGCGGACATGGTCAAGCGCCTGGGGATCGCGCCGGAGAGCTTCTTCCTCACGCGCAAGCTGACGATCGAGAAATTCGCCAATGTCGAGGAATGGGGGCGCAAGTTCCCGATTTTCGGCACGCCGGTTTACCTGGAGTTCCTCGCGGGCAAGCGTGACCTCACCTGTTCCGCCTGGGCCATTCCGACGCGCAACGTGCGCGGCTGGAAAGGCCCGTGCTACTTGATGACCAATGGCCACTACACCAGCTATCGCGAGATGCTGGAAAAGACCAACTGGGACAAGATCGGCGTGGCCAATGGCAAGGCGCGTGATCCGCGCTGCGAAAACTGCATGATGAACTGCGGCTACGAGCCGACCGCGGCCCTTGGCCTTCAGGCCAAGCGCGGCGACATGTGGAAGACCATCAAGTTCAACTTCGGCAAGCGTCCCGTAGGTACACCGAATGCCGAAGTGGACGCGTTCAATGGCGTTTCCACCGGCAATGGCCATCTCACCGGAAAGCCGGCGACGGCGCCGAATCCGGCGGAAGCGGTTTCTTGATCGCCTCAGAGCACTCCAATCCGTTCGGCAGATCCCCGGACTGCGCAGTTGGCGTCGAAGCTAAAGTGCTTGTGGAGTGATCTTCAAGCATGGATTGCCGGACGCGGGGTCGGCTGGAGCACCATGTCTTCCACTTGGTGCCATTGATGCCGAAGGTCGCGCATGACGAGCGCGTGATCGAATTCGGCACTGCCTGCGGGGAAGACGGCCGTGTCCAAAAAGAAGGAGGACTCGAGGTGCTCGACGGCGAGCGGGCGCACGTTCCAGTCTTCGGTTTGCAACCGCAGGCCATCGAGACGGCAGCAATCGCGAGTCACGGAGTAGCCCAGGCTGCCTCCTTCGAAGAATCGCGAGGCCTCCGCCAGCGATGCGAAGCACGATGAAGCGGGGAATGTCTCGGACTCCTCGGCGCGGACGGTGATTTGCATGCCGTCATCACGGGCGCGGATCGCCATGAAAATGCGGTGGCCATTGTCCTCCACCGCGAACTCCGAAAGGTGATGTTCACCCGGAAAAATACGTCCGCCCCCGAAATGGTTGAGCCATGAACTGGTGTCGCGGCGGGGGATGAACACGCCCTCGCGCTCGGAAGAGTCATCCCAGCAAACGGCAATCCGGTGCGCGGCGTTTTCACTGGAGATTCCGGCTAGGGCCGGCATCCCGGCTGGCCGGATTTGCTCCAGCCGAATGAGGCAGATCCCGGCGATGGCAAAACCGGCGTGAAGTTTGGGCCGGAATGGAGGAGGCAGAAAACGCTGCATCACGCTGGCGTCCACCCGGAAATTGATGAGCAACCGGCGACGAATCAGGCCGTGGATCATGGGCAGGCGCATGACCGGATTTTACCCGGAAGCCCGCCGGTGGAAAGGAAGATGCGAGCGGGCAGTTGACATACATTGCTACGCAATGTATAGCAGCGCTATGAAGCTTCAAAAAGAACTCGTCGCTGCTTCTTCGGTGCCGCTCATCCTCTCCATCCTCACGGAAGGGGACAGCTACGGATACGCCATCATCCAGCGGGTGAAGGAACTCTCCGGCGGGAAGATCGAGTGGACCGACGGCATGCTCTACCCGGTGCTCCATTGGCTGGAAGACCAGGACATGGTCTGTAGCCGCTGGCAGGAGGCGGACACTGGGCGCAAACGAAAGTATTACTCGCTGAAGTCCGAAGGCCGGAAGGCGCTTGAGCAGCAGCAGGAGCAATGGACCCTCGTCAACTCCATCCTCAACCAACTCTGGAACCATGCGTGACCTCGAACAATCCATCGCCGAATGGCGCCGGGCGATGAGCGCCGCACCCCACATCGGGCCGGACACGCTCGACGAACTCGAAACTCATCTGCGCGAGACGGTGGAGCGGCTCGTGCGGTCAGGTGTGAGCGAAGCGGATGCTTTCCAACGTGGCGTGACTCAGCTCGGCCCGCCGGAGAAGGTGGCCAGCGAATTTCGCAAGTTGAGCGCGCTTGGCTGGTGGCCGGCGCGAATTGTCACTGCGATCGGCTTGGCGTTCGTCCTTATTCTTGTTCTGACGTTCAGCTTCCGCCCGCCCACTGGCCGGCAGGAGTATGCACTTTTGGTCGCGCATATCCTCGCCGTGACTTTCGGTTATAGCGCCACGCTGCTGCTCGGAGTGCTCGGTGCGTGTTTCGTGGTTCAGCGGTGCTATTCTGATTTCTCCCCCCGTCGTCTGCAGGCCCTATCCCACGTCACCCGAAATTTCGCGTGGGTCGGAGCCGTTCTCATCGTATTGGGCACGGTTTTGGGAATGCTTTGGTCGCACCTGGTATGGGGCCGCTATTGGGGATGGGAGGCGAAGGAGATCGGGGCCTTAGGTACCGCGCTTTGGCTACTGGGATATTTTGCAGCGCATCGGTCGAAGTTGATCACCGTGCGTGGCCTGTTCGTCGGAAGTCTCGTCGGCAGCAATATCGTCCTGCTGGCGTGGTTCGGTCCGAATCTTTTCCTGGGACACACATACGGGATATCAGTCCGCAGTAGCTGGCTGCTGGTCGTCGCGCTGACCATCAATCTCGCGTTCTTCCTGGTCGGGTTAGCTCCCGCCGGCTGGTTGCGCTTGCGCAGGGCATAGCTGCGCCACGAGGATTTCCTCGAGTGTGGGGGCGACGAACATGAACCGCACGTTTAGGAAACATTAAAATCTCCGCGGACACATTGACGAAATACGTCGGTGGGCGGAACTTCCGGCATGAAAGCTTCGCTTTCACGGCCAACACTGATCTGGCGGGTGGAGTGTACAGGGTGCGAGGAGTCCGAAAGTCGCGGACGCGGCGAAGCTCTATTAGAAAGCGTTGTCGAACGGCCGTTGGGGCAGTTGGAGTCGACCCTAAAATGGAGTATCCGCATATGAAAAGTAGATCACACCAATTGTTCCTATATGGATTGGCCAGCGTGGCGGTCGCGTTATTTGTCGGGTGTGCCACGAACGAAGCGCCGACGGTTCTCCGGACCGTGGGACCGACGGCTCCTGTCGTGGCGAAGACCACCCGCCACGAGGGCTACCTGATCGTCTATACGCCGATCATCGAACCGAATATCAAGCCCGACACGGAGTTCTATCCGCACACGGCCTATGCCGTTTACGATAGCACGGGGAAAATTTTCGAGGTGGTGCGCAATCATGTGGGTGCGTGGGACGAAACTCCCTACACGGTCAGCCTCCCGTCGGGGAAGTACACGATTCGGGCGGTGTCGGAATTTACCGGGGATGTGGCCATCCCGGTGATCATCCGCGGTGGTAGGACGACAGTGGTCAACTTCCAGCGGCACGAGCATTATCTCGCCTCGCTCTAAAAGAGCGACTTTCGCGACGTCATCTGCGAGGTTGGTTTCCGCGGGCTTTGGTTCACGATCAAGGGACCGCGTTTGTCACCGGAATCTATCCATGCCCTCTACGTCGTCCAAATCCCAAAACAGGGTCGAGTACCAACTCAGCGGCCACGAGATCGTCAACGAATGGTTCCGGGTGCGGATGCTCCGGCCAAGAACGATTTCCATTTATGGCGGGTTGCTGGCACTGGGGCTGGTGCTGATCCTTTTTAATTATCGGCTTCCGCTGGGATGGATGATCTTCGCTTTTCCTTTTGTCTTCGCCTTGATCTTCCGCTCGTCGCTGGCGCGGGTGGTGAAGCGGACCCCGGCGATGACTGCTCCGCGCTGGTTTTCGTTTGATGCGTCCGGGGTGGTCTTTGCCAGCGGCCAGAGCCGGAACGAATACGAGTGGAGCGAAGTCCGGCGCTTTTCCGAGTCGAAGGACTACTACTATCTGCATTTGGGGGAGAACGAAGTGGTGGCGGACATTCCCAAGGCCGCATTCACCGAGGTGCAGCGAGAGGCCTTTTTGTCGCAGGTGCAGTTGATTCCGGGGAAGACGAAGTAGTCGCCGCCGGTTCCGCTGGCTCGAGGTGGCGATGCCCGATGGCGCGAATCGATGAAATCCGCGCCGATGTTGCAGGGAGTGCGCTCGATCTGCCACGCTGCAGCAACACTTCCCGTGAATCGCGAATACCACAGATGGCACAGCCCGGCGCTCGGGCGTGAAATGGAGTTGCTCGTTTTTGGTGACGCCGGCGCGCGGATGCTCGTGTTTCCGTCGCGCAAAGCGCGGTTTTACGAGTACGAAGATCGCGGGATGGTGCACTCGCTGCGGCATGCGCTCGAAGCCGGCCAGCTTCAATTGATCTGCGTCGATGGCGTCGATGAGGAAAGCCTCTATTGCTTTGAAAAGACGCCGGAGGAACGCATCGCGCGTCATCTCCAGTACGAGCGCTACATCCTCGAGGAGGTGTTGCCGTTTTCCGCGAAGATGAATCCGAAGTCGCCGCTGATGACCCATGGATGCAGTCTCGGCGCCTATCACGCAGTGGCGATGGCGCTGCGGCATCCGGAGCATTTCCAGCGGGTGCTGGCCTTCAGCGGCCGGTACGATCTCACGCTGCACACGGCGCATTATCATTCGCTCTTTCACGGGTTCTACAGCGAAGACCTGCGGGCGATCGTTCCCAGCCATTTCGTGCCGGTGCTTCGGGATCGCAAACAGCTTCGGGCGGTCCGCAACCTGCGCTTCACTTTCGTCGTCGGCGACGAGGATCCGTTCTACGAGAACAATGTGGAATTGTGCCGGGCGCTGAGAGCCAGGAAAATTCCCAGCGAACTGCACGCGTGGTGCGGAAATGCCCACCGGTTTCGTTATTGGCGGCAGATGGTGCGGGTCTATTTGTAGCCGTCTTGCAGGGGGAAAGAGTGGCACTTTCGAAGAGCGACTATTAGCGACACTTTTCGCTAAAGGGTTACAGATTCGTTAATCATGTTAAAGGTTTCCGTTTGCATTCCCCCGGTGGCCTCCGACAGACTGATTCTGTGATATTTACCGAAACTTCGACAGGCTCCACCCATGACCGGTTGGACGCCGCCATCCGCCGCGCTCAGCAGAATTTGATGCGTCTGCAGCATGCCGATGGCTACTGGTGTGGCGAGCTTTTCGTCGATAGTACGCTGTGCTCCGATTACGTCCTTTTCATGCACTGGGCCGACGAGATCGACCCGGTGATCGAAGAGAAGTGCGTGGCCCACATTCGGCGGCGCCAATTGGCGGACGGCGGCTGGAATATCTACGAGGGCGGCCCGAGTGACGTGAACGCGTGCGTGAAGGCCTACTTCGCCCTGAAGCTGGCGGGGCACGCGCCCACGCAACCCTGGATGCAGGAAGCACGCGCCTGCATTCTGCGGCTCGGCGGCATTCCCAAGATGAACACCTACGCGAAGCTGTATCTCGCGTTGCTTGGGCAGTTTCCCTGGCGGTATCTGCCCACGGTGCCGGTGGAGATCATGTTCATGCCGCGCTGGTTTTTCTTCGATATTTACGAGGTGTCGTCCTGGAGCCGCGCGATGCTCATGCCGCTGGCCATCCTCAATCATTACAAGCCGACCAAGCAGCTTCCGGCGGACAAGCAATTGCACGAGCTTTATCCGATCGGTTCGGAAAGCGACAACCACGGGCTGGCCTGGCAAAAGCCGCGCTTCTCCTGGCCCAATTTCTTTCTGGTCTGCGATCGCTTTTTGAAAGGGCTGCACAGCCTGCCCTGGAAACCATGGAAGCGAGCGGCGCTGGCGCGAGCGGAAGCCTGGATGACCCACCACATGGGGGAGGGCAGCGATGGCCTCGCGGCGATTTTCCCGGCGATGTTGAATTCGCTCATCACGCTAAAGACGTTGCGTTATTCGAGCGAGCATCCGCTTTATGTGAAGGCGAAGCGCGACTTCGCCGGGCTGTTTGTCGATGATCCGCAGGATTTCCGCATTCAGCCGTGCCTTTCGCCGGTGTGGGATACGGCGATCAATCTGGTGGCGCTGCTGGAGAGCGGCGTGGATGCGGGGGACAGCAGAATCCAAGGCGCCGTGGAGTGGCTCAAGGTGAAGGAAGTGCGCGTCGCCGGCGATTGGAGCGAGAAAAATCACGGCGTCGACCCGAGCGGATGGGCCTTTGAATTCAACAACGTCTTTTACCCCGATACCGACGATACGATGATGGTGCTGGCTGCGCTGGCGCGTGCCGGTGCCTGCGAGAAGTCGGCCGGTGCGGAGATGAACAGTCTCTTCCAGCGTGCCTTGCGCTGGCTGCTCAGTTTCCAATGCAAGGACGGGGGCTGGGCGGCGTTCGACAAGGACGTGACGCAGGGCTGGCTCGAGGACGTTCCCTTTGCCGATCACAACGCCATTCTCGATCCGACGTGCAGCGATCTCACCGGGCGGGTGCTCGAGTTGCTCGGCTACATCGGTTTCGATCGCGAGACCACCATCGTGCGCCGCGCGCTGAAGTTTTTGCGGGTGACGCAAGAGGACGACGGCTCGTGGTACGGCCGTTGGGGCGTGAATTATATCTACGGCACGTGGCAGGTGCTTCGTGGCTTGCGCAGCATCGGCGAAGACATGCGCCAGCAATGGATCGTGCGCGCCCGCGATTGGCTCGAGAGCTGCCAGAACGAGGACGGCGGCTGGGGCGAGACCTGCGCCAGCTACGACGACCCGATCCTCAAGGGCAAGGGTCCCAGCACCGCCTCGCAAACCTCATGGGCCGTCATGGGCCTCTGCGCCGCCGGTGCCGTCCAGTCGAAAGCCGTGCAGCGCGGCATCGATTTCCTGCTCCGCCGTCAGAATCGCGACGGCTCATGGACCGAGCCCGAGACCACCGGCACCGGCTTCCCGAAGGTGTTCTATCTCAAGTACGATATGTACCGGAACAACTTCCCGCTCCTCGCCCTCGCCACCTACGAGAACTACCGCACCGGCCTCTTCCACCGCCCGACGAACTTCAAGGTTTAGCCGGCTGGGAGAAGCCGTCAGGCGCGGTCAAGGAAAAGCCCTAATGCTTCGTTAAGGCATTCACCCGATTGTTGCGGCGCCGGAAATCGAATACACATCTCGCGGGCAGGCAAAAAATTGAGGCGATATGGGCGGGCCATCCGTGGAGAGGACGGAT
>DASYAY010000061.1:0-16009 GCA_036501065.1 Chthoniobacter sp. | reverse complement strand
CATCCGTCGCCCTCCCGTGCATGTCTCTGGTCAATACACGCGGCAACTTCAGGCACGCCTAATTTGAGTTTTACTCCAGCCATCGCTCTCTTTTGCCAGCCTCCCTCACATATGTCACGTTATTTATGAAAGATGGTATGATAACCTGCTCATAGACTGGCGCACGGGAGCCCGACGTGGCCATGCTTCCAACAACCGCACCCTGGCCGATTATCTCCTTTGTATTGCCCGGCTCGGAGGCTATCTGGCTCGTGCCAAGGACCCTCCCCCAGGTAACATCGTGATGTGGCGCGGCCTCTCCCGCCTCACGGACATTCAATTAGGCTTCGCCATCGGCGCAAAATTTGTGGGTAATTGAAAGCCGCTGACGCGCCTATTGACAGGGCTCTGGTAGATTCTGATTTCTGATCGTAGATGTCGTAGCCGTAGCACCTACGACACTTACGCTGCCGCTCTTTGAACGGGGCGGCTGTGGTGCTTCGCCCAGGCTTCCGGAGTGATGTCCTTGACCTGCCAGTTGGTCATCGCGGGCAGCCGTGTGAAGACATCGCGCAGGTAGACAAAGGGATCGATGTTCTGGCGCCGGCAGGCTTCGATAACCGTGTAGATGATGGCCCCGCGTTCGCCCGCTTGGGCCTCGCCGATGAAGAGCCAGTTCTTCTTGCCGAGCGCAGTGGGCCGAATCGCATTCTCGACCAGGTTGTTATCGATCTCCAGGCGCCCGTCATCGAGGAAGAGTTGGAGTGAAGACCATTGCCCCAAGGCGTAAGCGATGGCCTTGCCCATGAGGCTTTGCGGCAGGTAGCGCCGGGTGATGTGCAGCCGGATCAAGGCACGATGCAGCCGCGTCAGAACTGGCCGGCTCAAACTGGCTCGCTCGGCCACTCGTCGTCTGGGACCGGCCCGTGATTGGCGCAGCCGTGCTTCCAACTCGTAAAGGTTCTGGAAGTGCCGGAGGAACCAACCGGCCACTTTCGGCGCGGTTTCCCGCGCCTCGTAGAACTTGCGGCGCACATGAGCCAGACAGCCGGCGAGCACGATCTTGCCTCCGCGGCTTTTGGCCAGGCAATCGTAGGCTTCATAGCCGTCGCACTGGAGGGTGCCACGAAAGTCCGCCGGGATGATTTTCTCCAGGCACTTCGCCGCCCGCGTGATCGCCCAATGGAAGGCCACGTCGCCCTGTGGAGCTTTGCAAGTCCAGAGATAGCCGAGCTTGGTCTTGCCCTCGCCGGGGCACAGATAGCGGATGGGAGTTTCATCCACTTGCAAGTAACCGTGGGCGAGGACCGCGCGCCGGATGTGCTCGTAGATCGGCCGCAACCAGTCGGCGGCCAGGCCCACCCATTCGGCCATGGTTTGCCGCGGCAGCCACACCTGGTGCCGTGTCCAGTAGATTGCTTCCTGCCGGTAGAGCGGAAGATGGTCGCAATACTTGGCCACGAGGATTTGCGCTAATAGCCCCGGTGCGACGACGCTACGTTCGAGCAACGCAGGAGGCAGAGGCGCGATCACCGGCACGGCATCGAGCAACCCGCGTTGCACATACTTGGGCCGCACCGTGCGTCGGCGCAGAAAGCGCGCCGGCTCGTAGTCGAGCCGCTCGGTGACTTCCTCGCCGATCTTGCGCCAGTCCTGCGGAGCCGCCGCGACTTGCGTGGGTAGCAAGATCTCTTCAATGACCGGGAGATGTTCTGGGAGTCGCGGCGTCCGCAAACGCGGAGGCGATGGAACCTGCGAGCGCCGTGGGGCCTCCGCTCCCACGGGCTCGGGAACTTTTTTTGGCCCATCGAGTCCTTGCAAAAGTAAAAGCAGTTGCGCCTCATCGAGCTTCTCGCTCTTCACTCCAAAGAGCCGCCGCGCCAGCGCGTCAATCTTCTCGCGCAACAAAGCATTCTCTTTCTCCAAAAGCGCGATCCGTTCCCGCAAAGCAGCATCGGGAAGAGGAGTCGAGTCAGGCACGCTTTGATAACTCCCGCCCGCTCTACGATGTTAGATAACTAAGTCACTTTTTTCTGGGCCTCACTCGCGCTCATACCAAGGCCGCAGCTTCGCCCCGCGCAAATCAATCCCATCGGTCAACATCGTCAAAGCCTCCGGCGTCAGTTTCAACTTCACTCGGCCTTCCTCGATGTTCTTGGGCCAGGAAAAGGTGCCTTCCTCCAGCCGCTTGATGAGCAGCCACAATCCAGTCCCGTCCCAATAAAGGATCTTCAGCCGCGTATGCCGCCGATTGGTAAAGACAAAGAGCGCTCCCTGGCGCAAGTCCTCGCCCAGCCGCTCGCTCACCAGCCCTTCCAATCCGCTGAAGCTCTTGCGCAAATCCACCGGCTCCAGCGCCACGAACACCTTCAATCCTCCAGTAAAGCTCAGCATCGGCGATGGCGTTGGGCCAGCAAGCTGAGGAGTTCGGCGGCCATGGCCAACTGCGCCGGCGAATGCACCGTGAGCCGACCACCGCCTGGCAACTCAATGGACAATCCTGCACCGCTGCCCGCGAAACCGGTTACGATCCCGGAAAGGCCGAAGGGGGCTGATTTATAAGGATTTGTTTGAAGTTGGCCGTCCGGGGGATAGAAGCGGCGCGAGGATTCAAGAATTGAAAGACAGCCCGCTGCTTTTCTTCGGACAGAACATTGGCAATGCTGAAATGGTCTTTCACGAATTCCGCGGCGAGCATGTTTCCCGCCATTACCGATACGAAGCCCACGGCAAATGCCGCCTCTTCGTCGTTCGGCCTCAGTATCGAAATCGCGCGTTCGCCGACGCTGCCGCACCGAGGGCTTTCCAAAGATTTGCGGACTTCACCAGTGCTGACGCCCTGCTGACGGGCGACGTCTTCCATCGTTTCATCCGGGCCGGCGAGTAGCTGTCGCCGAACCTCCTCGTCGGACATCACAGTTTCTTCGGGATTGAAGCATGCGAGGCAGGCGCCGGTGCCAGGGGGGCCGCACCGAAGCACTTCGGCGCGGAGATTATAGGTGGAGGCGGACAATATCCGCGCCGGATACTTAAGCTGGATGGCGTGTCTCGGTGAGTTTTTATCGACAGCCGAAACAACCCGCGGAGGCACTTCAGAAATTGTGTCGACGCTGACATCGTGAGGATCAAACAACAGCGGAATCCCGGAGAGCAGCGCAGCGGCATCCGCCATTGCAGGCGCGACTTGGCAATCGGCGGGCCGTCCGCCAGCGCCTTGATGCACGTCAGCAGCAGTTTCTCATTGTCGAATTGCACGCGGTAGGTCGTTTTGTGCTTGATACGGTCCCACAGCGCCTTGAAGTCCGCACCGTGCAGAACGGCCTGACGGGTCTTCACCTGCCGGCGCTCGTCCGCATTCTTGATTTCCAAGCGTCCAGCCAGCTTGCGGAGAATTTCCGCCATGGCTTGCGCTCAAAGTTCTCACTCCACACAGAGCCTACGTTTTCTATGACGAGAAGCCTCAGGTTGATCACATATTTCCACTGCAACTGTCCGGAGCGCCAGAAGGCTATCAGCAGACGGTGGACGTACTTTGGAACCTTCAACCGTTACCGGCTGGTATCAATAACTACAAGCGAGCCAAACATCCAAAGGACTTTTTCGAATCCGCTGACGGCGCGAAGTTTCTTTCAGAATACGATTTTCTGCCTCCCCTTAATTCCGAGGCTTGGCGCATCCCAGCAAACTTCATTTGGTCTCGTCAGAGAAAGATGCGACGAACACTCCGCCAAAAGTATGGACTCATCTTGAGGCGGCCAAAGACTGAGGAAGGGTGATGCGTGTCCTTCCCGGGCGCACATCGCCCCACCTCATTCGCCGTCTAGCCGCGTCTAGCGCTCAACACTTCGCCATTAAATCGTCCAGCTTCGTTGCCTTGAGGAATTGCGCCGCGGGTGAGTTATGGGCAGCCAGTTCGGCGAAGTGCGCTTCGCCGCATTTGATCTTGGCGCTTTCTTTATCGCGCAAATCATCAGTGAACAGGCTGCTTTTGGTTTCCACCACGAAGGAAAGGCGCTCGCTCCCGTCCTTGACGGCGGTGGAAAACCCCGCCAGAAGCACCCGGTGACCGCAAAAAGTAGCAATAAAATAGCAATTTTTCAACACTCCAGAGTAAAGGTTCGGACTGTAAATCCGCTGGCTTACGCCTTCAGTGGTTCGAATCCACTCCTGCCCATTCCTTTGAAATCGGAAAACTGGATTTCAAAAGGCCGTTGGACGCGCATCCATCCGCTGCCGAAGAGGGTTCTTTCGGGGCCGGCCGCGGAGCGGTCTTGAAAGGTAGGGCGCCGATTGATTTCGCCAGTGGTGACGGGGATCGAATCGTTTCGAAGCGCCGTCTTGCGGAAAAGCCCACACCGCCTCCGCAGGCAAACACGAGACCGAGACGGGAGCAAACTTGGGCGGTGCAATTACCGCGGTTGACCTCGGCCCCAAGCCGCATTTCCAAAAACCGCCTAGCCCAGCCGGTAAACGATGCGCGCCTTCGTCAAATCGTAGGGCGACATTTCGATCTTCACCCGGTCGCCATTGGTCAGGCGGATGAAGCGTTTGCGCATCTTCCCAGAAATGTGGGCAAGGACACTGTGCTGGTTGGCGAGCTCAACGCGGAACATGGTCCCGGCGAGCACGGACGTGATTTTTCCTTCGGTTTCGATGATATCATCCACTGCCATAAGTACGGAGACACTGTGGGCGCCCGGCGGCGGCGCGGGAGTGGCGAAGGCCCTCCACGGGTTGCAGTTGCGCTTTCGGAGAAGCACTCCGAGTCGGCAATGACCGGTCGAAGGGCGGCCACGATCGTCCGGGACGCGTCGATTGCAAGTGACGATTCGAAGAAACCATTTCGGGAGTATGGGGTGGGATGCCGCCGATATCGCGAAACCTCCGAGCCGGCCCGGGAACAATCTTCCAAACTATTTAGTGGCGTAAAACCCTACCGATGGATGGCGTTGAAGGAATTGAAGAAGCGGCAGTTATTCGCCTGCGTTCATACGACGGCTTTCTTCGCCCCCTAGCCATCGCTGGGGTTGACCAGGGGTCCAATTTCGTGGACTATAATCGGTTTCGTTCAGGACTTCGGCCCAATTCGGGTAAGTAGAAAGTCGCTGCCGCTGAGAGGCGTTCGAGATTTTCTTCCGCGGTCACCAACGATCATGCTCCTTCCAAATTTGACTTTGCGGGAAGTTGCCAACGCCATCGGCGCTGCACTTCCCGGCGACGCTGACCCTGCAATGCCGATTTCTGGCGCGGCTTCGATCGCTGAGGCAGGAGCGGGGCAGATTACTTTTTACGAGCACCCGAAATATCTGCGAGCGCTGCGGGCCACCGAGGCCACTGTGGTGCTGGTGCCTCCGGATTTCGACGAGACGTTGTCGCAGATCGCATTGCGCGTGAAGAATCCTTCCGCCGCGTTCGATTCGATTCTCGAGAAGTTCGCACCGCTGGCTCCCAGCCGGAACCATGGAATCCACCCCAGCGCTGTGGTCCACGACACGGCGGAGATCGATCCCACTGCCAGTATTGGAGCCCAGGCGGTGATCGAAGCCGGCGTCATCATCGGCGCGCGGAGCGTCGTCGGTGCGCAGTCCTTCATCGGTTGCGATTCACAGCTTGGTGCAGAATGTCACGTGCACCCTCATGCGGTGCTGCGCGAGCGGACGATCCTCGGAGCGCGCGTGGTCGTGCACAGCAGTGCGGTCATCGGAAGCGATGGTTTCGGGTTTCGCCTGGTCGAAGGCGGGTACCGCCGTCTTTCACACCGAGGCCATGTGCAACTCGACGACGACGTGGAGGTGGGCGCCGGGACGATGATCGACCGGGCGCGCTTCGGCCGGACTTGGATCCAGGCGGGCTCGAAAATCGATAATCTCGTGCATATCGCACACAATGTGATCGTCGGAAAGCATTGTCTGATCGTCGCTCAAACGGGCATCTCTGGGAGTGCGCACCTTGGCAGTCATGTCATTCTTGCAGGTCAGGTCGGGGTGGTTGGGCACGTCGAGATCGGAGATCACGTGACCGTGACTGCCAAGAGCGGCGTGAGTAAGAACGCCTCGGCCAACGAGCATTTGATGGGCACTTATGGGATTCCGGTAAAGGACGCGCGCGAACTGGTCGCTCACTATCATCGGCTTCCCAAAACCGTAGCCAGACTTAAAAAGGTGGAAAAGGAATTGGACGAATTGCGAAAGTTAGTCGCCCAGCTTGCCGCCGCTTCGCCGAAGGCGGCTTGATTACCGGCCAGAAACTCTGCGCCCACGAACCTATCTCATGCCATCGCTCCGGCACTCGTGCACTTTCACAAAACCGCAACCGTTCGCGGACGTGCAACTGTACTTCGATGCGTCCGGGTCCGATGTGGGTTATTGGACCGGGCATGAATGGCTCGTCAAAGGCTGCGTCGTGCAGCCCGTCAGTTGGTCGGTGCCGACCCGAGTTTCTGAATCCCGCTTGAAAGAGTTTTAGGACGGTTGCGGAAAGACCCGGCCCTTGCCAGGGTGATCGTTGGATTCCGGGGAGATTACTTCGGCACCGTGGTGCGCACGGTATCGAGTAATTCCTGGCAATGACTTGTCGCCACTCGGTCGACCAGCGGGCGAAGCTTCCCGGAGTTTCCCCGGTAGAGTTTTCCCGTTTTGACCACTCCGCCCATTCGGACGAGCCAGTGCAGCTTTTCGTAGGCGCGGAGGCGTAACATCTCCTCGCCACCATGTGCCGCTTTTCGCCCCTGAAGGCGGGCATAAACCAAATCAAACAACGGCTTGAACTCGATATCCCCTCGGCTGGAAAAGACATTGACCAACTCTTCCGTGAGTACGTCCGGTCCACCACGCCGCATGGTATAGCGTTTGTTCATGGTGACCAATCGCAGGCTTCCGGGGCTTGTCGAGCGATGTTCACCTTGCTTCGACCGATTTACTCCAGGTTCGCACCTTTCAAACTAAGCCAGCGATAACTCCAAAGTCGTCCTGACGTCGCTGGCTCCCGCGATTTCAGCAAAAATAGCGCGCCCACTTCCCAAGCCGAAAAGCCAAACGCCCCGATGGGAATCGGGGCGTTTGGAGAAATAGAATTAGAGGGCTGCGCAATATTTAATAGCGATTCGATTGGCCCCCTGGCTTGCCGAAAGAACGACGGGGGCCGCCACCGGTGCGATCCGCAACGGGACGCGCCTCATTGACGGTAAGAGAGCGATTCATGAAATCCTTGCCATTTAAAAGGCTGATGGCCTTCTGCGCGTCTTCCGCGGTGGCCATGGTGACGAAGGCGAAACCGCGAGACTTGCCCGTAAAGCGGTCTTGCATCAGTTCGGCTTGTTGAACAGTCCCCGCTTGCGCGAAGTGATCTTGAAGTTCGAGTTCTGTGGTGTCGAAGGACAGATTTCCCACGTAGAGCTTGTTGGACATACGAGTGCTTTCTAAAAGCAGCGTGAAAGCGGTCGGCGGCTGTTCCCGGTGATCGGGTTTCAAACTGCCACTGAAGGGTCCGCGAAAACTCGCGAGCGGAACAATTAGCAATCCACCACGCCCAGAGGGCCAAAACACTGCAGCCGACCACTAGTCCCGCAGCCCTGAATTGCAACGTTTATTTCAAGACGAACACGGCGGCGCCCGCGTGTGAGGGGAGTAAGTCGACTAACAACTTTTGCAGTACGTGGACATGTCGACATGTCCACGCACTCCGCAGGCTTCGCTCGCCAATCAAACCCTGAGCTTGCGCCGCGGTGGGCCGGTGTAGATCGAGCGGGGACGGATGAGATGGTTGTGATCGTGCTGCTCGATCACGTGGGCGCACCAGCCGGCGACGCGGGAGAGGGCGAAAATCGCGGGGTTGAGCGCGGCGGGAAAACCCATGAGGCGCAGCACCACGGCCGCGTAGAGGTCGACATTGGCGCAGAGATTTTTTTCGCGGGCCATCGTTTCCTCGAGTTTCTCGCAAACGGGCAGCCAGAATGTCTCGCCGGTACGTTCGCCGAGCTGGCGGGCCAGTTCGCGCATCGCTGGCACGCGCGAATCGCCCGTGCGATAGACGCGGTGGCCGAAGCCCATGATCTTCTCCTTGCGGGCGAGGCGTTCGTGGACCCAAGGGTCGACGTTCTCGGGCGAGCCGATGGCTTTCAAGACGGCCAGGGCTTCTTCGTTCGCCCCGCCGTGCAGCGGCCCTTTGAGCGTGCCGATGGCGGTGGTGACGGCGGCATACATGTCGGAGAGCGTCGAGGCGGTGACGCGCGCAGAAAATGTGGAAGCGTTGAATTCGTGATCCGCGTAGAGGACGAGCACGGTGTCGAGGATTTCCACCTGCCACGATTCCGGCGGCACACCGTTGAGGGCGAAAAGGAATTGGCCGGCGTGCGTCAGGTCGTCGGGGACGTGGCAGCGATCTTCGCCATGAAGGATGCGCCAGCTATCGGCGGCGAGCGTCGAGACCTTGGCGATGAGGCGAATGGCCTTGCGCAGATTGGCTTCGTGGGAGTGGTCGTTCAGATCGCGATCGAACGGCGCGAGCATCGAGACTCCCGTGCGCAACGCATCCATCGGGTGTGTATCCGCAGGCAGCAACCGCAGCATGTCAGTGACTTGCGCGGGCAGCCCGCGTTCGGCGGAGAGCGCGCGGGCAAATATTCCCATCTGCTCCATGTCCGGCAACTCGCCATGGAGTAGCAGCCAGGCGATTTCCTCGAAGCTGGCATTGCCGGCGAGTTCGTGGACGTCGTAGCCGCGATAGAGCAACCCGGCATCGGGATCCACCCAGCAGATCGCCGATTCGCCGGCAATCACGCCGGCCAGCCCGGGGCTGTAGGCGGGTTTGTCATTGGTATTCATGATCAACCTCCGCCGCTAAAGTCGCCCGATTTTGGGTCGTAGCCAAGTAGTTCGTAGAGCTCGGCGCGCGTTTGCATTTTGTTCAGCCAAGTGCGCTGTGAACCGCGGCGCTGCAGGTCGCGGAGACATTCCTCCATGGCGTGCATGGAAACCCGAAACGCTGTCTGGGGGAAGATGACCATCCGATAACCCGCGGCGGCGAGTTGCCGGACGGTGAGCAGGGGACTCCGGCCAAACTCCGTCATGTTGGCCATGAGCGGCGCGCGGACGTTTTTGGCAAACTCGCGAAATTCCCGCGCTGTCTCCAACGCCTCGGGAAAAATGGCATCGGCGCCCGCGGCGAGATAGGCTTTGGCGCGCTCCACGGCGGCGGTGAAGCCTTCGACGGCGCGGGCATCCGTGCGGGCGACGATGAGGAAATCCGGATCGCGGCGCGCCTTCACCGCGGCGCGGATTTTCTCCGTCATCTCTTCGAGGGGAACGACCGCTTTGCCTGCCAGATGACCGCACCGCTTGGGGAAAACCTGGTCCTCGAGATGCATGCCGGCGAGGCCCGCGCGTTCGTAGGCCTGCACTGCGGCGGCGGCATTTGCGGCTCCGCCGAAGCCGGTGTCGGCATCGGCCAGGGTGGGGATTTTCACCGCGCGGGCGGCATAGCCGGCGAGCTGCGCGAATTCCGCGAGACCGAGCAGGCCGATGTCCGGGACGCCCACGGTGGCATTGGCGAGGCCCGCGCCGCTCACGTAGACGGCGGCGAAGCCGGCTTTTTCGATGAGGCGTGCGGTGGCCGCATTGTAGGCGCCGGGCATGGCTACGCAGCCGCCGCGAATCAGCTTACGTAACTGCCCGGTTTTGGAGGAGGAGGCTTTCATGGCAGCACCAGTAAATCGGTGATGGAACGCAAATCTTCCAGATGCTCGAGGCGCCACAGTTCCTGGAGCAGCGCATCGCCGCGCTCCGCTCCCAATCGCGCATCCGCCAGGGCGTGAAACTTGGCTTCCAGTTGCGTATCGCTCAGCGGATTGCGCGCATGGCCGAGGGGGTAATCCACCTCCTCGCGCAGGGTCCGGCCGTCGTGCAGCCGCACGGTAATGCGATTGCTTACGGCTTCGGGATAGCGCCTGCTCAGCTCGGGGTCGCGCTCGACTTTCACCCGTTGCACGAGAGCGAGCAGCGCTGGATCGGTGAAGCGTTCCGGAGCAAACTGGCGGTCGGTGATTTCGCCGTCGGCCAGGGCCGCGGCCACGATATACGGCAGGCTGTGATCCGCGGTCTCGCGGTTCTGCGGACGCCATTTTTCCGGTTCACTTCCGATGATGTCCACCGCTGCGTCGTGGCTCTGCACCGTCACGGACGCGATGGCCGCGTGGTCTTCGATCTTCTGCCGGATGCGCAAAGCGGCGTCGATCGCGCTCTGGCTGTGATACTCCGCGGGCCAGAATTTGATGCTCGTCTTCAGGATCATGAAATCGGCGTATTGCAGAAGCACGCCGTCCAGCGGCGCCTGGCTCACGAGCTTCTCAAAACCCATGGCGCCTTCGAAGATCGGCGCCGGACCGGTCATGCCTTCCGCGGCGAGGAGCGCGGCAAAGACACCCCGGCGCGCGGCGTGCGCTACTGTCGCCGCTTTCCAGTGCGAAAGTTCGCCCACGCGGGATTGTCGCAGCGACCCTGCGGAGACGCCGGCCATGTTCACTGCATGGGCCATGCGCTCCACGTCGAGCTGGAGCAGGCGCGCCGCGACCAGCGCGCTGGAAAAAGCGACGTAACTCACATGGTCCCAGCCCCGGGCGCGCAGGCTGGCCGTGTCGCAAAAGCGGCACTGGATTTCGTAGCCGAGGACGATGGCGGCAATGACATCGCGCCCCTTTGCCGAAACCGTTTCCGCCACCGCAAAAGCCGCGGCGATGTTATCGCTGGGGTGCGCCGGTTCTTTGGAAAGATAGGTGTCGTTGAAATCCAGGTAGCGCACCAGGCACCCATTGGCGAAGGCCGCCCAATCCGGCGGCGAACGATGCCGCAATCCCCAAAGCCGGCTGCCCCGTTCCGCGCGGTATTTTTCCGCGACGCGCCGGGCGATGACGCACGGTTCCGCGTCCCACGAGCCGAGTGCGCAACCCAGCGAATCGATGACCCGCCGTTTCACTTCATGGACGACGGGAGCCGGAAGACGGGAGAACTCCAGCGCGACAGCATATTCAGCGAGACGTTGTGCGAGCGTGTGCATTGCCGATTGCCGATTCCAAGAGTAGGGTGAGGTCTATGGGTGAGCAAGCTGCGCCCACGTTCAATTTTGCCCGCGACATCGTCGAGCACTGGGGACAATTGCGGCCCCGCGAGCTCGCGCTCTGGTGCGTGGACGAGGCCGGGGCAGACCGGCGCTTCAGCTTCGCCGAGCTGACTGATCAATCCCGCCGGGCGTCCCATCTCTTCCACCGCGCCGGCCTCCGCCGGGGAGATCGGGTGCTGGTCATCCTGCCCCGCGTGCCGATGTGGTGGATCGGGATGCTGGGCCTGATCCGTCTCGGCGCGGTGCCGATCCCTGCGACGACGCTTTTGACCGCGCGCGACATCGCCTATCGCGTCAAAGCGGCCGGCATCACTGCGATGCTTCTCACCGCCGACGAGGCGGCGAAGGCTGGTAATTTTGGCGGCACCCTATTTATCGCGGAGGAGGTCGAGCGCGACCTCGCTCGCTCATCGCCGGATTTCGAACCGGAGCCGACCCGTGCCGACGATCCCGGACTGATCTATTTCACCAGCGGCACCACGGGTCCGCCGAAGATGGTTCTGCACACCCAGCAGAGTTACGGCCTCGGCCATCGCGTCACAGGCGAGCAATGGCTCTGCTGCCAGCCGCACGATCTGCATTGGAATCTCGCCGACAACGGCTGGGCCAAGGCCGCCTGGTCGAGCTTGTTCGGCCCGTGGCACATGGGCGCGGGCATTTTCTCCGTCGATGCGCGCGGAAAATTCGACGCGGCCTCGGCGCTGCGGACGCTGATGCGCTACCCGGTGACCACGTGGTGCGCGCCGCCCACGGCGTTGCGCCTGATCATTCGCGAGGACCTGGGCGCGTATCGTTTTTCGCACTTGCGCCATTGTGTGAGCGCTGGCGAGCCGCTCAATGCCGAGGTTATCGAGATGTGGAAGAGGGCGACGGGATTGACGATCTACGAAGGGTACGGCCAGACCGAGACGGTGGTGCTCATCGCCAATTGCCGGGCGCGTGGGGACGAGGTGCGGCCCGGATCCATGGGCTGGCCGACGCCGGGTTTCGAAGTGGCGTTGCTGGATGAGGATTTGCGCGCCGTTTCCGAGGATGTGGAAGGCGAGGTTGCGGTACGGATCGCGCCCCGCCGGCCGCTCGGGCTCTTCCAGGAATACTGGCAAAATCCGGCGGAGAACGCCGCGCGTTTTCGGGACGGCTGGTACCTCACCGGTGATCGCGCCACGCGCGACGCCGATGGGCGCTACTGGTTCGTCGGCCGGTCCGACGACGTGATCAAGAGCGCAGGCTACCGCATCGGCCCGTTCGAAGTCGAAAGCGCGCTCATCGAGCATCCGGCGGTGGTCGAGGCCGCTGTCGTCGCCCGCCGCGACGATATCCGGGGCGCGATCGTCAAAGCCTTTGTGGTTTTGCGAGGAGACGCCGTGCCCTCGGAGGCGCTGGCCTGCGAGCTCCAGGAGCACTGCAAACGTGTGACCGCGCCTTACAAATACCCGCGCGAAGTGGAATTTGTCTCCGAGCTGCCGAAAACGATCAGCGGCAAAATCCGGCGGGTGGAATTGCGAAAGCGCTGAAGTGGGCTCAGCGCCCGATGAATGCGTAGTGATGAACCCCTACTCCGTAAATGCTGACGGCGCCGGTCTGGCAGACGCACTCCCTTCGCCGCCGGGCACCCGGTGAAGAAGATGATAGTGGTGCGTATTCAACACTGCGGAGAAGCGCGTGCCCAAGCACGAAGGGCAGGAAGACGGAGCCGCTTGCGGCCGGGTATACTCGAAAAACTCTCCGCAACTGCGACACACCCAAGCGTCGGCGGTGAGCGACGGTTGCACAGCTGAGTATTGGGGGGAATCGCTTTGCGGTATCACGAATGCCGATCGAAAGTTCATAGGTAAACGGACGTATGATTTTTTTGGCGTCAGGCCGGATTACTCCCCGGAAGGCTCGTCCGGGTCATGGAAGGCTTCCGCGGTCAATTCGACGCGCGGCTCTTCTCCCGAAAAATCATAGGTCTTGCACAGCGTCTCGCTATAACCCTCTCCGACCTGCGGCACACTGAATTCCACTCTCACCCGGGCGCCATCGATCCGGACTTTGCTGATATCGACCGCGCGAAATATTTCCTTGGGGAGAAGCGCGATTCGCTCGCGTTCGCCGACCACCTGCCATTTCTCCACGAAGATCTTCCCCGCGAAAAAGACGTGCAACTCGCTGAAAATCTCGAAGCCGGCTTCCTTCAGCGCCGTGGTGAAGACCAGGACTGCGGCGACATTGTTATGGCCGGAGGGGATATTGATCTTTCGCGCCCATTTTTTCCGCTGGAGCAAGCTCTTCAAAAAGGCCCGCAGTTCCGGCGAAACTTCCCGCCCGACGAGTGCCTTTTGCAGAGTCTCTTCGTCAGGCTCAAAGATGACGATCTTGCTGGTCGTGTCTCGTCTCATGCTCGTTTGTTCGTCAACTTGCATTCGAAGTTTTCCGGATGGACTCCGCGGATTTCAGAAGGTCGACCTTCGTCCCCGAAAATCAATGGATTTCCCGTTCGGTGTGCGGGCGTGCAATTGTTTAAACGGCCCGTTCTTTTGCAGCGCAACGGAATCGGTTCCGCAGTGGAAAACCAGAAACGAGAAACGAGAAACCAGAAACCCCATTTCGCCGACGAAGAGTATTTCTCGCCATGAAGCCCCCACGGGGCCAGATTAACATCCCCTTTCAGCCGCACTATGAATACGCAACGCACTGCGGATCTCCGCAACTTTGCCATCGTCGGTCATGCGTCCTCTGGAAAAACGATGCTCGCTGAAGCCATGCTGGTTTGCAGCGGCATCATCGGGCGCATGGGATCCATCGCCGATGGCTCTACGGTCTCTGACTATCACCCCAGTGAGAAACAACGTCAGATCTCCACGCAAGCTTCTCTCCTCCACACGGAATGGCTGGGGAAGAAGCTCAATGGCATCGACACGCCGGGTTATCTCGATTTCCTCAGTGAATCTCTGGCCGCTTTGCGCGTCGCCGATTTCGCGCTGGTCGTGGTTCACGCCCAGCACGGGATCGGAGTCGGCACCGAGCGTGTGTGGAAATGCGCCACCGACTGCGGCATC
The DNA here is from genome assembly GCA_036501065.1 of Chthoniobacter sp. Taxonomy (GTDB): domain Bacteria; phylum Verrucomicrobiota; class Verrucomicrobiia; order Chthoniobacterales; family Chthoniobacteraceae; genus Chthoniobacter. The sequence continues at coordinate 1,877 of DASYAY010000061.1, read as the reverse complement.
CCAAAAATCCTGGTGATCAATGCGATGGACAAACCCAATGTCCATTTCGATCGCGCGCTGGCCGAGGCCCGGGAGCACTACGGCCATCGCGTTTTCCCGCTGAATATTCCGATCAATCCGGGGCCGGGCTTCAACCAGGTGCTCGACGTGCTCCGCAGTGAAATCGTGACTTACGATAACTCGCGCCGTGGGAAGTTCCGTGAGGAACCGGCCAGCGGCCCCTGGAAAGAACGCGTGACACAATTGCATCGTGAGTTGATCGAATTGATCGCCGAGTCCGATGATACCTTGCTGGCGAAGTTTTTCGACCAGGGCAATCTTACCGAGGACGAACTCCGCGCGGGCATTCACACTGCTGTGCAACGGGAACTCTTCATCCCGCTCTTCTGCATTTCCGCCGAGGCGGATATCGGCGTGGCCCGCCTGCTCGACTTCATTGCCAGGTACGGTTCATCGCCGGTCGATCGCGAAAAGGTTTCCGCGCGCGATGGCCATGGCGCCGCAGTCGATGTTTCGCTAACCGGCTCCGAGCCCGTGGCGCAAATTTTCAAGACGATGGCGGAGGAGCATTTTGGCGAGTTGTCATTCTTTCGCGTCCATTCCGGGACGGTTTCGACCGGGATGGAACTGTGGAATGCCAATCGAAAAATCAGCGAACGCATCGGCCAGATTTATCTGCTCAACGGACGCGACCGCCTGGCGGTGGGATCGTTGCAGCCGGGCGATATCGGCGCGGTCGTCAAACTCAAGGACACGCACACCGGCGATACCCTTTGCGCGGCCAGTCATCCGGTCGCTCTGCCCACCGTCGAGTATCCGAAGCCGGCCATCCACGCTGCGCTCCAGACGAAAGCCAAAGGCGAGGAAGACCGGGTCGCCGCCGGCCTGGCGACGCTGCACAACGAAGATCCGGCATTTCAATTTCACGTCGATCCCGAGTTGCACCAGACGATCATTTCCGCCCAGGGCGAATTGCATCTCGAGGTGGTGGCCGAGCGGCTCCGCCGGCGGTTCAACGTGCATGTCGACCTGGTCGAGCCGCGGGTCGCTTTTCGCGAAACGATCAAGCTGCCGGCGGAAACCATCTACCGCCACAAAAAGCAAACCGGCGGCGCCGGACAATTTGCGGAAGTGGCCTTGCGCATTGCGCCGGGGCCGCGCGATTCCGGAATCGTTTTCACCGAATCCTTGTCTGGCCAGGCGGTTGACCGCATTTTCGTGCCGTCCGTCGAGCGGGGCGTGCACCACGCTTGCGCCGAAGGCATCCTCGCGGGGTTTCGCGCGGTCGACGTGCAAGTGGATTTTCACGACGGGAAAATGCATCCCGTCGATTCGAACGATATTGCGTTTCAAGTCGCCGGTTACTGGGCGTTCAAGGAGGCCTTTGCCAAGGCGAAACCCTGCCTGCTCGAGCCGATTCACGAAGTCGAAGTGCGCATCCCCGAGGATTGCGTCGGCAAGATCATGGGCGATCTGTCGAGCCGCCGCGGGAACATTCTCGGCGTGGATGTCGATGGCGGCTTTCAGGTGATTCGCGCGCAGGTGCCTGCCCGGGAACTTTACCGTTATTCCAGCCAGCTTCGTTCGCTCACCGGCGGGCGCGGGTTGCACAGCGAGCAATTTAGCCATTACGCCGAGATGCCGCGCGAACTCGAACAACGAGTCCTCGACGAAGCGAAAGGCAAGAAGACCGGCAAATAACTCGGGCCAGCATAGTCGTGCTGCCCCCGCAACTATCCTCGTGCCCAAACTCCGAGACCGTGTGAAAACCCGGAACTGCAGGAGCGGCGAAATTCGGCGAGGGGAATTTTACGCGGCAAAAGGGAAAAGTGAGCGGACCGCGCCCGAAACGATCGTCCGCGGATCGTGGAGGCGAC
>DASYAY010000060.1:0-12473 GCA_036501065.1 Chthoniobacter sp. | reverse complement strand
GCTACGCTCCGGCTCCGCAAAAAACCGCGAAACCTCCTCCAAAGGAAAAGCAAAAGTGTCAACGAAATGATGTCGCTGTTTGTCCATGAAATGGTGTCGCTCTGCCGGACGAGCGCGCTCCCCAGAGGCGCTCCGCGCGACCTGGTACGCGGCTGCGGTTTTATTAAATCGCTCTAAGTCCTGCGTTTCGAGGGACACTGCGCGAGCACGCTCGCGGAACGATTCCGTCATTCGTCATTCGTCATTCGTCATCTCCCCCCGCCCGCCAACGAAAACAAAATCTTCCACCCCACCGCCGTCACTCCGCCCGCTTCGTAGCCCACCGCGACCACTCCGACGGCCATTGCGCCGAAGGCATTCACGCCTCCGGCGATCATTCCGAGGCTGACGATTCCCAAGGAAAAAATGCCAACCGAAACGAACCCAATCGATACGAGGCCCGCCGCCATAATTCCGATCGCCACTCCACCCACCGCTCGTTGCCCAATCGCGACCACGCCGCGCGCCACGCGCGTTCGTCCGGCGGTATCATGGCCAAAAGCCACATGCACCAGCGGCGCGCCCATCCATTGACCACGCGATTTCCACTCGTAGCCGCGCGCTTCGATCTCCCGGCGGGCCGGCTGAATCGCCCCACAGCGCGGACACGTGGCGTCATCGAAGCTCACGGGCGCGGAGCATTGGCGGCAGGGAATCGGGGGCATTTCCGCAGCCTGCGCACTGTCACCCGCTCAACGCAAGCCGTCCGCGCGCGGTGCTCCCAGTTGCGACTTCTCCCTAAGCCTTGCGCTCGCCACGGGTAAAGGCTAGGCGTAACTTCCCCGCTTCATTCTCTCCCCCTTCGACCCCCGCAGTTCCTTTCGTCTCTCACCATGAAATCCATACGCCTCCTCCTCGCACTCGCCCTCGCCGCCACGCCGCTGCTCCACAGCCGCGCCGCGGAACCGAAGCGCGTGATCGTCGTCACCACCACCACCGGCTTCCGCCATTCGTCCATTCCCTACGCCGAAAAGACCCTGCAAAAGCTCGGCGAAGAATCCGGCGTCTACACGGTCGTGGATTTCGCCCGCCAGCCGGACATCCAGGTGCCGCGCAAGCCGAACAAGCCGCGCGACCTTCCCCCGAACGCCGACGACAAGATGAAAGCGTCGTACGCCAACGCCATGAAAAAGTATGACGAAGCGATGGCCAAGTGGACGCCCGAAATGGAAGCGCAAGCCAAGGATGCGCAGGCCAAGCTCGATGCCGGCATCAAGGAAAGCCTGGAGAAAGTCAGCCCGGAAAATCTCATCAAGAACAAGATCGACATGGTGATCTTCGCCAATACCACCGGCGATCTCCCGCTGCCCGACAAGGACGGCTTCATCAAGTGGATCGAAGACGGCCACGCCTTCGCCGCCATGCACAGCGGCAGCGACACCTTCCACCATTTCCCCGGTTACATCGACATGCTCGGTGGCGAATTTGAAACGCATCACGCCCAGGTGCCCGCCGATCTCGTCGCCGCAGACACCGCCCATCCGGCCAACGCCGGCCTCGGTGGCAAGTGGGACCTCAAGCAGGAAGAGATGTACCACATCAAGAGCCAGGACCGCGCCAAGGTGCATATCCTCTGGTACATGCAGCATGACCCCAACGAGACGGCCACGCAGGTCTTCTTCCCGGTGTCCTGGTGCAAGATGGCCGGTAAAGGCCGCGTCTTCTACACCTCGCTCGGCCATCGCGAAGATCTCTGGAGCGACGATCCCAACCTGCCCAACCGCGTCAACCCGCCCGAGATCAGCAAGCAGTACCAGGCGCACATCCTCGGCGGCATCAAGTGGGCCCTCGGCCTGGCCGACGGCAACGCCACGCCGAATCCGGACGTTAAGTAAGCGGGTTGATAGTTGAGAGTTGATGGTTGAGAGCCGCGCTATTTGGCGCGGGGATTTCTGGCCAAAGAAATCGGCTCAAACTCTCTACGAAAATTTGATTGCGGGAGCATCCGTCCAGGGTGCTCCCGCAAACTTTTTGTGGGCAATCAACTGCCGCTGGTCAGGTCTTTCCGTACGCCGCGCAGATTCGATCGATTCGAAGCGCGCCAGCGTTTTGGAGTGCGGCGCTGCTGCGCCGCTTTTGGAAAGGGCAAGGTGGCGGAGCGCTGGGGCACACCCACGGACCTTCCGAAAGCGGCGCAGCAGCGCCGCACTCCAAAACGCCAGCGAATGGATTACCTTTCCTGACGCAGGATTCGGCCCCGTTTCACCAGTGATCCCGGCACCAGAAAACGTGGCTCTCAACTCTCAACTCTCAACTCTCATCGATCAACTTTCCCCATCCACTTGTCCGCATACCCCAGCCACACCGCCCAATCCTCCCGCGTCATCGAGTGTTTCCCAGGGCGGATGTAGTAGCCCAAGCGACTCGGCAATAGCTTGCTCACCTCCGGCATTTCCGTAGCGCCGAGGCCGTCACCGGCCACTAATTTGTAAACCGGGTCGGCGGCGCGCAGCATGTCGAACTGCCCGTGCGGATTCGCCCAGACATCTTCCGTCGCGCACGAAAGCAGAACAGGGCGCGGCGCACAGAGGGCGATCAGTTCGTGCTGATCGAAGGGCAGCTTCGCCGGCTCTTCGTTGAACTTTTTGAAGTTCCCGCAGAACCAGTGCGGGAAGGACGTATTGATTTGTCGCACCGTCTCGACCGTGGGCCGGCCATTCGCCTGGAGGGCGGAAAGTTCCGAGGCGACGCGGCAGGGCGCGCTTCCGCCGCAACCGGCCTGGCTCGGAACGACCAGCGCGACACGTGGATCGAAGGCTGCCGCGAGCAATGCGGTCTTGCCGTTGCGCGAGTGACCGACGAGCGCGATGCGCTTCGCATCGATCGCCGGATCGGTCACCAGATAGTCGACCGCGCGTTGCAGACACCAGGCCCATGCCGCAATCGTCGCCGTATCGTCCGGCCCACGCTCCGGTCCGCCCAACGTCAGGGTTCCCGGAACCTCGGTCGTCCGGCCGCTCGGCGAAGCGACGTTAGCGGAACCTTTGAATTCGCGGAACTTTTTCAGCATCGCCTCGGCGGCTTCCTTGTCATCCGGCACCACCTCGCTGTTCCAAAAAGTCGCCACGGCATAGCCGCGGGCAATCGATTGATCGAGCGCCCACATGTCGAAGGAGGAACCTCGCGTTGATTCGAGGGTCTGGCCCTTGCGGGATTTCCAACTCGCCGGAACGAAAATCTTCGGATCGGGAAGCAGGGCGTGGTTGCCATCGAAATTCAGCCCGAGAAACACCGGCGCCGGCCCCTTGACCTCATTCGGCGTGACCAGCAGCAGATGAATTTGCGCGCCCTCCGGATGCGCCAGCGTCAGTTCGATTTCTCGCAGCGTCGCTTTGCCATCGAGCGCCGTTTTGTCCTCGCGCATGACCCTTGCCTCGACCTTCACCGGCTCCGGAAAATTCCCGTATTCGTAATGTTGAAAGAGCGCTCGCAACTCCGGCGCACGCCGCGCCTGCCAGGCTTCTTTCGTTTCGATGCGCTGGCCATCGGAACCGACCAGCGGATCGGGCAAAGTGGCCACCACCGGCAGGGCGGACGGTTCGGGAAAAGCCGTTCCGTCGGCGTGGAGAGAGGCGGTGAAACTCATGGCAGCAAGGAAAGCAATGGCGTGGGGGGAAATTGCAGACATGCGCCAGCCTAATCGCAAAATCGCTTCACCCGCCAACGGCAAATATGGCTACGCTGCCGGCCATGAGCGATCTCCCGCCTGAAAAGCCGCGCCGCCGGCCCCGCTACGCCGGCAAAAATCCCCGGCATTTTCACGAAAAGTACAAAGAGCATCAGCCTGAACGTTACGCCGCGGATGTGGAGAAAGTCCTGGCCAGCGGCAAAACGCCCGCGGGCACGCATCGCCCGATCATGGTCCGGGAAATCCTGGAAATCCTCGAACCGCGTCCGGGCGAAATCGCCGTCGACGCCACGCTCGGCTACGGCGGCCACGCCCAGGAAATCCTCCGGGCCATTCAGCCGGGCGGCCGGCTCATCGGCCTGGACGCCGACCCCCTCGAGCTGCCCAAGACGGAAGCGCGCCTGCGCACGCTGGGTTTCGGTCCGGAGGTCCTCAGCGTGCACCGGATGAATTACGCCGGCCTCCCGGCCCTCCTCGGTCGCGAAGCGCCCGGCGGCGCCGACCTCATTCTCGCCGACCTCGGGCTTTCCTCCATGCAGATCGACAACCCCGCGCGCGGCTTCACCTTCAAGGCGGAAGGCCCGCTCGATTTGCGGATGAATCCCGAACACGGCCAACCGGCCTCCGCGTTGCTCGCGGCGCTCTCGCCGGCGAAATTGGAAAAGCTGCTCGTCGAAAATGCCGACGAACCGGAAGCAGAACGCCTGGCCAAAGCGATTCTCGACGAACAGGCGCGTGCCCCGATCACCACGACCACCCGCCTCGCCAATGTCATCCGCCAAGCCCTCGCGCCGCTTCCGCGTGCCGAACCGAACGACACCATCCCGCGGGTCTTCCAAGCTCTGCGCATCGCCGTCAACGAGGAGTTCAACGCCCTCGACGCATTCCTCCGTCATCTGCCGCAGTGCCTCCGTCCGGGAGGGCGCGTGGCGATTCTTACCTTCCACTCCGGCGAAGACCGCCGCGTAAAGCACGCCTTCAAGGCCGGCCGGGAATCCGGCGACTATTCCGAAATTGCGCGCGACGTTCTCCGTTCCGGACCCGAAGAACTCCGCGCCAACCCACGTTCCGCCAGCGCGAAATTGAGATGGGCGAAAAAGATTTAGAGGGCGTCTAAAAAGTAAGTTACGGCCCAGCCCGAAGGGCTGACGGACTGTAGCCGGGGGTAACACCCCCGGGAAGCGACACCCCACACAACGGATGCACCCCGGAGGGTGTGGTGCCTTCCAGGGGTAATTTCCAGCACCCCTCTGCCGGGGTGCGTGAGTTATTTTTTGGGGGTGCATTCCGGGGGTGTTACCCCCGGCTACGGTCCGGCAAGCCTCCGGCTTGACCCGTGCGCACTTACTTTTTAGACGCCCTCTTAGGTACCATTGAGCCTTGCGTAGCAGCGTGACACCGCAGGACGCTGCGAAGGCAACAGCGGACTCTCGTACACTCTCGTTCCCAAACTCGAGCGGAGCGGAGAGCCAGACGAAGTCTGCCCGCAGGGCGGCGACGGCTGTCGCCGGCAATTAGCGAAGCGCTTTGGGAACGCGCGGTGTGCCATCCCAATACGCATTGCTCAATAGTGGCTGACCCAAGCGTTACGTTGCTTTTCGAGGCTTAGAACTTAACACTCCGCTCATGCACGTCGCATTTTTCAGCACGAAGAAATACGACCGGTCCTTCTTCCTCAAGGCCAACGAGGATCGCCACACCTTCCGCTTTCTCGAGCCCCATCTCACCGAGGAAACGGTGTCGCTCGCTCGCGGCGCCGACGCCGTCTGCGTCTTCGTCAATGATCGACTGGACGCCGGTGTCGTCGAAGAATTGGGCGCCATGGGCGTGCGCTTCATCGCGCTGCGTTGCGCCGGTTTCAACAACGTGGACCTCGAGGAGGCCGCCCGCCAGGGCATCGGGGTCGGGCGCGTGCCGGCCTATTCCCCACATGCGGTCGCCGAATACACCGTCGCCCTCATGCTCACTCTCAACCGCCAGATTCACCGCGCGAACAACCGCGTGCGCGAAGGCAATTTCTCGCTCGAGGGCTTGCTCGGTTTCGATTTTCACGGGCGAACCGTCGGACTCATCGGCACCGGAAAAATCGGCGCGATCACCGCAAAAATCCTCCTCGGCCTCGGCTGCGAGGTCATCGCCCATGATCCTTTTCCCAACCAGGATTGCCTCGCCCTCGGCGTGAAATTCGTCGCCCTGGACGAAATCTTTTCCGCCTCGGACGTCATTTCCCTGCACTGCCCGTTGACCCACGAAAACCATCACCTCATCAGCGACCCGGCCCTGGCCAAAATGCGCGACGGAGTAATGATCATCAACACCAGCAGAGGCGCGCTCATCGATACCCGTGCGGTCATCGAAGCGCTGAAGTCCGGCCGCGTCGGCTACCTCGGGCTCGATGTCTACGAAGAGGAAGGCGACCTTTTCTTCGAAGACCTCTCGGACAAAATCATCGCCGACGACACCTTCACCCGCCTCCTCACCTTCCCGAATGTCCTCATCACCGGACACCAGGCCTTCTTCACCCGCAACGCTTTGGAAAAAATCGCCGCCACCACCGTGGCGAACCTCACGGAGTTTGAAACCGCCGGCGCTTGTTCGAACAGCCCCTCGTTGAAATAACCGGCAAGCCAGAGCGCCCGCGGAAACGGCAGGGCTTTTCCTTGCGCCCATCCGCGCCCGGCTTTACACAAGCTGCCCTATGAAACGCCTCGTCCTGCTCGCCCTCTGTCTCCTCGGCGCCGCCACGCTTCGCGCCGAAGATCCGGCCACCTTCCCCGTCGGCAGTCTGACTTTCAAGCGCCCGGCGGATTGGAGCTGGGTGGCGCTGACGAATACGGAAATGCGCAAGGCGCAGCTCAAGGTGCCAGGCGCCAAGGCCGATGAGTCGGCGGAGATCGCGTTTTATTATTTCGGCCCCGAGCAAGGCGGCGACGTGCAGGCCAACGTGCAGCGTTGGGTGAACCAATTCCATGGAAACGAGAACGCCAACAAAGTCGACACCCAGGAGATCGGCGGTGCCAAGGTCACGATCGTTTCCGCCGAGGGCACCTTTGCCAGCGGCATGCCCGGCGGCCCGGTCACCGAGAAGCCGAACTCAGCCCTGCTCGGCGCGATCATCGAGCAAAAGGAGGGTAACGTTTTTGTGAAAATGACGGGACCCGCCACCCTGGTGAAAGCTTCGCGGAAGAAGTTCCTCGATTTACTCGCCAGCGCACTTCCCGGCAAATAGCCGCCTCTTCTTCTTCCCACCGCGCTTCCATGAGTTACTACGTCACGTCGTTCATCGGCATCCTCCACTTCATCAGCGACGACCTGATCCAGTGCGACGCGACGACGCGCATCGGGGAACTTTTCGGCGACGAATTTGACGACCTCGATTTCGAACTGGCGCTCTGCTGCTTCGAGTCCACGCACAAGGTCGCCTTCGCCGATCGCCTTTGGGAATCCGATTCGGAGGACTACGAGGAGATGACCATCGAAGAATTCCTCGAAGCCTATGTCGACCCGCGCGAACAGCGCGACCCGCTCTTCGTCACCAAGCGATTCCTCATGTTCCAGGAATCGCTGACCAAGGCCCTTACCGAGGAAGCCGAGGACGATCAGTCGGAAGATTACTGAGTCTTCGACAGCCCCTTCCCCTCCGGCAGGGAAGACTCGCCCTCACGGCTCAATCGTCCGTGGAAAAAATCGTCCAGGGCCTGATCGAAATAGATCCAGCCCTTGGCGCTCGGGTGCCCGTAGTGGTCGGCGAAGAATTTCGGATCGCGGCTATGATCCAGAAAATCCACGACCGCGACGTCGTGCAAACTGGCGAAGGCATGCAGGCGCTCCGAATAGGCCACGCGATACTCCGGTGAAATTCCCATTTGTTCAAAATGGGCGTCCTCCATCGGCATGCTGAGCAGCAGCGGGTCGAGCTTCAGTTCCCGGACGACCCGCAGAAGCAAAGCCAGGTCCTCCCATTCGGCGGAACGCTCCAGGGCTTCGGTAAATGCGGCGTCGCCGGAGAAATAACGGAAGCGCGAATCGAATTCCTCCTCCGGAGGCGCCTTGGTTTTTCGCACGGTCTCCGCGAGCAGACGTTGCCAGTCCAGTTTCTTGGTTTTGCGCCGGACCAGATGGAAGAGCTTGTGATCGCCCCGCGCCCACCAGACCACTTCATAGTGGTCCTGAAGCCGGTAGACCGCGTTTTCCAGCCAGCCCAGCGGCATGGAGGCAAAGTAAATCGCCCGGTCCAACCATTGATCGCGAGCCAGGCTCGAAACCGCCGTGGCCAGCACCGGCGACTTTTCCATGAGCTTCGGGTAGCGCGTCAACTGGACTGCGATATCGTGCTTCAAGCCCAGGCTCAGCGGCGCCCCATAAAAAAGCTCGGTGGCTTGCATCGGCGAGAAATTTCCCGCGAAACCCACGCTATTGGCCGCCCGCGCCAGGAACCAGCTCGGCGATACGCAGATGGCCACCTTGCGACCGGGCGACGCCGTGGCACTGGCCGCGATCCTCTCCAGCAAAATCAACGACGTACAACTCGGCCGGCCCACCGGAGAGACCGCGAAACCGGTCGGATAACTCTCGAAAAACTCGCTCGCCTTGTTCGGCGCTTTTTTGATCAGTTCCGAACTCCCGTAAAGCGGCAGAAAGTCCGGGTGGGCAAAGCATTCCCGCTGCCAGACGATTCCCAAATCCTTGACCTCACTACTCTCCGCCACCACCAGGCGGATGTAGCGGTGCTCGAGCCGATAGGCCCTGACCAACTCCACCGCGCCAAGGATCGCCACGAGCGCCAGCGCAATCGCTGCCGCCCGTAAGTGCAACCTGGGGGCCGCTCGATCAGGGGATTCCATGTAGCGTTCATCATTATGCAGACCGTAGCGTTTGCAAACGCGTTTTCGGAGGGCGTCCTTTGAAAATCCGCTGTGGAACATTTCCGGCGCATCGGAGCTCCCTTTCGAGCGCGATCCACGTTCACACGTCCCCGACTACACGCTTCGCAGGAGCAATCAGAAGGGCGGTGTTCCGTTCCTGGCACTCTGCGGCAATGGTGCCAAATCAGGCGCAATGAACTGGCTCTTGGCCTCCGCAGACATGATGCGGTCTCGCGAATAGAAAAACAGAATCGCCCGTTTCGACAGGAGCTGCGTGTGCTTATCCACAAAGGCGTCGGCACTCTCACCCGGCCCAAACTCACAGATCGTGAGATAAACCAACCGCATCCACACCTGGGTCATGGTCTCGTGATAACCCCGGTCTAAACCGTCCGGTACATGATTTGCCGCATTGTAGGCCAACAGCCCCGCCCGCATCTTCTGGGCAGCCACCTCAAACGGATGCTGACGCAAATAAAGGTAGGCTATCTTGATATGTTGCCGCTGATGCCACTCTTCCAACGGCCACGTGGCGGCCTCGAACTGCATCAATAATGTTTCGTCATCCGTCATGGGTGGTTGTCGGATGTAATGCCCGCAGCTTGCTTTCGGCGAGTGATAAAGCTTCGTCGAACCGATACTGCGTTCACTCCGCAGTCCGCTCCTCCAACCTTGTGGAACATTTCAAATTAGGACACGCGTTTTCACCCACTCGCACCCTCGAGGTTTCCGCCACACCCCGCGCCCTCCAATCGGGCTCAATGCGCCAAAGGCAATGGGCGCAGACTCAAAAGAATGAAGGTCTGCCGCCCTCCGCGCTCAATGTTCAAAAGCACACTTTTATTCCCTTTCGTCACCATCCCCGTCGTAATCGCCGAGACACATCCGGCAGCGTCGTTCACCGGCCGGTTTTCCACTTCCGTGATCACGTCGTCCGAGAGGATCTCTGCGCGCGCCGCCGGACTGTTCGGCGTCACGCCGATGACCTGCGCCCCTTTCGGTTTGCCGTCCCGCAGTTTCATGCCCAGCGTCTCCGCTTTCACGGCCGGCGCCTCCCGGCTGGGAGAGACGTTTGCCACCTTCGTGACTTCCAGCGGCAATTCTCCCGTGGCCACGGCGATTTGCAAAGTATTGCCCGCGCGCCAGACCTTCAGTTGCAACGCCTGTCCGACTTTTTTCCTCAGCACCAGCCGCTGCAATTCGCGCGCCGAAGCGACCTTCACCCCGTCCGCTTCGGTAATGACATCCGCCGGCCGCAGGTCGCTCTTCGTCGAGGCCGGCGCATCCGCTTCCACCGTGTCGACCACCACCCCCTGCTCGATTCCGCCGAGATGCGCGCGCAAGGCGGCGTTGTCCGCCAGCGTCTCGATGCGGATGCCCAGCCACGGCCACTGGACTTTGCCGGAGGCGATCAATTGCTGACCGATGTCCGTCAGCATGGCGGACGGGATGGCGAACGCGAGCCCCCGCCCCAAGCCGTTGATCAGCGTATTCATCCCGACGATCTTGCCTTCCACGTCGAAAAGCGGGCCGCCGCTATTCCCCGGATTGATGAAGGCATCCGTCTGGATGTAATCCTCGAACAGGATCGTCGGCGAGGTTGGCGCCAGCAGATTGCTCCGGTTCTTCCCACTCACCCACCCCACGGTGAAACTGTAGTCCTGGCTGAAGGGCGCTCCGATCGCGCACACCAACTCGCCGATCCGCAGCTTTTCGCTATCGCCCCAGTCCACCGTCGGCAGGTCCTTGGCCTCGATTTTCAAGACGGCAATGTCGGTATGCTCGTCTTCGCCCACCAGGCGAGCCGAAAAGATGCGCCCATCCTTCAGCCGCACCTCGATCTTCTCCGCGTCCTCCACCACGTGCTCATTGGTGAAAATGTAGCCGTCGGCCCGCACGATGAATCCCGATCCTTCGCTGTGCGAAGCTGTCCCCGGAGTCTTCCGCGAGCGCGGCCCGGGCTCTTTCTCCGCGTCCCGATGCGACCGGCCTTCATCCAGGAAAAACTCGAACTCGCGCGGAATGTCATCGTCGTCGTCGGTCGAAGGCTGCCGCGTCGCGTCGATCACCACCACCGTCGGCGCCACCTTGTCATAGACCTGGACGAATCCTTCGTCGATCGCCTTCAGCAGTCCCAAGGCCGCCGCGCCCTTCTCTTTGTCCCCATCCGCTGCCGACACCGCTGCCAGCGGCAACACCACAAGGGCAACGAGCAGGGCGGAGATGTTCATCGATGGATCGAGCCTTCCAAATCTTCGGTCAAACGTCATCCATATTAGCACAAGGCCGGCTCAAGTCGCGGAGGAACGGTCGTTCGTTCATTCCCGCGCATTGACCCGCCGCGCCGCCCCTCCTACGTTCTGCGCCCCACGTTATGGCCGGCCTCATCGTCAAACCCCGCTCCCGCATCTTTCATGGGCACGACTGGGTCTATACCAGTGAAGTGCTAAAAACTTTCGGCAACCCCGCCGACGGCGATGTCGTCTCGCTCAAGGACGGACAGGACCGCCTGCTCGGCTCGGCCATCTACAATTCGCGCTCGCAGATCGTCGCCCGGCGCTTCTCCCGCCAGCGCCAGGACCTGGACCTCGAATTCTTCCAACGCCGGCTGCAACAGTCCATCGATTACCGCGCGCGGCGTGGCGTCGATTCGCGGCTGGCCCGGCTCGTCTGGAGCGAAAGCGACGGACTGCCCGGAGTCATCATCGACCGCTACGGCGATCACCTCGTCCTCCAGACTCTCACCCTGGCCATGGACCAGCGGAAAGCGCTGATCGCCGAGACACTGCAAAAGCTGCTCGCGCCGAAGTCGATCATCGAGCGCAACGACGCTCCCATTCGCAAGGCCGAGGGTCTCGAACTGCACACCGGCGTGCTCGCCGGCGAAGCGCCCTCGGCCTTCGACATCCACGTCGACGGCCTGGTTTTCGAGATCGACCTGCAACGCGGCCAGAAGACCGGCTTTTATCTCGATCAAATTCCGAACTACGCCGAAGTCGCCCGCTATGCCCGCGGACGCCGCGTGCTCGATTGCTTTGCCAATCAAGGCGCCTTCGCTCTCGCTTGCGCCAAGGCCGGCGCAGCGCAGGTCCAGGCCGTCGACATCAGCACCGAGTGCGTGGAGTTGGTCCGGCGCAATGCCCAGCGCAATCAATTGTCCATCGAGGCCCACGCCGCGAATGTCTTCGACCTTTTGAAGGACCTCGAACGCCAGCAAGCCCGCTACGATTTGATCATCCTCGACCCGCCCTCCTTCACCAAGAGCAAGGGAACGGTCAATGACGCCATGCGCGGCTACAAGGAAATCCACCTGCGCGCCCTCAAGCTCCTCAATCCCGACGGCCTCCTCGCCACCTTCTGCTGCTCCCATCACGTCAGCCGCGAAGTCTTCATGGAAGTGATCAACGAAGCCACCGTCGACGCAAAGAAAACGCTCCGGCAAATCGCCGCCTTCTCGCAAGGCGCCGACCACCCGGTGATCACCACGCTCCCCGAAACCGAATACCTCAAGGGCTGGCTCTTCGAACTGGCGCCGGGGAGATAGAGAAGTTTCGGGTTTCGAGTTTCGGGTTTCGAGTTTCGAATCCTCCGAGTCGCTCCCTTGTGCGTTCGAGCGAGCGCAGATCGCCACGATCACTTTCTCCGTAACCCACTCCCTCACGCCCCTTGTGCCCAAACTCCATTTGGGCACACACTAAGGAGCGAGATGCCATCTCGCATGGCGGGGGTGTCTGCGGGCCGGCATCCTCGCCCCCCACCCGCAGACACCCCCTCCGCGTGCAATGGAGTTGCACCCACAATTGCGTGCCCAAATGGAGAGTTTGTGTGAAAAGCCCGAAAAATCGAGTTTCGCCGACGAACTTTCGATGACTTACAAAAGTTCATCAATGACTTGCATAAGCACCGCCGACTTTTCACACAGTCTCGGAGTTTGGGCACGA
>DASYAY010000059.1:0-70973 GCA_036501065.1 Chthoniobacter sp. | reverse complement strand
GCGTGCCCAAATAGAGAGTTTGTGTGAAAAGCCCGAAAAATCGAGTTTCGCCGACGAACTTTCGATGACTTACAAAAGTTCATCAATGACTTGCATAAGCACCGCCGACTTTTCACACAGTCTCAGAGTTTGGGCACGAGGAACTGTTCAGCGCCACGAGCCGCTCGGGGCTACGTCGTCAAGGAACAGACACCGCCATCACATCACGAAAGGCTCGGGATTTTTCCCGGCGAGACTCCACGCCCAGTAGGCGTCGTCGAGCACCTGAGTCTTCCATCTTTCCACATTGATCGCGTAGGTCCAATCCGGCGGAAGATTATGGAATGGTGGCAACGGCCGTTCAGGCACCGGCAGATTCAGGTCCAGCAAGTCGTCGGAGGATTTCTTCTCGAACGGCGGGAGTGGCATACCGTTCCAGTATCTCCGCATATTCGGACACCGCAAGATCGACATGATTGACCTCAACCAGAGTTATCACGTCGGACATGTCGCGCTCAAAGCGATGAGAAGGGCCTTGCCGCAAGGCGTGAAGTTTGAGGGCCAGCAAGTGCGACAACTTCGGGATGCAGACGTCCGTTTCATCCAGCACGCACGGCTTTGGATCGGTGGCGAGCTTTCCGAACGTGCCCACATCAACAAGCATCAAATCCACCGGAGGCAGGCCCCGCTCGACCGGATTATACATGTGGAATGCCCGTTGAATCTGGTGCGGCACATAACCCAAGCTCGTCATCATCTCGTCCCAAGCCCGCCGGTCGGTCTCACAAACAAGCAAATCGAGATCGTTGGTCAACCGGGGATAACCGTGGGCAATCACCGCATTTCCCCCAATGACGAGAAAAGGCAGATTCGCGGCAGCCGCGCGTTCGGCGATGGTCGCGAGAATTTTCACGGCCCCACGAAGCCCGGCGACCGCACGGGTGCCAAGCACAATTCACCCGGCGGTTCTGGCGCGCCGAACGAATGACTATGCTGCCGGTGCCCGGTCCCCTTACTTCATCAACTCCGTCAGCTTCGGCGTAATGGCATCGGCCCAGATCTGGTAACCGGCTTCCGACGGGTGCAGGAAATCGGGCATGATCTCCTTGGTAATGGAGCCGTCGGGCTGGAGGAATTTCGCGCCGATATCGAGATAGAAGACGTGCTGGTTGTCGGCCAGCTTGGAAATGATTTCGTTGACCTTGGCGAGCTTTTCGCGAGCGCCATTGGGCTTCCCGGGCGCGCTCGCTTTCTCACCCCGCGGAAACACCGCCAGGAGGAGAATCTTCGTCGCCGGAGTCTTGGCGCGGATGGTTTCGACGATCTTCGTCACTCCCTTGGCAATCGCTTCCGGAGAGTCACTGCCGACGTTATTCGTGCCGATCATCACCACCGCCGCCTTCGGCTTGAGGCCGTCGAGTTCACCGTTCTCGATCCGCCAGAGAACGTGCTGGGTGCGATCACCGCCGATTCCGAAATTGGCGGGCTGCCATTGGGAGAAGGATTTTTCCCAGACCGTTTTGCCCCGGCCCGCCCATCCGGCGGTGATGGAATCACCGAGGAACAGGAGTTGGGCTTTTCCTTCCTTGGCGATGGCCACGTACTTCTCGTGCGCCGAGAGGAAGCCTTTGTTCGGCTCGCCCGTCTTCGCATCATATTTCACCGCCGGCACATCCGGCACCTGCGGTGGCAGTGGTTTCGGCGTAGCCGTGGCGACGGCGCCGGGGGCTGCGGCGGGAGGATTGGCCGGCTTGTCCTCGGCCCACATAGCGGGCGAAAGAACCAACGAGGTGACAACGAGGGCCGGGAATAATTTGGTCGGGAGAATCATGGGGTGAAGGCGGTTTTGGGGTAATCCGCGGCACGCTCTTGCTCGCGCAGAACGAAGCCGGTTGCGTTGAAAAACCCGAAAGAAGGAATTTCCGAAGTCAAAAAATGACATAATATCCCCCGCGCCATGAAATACCTTTCCCTCCTCCTTCTCGCCCTGATGCTCGCCGCTTGTGATACGAGCGAGGAAGACCGGAACTTTTACTACAACGGCTGGCTGAAACCGGAAAGCGACTCGAATAAACGGATGTACGGCGAGGACCCATTGCAAATGCCAAACTGACCGCGCCCCGCAGCGCGCGAGGGGGAAGATTTGTCTTCCTTTAGGGTTGATTTCCGATTCGACTCCCCGCTCTCCGCCATCATCGATGTTTTCTTTTTTCCTTCCCAAGGCCGTCAAACAGGGGCGCCAGTTCGCCAAGGATGCGCGCAAGCTTCTCGACTACAAACGCGACCTCTGGAATGAACGCGCGGTGGCGGAATTTGAGGGTGGTATCCAGGAACTCGAAAGTGCCTGCCAGGAGCGCAACGAGGCAAAGATCGAGACCACGGCGCGGGCTTTGAACGCCCAGTGCACCTCGCTTCTGCCCAAGGTCGATGACGTCGCCTGGCGGGAAAACTGCGAGGTCTTTCTCGTAGCCATCGTCGTCGCCCTGGCCGTCCGCACCTACTTTCTCCAGCCCTTTACCATTCCCACCGGTTCGATGCAGCCGACCCTCAATGGCATCCTCGGGCATCCGACCAAAGAGCCGCCTCCGAACTTCCTCGTGCGGGCTTGGGATACAGCCATCCGTGGACGCACCTGGGTGAATGTGGTCGCGGAGTCCGACGAAGCGGTCATCAGCATCAACGAAGTCACCCGCTTCCGTTTCTTCACCTATACGAGGGTCGACACCGACAAGGGGCACACCTACTGGATTCACGCTCCCATGCGCCAGTTGACCTGGAATTTCCTCAGAGATGGTGGCCCTCAGGGCATTACCATCAGTCAGCGGGACTACCAAAAGGGAGAGGTCATCGCCAGAGGGCATGTCGACACCGGCGACCACGTTTTTGTGGACAAGATGTCCTACCAGTTTCGGCGGCCTCACCGTGGCGAAGTCTTCGTCTTCAACACCGAGAATTTGCCGACACACGATCGGGATCGTCCCCTGAGCACCGAACCGAACAACCCTGCGGATTTCGACGATCCCGTGGCCGCCCGTCTCGAGGACAATGCGAACAACAAGATCGACATGAGTCTTCCTTCGCAGTTCTACATCAAGCGGCTCGCCGGCGAGCCGGGCGACCAATTGCGAGTCGATCCTCCGAAACTTTTCGTCAATGGTCAGCCCGCCCAAGCTTACGGATGCCAGCGCGTGATGTCGATGAAGGACGGGTACGGCGGCTACGGAGTCGGCTTCGAGACCTTTCTCATGCCAATCATGCGGACGCCCCACGATACCTATACCGTGCCGCCCAAGCACTATTTCGCCATGGGCGACAATAGCTATCACAGCTCCGACAGCCGGGATTGGGGCCCTGTGCCGGAACGGAACATCATGGGCCGGGGCGTTTTCGTCTATTGGCCGTTCGGACCGCACTGGGGGTTCATTCGGTGAACGAAGCAAGCGCACCGATCGTCTTTTTGCCCGAAGTCCGCTCGGTCCTTCCTCGGGATACTCGCGGGAAACCGTAGGCCGGTGTAGAAAGTTGCATGACAGCCCCCCAGCATCTGCTTACTGATTGCCCAGTGATTTGCCTTTTGCCCTTCGCCCCCCGTATTTGTTCTTATGGCTCGCCGCGCTAGTTCGTCCGCTCATCCCGTCTGGATGCTCATGGTGGTGGTGCTGGTCCTGGCCGCGCTGGCCGGCGGATATTTTCTCTTTGGCCGGGCGAGCGACCCCTATCGCACGCTGACCCCGTTGCCGATCCAGGATTACCTCCAGAACTCGAACAGCCTGCGCGGCAACGTCTACAAGCTCGACGCCACCATCGGCCAGTCGCTCCAGTGGTCGCCGACCGTGGGCCGCCTGTTTTCGGTGGAAACCAATGGCGAAGTCCTGCCCGTGCTCGTCCCGCCGCAGTTCAACAGTGTGAACATCGAACGGGGCCAGAAATTCTTTTTCAAAGTCGAAGTGGGAGACCATGGCATTTTGCGCGCAGATGATGTAAAGAAGTCCTGACCTCGCTCATCCAACTATGAAAACGCTACCCCCAGACCGCGTTCGCGCCCTTTGTGTAAGTGCCAGTCTCGTGATCGCCAGCCTGTCTTATGGACAGGTTCCCGATGCACCCCACTCCGGCGGTGGCGCCCCGGCCGGTCAGTCCGCACCCGCCTCGCAACCGGCGCAGGGTTCATCCTCGGGCAATGGTAGCGGCGGAGGCGGTGGACAGAAAAACGGCAGTTTCCTCGGCAAAGACGTGCCGACCTTTGACCCGGGAAACGAGATCATGACGTGGGACGGGAAGAACTGGAACGTCAACAACAACCGAATCTTTGAGGCCCGCTTCGAAAAATACCTGAACGCGCCGGAGGAAACCAAGGCCGTGGATCAGCAGTACCAGTTGGTCATCGCCAAGATTCTGAACCTGCTCGCCCCGAGCAACGCCACTGTGCAGAACGTCGACGCCGCTTTCGGTCTGCTCCCGCGTGGCTCCAATTTCGAAATCGACGCCCATCTTTGCGACTCGATTGCCGATGCCGTCTACAGCGCGTGGAAGGCGCTCAATGCCCAGAATCGCCTCCTCGCTGCCAACGAGTCGCTCGATCGCGAGCGCACCCAGGAATATTGGAATTCACAGCATGCCAGCATGGGCGACACTGTGCGCGACGCGGGTTCCTCCGGGAATGGGAAAGGCAAAGGCGGCACCGGCGGAAATCCGAATACGCAATCGACGTTGGAGATTTACGAGGACACGATGCGCGCCACGGAGCACACCAAGCGCATCGTGGAGATCGAGGCCCAGAT
This sequence comes from Chthoniobacter sp., assembly GCA_036501065.1. Taxonomy (GTDB): domain Bacteria; phylum Verrucomicrobiota; class Verrucomicrobiia; order Chthoniobacterales; family Chthoniobacteraceae; genus Chthoniobacter. The sequence continues at coordinate 66,213 of DASYAY010000059.1, read as the reverse complement.
CAAGGCCAACCAGGTGAAGCGGGAACTCAATTCCATCCAGGCCAAGGTCGAATTCCAGGCGCTGATCCTCCAGTTGTTCATGCAGCGCCGCTTTCAGCACGTGCTCATGGCCACGCGCTTTTATCGCGCCGTTTTCACCGATGGCGATACCAAGTTGAATGTCGGCAAGGACACCAAGGATTTGTTCGAAAAGAGCTCCGGAATGCCACCCACCGTCGGCACCCTCGACTCGATGGCCAATGAAGCGATTCGCGACGTGCGTGAAGGCGTGCAGGCCTACCTTTACCTGCTCGACAAACAGGAACTGGAAAGCGCCAGCAAGCGGCTCGCCGAAGCCTTCATCGAGGGCGAGTACGTCCCGGAAATCCGCACCCTGCCGCGGGAGAAGAAACGCCAGGCCCTGGAGTTCACCCACAAGAGCTACCAGTTGATCTCCGCGCTCGACGTGAAGGATTACACCCTCGCCCAGACCCTGGTGGAAGATCTCACCAAGACGGCCAAGGATTTTGACAGTTCCAAGCCCCTGGGTCTGATCGAGACGTCGAAGCAAATCGCCGCGATGCACATTGCCAAGGCCCGCAATGCCGCGCTCAAGGGCGATAACCAGACCCTCGAAACCGAGCTCACCGCCGCCACGGAAATCTGGCCACGGAACCCCGCTCTCGTTGAGATTTCCACGCAAATTTTCAAGACGGGTGACGTCCAGCAAAAGGCGGTCATCGATTTCGAGGAGCTGCTCAGCCAAAAGAATTACCGGCAGATTTACGAGGATCGTGCCCGCTTCATCGGCGCCCTCGGGTTTTATCCGGACAAGGCCGCCAAGCTCAAGGAAGTGCTCCAGAATATGGAGACCATCGAAGTGGCCATCATGCGGGCGGACGAAATGGTCCGGCAGAACAATTATCCCGGCGCCTGGGAAAGCGTGGAAAAGATCGCCCAGCAATTCCCCGATGACACCAAGCTGAGCAAGACCCGCGCGGACCTCACACCGCACGCCGCGGATTTCGTCCGCACCCTGCAGGATGCGCAGGACATGGAAAAGCGCGACCAGATCGGCGCCAGCCTGGCCCTCTACCTGAAGGCCAAGAAGATCTATCCCGCCAGTGACTTCGCCGGGGAAGGCGTCGACCGCCTCGTCAAAAAGATCATTCCGGATAACACCTAGGCTTAGCTGGGAACGGGGAGAATTGGCGGCTTCAATTGAGCCCTCGTTCCAAGCTCCAGCTTGGGAACGCAAACTGTCTTGGAAGCTCCCGCTTCCCTGCCGCACCGTCCGAAGCTGGAGCTTCGCAGAATAAATGCGTTCCCAAGCTGGAGCTTGGGAACGAGGGGGGCACGAGAGGCACCGATTACCCCTTTCACTGCCCACATCGCTGAAGCCGATTGCTGAAAATAGCCCAGCGCTTTAGCGCTGGGTCTCAGTGTCATCCATCGTTATGAGTCCCGTAGGGACGGAACTCTATCTGCCGGTATCGTCCCTTCGGGACTTGGAGACAAATTGAGGGCGCCGGTACCCAGCGCTAAAGCGCTGGGCTATTTTCAGCGGAGACCCGTGCCTCGTGGGCCGCTGGCGAAGCCGAAGGCGCCAAAATCTTCCATCGGTGACACCTACGTAGTTCCCTCCTTGTGGGTTTTTCCACTTGTGAAATCCGCTCCGGATACTACTTCTACTTCGCAAATGAATGTGCCCAACGCGGCGGAGCAGCCCCGATCGGACGAACCGGAACGCAGGGCGCCACGACAATTGTCGGACCTGCAGAAGACCATCACCATGGCGCAAATCGCCAAGGCGGCGGGCGTTTCGCAGGGCGCCATTTCTTCGCTGCTGAATGATCGCGATTACGGCATTCGGGTGAGCGAAAAAACTCGCGAGCGGGTCTTCAAGGTCTGCCGGGAAATGGGCTATATTCCCAACGACCTGCGTGCCGTCGTTCGCATGTATCCGGAATTGGGCGATTTCTGCCTGCTGATCTCCACGGCGATCGACGGTGGCGTGGCTGATCCATTTGTCCACCGCCTGGTGGTGGCGGCCATGGCCGCGGTGCCGGATGTCTCACACCCGTTGAGCCTGGCTCAGTACGACGAGACCCACGACTACTCGAACTCCAGCGCCCTCCCGCATCCCATACGCGTCGGCACCTATTCCAAGTTCCTCGTCCACGGGCTGCCCAATCCTTCACTTTATGAAGCGCTGCTCCGGCGCGGTCTCCCGGTCGTTTCTCTCGGCTACGATACCCCCATCGCGGGAGTGACCAGCATCGTCCCGGATTACGGACGGGCGGCCTTTCTGGCCATCGAGCACCTCGTCGGTTTGGGGCACCAGCATCTGGGCATCATCTCCGGGCCCTTCGGCTCGACGCATCCCAAGATCCTGGCGCTCAATCATGGAGTCAGTGAGGCTTGCGAAAATCTCGGCCTTCCGATCGAAGCTCAACACATCGTCTACGGCGACCTTTCCGAACACGCCGGACGCACCGCGCTTGAGGAAATTCTTGCCCGCCAGCCAGCTCCGACAGCCATTTTTGCAATGAGCGACCGGGCGGCTTTGGGCGCTCTTTACCTGGCGCACGCTCGTGGATTGAAGGTGCCCGGCGATCTCAGCATCATCGGCTGCTCCGGAGACCCCTCCGCCGCGGCCGTCGATCCCCCGCTCACCACCATCCATATTCCGGCCGAGGAAGTTGCCGAAGCGGGCATCCGGGAGATTAATCGCCTGGTCAATGCCGGCGCTGCCGAAAACGCGCAAAAGCAAGTCCTCCCGGTGCGCCTCGTTGTTCGCGCATCCACGGGTCCGGCAAACACTCAAAAAAAAGTTTAATCAGGGCCGATTTGTCCCTTGACGTTCCCTAGGGCGATGGACGAGAAGTGCGCCCCCTCTCATGAAAATCTATTACTATATATCCGTCGCGGCCTCGGCGCTCAGTCTGGTGCTGGCGATCGTTCTGTCCGCGGTTGGCGGGATGAATTCGACTCTCCAGGCCGAAGTCCAGAAGCAGCAAAACACCTATCAGGTCCAGCAGGCCGAGATTAACAAGGGCGCCCAGCTCAACCAAAAGCTCGGTCCGGCAATCCTTCAGGATATGGCCAATGTTTCCGTGAAGAACGAGAACATGAAGAAGCTCCTGGAAAAGTACAACATTCATGTAGCCACGCCCACCCCGGCACCCGGCTCTCCGGCTCCTGCGAAACCCGCCGCCCCTGCCAGCGGTAGCGACCTCGGCCTTCACCCCTAATCTCCCTCCCATGAGTACCGAACCCGATTACAATTTCAATCAACCCGCCCAAGCCTCCTCCTCCACTTCGGAGAACGGCTCACTGCACCTGCCTTTCGCGCTGCTCCTCGTCGCCATCGCGATCATCTTCGTCCAGCAGACGGTCACGTCGTTCAAGATGAAAACTTCTTTGAACGAAACCAAGGTCGCTCTCGAGAAGGCCATCGACAATCAAAAGCCGGCGCTGACGCAGTCCGGTGAAGTCGAGAAGAAGCTCAGCAGCATGATCGAGGATTTGCTGATTCTCGCTAAGACCGACGACCAGGCCAAAGCCATCGTCAATAAGTACGGCATCCAAACCGGCGCCAATTCCGGCGCTGCTGCTGCACCTGCCGAATCGAAATAGCCGAGACCATCCTTTCGCCTCCAAGGCGCAACTCAAAAGCCCGGCTTCACGGCCGGGCTTTTTGTTTTTTCTTACCGCTCCCCAACGCTAGATTTTCCACGTGTCTTCACCTTCCCAACTGGCTGATTCGGCGCGCGCCATCGTCCGGCGTCTCCAGGATGCCGGCTTCATCGCCTACTATGCCGGCGGCTGCGTTCGCGACCGCCTCATGGGCGTCGAGCCGCACGACTACGATATCGCCACCAGCGCCCATCCGGAAGAGGTGCAGAAACTCTTCCACCGCACCGTGGCCGTGGGCGCGCATTTTGGGGTCATCGTCGTCGTCGAAGGCGGCAACGAATTCCAGATCGCCACGTTTCGCCACGATGGCCAGTACCTCGACGGACGCCATCCGGAGAACGTCGTCTTCGCCACCCCGGAGGATGACGCCACCCGGCGCGATTTTACGATCAACGGCCTGTTTTTCGATCCCATCGCCGAGCAGCTCATCGACTTTGTCGGCGGACAGCAGGATCTCGCGAGGAAAATGCTCCGGGCCATCGGCAATCCCTACGACCGCTTTCGCGAGGATCGCCTTCGTCTCCTCCGGGCCGTGCGCTTCGCTACCACGCTCGGCTTCGATCTCGACGGCGCCACCTGGCGCGCCGTCTGCGAGCACGCCGCGCACATCTCTGAGGTCAGCGCCGAACGGATCCGCGAGGAACTGGTCAGGATCCTTCTTTCCCCGCGGCGCGTGCGCGGCTTCGATCTGCTCGACGAAAGCGGATTGCTCAAGGTGATCCTTCCGGAAATGGAGAAACTCAAGGGCTGCGAACAGCCCCCGCAATTCCATCCCGAAGGCGATGTCTTCGTTCATACCCGGATCATGCTCGGCCTGCTCCCCGCGCAGGTCTCGGTCCCGCTCGTCTTTTCCGTCCTGCTCCACGACATCGGCAAACCGGCGACTTACTCCGTCGATCCGGACGGCCGCATCCGCTTCAGCGGGCACGACAAGCTCGGCGCCACCATGACCGAGGAGATCATGACCCGTCTGCGCTTTTCCCGTGTCGAGATCGACGCCACCGTCGAGGCCGTCGCCAATCACATGGTCTTCAAGGATGTGCAGCAGATGCGCGTGGCCAAGCTCAAGCGTTTCCTCGCTCGGCCGCACATGGACGACGAGCTGGAATTGCACCGCGTCGATTGCACGAGCAGCCACGGGATGCTCGACAATTACGAATATCTCAAGGTCAAGCGCGCCGACTTCGCCAGCGAGCCGCTCATTCCCGCGCCCCTCATTTCCGGACGCGATCTCATCGAGCTCGGGATGTCTCCCGGGCCGCGCTTCAGCGAAATCCTCGAGGCCGTCCAATCGCGCCAGCTCGAAGGCACCCTCGATTCCCGCGAAAGTGCCCTCGCATGGGTGAAACGCGACTGGCTGGAGCGGAAATGACCGGGCTTGGTCTCGACGAAAGGAATTTTTAAACGCAGAGACGCAGAGATCGCAGAGGAAAAAATGTAGGATAAGCGACGTGTGGAGCACGACAACGGAGCCCGGACATTCTTATCCGGAGATTCCAAAGCCCTCCCTTCCGTTTTTAAATCCTTTCGAGCCTAGAGCAATTTCTCATTAATCTGACGCACCGTGCCAGTAGCGAGAGCACCGAAAACCAACCTCTGTCATCCTGAGCGGAGCGCGGAAGCATGGGCGGAGTCGAAGGATCTCCAATATCCTTCTTCTTCATTCAGATGGCTCAAGAAGACACTCTTGAAAAGAGGGAGCGCCAGCCGCTCCGCACAGGAACCCGCGGAAGTTAGAGGTCCTTCGACTCCGCCCATGCTTCCCCGCTCCGCTCAGGATGACAAAGCTGACTTTTCGGCGCTGGCGCTCCCTACCATGCGACTCACTCAATCGAAAACGCTCTAACGTCACAGAAGAACGGATAGTCCACCCAATCGCTACGAACCGTGAATCTCCGGACAAGAATGTCCGGGCTCCCTTGTTACGCCCGCCGGCCATCCTGCATTTTCCCTCTGCACCCTCTGCACCCTCTGCGTCTCTGCGTCTCTGCGTTTAAAAAACCTCTGTCTCCAACCACCCGCCATCACGCGAAGCACCCGCCATCCAGTGCAGAATACGGTCCACGGACGACAAATCCCAAGTAGCGCCGGCTCCGCGGGTAGTTTAACCTACCCACTCCCATGTCCAGCATCGAACATAACGACCCCCTCAATGCCCGGATCCTCGCCGTCTCGGAGGACAAGATCCAGGGATTCGTCCGTGAGCCTTTTCTCGCCATCGCCGAGCGCAGCGGTGTGCCCATCGAAACGGTGCTGGAGCGTCTCAAGACGATGCTCGCCGCCGGGACCATCCGGCGCATCCGCCAGACCCTGGTCGCCAGCAATCTCGCCGAAGGCGCCCTCGTCGCCTGGAAAGTGCCGGAGGAAAAGCTCAACGACGCCTTCGATTTCATGTTTCAGCAGGATCCGTTCAGCGGGCATATCGTCATTCGCTCGACCGACACCGCCACCACCGGCAGCGAGTATCGGCTCTGGACCACGCTCAAGACCCCGGTGGGCACGTCCATGGGCGATCATTGCGAAGTGCTCATGCGCCACACCGGCGCCACGCATTACAAGCTCATGCCGGCCAAAGGCATCTTCGCACTCGGCGTCGGCCACGTCCGCCGCAAGACGATCGAACCCGGAGACAAAGCCGAGGCGCCCGCGAAAATGCTCAAAGTCGGCGTGGTCAACCTCAGCGATCTCGAATGGGAAGTCCTCCTCGCGCTGAAACGCGAACTGACCCTCGACGAAGTCCGCGTCGGTCTCTGGGAAGCGCGCGCCGCGGAAGCGGGCGTCGATCTCGCTACTTTCTGTCGCGTGGCCGAGAGCCTCAACGAGCGCCAGGTCATCGGCCGCTTTTCCACTTTTCTCGAGCACGTCAAGCCCTCGCAGACCGGCGTGCGCGTCACCCGCTTCAACGCCCTTTTCCATTGGCGTGTTCCCGCCGGACGCGAAATCGAAGCCGGCGGCGAAGTCGGGCGATTCGACATCCTCACCCATTGCTACTGGCGCGAAGGCGGCTCGGAATTCAATAACGTGAACATCATGGCCGTCTGCCACGGCACCGAAAAGGACCGCGTCTTCGTCCACAAAGCCGCCATCGACGCGCACCTCGCCAGCATCGGCATCCCGGTCACTTACACGAACGTCTTCTGGGGCGGCCGCAGCGAAATCAAACCGAGCGAGATTTCACCGAAAGTTCACCAGGAGTGGATGGCCAAAATGCGCCAACCAGAAACGGCTTCAGCCTGAATTTCGCTTAAGGCTCCCCAGCACCAAGCGTCGGCAGTTTAAGCCTTCGGGCGATAAGGAGAATCGTTCCACGAAACAGCTCCACCTTGTTGCTAAGTAATGCTTCCTGGATGCAGGCCGCAGCGTCGTCGAGCCTTCCAATGTCAACAAGCAGCATTGCGTGGAGAAGCGCCATCTGCGAGGTGGACATGCCGAATAATGTAATACCGCGTTGAACCTCATCGAGTATGGCATCTGTCGACGGATACCGGCTGAAGAACGGTAACCCGGAATTCTGAATCCGTTGGCAAATATCGGCGGCGAGTGCCGGGACGTCCGAGTCCGATGAAACGTCCCACCACAGATCACGCGGCTCGCCACATACTGCTCCAATGCGTTGTTGGATTGGCCAAAGCGCAGTTGCTGGGTTCGCTGGCAAAGGCCGGCCTGTCCAATGGCGGTAAATCGAAGCTGACGTAATCCCGAGATTGACGGTGAAGCGGCCGGACTCGCGTGACCCCCATTGAGACGCCTGAAAATGGATACAATGGAAAACGTCGCTCGCTTCGCGATAGAGGTGCGGGCTGCGGCGCCGAAAGCCCTGCGATTTGAATGTGGCAGCGCATTTCGCACTCACGGCCTTAATGGCCAACGTCGTAACGGAGTCGGACATGAAAACTGCGAACTCAGTCGAACTGTTTGGTAGCCCAAGTGCCGCGCATAAAGATCATGCCATTTAACACAAATCCCGAATTTCGAGCAAAGATCGAGTTCGTTTCATTCCCAAGTTGCACTTGGGAACGCACATCGGTGCGAAGTTGCACTTCGCACAGCGGGAGTGCCAGTGGGTGCATACAACGACTTGGGCACAAAAGAGCATCTCGGCAGCCATTTGCTTCACCCCAGTCTTCGTCTGAAACGTCAGCAAATATGGTAGATCTAAATCGAAGCGCCTGCGTTTTGGAGTGCTACGCCCGTCCGGCGCGGACCGGTTCTCCGCCGCTTTCGGAAGGTCTGCGGGTGGTCACCAGCGCTTTTAGGACAACGCCCCAGAACTACACCTCCGCCCACTGCCGCAGCAGATTGTGATAAACGCCCGTGAGTTGCACCGCGACTGGGTGGTCCGGTGACTCCCGATTCAAGCGCTGGATCGCCAGGTCCAAATCGAGGAGCAGCGACCGCTGGGTGTCGTCGCGGATCATGCTCTGAATCCAGAAGAATGAGCAGACCCGCGCGCCGCGCGTCACGGGGCGCACATGGTGCAGGCTCGTCGCCGGATACAGGACCATTTGCCCGGCGCGCAGTTTCACCGTCTTCACTCCGTAGGTGTCTTCCACGCACAACTCGCCGCCGTCGTACTCCTCCGGTTCGGCCAGAAAGAGCGTGGCCGAGATGTCCGTGCGGACACACACCGGCGTACCCTGGACCCGCCGGATGGCGTTGTCGACGTGCGTGCCAAAGGATTGTCCGCCCGAATAGCGATTGAAGAGCGGCGGAAATATCCGGTGCGGCAGGGCGGCCGCGAGAAAGAGCTGATTCGAGCCCAGCGCCGCAAGGATCATTTTGCCGAGCTTTTCGCTCGCCTCATGCCCTTCCGGGATTTGCTGGTTGTCCTTCGCTTTTATCGATTGATGTCCGGCCGTGACCTTGCCATCCACCCAGGGCGCCTGCTCCAGAATCTGCCGCGCCTTGGCGAGCTGGGCGGCGTCCAGGACATTCTCGACGGTGAGCAACACGGCGCTGTCCGCTAGAAGCGGAAATTCGTGCTGATGAAGACGACGCGGCCTTCGCCCGGATTGATATGTCCGGGGTGGACGCCGTCGTAGTAATACTTGTCCGTCAGGTTGGTGACGTTCGCCTGGATGTCGACGTTCTTGTTCACGTGATACTTCAGCATCGCGCTGAAAATGATGTAGCCGGGCGCTTCCATCAATAAACCATTTTGCGGATCGGGCGATTCCGAAGCGGTGCGGGAACTGACCAAATTGGCGCCAAACCCCGCCTCGAAATTCCACGGCAGCTCATAGGTCGTCCAGAGATTTGCCGTGTGCTTCGGCGCATTGAGCACCGGATTGCCGACCAGTGTCCCATCGCTCGCCGCCGTGATCTTGCTAAACTGCAGCGTGTAGTTGACGAGGACCTGCCACTTGTCCGTGATATGTCCCACGGCCCCGAATTCAAAACCCCAGACACGCTCCCGGCCGCGGAAAGCTTCGAGCAGCGGATCGTCCAAATCCACCGGCGCCGGATTGGTCTGCTCGTCGAGAAAGAGGGCCGAGGTCATGGAAAACCGTTCGTTGAAGAAATTCCATTTCGTTCCCGTCTCGATCTCGAAGTTTCTCCCGATGCCGGAATCCTTGGTCTCGGGCGGCAGCGTCGGTTCGGAGGATAGCGCCAATTGGGCGATATTCGGATGCACCGAGGTCCCCGAAGAAACGTAAATGCTCCCGTTCGGTTTGGGCTGATAGACCAAACCGACCCGGTAACTGAAGAGATTGTCGTCCTGGTTGAATTCCGCGGTCGGCGCGATGCTCTCGTAGTAGCGCGTCGAGACGTGGTCGTAGCGCACGTTTCCGATCAGCGTCCACGCCGGGCCGAATTTCGCCGTGTCGGTGAGGTAGATCGACCCCGTGTTGACCGTGGCATTCACTTCCGTGCCGGTCGTGCCCGTGCCGGGGAAGGCCTGGTTGACGGCCGGGCTCAACAGGCTGGTGTTGGGAACGTTCGCCCACGTCGGTTCGATGCGCCGCGGGTCCACGCTCTGGTGCACGAACTCGAAGCCGCTGACGAGGTTGTTCTTCACCGGGCCAAGATCGAATTTCGATTGCAGGTTGATATCCTCGTCGATCAAACGGTCGTTGCTCACCGCATCGATGATGTCCCGGCCCACGATCATCTCGTTCAACGGCGTGCCCGGAAGGATGGCACCGGTGTCCGCTTGGGAAATCCGGAAATTGCGGCGGTAATCGGCCAGGCGGAATTGCTCGTGCAACGTGAGGTCGTCGTTGAAATCGTGCTCGAATTTGATCGTGCCGATGTTCACGTCGGTCTTCAGATAGTCGCTGTTGAAGCCGTAAAAATTGCGGCGATCGACCGGCGCCGGCCGATCGAAGAGCCAGGGAATGCCGTAATCCGGCACATTGTCTTCCGCCTGGTGAAAATAGCTGAGCGTCAAGCGCGTCGGCGTATTGATCCCGAAGGCCAGAGAGGGCGCGAGGCCCCAGCGCGCGAAACTCGCCCCATCGCGTTCGGCGACCTCCGAGTGATCGCCCATGGCATTCAGACGCAGGGCCGCATTGGGGATTCCGGAAATGGGTAGATTGATGTCGAGAGTGCCGCGTTCCGTGTTGTCTGTGCCGTACTCCAGTTGACCTTCGGTGAAGAACCGCATCTGCGGCGTCTTCGATTCCTGGTTGACCACGCCGCCCGATGAGCCACGCCCGAACAGCGCTGAGTCAGGCCCCTTGAGCACCTCGATCTGCTCCATGTTGAAAGGATCGCGGTTGTAGCTGCCGTAATCCGTCATCCCATCGAGATAGATGTCCGACCGCGCAGCAAAGCCACGGATGGAAAAGTTGTCGCCCTGGTAGCTGCCTTCGCCGGCTCCGATGCTCACGCCGGAAACGTTGCGCAATGAATCCTTCAGCGACGTCACCCCTTGGTCCTGCATCAACTGCTGCGTGATCACGTTGGCACTCTGCGGAGTGGTCAGCAGGGGCTCGGGATACCTTTGCAACGAAAGCGTCGACGAGCGGTAATCATCGCCCGTGACCAACACTTCGGGAAGCTGGGCCGACGGTTGCTGTTGTTGCGGTTTCTGGGGCTGCGGTTGCGGCGCCGGCGTCGGCTGCTGCGCTTTGGCATGCCCGCCCAGGAGCACGGCGATCGTCACCGCCAAGGCGCCGCTGCCCAGGCACTGCGTCTCCCTCGAGCGCCAACCTTCGCCCTTCGAAGCGCCCGATCCTTCGCCAACGACTTTGCCTCCATCCACCGAGGGAAAGGTTTCCGCCGGGAGTTGAGAGGCAGAGACGCGCGTGTCGCGCAGGGAAGCGGCCGCTTCGAAATTCGAGATTTTTGACATTTGGGTAAAAGAGGGGAGCGTGTTCTTCCGTCCGGTGCCATGCCGGTTGGAATGCGTCGCCGCGTGAAGCAACGTCGATGCCATATCCTGAAGTTTCGCCGTTTGGAATTTCACACCCTCTGGGCAAACTTTGCAGGGCCCCGTTTCGAACCTCCAGGCGCCATTCACAGATGGATTTCGTGGATGACTTCTATCCCGCACTCCGTCCGAAAAGGACAGAAGTTAGCCACTCGCAAAGGGGCTCCTCAGCACTGCGTAATAGGGTGACAGTCTCGCAGCCCGGAGGGGTGGCGGACCGCAGGCCTTTATTTGATGCTATAAATCCGTCACCTCCTCCGGAGTGCATCCGTTGGGGGCATTGGGTTCCGGGGATGTTATCCCCGGCTACGGTCCGGGCAGCCCTCCGGGCTGCGAAGTCGTCACTCTATTGCGCAATGCCCAATAGCTTTACGGCTTTTCGATGTCCATGTAGGTCGGCGTCTTATCCTCCGGACGACCGGTGAAGGATTCGATCCGCATCTCCTTCAAAATCCACAACCCATCGCCGATCGGCTGGCCGCTGATCACCTTGAATTTGCGCACGAGCTTTCCCGCTGGATCGTAGGCTTGGGCTTGCATCAGCGCGCCGGTCTTTTTGCTGATCCACAAATCCACGGTGCCGTATTGGGTATCGCCACGGCTCCCCGGATGGACACGCACCACCCAGCAATTCTGCATGAGCACCGTCTCCTGTCCTTGCACGGTCGCATTGGGCCAGTAAAGGAAACAGAGCGAGAGATCTTCGTAGGTGATCTGGGTATCGCGCACCCGTTCGTCGAACCGGCGGGGCGAAACTTTTTCCACCTTGCCCGGCGTGATCTCCTCGAGCCGCGCATCCTTGTCCCCCAGACTGACCTGGAGAATCTGCGGCGGGTTGATGAATTCGTAGCGAAGCGTATTGCCCGAGCAGATCAATCGAAACGGCAGACTCTTGGGCCCGGTGCGGATCGTCCCGTTCAGCGCGCGGTTCTGCGCCGCTTCGGCAATGCGCACCGTCTTCAGGATGGCGTGCGCATCCGGCGGCGGGTCCGCCGCAAACACCGCGCCCGCGATCAAGGTGAACGCCGCCAAAAGATTTGCGATGTGTGACTTCATGCCCATACGTTGGCAAGGCTCAGCGATTCGCGCATGGACCAAAAGCTATTTCCTCTCATCAACCAACACTGGACGGCCCCGGCGCTGGATCGAATCATGGCTCTCCTCTCGAATTTCGAAGCCTGGATTCTTCCCCTCTGCCTGCTCGTCTTCCTCTTTCTCTGGCGCGGTGGATTTCGGGGCTACGCCCTGGTCATCTGCGCGACGCTGATTGTGGCCGTCAACGACGGAATCATCTCCCATTCGCTGAAAATGCTCGTCAACCGCCCGCGTCCGCACCAAACCGCGGAACGCGTGCGACAGGTCGAATTGGCCCCGGCAGTTCCACGATTTCTCGGCGTGATGGAGCCTCCGAAAATCAAAATGTCCGAGCCGCCGGCTGATTTGAAATCCGTCGTAGGCCACTCTTTCCCCTCCTCACACACGGTCAATACCATCTCCGTCGCCTTGCTCGTGGCCTGCTTCTATCGCCGCTTCGGCTGGATCGCCTTCATTCCGGCGTTCGGCGTGGGCTATTCCCGGATCTATACCGGCGCACATTGGCCGACCGACGTTTGCGCCTCCATCTTTATTGGGCTGGGCGCGACGCTCTTGCTCCTCGCCTTCTTCGAATGGCTCTGGGGAAGGGCCGGCCGCCGCTGGTGGCCGGAATTTCTCGAGGCACACCCGAGCTTGTTCCATTCATGAATTCGCGCCGGCTTCTCTTCCTCTTTCTCGCAGCGCTCACGGTTTTTCGACTCGTCTACATCACCCAGTTCGAGCTTTTCCCCGACGAAGCCTACTACCTCCAGTGGTCGCAGCATCTCGACTGGAGCTATTTCAGCAAGGGACCCGGTATCGCCGTCGCCATCTGGCTCGGCACTCATGTCTTCGGCGATACCGTCTTCGGCATCCGCGTGCTCAGCCCGCTTCTCGCCCTCGGCACCAGCCTGCTCCTCTACTTTTTCACCCGCCGGCTCTATGGCAATAGCACCGCCATCTGGACGGTGCTCCTGCTGAATTTCGTGCCCATTTTCCAAGCGGGCGCCCTGCTCATGACCATCGACCCGCTGTCGATCTTCTTCTGGATGGCGGCGCTCTACACCTTCTGGCTGGCGCTGGAAAAATCTCCCACGTTTAGCGGCTGGTGGCCCGTCACCGGCGCCCTCATCGGCATTGGCTTCCTCGCCAAGTACACGAATGCCATGCAGCTCCTCTCCATTCTCCTGCTGCTCGTCTTCACCCGCCGCTACCGGAGCGAATTCCGCCGGCCCGGCTTCTACGTCCTGCTCGCGGTCTTTGCCGTCTTCACCGCTCCCGTCATTTACTGGAACTCCCAGCACGCCTGGATCACCCTCATTCACCTCCGCGCCCGCGGCGGGCTCGACTCGGAATCGCATTTCAAACCGTTCTCTTTTTTCGAGTTTTGGGGGCAGCAATTCGGCGTCTATTCGCCCTTCATTTTTCTGGCCATGATGCTGGCCTTCGTCTGGGCCTGGAAAAAATCCCGCGCCCATTTCAAACCCCGCTTTCTCCTCGCCTTCGCCCTGCCGGTCTTCGCCATGTACGTCGCCCTGGCGATCAAACGGCCCGGCGAACCCAATTGGACGGCTCCGGCAACGCTCAGCCTCGGCGTGCTCACCGTCGTCTTTTGGCAGGAGCTGGCGCAGGCCAAAAAATGGGCGCGCAGCTATGCCGTCATCGCCCTGGCCGTCGGCGGGATCGAAAGTGCCATTGCCCTCAATACCGATTTGCTGCGCGACGCCGGTCTGCCCTTGGGCAATGACCCGAGTACCCGGGCGCGCGGCTGGCAGACGACCGGCGAAAAAGTCCACGAGATCCTGAAGGCCTACGTCACCGAGCATGGCCAACCCGTCTTTCTCATCGCCAACAAATACGGCACCGCCGCCAGCCTCGCTTTTTATCTGCCGGACAAGGAACCCGATCCGGACGGCTATCCGACCATATTTGTGCCGGAATCGGCCTGGCCCGAAAATCAATTCTACTTCTGGCCGCGCTACGACGGCATGATCGATTTTACCGATGTCGCCCGGGAAAAGCTGCGGCCAAACAGCAATCTCGATCCGACGGTCCGCGCCAATCTCTCGGCCGCTCTGGATGCGCTCACCGCCAAAGGCGCCAACCCCAGCGACGAAGATCGCCAGAAATTCCTGCACGCCCTCAAGGCCGCCGCCCCCGAGCTGGGCATCGACGAGTATTACACCGAGAGCTTCGGTTACGATCCTTACGTGGGCCGCTCCGCCCTCTACATTACCGACGCCAACGAGTCCAAAGCCCCGGACGTCCTCGACCGCACCTTCAAAGAAACGAAAATGATCACCTGCTTCGACGTCCTCCGCCGAGGCCGCTCCATCCGCCAAATCCGCATCTTCGCCTGCACCGGCTACCACCTCCAGGAACTCTGACGAAAATTCGTCATTCAGCTCTGAGAACTAAGCACTAAGCACTAAGCACTGAGGACTGGGCACTGAGCTCGCCCCTCCTCGCGCTTGCATCCCAGCGCTGGCTTCCTTCATTCTCTCCGACCCATGCCCGCCGTCTCCGTCGTCATTCCGCTTTACAACGAGGAGGACAACATCGCTGAACTGCAAAAAGAACTCGCCGCGGCGCTTGCCGGGATCGATCACGAAGTGATTCTGGTCGACGACTGCTCGAAGGACCAGACCCTGGCCCGTATCGAGCGGGGCCCCGGCGTGCGCGTCATCGAGTTCGCCAAGAATACCGGCCAAAGCGCGGCCATGTATGCCGGCATCCAGGCCGCCTTGGGCGACGTCATCGTCCTGCTCGACGGCGACCGCCAGAACGATCCGGCCGATATTCCCAAGCTCCTCGCGGGCATCGAAGCCGGCGCCGACCTGGTCTGCGGCTATCGCGCCAATCGCAAGGACACCACCTTCAAACGTGTTCAAAGCCGCATCGCCAATTCCGTCCGCAGCCGTTTCACCGGCGACGGCGTCCGTGACACCGGTTGCACCCTCAAAGCCATGCGCCGCGAGTGCCGCGAAGCCCTCGTCCCATTCTATGGCATGCACCGCTTCATCCCGGCCTTGATCAAAGGGATGGGCTACAAGATCGCCGAAGTGCCCACGCATCACCGCCCGCGCACCGCCGGCGTCAGCAAATACGGTTTCGGCAATCGCGCCTGGAAAGCCACCTGCGACATGTTCGCCGTCAAGTGGCTCCTCACCCGGCAAATCCAAATCCGCATTCGACGGGAGAGCTGAGCCGGTCTGGGTCCGCGAAAAATCTCGTGAATCTCCCGACTCCAGTGCCACGTTAACTGCATGCCCACCCTCGGCCTCGACCTCGTCGAAGAAATCCTTGAATTGAAGCGCACCCGCAATGCGGTGATTCTCGCGCACAACTACCAGGTGAAGGAGATCCAGGAACTCGCCGATTTCGTCGGGGACTCGCTCGGCCTCAGCTACCAGGCGGCCAAAACAGACGCCGAGGTCATTGCCTTCTGCGGCGTCCATTTCATGGCGGAAACGGCCAAGATCGTGAACCCGTCCAAGAAAGTCGTCCTCCCCGACCTCGAAGCCGGCTGCTCCTTGAGCGAATCGTGTCCGGCGGACAAGCTCGCCGCGTATCTCGACCAACATCGGGACAAAAACTATTACGTCGTCGCCTACATCAACTGCAGCGCCGGTGTCAAAGCCTTGAGTGACGTGATTTGCACCAGCGGCAACGCGGTGAAAATCGTCCAGCGGGTGCCCGCCGATCGCCACATCCTCTTCGTCCCCGATCAGAATCTCGGCGCCTGGGTCACGGAGAAAACCGGCCGGCCTATGGAACTGTGGAAGGGTAATTGTTACGTCCATGTCGAGTTCACCCGCAGCGCCATCGAGCGCATCCAGGCGGAATGGCCCGATGCTCCCGTGGTCGCGCACCCGGAGTGCACTTACGCCGTGCGCTTGCTCGCCGATGAAGTCTGTTCGACCGAGAAAATGATCAGCTACTGCCGGCAATCGCCCGCCGAGGCTTTCATCATCGTCACGGAATCCGGGATGCTCCACCGGTTGCGCCGGGAAATTCCGGGCAAGACTTTCATTCCCGGCCCCACCGACCAATGCGCCTGCGCGGATTGCCGGTTCATGAAAATGAACACCCTGGAAAAGCTCCATTCCGCCCTGCTGAATCTGGAGCCGGAAATCGAAATCCCGGAGAACATTCGCACACGTGCCGAGTTGCCCATCCGCCGGATGCTGGAGTGGAGCGCTTGAGCTGTTTGTTCGCGATGCGTTCTCTCCTTCGGTTTTTTCTGGCCGCCGCCCTGACGTTCGCTTTTGGGAGCTGCGCAAAGCGGCTCGAACCGCTACCCGCGGCGCAACATTTCTTCGAACTGCTCGCCGCCGCGCAGACGGATGCCGCCTATCAAGCGGCCGCCTTCGGTTTCCAGGCCCAGCGCACCGCACCGGCTTTTGCCGCCGCCGCCAAGGACATGGGCCTCACCGATTATGTCGGTGCCGATTGGGGCCAACCGGAGCGCAAGGATCGCACCGTCACCATTCACGTCACCGTTCATACCCGCACCGGGACCAAAATCCCCTTGATCGTCACCATGGTCGACGAATCCGGCGCATGGCGCGTCTTTTCCATCCATTCGCCGCCGAGCGAGGCGACCGGCATCTCCGAAAACCATTTCAGCCTCGTCGGCAAAGTCCCGAATTTGAACGATGACACCGTCAAACCGCTGCCGCCGCCGGCGGAAATAAAGCAGTTGGTGCGGGATAATCTCGAGCGATTCAATGCCGCCGTGGCCAGTGCGTCCTTCGACGAGTTTTACGATTCCGTCTCCTCCAAATGGCAGGATCAACTCACCAAGGGCCAGCTTCAGCGCGCATTCCAGCCCTTCATCGACAAAAAAATCGACATCAGTGGGGTGAGCAAAATCGATCCGACTTTCGACGTGACCCCGGAGATCAATAGCGAAGGACTCCTCCTGGTGTCCGGTCACTACGACACCCGGCCGTATCGGGTCGTTTTTTCCATGCGCTTCTATTACGAGCTGCCGACCTGGAAATTGTTCGGTCTGGACGTGAACATGGTCGAGTAAGCCGCGGCACAGCGGCACTTGCGCAATCGCCCGGGGGCCTGCATCTTCCCCGCCTTTTCGATGCTCACCCTTTCCCAAGTCAGCAAGGCCTTCGCCGGCCGGACCCTCTTCAGCGACGTTTCGCTTCAGGTCAATCGTGGCGACCGCCTTGGTCTCGTCGGCCCCAACGGCGCCGGCAAATCCACCCTTTTCTCGCTCATCCTCGGCGACGCTTCCCCCGATACCGGCCGGGTGATGCTGGAGAAAAGTGCCACCATGGGCTTTCTGCCCCAGGAAAGCGCGCCCGCCGGCGACGAAACTGTGCTCGAACTGGCCTGCGCCATTTCGCCGGCGATGGTCAAAGCCCAGCGCACGATCAAGCGCCACGAGGCCGCCAACTCCCACGACGACGAGGAATATCACGATGCGCTCGCGACCTTCGATGAACTCGGCGGCTGGCAGCTCGAACCCAAGGCCAAGCAAATCCTCCACGGGCTGGCGTTTCGGGAATCGGATTTCGATCGACAGGCCCGCACCATGAGCGGCGGTTGGATCATGCGCGCCCACCTCGCCCGATTGCTCGTCATGGAGCCGGATCTGCTCCTCCTCGATGAGCCGACCAACCACCTCGACCTGGAGTCGCTTTATTGGTTCCAGGAGTACCTCACCGGCTATCCCGGCGCGATCCTCATGATCTCGCACGACCGCGAATTCCTCAACGCCCTGGTCGGTTCCATCGTGGAAATCGCCCATGCGAAACTCAATCGCTACCGGGGCAATTGGGACAAATACGTCGTCGAGAAAGCGGCCCGCGAAGAGCAGCAACTCTCCGCCTACAAAAACCAGCAGAAGGAAATCGCCGCGCTCCAGGAGTTCGCCGATCGCTTCCGGGCCAAGGCCAGCAAAGCCTCGCAGGCCCAAAGCAAGTTGAAGCAAATCGACCGGATGGAGAAAATCGAGGCGCCGCTCAGCCAGGAGAAGACCGTGCACATGCGCTTCCCGCAGCCGCCGCGATCGGGCATCCGCGCCATCACCTTGAAAGACGTCGACTTTTCCTATGGGGACCTCGTCGTCTATCGCGGGCTGGAGTTCGAGGCGGAACGTGGCCAGCGGACCGTGCTGGTGGGCCCCAACGGCGCCGGCAAATCCACACTCCTCAAGCTCCTCGCCGGAGCCCTCAAGCCCGACCGCGGCACGTGCGAGCCGGGCTACAACGTGAAAGTCGGTTACTTCGCGCAACACCGCATGGAGGGCCTGAATGCGAAGAACACCGTGCTGGAGAACGTGTTGGACATGCCGAATCCGCCGGGCGAACAGACGGCCCGCACGGTGCTCGGCTCTTTCCTCTTCCGTGGGGATGACGTTTTCAAACCGGTCGGTGTTCTCAGTGGCGGAGAAAAGACGCGGCTCGCCCTCGTCAAAATGCTCCTCGATCCGCCAAATCTCCTCCTCATGGATGAGCCGACCACCCACCTCGATATCGGCTCGATCGACGCACTCATCAGCGCGCTCCAGCAGTACGAAGGCACGCTCATTTTCATCAGCCACGACGTTCATTTCATCCGCGCCATGGCCAGGACCGTCCTGCACATCAGCGCGGGCAAACTCACTCCCTACGCCGGCGACTACGACTACTACCTCGACAAATCACGCGCCACTTCCGCCCGTGCTGCGCTGACCGCGGGTGAAAAGCTCACCAACGACCAGCCCAAAGAAGCCCCCGTTTCATCCGCGAACGCCGCCACCGGCCCCGGACTCCGCGAACAAAAGGAACAACGCCGCGCCGAAGCCGAAGCCCGCAAAGCCACGGCCAAAGCCCAACGGGATCACCAACGGAAAATCGACGAAATCGAGATGCGAATCGCCACGCTCGAAGGCCGGCAACGCGACCTCACCGCGGAACTCGAGAAACCGGAAACCTACGCTGCGGGCGGCACGGCCATGCAACTAAATCGCGACCTCATGGCTGTCGCCGACGACCTCGCCCGCCTCACCGCCGAGTGGGAAAAGCTCAGCGCCCAGCAGCCTTCTTGAATTACTCCCGGCGACAGCCGTCAAGCGGAGCGCGGGGCGGCCGTCAGTGGCACGTAGCCAAGTTTCCCCAGAAGAAGCGGCTGAGGGAAAACGTGGTTCCTTTCACCACTAAGGGCGGCGGGTCGCACGCGTCGCGGAAAGTGGAAAATGAATTTCCGGCAACTGAGCTGCGTGCTATGCACTTGACGTGCACGTGGATCTCCAAGATTTGATTGCAGATTGCCACAAGAAGTTGGTCGCGCGGATTCTCCTCCTGATGGTCATGGCTGGCCTCTCCGCCACGCACGCCGAGGAGCCGGCGCAGTTGGCCTCGCTGATCAAATCCATCGGCCCTTGTAAGCATCTGTCCGTGGAGCGGATTGTCGGGGTGTGGGTCGGAGACAAATTCGGCCACGGCTTCAAATACGAGACGTCCGATCCGAAGACGATCGCCAGGATTCTTGCGCTTTTCCAAAACATGCCGGCCAGGGACACCTGGGAGCGTTTTAATGGAACGCACGGCACCCCAGACGCACCGTGCGTTGTTACCATGGATTTTACCAAGACGGACGGTCAGATGATGGACCTGTTCATCATTGAGCCTCATGAACTCCTTTTTAACTCGGACCAAATGTTCGAGTTCCAGCCCAACGAAATGGCGGAGTTCTATCGTCTCATCGGGAAACAGGACGCGGTGTCCGAGTCGGCTTTGGCGATTTGGACGGCTCCCCGCGCGGCGACCTATTATATCTATGATGGGGACACAGACTATCATACCCGGCAGCGGAAAGTGCGTGATGTGCAACCGGTGAACCGGGACCCTCTTTTCGATAATGCCCCCTATTACCGATTGCGGGAGGGGGATCGCCTGGTGAAAGCCCGTGAGGTGGTCGATATCGGCCCAGGGAAAGCTAAGCCCGAGAAGGAGCCGGCGGACCTCCAATACTATCTCGAGTCCCGGGGTATCTATTTCCAGCTTCGGGCCGAGGAGAAAGACGGTAAGCTGCTCCTGGCGGAAACGCCGGATTCGGCCAGTGCTTGCATGCTATTCGATTGGGAGATGTCGGTCGCGAATGTGAAGGCGATTCGAGCGATGCTTCCCAAAGAATGGTCCGAGTCCCTGTCTCTGAAAGAATATGCCGAGATCGTGCGCGCGACCCGATCGAAATTCCCTGGGCTCATCACCAAGGTAACCACCTTGGAACCACGCCTTGAGGGGGATCGAATCTTGATGAGCTACGTTCCGGGCCTTGACCCATCCGCTGAGTCGGACGGCTTGATCTTCGACCGGCGGCAGAACGAGATTCGCTACTACCAAGTGCGGATCGCGCCGTGGGGTTTCTCCGTTGAAGCCACGACACTATTACAAGGTCCACGGCCCCTCAAGCGGAGCGAAGCGGAAGCCGCGGCGAAATCCGCAATGGCAGGAAAATCCCGGAAGCACTCCGATCCCGCCGCCGCCCAACAAATGAAGGCGGAAAACGAACAAGCGATCGAATTCCAGAACATGGTCGAAGGAATCATTCAACAGGGCGGCAATACCGGTGGCGGCGAACCAGCAAAGTGCTGACAATTCTAAAGACGCGAAGACTTCGTGCCCCACGAAGCGGAAAAGCTGGTTGATGTCTCTATGCCTCGTAAGCCAGTAAGAAAGACGCGAAAGTATGTCTCGTCCTGTGTTGGATGGTGCGGACAGAATGGCGTGATTTCAGGGCCGCCAGACGCTTGCGCAGCCTCGGGCGCGATGCAAATTCGCCGGAAACGTGCTTGCGGCGGAATCAAGCCGTCTGCCAACTTCCGGCTTCCTTATGAAGCTTTCGCAAAAATCCCCCCGAATCCATTTCGTGCTCGCCGCAGGAATTTGTTCCGTGCTGATGGGCGGAGCCGCCTGGAGCGAAGAGCCGGAAGCGCCCCCCGGAAAGGCGGCCGCACTGCTCGACCAATTGAAAAAAGGCGAACTCGACCGGCAGATTGCCGTGCGGCAGACGGAAATCGATCGCCTGAAGGAAGACCAGGCCAATGACGAGCGCGACTCGAACGAACTCAAGCAAACGATGGAATCGACCTCGGGGCTCATGACGAATACCGGCGATCATTTGGCGACATTGACGACCGAGAGCCGGCGGCTGGAGCACGACCTGGCGGTAGCGGAGGGCCGGATCACGGCGGAAAAACTCAAGATGGTCGGTTTGCAAGCCTTGGCGGATGCGCAGGGCAAATCGCTGTCCGCCCTGGAGCGCCGCTCCGAAGAAGCGGCCGTCCGCTCCCAACTGCGCGCGGCCGAGCTGGAAATCCTCCAGGCTGGCGAGCAAGTGCCCGGGGAAGGCCATGAGGTCCCGCAGACGGCCCTCGCCAAGGCGCGGAAAGCGCTGGCCGTCGCGGAGGCAAAGGCCACGGCGGAAGAACGCCTGGCGCACGACGCGATGAAAGAGGCCGGAGCGAAGATGGCGCTGGCCGAGGCGAAAGCAAAGTTGGCAGAGCGCTTGGCGGACAATGATCTTACCTTGGAACAGCCGCAACCGGTGGCGAAAACGAAGCCAAAAGCTCCCGCCAAGACCACCGAAAAACCGGCCCCGGTCGCCGCACCGCCATCGTCCGCGACGAAAACGGGAGCTGCTTCCAAGTCCGCCACCACCAAGACGAAGAAAGCAACGACGCCTGCTCCTACCTTCCGCTAAGGGCGTTAAGCGACGTAGGAGATTGCTCTAGCCTAGGAGCTGTTCACGGATTGTATCCGGCCAGCATTCGCGCGCCAGCGTTTTGGAGTGCGCCAGTGCTCTGGCGCTTTCGGAGGGGGCAAAGTGGGGGCAGGCTCGTCCTACCCGCAGACCTTCCAAAAGCGGTGCAGCAGCACCGCACTCCAAAACGCAGGCGCGCGTGCCCATGTTTCTCGAATTCGTGAACAGGTCCTAAACCACCCGCCCCGGCGCCGGCTGGCTCTTGAGCCGCTCCTCGCATTCCTGCAGCCGCTTCGCCAGGAAAGTTTGCTCGGATTTCAATTCCGCCAACTGTTTCGCCCGATGGAAATGGCTCGCCGCCAGTAGATCGTTTCCCCTCCGCTCTTCGAAATCTCCGAGCACCGCGTAGAGCAAATAATACGAGGCCAGTTCACTCCGGTTCGGCATCCCTTCAATCGCCTCCAGCCCCTTCCCCGGACCATGCACGTGGGCCACCGCCACCGCCCGATTCAGGGCGATAATCGGCGAGTCATCCATAGTCACGAGGCGATCATAGAGCGAAAGAATCTGCCGCCAATCGGTCGACGCATCGTCCACTGCCGTGTCATGGCACGCGGCAATTCCCGCATGGAGATGAAACTCCGTGATCTCATCTCCCTCCGCGGATTGCCCGAGGTGCATGATCCCGCGCGCAATCATTCCCCGGTTCCATCGCGAGCGGTCCTGATCCTTGAGCCGGAGAATGTTCCCATCGCTGTCCACACGGGCCGGCAGACGCGCCGCATTCAGCAACATGAGCGCGAGCAGTGCATGCGTCGCGGGCCCATTGCCGGCCGGATGTTCCGCCAGCAGTGACGTCAGCCGAATGGCCTCCGTGCAAAGCTCTTCCCGCACGAGGTTCTCTCCACTGGTCGCTTTGTAACCTTCGTTGAAAAGCAGCAGAAGCACCTGGCGCACTCCGTCCAGGCGGCTGGTCAATTCCGGGCCTTCGGGAATTTCGAATGGCACCCGTTGCTCCTGGATTCGCTGGCGCGCCCGAGTCAACCGCTTGGCAATGGCCGCGTCGGTGGTCAGGAACGCCGCAGCAATTTCCTGGGTGCCAAAGCCGCAAAGCGTTTTGAGCGCGAGCGCCACCTGCGATTCCGGCGGGATCAACGGATGGCAGCAGGTAAACATGAGCCGCAGCCGCTGGTCCTTGATCTCGCCCTCGAAAGCTGCGGTGTCCTCCCCGCCCTCCGCATTTCCTTCCACCAAGGCCGTGATCTCCGGTTGTTTTTCGTGAAAACGCTTTTCCCGCCGCACCAAATCCAGGGCCAGATGCTTGGCGGTCTGCATCAACCAAGCCGCAGGATTTTTCGGAACGCCCTGGTAGGGCCACGTCTGCATCGCGCGCACCAAGGCCTCCTGCACAACGTCCTCCGCCATTTGCAACCGGTCTGCGCCAAAGATTCCGGTCAGCACCGAAACGAGCTTGCCCGCTTCGTGCCGAAACAGATGCTCCGCCAATTTCGGCACATCCAGCGTTGAAGGTGCGGAAGACATGGCAGCAAAGGCATCCATGGAACGAGTGGATCGAATTCAATCCGCCAGAACGGCGGCTCGGCGATTTCCGGTCCGGACGTCAGGCGTGCGCGACTGCCGGCTCCATCGCCGCCAGTTCGCTGGCGTGGCAACGCACCATGAGCGGCCGCACTTCCACGGTCGTTCCAAAGCCCAGTGTCGGGCATTCCTTGGCGATCTCCAGCGCTTCTTCCATGTCTTTGACCGAGAGCAGGAAATAGCCGGCGACCGCTTCCTTCACCTCGGCGTACGGCCCGTCGGTCACATTGCGCAATTTACCCGAAACGATCTTTCCCTCGATGCCGAGGGATTGGCCGCCCTTGCAACGCCCTTCGGCGACCAGGCGGTTGAACCACGTCATCCACTCGGTCATGGTCTTTTGCATCTCTTCCGGGGAAAGGTCTTGATACCAATCCATTCCGCGGAACAGGAGGAGATAGTCGGATTTTTCGGATGTGGGATTCATAAGTGAAAATTGGATGGGGGATGAATTGATCGGTAATGGTTACTTCACCGCGACCTGGCTTTCGGCAATGGCTTTCATGTCCGCCAAACCCTTCTCAAAAAATCCACCGCACATCTTGTCGCAATCCATGAACAGGCCGACCGCCTTGGCCATGAAGTTATTCGTGCCTGACATCGACCAAGTCACCACCGTCTGGCCGCCCTCCGGCAGGATGGTGAATTCCGCAACATTGGTCGCCTTGAACGGCTTGAGGAATTCGAGCCGGAAACGGACCAGCTCATGCGGTTTGCTCTCAGTAATCGTCATCCGCCCTGCGCCGCTCTTATTCCCGGCCCAGGCAAACGAGGAACCAACACCCTCGAGCGGTCCGTCGTAGCTATTCTTGGCCGTCGAATCCATTTTCGCCCAGGGCGACCACGCCTCCCAATTGTGCAGGTTGTTGATTTGCGGAAAGACCACCTCGGGCGGCGCCTCGATCGCACCCCGGCGGGTAACTCGAAATTGCGAAGGCCGTGTGGCCACGATGATGACAAAGGCAACGAGGAGGACGACAACGGCCAGCAGAATAATAGGTAACATAAGCAGAAACGAGTGAGAGTTAGTTGAGCAAACCGGCAAAGGCTTTCCGCCCGCACCACAACAAATAGAGCGCGAGCACTACGATGACGATCAGCACCGGATTGAACAGGCCGACACCTTTGGCAACGAACACGGTAAAGGCCAGGATGTTCAGGATGATCGGGCCAAGCACCAACAATCCAAAATTCCGGGTCTTCGGAATCGCCACCAAAATTCCACCGAGGAGTTCGAAGACTTTGACAAAGGTCATATAGCCCGTCGGCCCGAAGGCTCCGAAAAACATGGCGATCGGAGTTCCTTCCGGCATCGGTGGCGTGGGTACCAGATGCAGCAACACCACGAGCGACGACATCACGAAGAGCAACCCCAACAATATCCCTGCAATGGTCGGAATGTATTTCATATCTGGGAGGTCGGATTGTTTGACGGGCTCATAGTCAGGTCTGGAGCGGTGATGAAGGTTATGGTTTGGCGAGTAGCGCGAGGCCGGAGGATCGTCATTCGCTGCCGTGAACTCAAGCCAAGGCCTGAGGACCAGCCAGCGGATCAAATCGACCACGCGCGTCTCACCCCTATGACGAACAGCCCACGCCATCTTGGACACCCCTCCCAAAAAATTTCTACAATCTCGCCAAATCTTCCGCCTCCCTCCTAAAAACCCAGACCCTCCTCGGATTCTATTGGACGTTGGATGTTGGATGTTGGGTGTTGGATGTTCCTCCGCCCCCCTGCCCCCCCTCCTCCCGCATTTTCTTCTAGGGAAATCCCCAAACCCAACGCAATTTCACCGCACACCAAGGCATGACCTCGCCCCTTGTGGCCATCAAAGGCATCGTTTTCGACCCGATTTTGCCCATCGGCGCGGTCGCCTTGCTCGGCGCGGCCATGGCCGTCCTGACGATCGCCGTCTATTGGCGGATCGGTTCCCGCCTTTCAGTTCTCCAAAATCTCACCCTCACCGTCTTTCGTCTGCTCGGCCTGGCGCTCGTGCTCCTGCTCCTCCTCCAGCCTTCGCGCGTCGAGGAAATTCCGCCGCCCATGACCAACCGGGTCACCCTCATTGCCGTGGACGATTCCCGCAGCATGGCCCAGGCAGACGTCGAACAGGGCACCCGCTCGCAAGCCGCGCGCGCCCTCCTC
Organism: Chthoniobacter sp.; assembly: GCA_036501065.1. GTDB lineage: Bacteria > Verrucomicrobiota > Verrucomicrobiia > Chthoniobacterales > Chthoniobacteraceae > Chthoniobacter. The sequence goes on along the minus strand of DASYAY010000059.1, from coordinate 40,633 downwards.
TCCGACGCCGGATTGATCAAACCCGACGGCACACCCGGTGATCGCGACACGCGGATGTTCGCCTTTGGTGAAGATGCCGCTCCGCTGAAAAGCGCCGGCGATCTCACCACCAGCGGCACCACCACCCGCGTGCATCGTTCCCTCTCCACCATCCTCTCCTCGCTCGGTCCCGATGACACCGCGCGCGCCCTCCTCGTCTTCAGCGATGGTCACGACTTCGAACTCGTCAATCCGGCCAAGACCGGCTTTCTCGCCCGGCAACGCGGCGTGCCGATCTACGCGGTCGCGCTGGGAAAACAGGGCAAGGTTCGCGACGTCAGCGTGCGCATTACCAGTTACCAGCCGTATTGCTACGTGAAACAAAAGGCCCGCATCAGCGCCGCGTTGCGCCTCATCGGCTGCGAACTCGAAACACTCCATGTCGAACTGGCACGCGGTGATCAAATCGTCCAGGCCCAGACCATCCAGACCGGCGACGAACCGGAAATCGCCGTCAACTTCGACGTCACCGAACCCGCAGTCGGACAGTACGAATACGAGATTCGCGTCAGACCGCTCCCGGGCGAAACCGACATCGAGAACAATCGCGCGCTGACTTATCTCAACGTCATCGACCAGCAAATCCAGGTCCTTTTCCTCGAAGGTTCGCCCTACTGGGACACGACGTTTCTCCAGCGTTCGCTCTTGCGGAATGACAAGATGAACGTCGACAGCATCGTCCAGTACGCCGAAGGCAAGGCTCGCGTCGTGCGCAAAAAGGCCGACCAGACGGAACTAAAGATTCCCGCGAGTGCCGAAGACTGGCGCCACTACGATGTCGTCGTCCTCGGCCGCTCCGTCGACAAGCTGCTCAAGCCCGAGGCCATTCATCAGCTCGAGGATTACGTCAAGAATCACGGCGGCACCGTCATATTCAGCCGGGGCCGCGCCTTTGGAGATACGAACAACGAACTCGAGCCCGTCATCTGGTCCGCGCAGCCCACCGAGCACGTCCGCCTCCAGGTCGCGCGCGAAGGCCAGGCGCTCGCTCCGTTTCGCACCATCACCGGTCCCGGCAGCGCCGATACCGTGCCCGACCTGATCGCGAGTTACGGCGCGACCGAAAAAAAGCCGCTCACCGAAACGCTGGCCACCGCCCAGTCCAACGACGGCGGCGAGCCCGTGCCCGGCATGGTCCATCGCCGCTTCGGCGAAGGCCAGGTCCTCAGTGTCGGAGTCGAAGGCCTCTGGCGCTGGGCGTTCAATGCGAAGATCGATGGCGTCAACACCCTCTTCGATCGCTTTTGGGATCAGATGATTCTCTGGCTCATGGCCGGCCGCGATTTTCTCCCCACCCAGCAGTACGCGTTGCGCGCCAATTCCGCGAACATCCCCCTTGGCGAAAAGATCTATTTTCGGGCCATCATTCGCGACGCCCGTGCGCCCACCGCGTCGCTCGACATCCCGCTCAGCGTCACACACGACGGCTCCGAGGCCGGCCACACTTCGCTCCGTCCCGATCCCAACGCCCCGGACAAACTCACCGCCGAATTCCTCGCCGCCAAACCCGGCAAATACACCGCCACCGCCAAATTCCCCGATGGCTCCACGCAATCCGTCCGCTTCGTCGCCTTCGACGATAACCTCGAGCAAACCGAAGTCGCCACCGACGCGGGTTACCTGCGCAAGCTCTGCGAAAGCAGCGGCGGCCGCCTGCTCCAGCCCAACGAACTCAGTAAATTGCTCGACGAATTGAAGACCGACAAAGTCGAAGCCACTCCCATGCGCAAACTCACCACCGCCTGGGACCGCACCTGGGTATTTTGGCTCATCGGTTGTCTCTTTGGCGTGGATTGGTACCTGCGGCGTCGCTGGGGGCTGGCGTAGGGGCACTCAGAAAGTTGATAGTTGAGGGTTGAGAGTTAATAGCCGCGCACCGGCATGCGGGAATCCTCGACCAATCTGCACGCACTGAGGAGTCGCGGGAGTGAGTGGTGATCGGTAATCATCAGCTTTAGTCCGATTCCAACTTCCGATATCCGTCGTCCGCACCCCCGCACAAAAAGGCGCTCAGGCTTTTCCAGCATCCCCCGCAAACCACCCGCGGCTATCAACCATCAACTATCAACCATCAACTCTCCCAATGCTCCGTCCTCGCAAAAAGTACACCGTCTACGACCTCCAGCAGCTCAAGGGCAAACGCTGCCTCAGCCACATCCACGTCAAATCGCCGCAGGAAGCCGCGGCTGCGGAACAAGCCGGCGTCGACCTCATGAGTTGCAGCTTCGACAACCCCGAAGCCCAGGCCCGGCTGCCACAGCTCGTCGCCGCCGCTCCCCATAGCTTCCTTTCCTGCGCCACCCCGCACGGCCTCGCCTCACCCGAGGAAGCCATTCGCATCGCCTTCCGCGCCCTCGAAATCGGCGCCAGTTCCGTTTACTGCTCCGCCAGCACTTACATCGTCGAAGCCATGGCCCGCGAAGGCATCCCCGTAGTCGGCCACCTCGGCATGGTCCCGCGGCACGTCACCTGGACGAACTACCGCGCCATCGGTCGCACCGTCGACGAAGCCCTCGAACTCCATCGCCGCATGAAAGCCCTCGAAAACGCCGGCGCCTACGCCGCCGAACTCGAAGTCGTCCCCCACAACCTCGCCCGCTTCCTTTCCTCGCAAACGAAAATGATCCTCATGTCCCTCGGCTCCGGCACCGGCTGCGACACCCAATTCCTCTTCTCCGACGACATCCTCGGCGACTACACCGAACGCCCCCCACGCCACGCCAAAGCCTATCGCAACTTCGCCGCCGAATACGAACGCCTCCAGCAGGAACGCATCGCCGCCTTCGGCGAATACATCGCCGACGTACAAGCGGGGCGATTCCCCGAACGCGGGCACTTGGTGGAGATGGATGCCCCGCTACTGGAAAAAGTGGTGCGAACGCTCGACGGGAATTCCGCGAGCAAAAAGGAATAAGCAGCACGCAGCTCCGAAATTTCAGCGGATAAAAGAGGATGCTCGGAGCGTTCTTTTATTTTCGATTTTCCGTCCGTCACCGGTCCAGAATCCCCACCCTCCCATGAATTCCTCCCACCTACGCCCATTCGCCGTCCTTGCCCTCGTTCTTTCACTCCTCCACTCCACCTACGCAGCTGACCCCGCTCCCACCCTTCCCGGCATCGGCCCAGCGATGCAGGAGATGGTCGCAAAGAACGAAGTCGCCGGCGCTGTCACCATGGTCGTGACCAAGGATAAAGTCCTGCACCTCGAAGCCACCGGCCTGGCCGATGTCGCTTCAAAGCGCCCCATGTCCACAGACTCCATGTTCTGGATCGCCTCCATGACCAAGCCCACCACCGGGACCGCCATCCTCATGCTTCAAGATCAAGGCGCGCTCAAGGTCAGCGATCCCGTCGCCAAATACATTCCCGAATTCGCCAATCTCAAAACGCCCTCAGGAAAACCGGCCAACCTAACGATCGCACAAGTCATGACCCACACCTCCGGCCTCGGCGAGGCACCCGCCGCGGAGGCCGCCAAGGCGCATACCCTCGCAGACCTCGTGCCAATCTGGCTGGCACAACCGATGCAGTACGAGCCCGGTGAAAAATGGAAATACACGCAAAGCGGCATCAATACCGCCGCGCGGATCGTGGAGGTCGTCAGCGGCAAAACATTCGATGCCTTTCTCCAGGAGCGGCTCTTCAATCCACTCGGGATGAAAGACACGACATTTTACCCGACTGATCCGCAACGCCAGCGCCTCGCCACCGGCTATGCAAAAAACAAGGACACGGGGACGTTCGATCCCGTCCCACCGCGCGGAGATTTTGGCACGCGCGGTCGTCCACCACAGGGCAACGGCGGCCTCTTCTCCACCGCCCCCGATTACGCCCGCTTCTGCCAGATGCTCCTCGGCGGGGGCTCGTTCGGCGGCCATCAATACCTCAGCGCCGCGGCGATGAAATATCTCACAACGCCGCAGACCGGCGACCTGCCCACCGGCTTTTTCCAAAACAATACCTTCGGCCATTACGGCGCAAATTACGGCTGGGGGATCGGCGTCTGCATCCTGCGCCAGCCTCATCCCGGCGTAGCCGCCATGCTCTCTCCCGGGAGCTTCGGACACGGCGGCGCCTGGGGCACGCAGGCCTGGGTCGACCCCGTCAAAGGCGTCGCTTACGTCCTGATGGTCCAGCGCGCGAACTTTCCCAACAGCGACGCCAGTCCCGTCCGCCAGGCGTTTCAGGAAGCCGCGGCGAAGGCCCTGCCGTAGAGGGAGGCTGATGGTTGATAGTTGATGGTTGATAGCCGCTTTTTGGTATGCGCAGGCAGCCGCCCGAATGAGGCTGAAAAGGTCTGGCGATGGCACCATCCAGACGCATCGGATCTCATTTGCTCACAGGTCCCCGCATGCCGAAAACCGGCTATCAACCATCAACAATCAACCATCAACTTACCAAAAAGGCGCACGGAAAACCGCGCGCCTTTTGGGTGAAAAATTCCCGCTTAGTAGCGGTAGTGGTTGGCCTTGTAGGGGCCTTCCACCGGGACGTCCAGATAGGCCGCCTGCTTGGCCGTCAGGGTCGTGAGCTTCACGCCGATCTTCGCCAGGTGCAGCCGCGCGACTTCTTCGTCGAGCTTCTTCGGCAGAACGTAGACGGCCGGCTTGTAGGTATCTTTGTTCCGCCAGAGATCGAGTTGCGCGAGCGTCTGGTTGGAAAAGCTGTTGCTCATGACGAACGACGGATGGCCGGTGGCGCAACCGAGGTTGACGAGGCGGCCTTCCGCGAGCAGGAAAACTTCACGGCCGTTCGGGAACACATACTTGTCGACCTGCGGCTTGATGTTGACCTTCTTCACGCCGGGCAGGGCGTTGAGCTTGTCGACCTGAATCTCGTTGTCGAAGTGGCCGATATTCGCGACCACCGCCTGATCCTTCATCTTGCTGATGTGGTCAGCCGTGATCACGTCCACATTCCCCGTGGTCGTGATATAGATATCGCCGCGGCCGAGGGTGTCCTCGAGGGTTGTGATTTCGTATCCTTCCATCGCCGCCTGGAGCGCATTGATCGGATCGATTTCCGTGACGATGACACGGGCGCCCTGTCCGCGCAGCGATTGCGCGCAGCCCTTGCCGACGTCGCCGTAGCCGCAGACCACCGCGACCTTGCCGGAGATCATCACGTCGAGCGCGCGGTTGAGTCCGTCGACCAGCGAGTGGCGGCAGCCGTAGAGGTTGTCGAACTTCGACTTCGTCACCGAATCATTCACGTTGAACGCCGGCACGAGCAGCTTGCCGAGTTCCTGCAGTTTGTAGAGGCGATGCACGCCGGTGGTGGTCTCCTCGCTCACGCCGCGCCATTCCTTCACGAGCTCGTGGAAGATATACGGGTTCTCGGCGTGGATCTTCTTGAGGAGGTCCTTGATGACTTTCTCTTCGTGCGAACCGCTCTCGCTATCAACCCACTTATCGCCTTCTTCCAGCTCATAGCCCTTGTGGAGGAACAGCGTCACGTCGCCACCGTCGTCGACCACGAGTTGCGGACCCTTGCCTTCCGGATTCACAATCGCCTTCCAGGTGCAGTCCCAATATTCCTCGAGCGTCTCGCCCTTCCAGGCGAACACCGGCACGCCGGTCTTGGCAATCGCGGCGGCGGCATGATCTTGCGTGGAGAAAATATTGCAGCTCGCCCAGCGCACCGTCGCACCCAGCGCTACGAGCGTCTCGATGAGGACCGCCGTCTGGATGGTCATGTGCAGCGAACCGGTCACGCGCACGCCGGCCAGCGGCTTCTCAGGCGCGTACTTTTCCCGGATCGAAATCAGGCCGGGCATTTCCTTCTCGGCAATTTCGATTTCCTTGCGGCCCCAATCGGCCAGGTTGATGTCGGCGACTTTGTAGTCGGTATTGTTGGAAGAGAGAGTCGTAGTGCTCATTCAGTTAGTGGATGGTTGAGTTAGTAAGTGGATTGTCCGCGGTGTCACTTCACCGCCGCCTTCAGGGCCTCGGCTTTATCGGTCCGTTCCCAAGTGATGTCCGGATCGTCCTTGCCGAAATGTCCGTAGTTGGTTGTCTTGCTGTAGATCGGGCGCAGCAGATCGAGTTGCTCGATGATGCGGCGCGGCTTGAATGAGAAGACTTCGCTGACCGCTTTCTCGATCTTCTCTTCGTCCACTTTGGCCGTGCCAAAAGTATCGATGTGGACGCTGACCGGATCGGGGTGTCCGATGGCGTAGGCGAACTGCACCTCGCAGCTCGTGGCCAGTCCAGCGGCGACCACATTTTTGGCTACCCAGCGGCCCATGTAAGCGGCGCTGCGATCGACCTTCGACGGGTCCTTGCCGGAGAACGCTCCGCCGCCGTGGCGGCCCATCCCGCCGTAGGTATCGACGATGATCTTGCGTCCGGTGAGCCCGGTGTCTCCCTGCGGTCCACCGACGACGAAACGGCCGGTAGGATTGATGAGGAACTCCGTCTTGTCGGTCAGCAGTTCCGCCGGCAGTTCCTTGCGAATGACCTCGCTGATGAGGAAATCGCGGAGCTCCTTGTGCTTCACTTCCGGAGTGTGCTGCGTGGAAATCACCACGTTGGAGATGCCGACCACGTCGAAGCCTTCGTAAATCACCGAAACCTGCGACTTCGCATCGGGCCGCAGCCAGCCGACCTGGCCGCTCTTGCGAATGCGGGTCAAGGCGCGTCCCAAGCGGTGGGCGAACATGATCGGCGCCGGCATCAGTTCCGGCGTCTCGTTGCAGGCGTAACCGAACATCAGACCCTGATCGCCCGCGCCTTGTTCAGCGTGGCCCTTGCCTTCGGCGCCGGCGGCGTCCACCCCTTGGGCGATGTCCGGCGATTGCGCGGTGATGATGTTTTGGACGAAAATGCGATCGGCGTGGAAGATATCGTCGTCGTTCACGTAACCGATCTCGCGAACGGCATCGCGCACGATCTGGACGTAATCGAGCTTCGCTTTGGTGGTGATTTCACCGCCGACGATGACGATGTTGCTCTTGGCGTAGGTCTCACAGGCGACACGGCTGTGTTTGTCCTCGCGCAGGCAGGCATCGAGCACGGCATCGGAGATCGTGTCACAAACTTTGTCGGGGTGGCCTTCACCGACGGACTCGGAGGAAAAAATGAAACGACGGGGCATTCGCGAAATATGGGTTGAGGGCTTCGAAGCGAAAGGTCAAACAACGTATTGACCAATCATGATGGAATGATACGTATATTTCGCTTCCGCATGGTGTCAATCGTAAAATCCCTGCGCCTTCTCGCCGACGAAACCCGCCTGCGTCTTCTCCTCCTCCTCCAAAAGGAAGAGCTCTCCGTCGTTGAAATCCAGGAAGTCCTCGGCATGGGGCAATCGCGCATTTCCAGCCACCTCGCGCAGCTTCGCCAGGCCGGGCTCGTCCGCGACCGCCGCGCCGGCAAGAACATTTACTACGCTCTGGTCGACGAAGGAAAACACACGGAACTGGTTTCCATCATGCAAGCGGCCGCGAAGGAATTGCCCGAGGCCACCCGCGACCAGGCTGCGCTCAAGGTCGCACTCAAAAAACGCGACGACCGCGCCCGTGATTACTTCAACCAACTCGCTGGGAAATTTGGCCGCGCCTATTGTCCCGGCCGCACGTGGAACGGTGTCGCCCACATGCTTTTCACCCTGGTGCCATCAATGGTCATCGCCGATCTCGGGGCCGGCGAAGGCACGCTCGCCCAGCTCCTCGCCCGCCGCGCCCAAAAGGTCATCGCCATCGATAACTCGGAAAAAATGGTCGAATTCGGTTCCGGCCTGGCCAAGAAGCACGGCTTCAAGAATCTCGAGTACCGGTTCGGCGAAATCGAGGAGCCTCCGATTCCCGCCTCGAGTGTCGACCTCGCGCTCCTCAGCCAGGCCCTGCATCACGCCGCCAATCCGCAGCGCGCCCTCACCGCTGCCTACCGCATCCTCAAGAAAGGCGGACGCATTGCCGTGCTCGATCTTCTCGCCCATCAATTTGAAGAAGCGCGCGAACTCTACGCCGACCGCTGGCTTGGTTTCACCGAAGCCGATCTGCACCAGTTTCTGGAAACCGCAGGATTTCGCGACATCGAGGTGAGCGTGGTTTCCCGCGAGGCGCAGCCACCCCATTTCCAGACCGTCCTCGCCACCGGCCTGAAATAAATTACGCAGATGCTTCGCTCGCTGCTGCTCTTTCTTCTTCTCGCTCTTCCCGCGCATCTCGCCCGCGCTGGTTGGGCACTGGTCGACAACAGCCCGCACACGGCTCCGGACGGACTCGCCTTTTCCGAGCGCCACGTGCATGGCGACACTGGCGACGTCACGCTCTGGGTCGTAAGCTTCGATCCGAAGACGCACACCTTCGCGGTCATGGACAATCCCGAGGGCGCATTCGACCTGGGCAGCGCGGCCGAAAAACGCGGCGCCCTCGCGGCCGTCAACGGAGGCTATTTCCAGCCGGATCACAGCCCGCTCGGACTACTGGTGCGGCAAGGCGTGGAGATTCATCCTCTCGAGCACGCCCGCCTCCTCAGCGGGGTCCTGAGCGTCACGCCCGCCGGCATCTCCCTGCTACGCACCACCGCCTTCAAACCTTCCGCCGCCGTGCGCGAAGCGTTGCAAGCCGGGCCTTTCCTCGTCGATCACGGCAAACCAATCACCGGCCTCGAATCGACCAGGACCGCCGCGCGAACGGTGGTCTTTCAAGACACCAAAGGTCGCACCGGATTTCTCATCGCCAAGAGCACCACCCTGGCCGGGATGGCCGCGATCCTCTCGGCGCCGGAACTTTTCCCCGACGGAAAAATCGCCCGCGCGCTGAATCTCGACGGAGGCACCAGCACAGCGCTGTGGGTCCGCGGTGCGCCGCCCTTCTATGCACACGAATGGAAATCCGTGCGGGACTATCTGGCCATCGTCCCGCGCTGAGCGGCGTTCAGCTTTTTCCCAACTGCTGGCCGAGGATGCGCAATAGCTTATCGATATCCTCCCGCGTGTTGTAGCCGTGGACCGCGATACGAATGCGTCCGGCGTGATGCATGACATGCACGTTTTCGCGTTCCAGGGCCGCGTGAATCTCCGCACTCCGCGCGTGCTGAAATGCCAGGATCCCCGAGCCGTTCCACCGGCACATCAGCATCACGCCACGCTCACGCAATCCTGCTTCCACTGCCGCGACCAGCGGATCCGCGTGAGCCGCAATCTCCGAAACACCAATGCCTTCAAGATACCGCAGCGAAGCATTCAAAGCATAGAGTCCGACAAAGTTCGGCATGCCCACGGAAAAACTCGCCGCACCGTTCTTCGGAACCGCCCGTTCAAAGCGGTCCGCTTCAAAAGCATTCTGCAAATGAAACCAACCGCCCGCGTGCGTGGTCAGCCGTGAGCTTCTCGCAGCCGGGACGCCGATGATACAGCCCCCATGAATCCCGAGCGTCCATTTGTGAGTGCTGGAGATGAGAATATCGGCATCGCCGCAATCCAGCACCACGCGCCCCAGCGCCTGCGTTATATCCACGGAGATGATCGCACCCGGCGCGATTCGCCGCACCGTGTCTCGGAATGGCCGCCAATCGATGCGGTGGCCATTGTAGAAGCTCACTAGTGAAACCTGCACCAGCCTGGTCCGTTCATTGAGCAATGGCGCAAGCTGGCCGGCATGCAGAGCCCCGTCCACGGACTTCCACACCCGCACTATTGGTGCTTCCGCCGCGCGCAACCACGGCGTCACACCCGCGGGAAAATCCAGGTCAGTGATCACGACCTCGTCGTTTCGGCCAAGTTGCAGCGCCGACGCCAGAAGATTGTAAGCTTCCGAACTGCACGAGCAGAACGAAACTTCCGCCGTCGTCAGGCCGAGCAGGCGCGCGCTGATTTCACGGCAGGCTTCGACCTGCGCAAAGTGTGCATCCCGGCCTTTCATGCCACGGACTTTGTCGCGCCAATAAGCTTCAATCGCCTCACCCGTGCAAAGCGGCGGAATGCTTTCCGCCGCCGTGTTGAGATAACTCATCTCCGATAGGTTGGGGAAGTCGCGCAGTCGTGTGGATTCGGTCAGCATGGTGAGGAACGTTTAGAGAGTGTCCGGCTTGGTTTCGCTTCGCCAGAAAAGGAGCATCGTGACCAGAGCGACGAGGGGCACCCAACCGACCAGCGAAATGCCCAGGTCAAAGGAGTGCGTCTGGTCCACGAGTTTGCCGAAATATTTCTGCAGGGGTGAAGCGACCAACCAACCAATGGTCGAAAGCAGTCCTGTCGCCTTACCCACATGTCTCGCTCCCAATTCCTGCGTGAACGAATAATAACAAGGAAACAACCCCAGCGCCGCCGCCCCGATGACGAACAGCACACCGAGCAGCAGGTAACCTTTCGGCAACAACACCAGCACGCTCGTCAGTCCCGTGATTATCGAACAAATCCCGAATACCCAAAGCCGCGCCCGATGTGCATCCAACTTCCGTCGAGTGAGCCAAAGCGCTGCCGCGCCCGAAAGCAAACACCCCACATCGGTGGCGATGTAGAATGCGGAGCTGATCAACAAGGCATCGGACTCGGAATAGTTTCGCCCTTGCTGGAGAAACTTCGTCAACCACGCCCGGGTAATGTGCCAGATAATATTGATCGCGATAACCATCACCACCAGCGCCCAGAAACGCCGGTCGCGCCCGATCTCGCGCCACCATTCGGAAGTCGTCTGCGGCTTTGTTTCGGCCGGCCGTTCGACGGTGAAGTCACTGCGTCGATTGCTCGCAAGCCAAACCACAATCCAGACCATGCCCAGCGCACCGACCATCATGAAAGCCGGTCGCCAGGCGCCCGGCGCTGAGTTACCCGCGACCATTGTCCGGAGAATGAGCGGTGTGAAAACCGCCCCGAGGGAAGCTCCGCTTTGCAGCACGCTATTGCCCAGCGAACGCTGCCCATCGGAGAGCACGGCCTGCGTCGTGCGCAACGCGCAAGGCCATTGCCCCGATTCAAAAAAGCCCAGCAGCGCGCGGCAGGCGAGCATCGGCATGTAGCCGTGCGTGAACCCGGAGAGCAGCCCCATCGCCGACCAGCCAAACAACACCATTGGATACAGCCAGCGCACGTTGATCATATCCGCGAGGATACCGAAGGCGAGTGAGCCGGCGGCAAAACCCCAACCGAAGGAAAACTCGATGTCACCATATTGCTCCTGCGAGAGATGAAACTCGTCGGTGATTCGCTTGGCCACGCTGGCCAGCGTCTGCCGGTCCATGTAATTGAGCATGGTAGCCAGCAACAGCAGTCCGGTGATCCACCATCTCCAGGTGTTCGAACGGCGGGCGATGGCTTCGCGGTTCATCACCACTCTAGTAAGTCGCGCGCCCGCCGGAGAGATCGAACACCGCGCCGGTGCTGAACGAGCAATCTTCCGAACTTAGCCATGCCACCAACGCCGCGGCTTCCCCGGTCTTGCCGAACCGGCCCATGGGAATTTTCGAAAGCATGTAATCGATATGCGCCTGGGTCATTTGCTGGAGAATGTCCGTGGCAATGACCGCGGGAGTAATGCAGTTCACGACGATATTGCTCGTGGCGAGTTCCTTGCCGAGGGATTTCGTCAGCGCGATCACCCCAGCCTTCGAGGCGCTGTAATGCGCGGCATTCGGATTGCCTTCCTTGCCCGCGATGGAAGCAATGTTGACGATGCGGCCATAGCCATTTCGCAGCAGATACGGAACGACTGCGCGGCAGCAGTGAAACGCGCCGGTGAGATTGATATCGAGCACGCGCCGCCATTCCGCCGGATCGGTTTCCCAAACCTTGGCGTTGGTTCCGGCGATACCGGCGTTGTTGACCAGAATGTCGAGCTTGCCCAAGGCCTGCGCGGAAGAAACCGCAGCGGCATCCACGGATTCTACGCTGGTCACATTCACAGTCACAGTATGGACCGTGCCTAGCGATTTCAGTTCGGCGGACGCCTTGGCCAGCGCCTGGGTTTCCATGTCCCACAAGGAGACACTCGCACCCGACTGGAGAAGACGCGCCGCGATGGTCAGGCCGATGCCGCGAGCGCCACCGGTGACGATGGCGCAGCGATTTTGGAGATCGATTTTGTTCAAGGGGTTATCCGGAGTTAGTCTGTTCCCAAGTCGCACCTCGGAATGCAACGGAAGACAAAACGCAGCTTCGCGAATTCGTGCTCGTTAGGCGATGATTTCCTTCACGACCCGCCCTTCCACGTCGGTCAAGCGGAAGTCCCGGCCGGCATACCGATAGGTCAGCTTCTCGTGATTCATCCCCAGCAGGTGTAGCATCGTCGCGTGGAGATCGTGAATGTGCACTTTGTCTTCCTGCGCGAAGTAGCCGTAGTCATCGGTCGAGCCATAGGCGATGCCGCGCTTCACGCCGCCACCAGCCAGCCACATGGTGAATCCGTGCGGATTGTGGTCCCGCCCATCGCCGCCTTGGGCCGTCGGCGTGCGGCCAAACTCCCCTCCCCAGATCACTAGTGTGTCGTCGAGAAGACCACGCGCTTTCAAGTCCTTGAGGAAACCGGCGATGGGTTTATCCACTTCCGCCGCGTTCTTGGAGTGACCCTTGAACAACGCGCCATGCTGGTCCCACTGCACTTCGCCATCGCTGTGTGTGACTTGGACGAAACGCACTCCGCGCTCGAGAAAACGCCGCGCCATGAGGCACTGCCGGCCGAAGTTAGCCGTAACCGGTTGATCCATGCCATAGAGTTTCTTCGTCGCTTCACTTTCCCCGCTCACCTCCTGCGCCTCCGGCATGGTGCTCTGCATGCGATACGCGAGTTCGAAGGAATTGATGCGCCCCTCCAACGCGAGATCCGGCCCGGTCAATTCCAGATGCTCCTGGTTCACCTTCTTCAGGAAATCGAGTTGCTTGCGCTGCACCGCGGTGCTCACGAGATCGTTGCGAATGTGCCGCACGAGCGCTTTGTCCGCCGGGATGCTGGCATTGCCGATCGGCGTGCCCTGGCAGTAAGCGGGCAGAAACGCCGCGCCCCAATTATTCACTCCACCATGCGCGAGCGTGGGACAGATAGTGATGAATCCCGGCAGGTTTTCATTCTCCGACCCGAGGCCGTACAAGACCCATGAACCCATGCTCGGCCGAATCTGCGTATCGCTCCCGGTGTGTAACTTCAGGCAAGCGCCGCCATGGGCCGGATTGGTCCCGTAGAGCGAGCGGATGACGCATAAGTCATCCATGCACTGTCCTACGTTGGGGAATAACTCACTCACCGGCAATCCGCTTTGCCCATATTGCTGGAAGCTCCAGGGAGACTTCAGAAGCTTGCCAGTCTGCGCAAACTGCACGCGCGGCTGTTCGTAGGGATAGGGCTTGCCATCGTCGCGCTGGAGATGCGGCTTCGGATCGAAAGTATCCACATGGCTCGGGCCGCCTTTCATGAAGAGAAAGACAACGCGTTTCGCCCGCGCCGGAAATTGCGGAGCTTTCGGCGCCAGTGGATTATCCACGGGCACAGCCTGGGCCTGTTCGCCGCCAAGCAGGGCTTGCAAAGCGACGTAGCCAAAGCCGGCCGCGGCGCGTTGCAGCAGCGTGCGACGGGTAAGAGGAGCGTTGGGGATCATGAAGTTTACCTCAGGTAGATGAACTCGTTGGCAGCGTAGAGGGATTGATAGAGCAACGCCCAGGCGCGTTCCGGCGGCTCCGTCGTGCTGAGATCGTGGACGAGGCCGAGCGCGTCCGCGATTTCGTGTTCGCGCGGCAGGCGGCTGTAAAGCAATGCATAGGCCTGTCGCACGCGCTCCTCGTCGGTCGGCAACCCAGCGAGCTGCTTCGTCAGCCGGGCGCTGCTTTCCAGGACCACCGGCGCATTCATCATGATCAGTGCCTGCGGGGCGATGACCGTGCAGTTCCGACTGCCCGTCGGCATGGTCGGGTCCGGGTAATCGAACTGCTCGAGCATATCATAGAGATGGTTGCGAATGATCGGCAGATAGAGCGCCCGCCGCGGACTTTCATAAGTCGTGGCATCCTTGCTGGTATGATTGAAGACGAACTCCTTGTCGTGCAACGGAATCGTCTTCCCGCCGATGTCCGTGCTCAACCAACCGCAGGTCGCGAGCATCCCGTCGCGAATCTCCTCCGCCTCCAGGCGCTGAATATTGGCATGCCAGAGCAGATGATTTTCCGGATCGACCATCCGGGGATCGGCGCTGTTCGCCGTGGAATCGTCGACGCTGCTCGCTTGCTGATAGACGGCCGATTTCATGATCAAGCGATGCAGGTCTTTGATCGACCACCCGTTCTCGATGAAAGAGCGAGCCAGCCAATCCAGCAGTTCGGGATGCGAAGGCCTGCTGCCGAGAACGCCGAAGTTATCCGTCGTGCTGACGATGCCCTGGCCAAAATGCCAGCGCCAAATCCGGTTCACAATCACGCGCGCGGTCAGCGGATGCTCGCTGCTCGCCATCCAGCGGGCAAGTTGCAGGCGCCCGCTATGTTTCACCGGCAGAATCGGTTTGGTGAAACTCGTCTCCATGACTTCAGGAAAGCCCCGCTCCACCGGTTTCCCGAGCGTCAGATAACTCCCGCGTAGATGGATCGGCAGCGTCGGCACGACCGTCGTGTCGGTAACACTCATGAGCGCCGGCAGATCGGGAGCTTTGCCCTCGAACTCCGTCTCTGCCGTCGTCATCGCAGCGATTTTGGCCAGTGTTCCGGCGTCGAGGATATCCGCGTCCTTCGCCGGGAGCGCGAGGAATCCTTTGGCCTCATTAAGGGCGTCGTAGGCCGGACCTTTCTTGGCTTCCATCGCCTCGGTGAAAACGGACGCATAGTATTCCCGGATGCCTTCGGAATCCTGGTTCGCGGATAAATCGCGCCACGTGGCAAAAACCGGATTGTCCGGATGCAAATGCAAGTACTGCCGGCAATTGAGGAGAATATTCGCGTCGAGCTGATTCGCTTTCGCAATCGGCACAACCTCCGCCAGCTTCGGCTTGGCGGAGAGGAGCGCAGCCGCCGCAAGATAGCTGGCCGCCTTGGGCAACACGCGCGATTTAATTTCACTTCTGGCTTTGGATGCGACCGCGGTGATCTCCGCTTTCTTCGCTTTGACCGCCTCGTCGTATTTTTTCTTTTCGGCGAGTTGTTCGGGCGTGGCCAGCGAGTGTTCGTACCAGAACTTGATCACCCCCATCTTATCCTCTCCCAGGCTGCGGGTGCTGCGGAAGATCGCCGCCATCGCGTAGTAATCCTCCTGCCGGATCGGGTCGAACTTATGATCGTGGCAACGCGCGCAGCCCAGCGTCATACCCATGAAAGCTTTGCCAATGGTATCCAGCTGTTCGTCGATGACATCCATCTCCAGCTTGCGCATATCGGGCTCGGCCAGCACGTGCGCGCCCATCGCTAGGAAGCCGGTGCCGGCAATGGCATCGTCACTCTTCGGCAGAAGATCACCGGCAATTTGCTCGATGAGAAACTGATCGTACGGCTTGTCGTCATTGAACGAGCGCACGACGTAATCGCGGTAGCGCCATGCATTGCCGTAAGCAATATTCTCGTCCATACCGTTCGAGTCGGCGTAGCGGGCCACATCGAGCCAATGGCGCCCCCAGCGTTCACCATAGTGGGGCGAAGCGAGCAACCGGTCGATCACATGGTCGAAGGCCTCGGACGATTTGTCCGCGACGAAATCGTCGATTTCCTTTGGAGTAGGTGGCAGGCCGATCAGATCGTAAGTGGCGCGACGAATCAGCGTTCGCTTGTCGGCAGGCGGCGCCGGCGCGAGGCCCTTTTCTTTCAGCTTCGTCTGGATAAACGCATCGATCGGCGAGTGCGTGCCGGGCACGCTCGGCGGTTCCACGCGCGCGATCGGTTGGAAACTCCAAAACTTTCGGCCTTCGGTGATATCAATCGTTCGCCCGCCCTTCGCGATGATCGGAGCGGTGCGCGGATCGGGTGCGCCCATCTTCACCCAGGATTCCAACGCCTTCACTTCTTCCTCCGAAAGCTGCCGTTTGGGCGGCATTTGCAGATCGTGATTCTTGTAACGAACCGCATCGATCATCAGACTCTTTTCTGGATCACCCGCGACCAGCGCCGGGCCGCTGTCGCCACCCTTGAGCACCGCCTCGGCCGTATCCAGGGCGAGCCCACCCTTGGTCTTTTTGTCCACGCTGTGGCATTCATAACAACGATTGGCGAGAATCGGCCGAATCTGCTTTTCGAAAAAGTCTGTTTGCTCCGGAGACAGCGTGGCCGCCATGAGCGTGGGGCCGGTGGCATAACCCAGCAAAAGAAACCAACCGACGGAACGAAGGCGTGTCATCATGGGATATCTGCGCGCAGCAGCGGGCTGGAGAGAGTTAAGGTCGAGTCATTGGCGGTGTGCTGATGCACCGTGATGAAATCCAGCGTGCGCGGAGTCTCCGGCAGCACCGCTTCACCCGCGAAAGTGCCCGGACCGGTCTGGTGCATTGGCGCGCATTCCCATGGGTCGAACTCCATCGCCAGCGTATAGTCCGGATGCCGATTGACCGACCACCAAAGATCATTCTTCTGCGGCTCGGCCTGGTCGGGAAAGGTCACGCTCACTTGCAGGTGATGAGCGGCCGCGTCCCAATGCTGAGTTACTTTCGGCGGCGCCACCATCGGGCGCGAATGGAAGAAATGATGCAGGGCAAAAGCATGAAGATTCTCGTCCACTTCGGGCAGCGAACCGACCTGCTTCACAAAGCCCGCTGCTTTCGCGCCGCCATGCTGACCGCCCGGAACCACGTAGACCGGCAGAGCCGGAAATTGCCGCCCGACTTCCCGCAAGCCGGGACTCACATTATCATTCGAACCCTCGTTGTAGAAGATTTCCAGTCCGCGCTTTTGTAACATCGGGAGATAGTTCGTCGTCCGGCAAACTTCCCACGCCAGTGTGCTGGCCGCTTTTATTTCCTCCGCGCTCCATCCGGCGGCACGGGCCTCGTCGACGGTGATCCGTTCCGCCGCCCGCACCTTCTCGCGGTTGGCCAGAGGATCGACTCCCGCGGCGGTAATGCCCGGGATTTTTCCAGCGGCCATATCGGCGAGGAATTGCTCGTTCGCCTTCGTGATTTCCGCTGGCCGCGTCCCTTCCACGTACGGCCCACCCGGCGGATCGATGATCGGCGCGACCACCGGCAGAATGGCGGTGAATCGATCATCGGCGATGCCAGCGGCCGCAGTGGCGACCCCACGCTTGGACCCGCCAGTGGCGATGATTTTCGTCGGCTGAAACACATCCTTCTCCGCGGCCGCCGCCGTGAGCGCACGAATATCACTCATGCCCCAAATCCAGGCCGGCGTGAATCGGGCGTCCTTGGTTTTGAGGAAATGTTCCTTCATTCCCACGTCGAGTTTTCCCGCCGGTTCCATGGCGTCGATCGTCGTCATGCCTATCAAAGCGAGACCGACGCCATTCTCTTTCAGCAGCCGGAGCATGGCGCCAGCCGGAGAGACTGCCTTTAACTGATTCCCGGAATTCCCGATGATCAGGTTATGGCAAGGTTCGCCGCTCGCTGGCGCGAGAAGGGTAACTGGCAGACGCACTTTTTGGCCCGGCCACCATTCGCAAACGGTAATCTCGATGAGCTTCTGTCGGATGCCGGTATCTTTTCCCCAGGGATGCCAGTCTTCGATGACGCGCGTCTCGAGCGTGGAAGGGTCGCGCGCTTCTTTCATGTCGTAGTGACCGGCGGTGACTTCGGCGTGCGTGAGTGGGGATAGGAGGAGAAACATCCAACATCCAACACCCAACATCCAACATCCAATGGTTCGCTTCGGACGATTGGAGTTACTGGAGGGTCGATCGTTCTTGCAGGGAGTAAGTAATGACATGGGGAGAAGTTATTGGGTGAGTTGGCGGATTTCGTCGTCGCTCAGCGCCCGGGCGAAGAGGCTGAATTCGTCCATGGCACCGACGAAATTCCGGACGGCGTGGGGACCGCTGTAATCGGATGCCGGCAGCCAGTTCCCCAATTCCGCCACCGCGGGCTTCGGCATGACAAACCGCTTCAGCGGATGCCGCGAGAGCCGTTGACCATTCACGTAGAAGCGCACTTCCTTCGCCGCGCTATCGAAGGTCACGGCGAGATGCACCCATTGCCCGAACCGCTCCGGGGTAAACACCACCGGACTGATGTAATCGTCCGTCACGTGCGGATGCGCCTCCGCGACAATCCCCAGGCACATCGCGCCGTTGTAAATCACCTGCCAGTGCACACCGCCCACTTCGAGTCCCTGGGTCATGCAGATCGAGCTCTGGCTTTGGCGCGCGTTGAGGCTGTGAAGTTGCACCCAGGCGGCAAGGGTGAATTCCGGATATTCGCCGGGCAGATTGAGCCGGACGCGGTCGCTCACGCTGCGGAATTGCAAGGCGCCTTTTCCCGGCCAGCGGCCTTCCGTCCAGTTGCAGCCCACAATCGTACTGGCAGCAAGTTCGTCCGCGCGCGCCGCGGAGTTGCGCAGCGAGCGCGAACCTTTCTGATCCTGAAAATCGAGATGCAACCGCAAGCTAGCATCGTTATTGCGCCGGGCATCCGCCTCCTCCCAGTGCTCGAAAGCTTCCTGGCGCGACGCGGAAACCTGCGCATCCAGATCGTGGCTGAAGGCAAAAGCCGCCGTGTTCGCGGTCAGCACCCGGTTCGATCCCGGTTGATCCAGCCCCGCGGCGGTGCCGGTGGTGAGCTTCCGCGTCGGCGTTTGCGGCTGATGCAATTCCACTTCGCCTTTGAAGACATGCAATTCCGGCGACTTGGCATTCAGATCGAGCCCGAAGTCCGTGCCGAGATCGACGATGTCACCCTTGGGCGTATTGATGCGGAAACCACGCGCCGTCGGCGGCACATGAGCGCTGAAACGTCCATAACTGCAAAACGCTTCGCCCGCCGAAATCAACCGAATCTCCGCCGGCCCTTCCAGACAGAGCCGCGCGCCTTGAAAGAACTCGATCTCCGCCACGCCGCTTTGCAACCGAAACGTTCCGGGAGGCAGCGGCGAATTCACCGCGGGCGCACCTGCCGTCGCATCCCAAACCATGTTCACCCCTCGTGATAACACCGCCACGCTGGAGGTCGTCGCTTCGTCGCGAGCCGCGAACGTCGAGGCCCCGACATGCGGCTTCGGCCAGAATGTCCAGGCCAGCAGACCGATGACGATCCCCGCGGCGAGAGCGCCGGCATATTTCCAAATCGCCCCTCGAGCCTCGCTCGGGTGATCCGCCTTTTCCAGGCCCACGCCTTCTTCGCGCCTCACCGCCTCCCTTTGTGCCCAGGATAGCATCGCCGATTCCGCGTCCTGAAAGGCAAACCATTCCCGGCGCGCCTCAGCGGATTCCTTCAGCAGCGTCGAGAGCCGTTCGTGTTCCTCCGGCGTGATCGTGCCATCTGCCTTGGCGGCAAAGAGCCGGTGCATTTCCAAAAAATTCGGATCGGTTTTCATAATGGCTCCTGCCCGAGGCGCCGCTTCATGCAGTCAGCTAGCAGGCGCCGGAGCGCATTGAGTTTGTTGTAAAGAGTCTGCGGAGCGCGACCGAGGCGACCGGCCAGGTCGGCGATCTCGGTCTTGTTGAGATAGAATTCGCGCACCAGTTCGCGGCCGGGGCGGTCCAGTTCCTCGATACAGCGATCCATCGCCGCCAGCCGGGCCTCGCGCTGGTCGAGGTCCGTCAGCCGTTCCTCCGCCAGGCGCTCGAGGAGCTCATCGTCAAAGTGCAGACGCGACCGCGCCGCCACGCGTTGGAAATTCTTCGCTTCGTAAAAGGCGAAGCTGCTCGCCCAGGTAAAGAAATCCTTCGCCGGATCGTAGTCGCCGAATTTCTTCCAGATCGTCATACTCGCCCGCTGGAGCACGTCTTCGGCATCCGCATTGTTGCCGAGCATTACCCGCAAAAATCCCAGCAGCCGGCCATGGGCGGCATTGAGCAGCGTTATGAACTGCTCGGAAGAGGGCGATGGGGGGAAAGTATCCGCCATTTGCAGGTTATTGTATGAACCAAACGGGTTTTACCGAAATTGGTAAACAAATCCCAAGATCGCTAAATTTCGCAGGTTGCTATATTTACCCAGCCGAGCCCCCACAGCGCGCGCATTCTTCCCATGAACCCCCGCAAATCAGACGGAGTCGGCCGCCGGCAGTTTCTGAAGGCATCGGCAGTCACTGCCCTGGTCGGCGCAGTCCGCGCCACGGGCGAAGCGGCCCCGGCTTCCTCCCATAACGGCGCGCTCATCCCCGACGAAAATCGCCGCCCTGGCACGACCGACTGGCAACTCACGCGCGTGCGGTTGGGGAATCGCAACGGAGTCCGCGCTTTTGCCATCGAAGGCTTCTGCACCCGGCAATCGGTGCTGGCGGGAGAATCGCTCGGCATCTGCGTGAACGCGAATCCGGCGACGAAGTTCACCCTCGAAATTTTCCGCACCGGTTACTATGGCGGACGCGGGGGCCGGCTCATGACCACGCTGGGTCCGTTTGACGGGCAGAAACAGCCCGACCCGGTCATGGGCGAAAAACGGCTCATGGAATGCCGCTGGGAGCCGACTACCACGCTGACCATTCCGGCCGACTGGCCGAGCGGCGTCTATCTCGGCCGGCTGACGACCGTGCCCGAAAGCGCCGACCAGCCCTACTGGCAAAGCTATGTCGTCTTCATCGTCCGCGACACCCGCCCGGCGGACATCGTCTTTCAGTGCAGCGACAATACCTGGCAGGCCTACAACAAATGGCCGGAGAGCACTTCCCTCTATACCGATCCGCGCGGGTCGCATGCCCGCGGCGTGGCGGTGAGTTTCGACCGGCCTTATGGCCGCCAATCGCAGTTCGCGGCCATTCTCGATGATCCGTTGGAGATCGGCGCCGGCGAGGGGCTCAGCTTCGAATTTCCCCTCTACTACTGGCTCGAGCAGCACGGCTACGATGTCACCTATTGCTCGAATAGCGACTGTATCGACGCCGCACAGATCACCCGCGCCAAGGCATTCCTCAGCGTCGGCCACGATGAATACTGGGACCTGCGGCAGTACGACGCGGTGAAAACGGCCATCGACTCCGGCGTGAACGTGCTCTGGCTCAGCGGCAATGCCTGCTTCGGCGTCTCGCCTTTCACTCCATCGAGCGACGGTCGCGACAAGCGCATCATCGAACGTGTGGGCCATTATTCCGGCGTCACCGACGAGGAATTCAAGTCGGAGGAAAAAACCTACACCAAGGACTACAAACGTCTCGGCCCTGACGAGAGCCTGATCATCGGCGCGCGCACGGTCACGCCGGCCAACGGCGGTGGGGACTGGACTTGCACCCAGCCCGGCCACTGGATTTTCGAAGGCACCGGGATGAAGAAAGGCGACAGCATCCCCGGCCTGGTCGGGTGGGAACACCACGGCGCCCCCGCGAACATCTCCGGTCTCGAGGTTGTCGCGGAAGGGACGGTGTGGTCGGGCGGCGTCAAACCTTCGCACTATACCGCGACCATCTTTCCCGGACCGAAAGGCAATTTCGTCTTCAACGCCGCGAGCATTTTCTGGTCGCAAGGGCTCTCCTCGCCGCCGGGGCACATGCCCCCGTGGTCGCACTGGTCGCGGCCACACGGGCCGGACGAACGCGTGCAGCGCATCACGCAGAACGTCCTCAAGCGGGCTATTGCATGAAAAGGAAAAGCCAGGTGCCAGGAAAAGGTCTTCGCAGACGCGAATGGCTGCGCATCGGAGGACTGAGCGCGCTGGGGATTTCGCTCGGCAGTCTCTGGCGCGGATCGGCCAACGCCGCGCAAAACCCCGCCGACAAAGGTGCGAGCTTCGGCCGCGCCAAATCATGCATCCTCCTTTTCCTCAGCGGCGGCCCGCCGCAGCACGAGACCTTCGATCCGAAGCCAGATGCGCCGCTGGAAATTCGCGGCACGTTTCGTCCCATTTCGACCAATGTCCCGGGCCTCCAATTCTGCGAGACGCTCCCGTACACCGCGCGGCAGGCCAACCGGCTCGCCGTGATTCGGTCGATGACCACGGACATCAACTCCCACTCCACCAGCGGCGCCTACATGCTCACCGGCTACGTGCCGGCGTCGAAGGCGGAGAATGTGCCCGCCGGCCCGCAGGATTGGCCGAGCATCGCGTCAGTCGTCGGAACCTTGAAGCCGAGCCAGCGTTCGCCGCTTTCCTCGGTGGTCCTGCCGGAACTCATTCACAACAACGGACACATCGTCTGGCCGGGACAGAACGGCGGGTTCATGGGCGCGGCCTGGCATCCCATGATGGTGAAGTGCGACCCGACGGAAAAGCCGATGCGGATCGAGGGCATGAGCTTGGTCGATGGCGTGACCAGCGTGCGCCTCTCCGAACGTTTCGATTTGCTCCAGCAACTGGACTCGCACTTCCGCGAGAACGCCCAGAACGATGCCGTGGCCGCCTTGGACCACATGCACCACAAGGCTTTCGACGTCCTGCACTCCGATTCCAGCCGCCAGGCGTTTGAGTTGGAGCGCGAACCGGACGTTTTGCGGGACAATTACGGACGCCACAAACTCGGCCAGAGCGTCCTCCTGGCGCGCCGTCTCGTGGAAGCGGGTGTGCGCCTCGTGCAGGTCAACTGGCCGCGCGCCAAGGACGACGAAAATATCGGCAACCCGCTCTGGGACACTCACCAAAACAACGCCGGACGTGTGCGCGATGTCCTCTGCCCGCAATTCGATCGCACCTTTGCCACGCTCCTCGCGGATTTGCAGTCGCGCGGTTTGCTCGACGAGACGCTCGTCGTGGTAATGGGCGAGTTTGGCCGATCGCCGAAGATCAACGCGTCCGGCGGGCGCGATCATTGGGGCTCGTGCTTCTCCGTGGTGCTCGCGGGAGCAGGCGCGGGGGGTGGACAAATCATCGGCGAAAGCGATCGGCTCGGCGCCTTCCCCACGTCGCGCCCAGTGCGTCCACCCGACCTCGCGGCGACCATCTTTCACCTCCTCGGCATCGATCCCGCGTCGGAGTTCGTCGATCCCGTCGGCCGTCCGCGACTCGTCACCGACAACGGCCAACCGATCCGCGAAATCGTCGGGGCGTGAGAGCGCGGGCGCTTTATGGCTGGCGCGGAATCCGCGCGGAAAAACCGGTGACATCGCACGCGACAGTGAAAACGGGAGCGCGAGCTTCCAGCTCGTGCTCGCAGGCATCCTGCCGGCGAGATTCAGCAATCCCGCTTTGGCGCCCCTATTCAAACCAGAAGTCAACGGCAGGATGCCGTTGACGGCGAGCTGGAAGCTCGCGCTCCCCTTTCTATCTTGCATCCAGGTCGCCTTCTTCTACGAGAACGACCATCGTTCGCAACTCAATGTGAAGAACGCTGTTTCTTTTCCGGAGTGGGCGTCGGTGTTGCGTTCTTGGGCGTCTTTCCAATCAGCATGTGTCCGAGAAAGGTGTCCCCAAGATGGTCCGCTTTAGTGTGGAGCGTGTTCATGGTTTCCGAAGTCTCGTCGAGCAACCCGTTCACTTTGCCCAGGCTCGTGTCGATCTTGAGGTTGAGACGAGTGATGATCTTGGTCATCTCGTCCGTCATTTTCTGCGCGCGCACCAGGCTTTCCGTGAGCGTCGCCAGGGTTTGATCGAGCTCGCCGCCCTGGCCCACGGTTTTGTCCAGGCTCGCCGTCATCGTCTTGAGGTTGCCGGTGGTGGAATCGAGATTCGAAAGGAGCTGATCCACCGGCGGCCGCTTGGCCGGATCGGTTTCCGTGGACAACGATTGGCCGTCGAGGCTCGCCGCCAGCCCATTCAAATGGTGGATCGCCTGCGTCAATTCCTGGATGGCAGACGGCGCGCCGTTCGCCTGTGGTCCGGTCAATTCATCCACCGCGTGGTCGATACGCTCCGCGATGCGGGAGAAATCCGGGCTCGATTGATCGCGTTCCAGGCGCAGCGTCGGCGGCGAGCCGTCCTTGGGCCGGCAGGCCTGCACGGCATCCGGCGTATTCGAAGCCTCGAGATTCACCCAACTCGGGCTGAGCGCGGATTGCACCACGCCCGCCATGGCAATGCCGCGTGGAGCGAACCGCCACGAGGAAAACTCCCTTCGCACCCCAGCGATGATGGTGAAATGCGGAAGCCCATCCGCGCCGATGGTCGTGACAATTTCCCGCACATGGCCGATCAACGCGCCGGCGCAACGCACCTCCGAACGCGGTCCCAGCCCGAGCAAATTCGCGGTTTCGAGATGCAATTCGTAGGGCTCGGTAATGATCCCGAAGCTATCCCGGGCAACCTCGATACCGATCCATGCCCCGGCAATTCCGATGACGCAGAGGAGCACCAGCAACACTTGTGTCTCGAGCTTGAATCTCATGATAGCTGCGGGGAAACAAAGGCCTTATAGCATGGATCGCGAAGGGCGTCTTCGCGCCGGACGAGCGCATGTCCCCCCTCCTCGAGAATGAGATAGTGAGTCGCCACGCGCCCGGCAAACTCCACATCCTGCGTCGCCATCACGATGCCCGCCAGCGCGTTTTGCCCGACCAGGCCGGCCAGGAATTCTTCCACCAGCGCCTTCTTGGCCGGCGCCAGCGCCGCCACCGGCTCATCGGCGATCAGCAACCGCGGCTGACCGGAGAGCGCTCGTGCCAGCGCGACGCAACGCTTGTCACCCTCGCTCAACCGATGCACGTCCTGGTGAGCGAGATGTCCGCAACCGACTAACTGCAGCCGCAGGAGCACCTGCTTTTCGAGTTCTTCGCGGAGCACCAAGCCATCCACGAGAAAGGGCAGCGCTACGTTTTCAAAAACCGTCATGTTCCGGAGGAGCGCATGGTGTTGAAACATGACGCCAATGTCGCACCGCGCCCGATGCGGCTGCCGGCCATTGACGGACACGGTTCCCGTGGGGGCCAGCAGGTGTCCGCTCAGGCACGCCAGCAGCAGACTTTTGCCCGCGCCGTTGCTCCCCAGCACCGCCAGAATTTCGCCCGGACGCATTTCGAAAGAAATCGCGCTGCCACCGATGACAATCCCATCCACCGAGAGCAGGGGCGCGGCGGTCATTCGAGGTGAAAGGCGGTGCTGAGCACGATCAGCAGAACGTTCACGACGGCCGCCGCCAACACGGCCATCACCGCCGATGACGTCGTAATTCGTCCGACAAAGCCTTGTTCGGCGCGGCCACTCAAGAACCCGAAGTAGCCGGCGATCACGGACATGGTGAGCGCGGTGATGATCAATTTCACGACCACGATCAGCACCGCCCGGGCGGAAACGCTCGAGACGAAAATCGCCACGAATTCCGCAAAATCGGTGTGGACGCCGATCCACGAAACGAGCCACCCCCCCAGGCAGGCGGCATAAACGCCGATGACCGCGAGCGCCGGCGCGGTTACGATCAAGGCCAGCGCGCGCGGCGCGAAAATCATCTCCGCCGGGTGAAGGCCGACCGCCTCGATCGCGTCGACTTCCTGCGAAACTCGCATGCTCGCGATATCCGAGGTCAGGCCGACCACACCCTTGAGGATGACCAGATTCGCGACCGCAAACGGAATGACATAACGCAGAAAAATTCCGCCCAACTGCGGCAGCACCAGCACTCCAAAAGCATCCGGGCCGCTGGTGTAGGTGAAGACCCCGCAGGCCACGGCGACCCCGTAGACCAGAGTGGTCAGGGCCGACGTCGGCGCTGTGGAAGCAAGGAACCCGAGGACCCGTTGCACGACTTCCCGCTCGATAATCGTCGCGCGGCCCAAGAGGATTCGCGGCAGGCATCGTCCACCAACCGAGAAGATCGCGCCGAGCAGGCCGGCCGCCGAATATTCCAACGCGGGCTCAAACAATTTTGCAGGTCGCGCGTGGCCAGGCATACTCACACGCATGAGTGTGCAGAGCATCCCGACAAAGCAAGGGAATACGCCGACCATCGATGGTTTGAGCGTTGGCGTGCTCGCGTTGCAACGGCGATTGGCCAGCAGCGAGCCGATCACCTCGCGGGAAATGCGTTCGCTGTGGTCTGCAAGGTTGCGTCCGTTCTGGCGACTGCACGTCGAACTTTACCGCGCTCTGGCCCGACGCTTTGTCGAACAAGGTGATAACTATCTCGCCACCGAAGTGGCCGATGAAGGCCTGGGCTTTTTCGCCGATGATGTGCCGCTCATCCTCACCCGGGCGCTCAGCGCGGCCCGCAGTGGCGCGACGCAGACGGCGCAGGAGTTATTGTTGCAAAAGCAGTCGCTTCTCGCCGGATCGACAGAAGCGGAAAGCCTCCTCGCCCGCACCTTCAAGGATCTGTGGAAAACATCCGGCGACGCCCGCTATTTGCGCGAGGCCTTCGATCTCTACATCCACGACTATCGGACCACGCCGGGCGACCGGACATTCCCCGGCGTTAACGCCGCGAGCATGGCCCTCTTTCTCGGGCGCGCCGAGGAAGGGCGGAAACTCGCCGGCGAAGTGCTGGCGATCTTGCGCGGGCGAGGCGAATCCATCGGCTATTGGGAGCGGGTGACCCTGGCCGAATGTTTGTTGGTCGATGGCCAGATCGAATCCGCGCGCCACGCTTATGCGCGCGCCGCGGCCGGTGAAAACATCCCCACTTCGCACTTGGCAACGACCCGGGCTCAAGCGCGCCTTCTCCTCCAACATCTCGGCCGGAATGCCTCGGAATTCGACGCCTGTTTTCCCCTGCCCGGAGTCATCGCTTTCACCGGGCATCGCATCGACGCTCCGGATCGTCCCGCGCCGCGCTTCCCCGAGAAGCTCGTCTCCGAAGTCAAAGAGCGCATCCGAAAGTCCGTCGTGGCCGCGAAGGCCGGTTTCGGCTACTCGGCGGCGGCCAATGGCGCCGATATCCTCTTTCTCGAAGTCATGCAGGAGTTAGGCCGGGAAACTTACATCCATCTCCCGTTTCCCGAAGACGAATTCATCCGGCGAAGCGTCGAGCAGCCGTCTTCACCCGCATGGCTGGATCGGTATCGCGCGGTCACGCACAACGCCACGGAGATTCACTCCGCGTCTCACGGCGGCTCGCTCGCTTTCGAATATGGCAATCGCTTGCTCTTTGGCGCCGCCTGTCAGCACGCGACCTTTCTCGGTTCGGAAGTCCGGCTGCTCGCCGTGTGGGATGGACGGCCCGGCGACGATATGGGTGGAACCGCCGACTTCATCGAGATGGCCCGCGAAATGGGACGGCCGGTGGAGGTGGTTCGCCTCGACGAGACGGCGGGTTCAACGGTATCGCCGCGAACGCCGATTCCCGATCCGGACGAACGGCTGCTGGCCGTCCTCGGACTCTCTCTCTCCGATGAAGAAGCCCAGCGCCGGGTCGCCGCGTTGCTGCCGGAAAGCGAAGTCGTTCACCGGGAGATTTTTGGCGAACGCGTTCGTCTTTTTTTCCAGACTCCGGCGGCCGCGGCACAGGCCGCGATCCGCATCACGTCCGAAACTCGCGAAGCGCTCGGCTTGCACGCCGGTCCCGTTCGCATCTCGACTCATCCGCTCACCGGAGATCGGGTCATTCGCGGCGAGCATGCCAGCAAAGCCGACGATCTCGCCACGCTCCAGCCTTCCGGGATCATCTACAGTTCACAGGAATTTGCCGCCCTCCTTGGCTTGCATCCCGTGTCCGGCGTCCGTTGCGAATTTCTTGGCTACCGGGCGCTTCGCAAAGCCACAGCCCGCGAGCCGATTTTCCAACTTCGAAAATGAAGCGAGTCGGAAGCTGCAACGAACTCGCCTGGCGCAGATTAAACGCCCTATTTCAACCGAAAATGCTTTTGCAAATTCTGGGTCGCCGCGCGCGTAAAACGCTCGCGATCTTCCACGGTATCCAAATCCCCGGCGAGTTGACGAATCAAGTCGTTCACACTTTCGGCCTTCGGAAGTGCGCGATCCACCATGACCCTGGCCAGTGGTCCCAAAAACGTCGCGAGTGTGGTCTTGAGTTCCGTAATGCCTGCGGGATCGAGCAAGGCGGCGCCCGTCGGCTCCGGCGCAGGCGCCTTCGGCGGCCGGGATTGCGTTGGCGCCCGCACTGCCACCTCCGGCCCGCCGGCGAGCAGATTGCCGCAACAGCGGAGAAAGGTCGCGCGATCCTTCTCCACCGGGATCGCTTCCAACAATTCGGTGCGCAAGGCAGAACGGGGCATGCCGGCGGCAATCGCCTTGCGAACGATCTTCGGCCCGATCGGCCCCATCGCCGCCGTAAAGCACGATTCGATTTTCTTCACCTCCGCCTCCGGGATGACCTCCGCGGAGCGAGTCGGCACAAACACCGTCGCCGCGAGCCTTCCCGTCTCAACGCTGGGAAGCGGCACGGTAAACGGGCTTTGACACGTCGGACATTCGCCGCTTCGGCCGGCCGCCGACGCATCCGTGACCATGGACTGGCCGCATTTCTCGCAATGAAAGTAAATGTCGTCCGACTTCGCCTGGAGATCTGCCCGGCTGCCCGGCGATCGCGCCAGCAATTCGTGCAACCTTGCCACCAAAGGTGCCATGTGCTGGTCCAATGGCTGGCTCACCGCATCGTACCACTGCAACCCCACCAGGCAGTAAGCGAGCCCGCCGGTGGGCAGCACCGCCTCGATGCGAATCGGAAGAACCTGGCAACGCTTCTCCACCGCGTGAAGAATCTCCCGCTCCACGTGTTCCGAAGCATTGCTCCCGGCCGAAAAGATCAGGACCATCACACGGCAATCGGCAATCGCCTGCATGATACTTCCCGTCCAGCTCGATCCCGGATCGATGTTCCGGGGCGCGATCCAGCAAGTCAGGCCGGCTGCTTCAAACCCGCGGCAAATCTCTTCCGCGACCGCCTTGTCGCCACTGCCGTGGCTGATGAAAATATCCCGCCGCTGCCCGGCTTGGCCGCTCATAACTTCGGGCCGGCGATACCGCACTTCCCTACCGGCGCGGAATCGCTACGGATCTGCCTCCGCGGAGCGATTCCAAAAACCAGCGCTGGCCACGAAACGGATTTACGCATCACTCGATCAGCTTCATCGCTTTGTCCAAACTGCGGTGCATCCGATTAAAGGCCGCCGCGAGAACCGATATCTCCTTCGCGCCGGCGACGGGCAATTCCGGAATGCCAGTGTCGCCCTTGCTAATCGCATCCGCATTCGCCGCGATCCGTTGGATGGGCCGAATGACCGCGAAATAAAGTGTCGCATCGAGAATCGCCAGGGTGGCCAACCCGCCCACGATCAGCCAGATCATCAGCTTTCGAACGGCTGCCTCGGCGATGGCCAGCGGCCTGGACATGGGCACCGACACGACCTGCGCGCCGATCGTTTCACCTTCCTTCCAACCAAAACCGTTGTTCGATCCCTCCAGGCTGTACGCCTTGATCATCGCCGGCGGAGCATCGTCACGCACCCCGTGGCAAGTGAGGCATTGCTCATCTTTGGGGACGACCAAAGGATGCGCCAAAAACATCAGGTCGCCGGTCGGGGTCCCTCGCTGGCCATCGATCTGTTTCCGCTCCGGGTGATTGCGAAACTCGTTCACGATGTCTTCCTCCCAGCCACGGGCTTGATCGCGTGGATTGGTCGGATTCAAGACCGCTTCCTTGTAGGCATAGTCGGAGTAAATCGGATTGGAATCCTTCAATTTGAGAAAGAGCTCCGTGGCTGCAAATGCCGGGACACTTTCCGCATGAAACGTTCCGGGATCTTTCAACGGCCCATTGATCAGCGGTTGGATATGCGTCGCCGTATATTGCCGCGCGGCCAGCGCCGTCTCCATCATCAGTTGGGCTTGCTTGTGCACCTGTTCCTGCGCTTGGTCCTCCAGAAACTGTTTCGAGAAATAGCCGACGAGAATCAGCCCAGGCGCAAAAACGAGGACGAAGATCAGACTAAATCGGGCCAGCAAATTCATGCGCCAGCAAACTGAGCCCGTGCAAGTTGGAGATGCAAGCAAATCAGAACCCAATCGCCGAAAGCTTTTGGCCGGGAAAAAACGCCGCACTACACGCGCTCCGCGCAAATGTAACGTCGCACATCGCCAGATGTTTGCGGGATGTTAGCTACACGCGGAGTTCCGGCGATTTTCATCTCTGAGCTGACAAGGTCGCGGTATTGCGATGGAGGCTAAGAAAAACGCCTCAGGATTGGTTTTCTCTTCGACCATGTCCGAGCACGCCAACTTCTTCCCCGAGCACGGTCGCCGCTGTCGCGGGCCGATCTCGCGGCGCAGCTTCCTCGAGTTCGGCGCTTTGAGCCTGCTCGGAATGGGGATGAGCGACATCCTCCGCGCGGAAACCGTCGCCAAAGCGGCCGGACAAAAGATTCGCGAGAAATCGGTGATCTTCATCTGGCTGCCGGGCGGTATGTCCCATCTCGAA
Organism: Chthoniobacter sp.; assembly: GCA_036501065.1. GTDB lineage: Bacteria > Verrucomicrobiota > Verrucomicrobiia > Chthoniobacterales > Chthoniobacteraceae > Chthoniobacter. The sequence continues at coordinate 10,357 of DASYAY010000059.1, read as the reverse complement.
AGCTACGACATGAAGCCCGACGCCCCGCTGGAGTATCGCGGCCTGCTGCGGCCGATCAAAACGAACGTTCCCGGCATCGAGATCAGCGAACTCTTTCCGCGGCAGGCGAAGATCGCGGACAAGTTCAACATCATCCGTTCCGTCTGCCACGAGTTCGCCGACCACGGCGGCGGCCACAAACGCTTCATCACTGGCCGCATCCCGGCGACCCCCACCGGCTTCGTCAACGACGCCCCAGCCGTCACCTCGATCATTAGCAAGAAGCTCACCCGAGCCGATCAACCGATGCCCACATGCGTAATGGGCACCGATACCGGCCGCAGCGCTATCGACGTATTTTCCTTCGGCCCGGCGTGGCTCGGCCCCAGCACCACCCCCTTCATGGTCGCCGGCGACCCCAGTTCTCCGGATTTCAAGGTCCAGAACATCGGCCTGACTCCAGACATGGAGACGCGCCTCGACGATCGCATCCATCTCCTCTCCGGCATGGACAAATTGCGGCGCGACGCCGACTCCAGCGGCTTGATGGGCGCCATGGACGACTTCAGCCAGCGCGCCTTCCACATGCTGACCTCGCCGAAAGTCCAGGAGGCGTTTGACCTCGCGCGCGAACCGGAAGCCGTGCGCGACCGCTACGGGCGCCATGCCTACGGCCAGCGCGGACTGATGGCGCGCCGCCTCGTCGAAGCCGGTTGCCGCTTCGTCACCATGGTCTGGGAGAATCCCTTCCCCGGTGGAAAAATCCCGCAGGGCTGCACTTACAATTGGGACTCGCATGCCGTGAATTGCGACATGTACGAGGATTGCCGCTGGCGCATGCCCGTCTACGACCAGGCGCTCTCCGCCCTCATCGAAGACCTCCACGCCCGCGGATTGGACAAGGACGTCATGCTCATCGCCACCGGTGAATTCGGCCGCACACCCCGTATCAGCACCAACGTCGGCACCCAGACCAAAGTCACCCAACCCGGCCGCGACCATTGGCCGAACGCCATGTCCATGGTCGTGAGCGGCGGCGGCATGCGCACCGGCCAGATCATCGGCGCCACCAACGCCCGCGGCGAATACCCGATCGAACGCCAGCTTTCGCCGAACGATCTCTGGGCCACCGTCTACCGGCATCTCGGCATCAACCCCAGCGATTGCACGCTCGATCGCCAGGGCCGCCCCATGCCGATCCTCCCCTTCGGCTCACCGATCGAAGAAATCCTGCCGGTAACGTAAGGGAATTCCCGCGAGACACCCGTCTTATCCGGGCGTGCTCGACTAGAACGGGGGCATGATCTCCCGCAGAGCGCGTTCTGCTTTGGAGCAACGCCGAAGGCGTTAAATAACTCAGCCCAGGGTTGGCGCGAGGAACGAGCGCCTACCCTGGGTGACTATCATCGCGGCCCAACTCTGAAAGAGTTGCATCCCCAAATGTGCATGACGCGCTCTAGTCCCCGCCCGCGCCCGCTTTGAGCCGGCTGGTCAATTCCTCCAACCGCTTTTTCAGATCGGAGCGGTTTTGCATATCTCCAGTCGCCTGGATTTTCTTCAGGAGCGCAACCGCCTCTCCATTCATCCCCGCGCGACTCATCAAATCCACCGCGGACAATTGCTGCTCCTCGTCGATCCGCCCCAGCACGCTGGGGTTGCGATCGCCCCCGGAAAGCCATTCACGGAGCGCGCGACAGGCCGCGTCCTTATCGGGAATGGACAACGCGATCTCCGCGCGGTGCAGCTTGATCCAGCCCGGTGAAACCGCACGGATATCCGGCGTCGTTTCGTAAACGTGCAGCGCCAGCGGACGCCCTTCCGGCCATTCCGCGAGCACCTGGGCAATAGCGCGCAGGATGCTGCCAGTCGTCGGGTTCCACGGATTGGGCAGGCTCACGGCAATACCGGGGCCGGCCGCCTCCAAACGTTTTGGCGTTCCGGAACCGTCCGGCGAAGGCGCGCTGCCGATCACGTCATCGAATTCCTTCCGCAAAGCCTCGAGCTGCGTGGGATCGCGGCGCAAGCTGTCGATGAGCAGGACGAGCAAGCGGTCCGGATCCTCCGGATGCGCGGCGGCTACGGCCACGGCCTTGGCTCGCAGCAGGTCGAGCGCACCGGCGGGTTGTGCGAGGCGCATCACCGCGATCCCCCTGGGCTCTTCACGACCTCCCGAGCCGAAGGTCAATTCCGTCCAGTTTCTTTGCACGGAACGGACGACATAGCCCAGCGCCGGACGCGGCGGCGGCGCCGGGAAAAAGTAGTCTTCGAGTTCCTCCTCGGCTTCGTCCTGGCGTCCCGCCTCGACGAGCGCGGGCACCAGTAATGGCAGCGTGGACGACTCGACATACGCCGACGTCTTCTCCGCCCGCGCACGGGCCAGTGACGCTTTCCAGAGATCAATCGCTTCCGGGAGTTTCTTTTCGTCGCGCACGGCCGTGGCCACCTGTTGGTACCAGTTGCTCGCATCGCGGAAGCCAAAGGCGAGATTCTCCAGCGGATTGCCTTGCGGTGGTGCTTTCAGCAGGACAGCGCCCAACCGGTCCATCGCCCCGGCCGCTTTGAAGCCGGAAAAAATCGGGTAAAACTCCACGGTCAATATCGCCTCCGGATCTTTCGCAAACGCAGCTTCCCAAACGAGCACTGCTTCGTCGGCCCGGCGACTGTTCGCGAGAACATTTCCCAAGTGAATCTGGAGTGAGAGATCATCCGGAGCCAAGTCCACCGCGCGCCGATAGAGTTCGACGGAGCGCGCTGGGTCCGCGTGCTCCAAAGCCTCCGCCAGACGCAGCAGCGTTTCCATGGACTTCGGTTCGGCCGCCAGTTGGGTTTCGAGCGGGCCGGTGTAATCCGTGAGCACCTTGAACCGCGCGAGCGCATCGATCGCGCTGCGCCGGGGGAACCTTTCCGCCGACGAATTTCCCAACGGAGAAACACGAGCAAGGATCGCCCGGGCAAGTTCAACCGCAGCGGACGAATCTCTGGCCTGAACCTCGCGCTGCAACTGCTGCACCGAACCCATCTTACCGGAATAATATGCGCCTTGCTCCTTCGCCCGTTGTTTGTCCACGAGTTCCGTGGCGTGGCCTTTCAGGTCGAGTTCCGTGAGAATCCCCTGCAAAACAGATCGATCGCTGGAGGACAATGGGAACGCCACGAGCTGCAAAGCGAGCGCGCGTGCGCCATCGTTATCCTTCTGCGCGCGGGCCAGATTCAGCAGCCGGACCGTCTTGTCGGCGGCGATCTCACGATGGCTCGCGGATATCTGTTCGAACATTTTCCGCGCCTCGGCGTAGCGTCCAACCTCGGCCAGCATGGAGCCCGCGAGAAGATCGAGTTCGTCGTCGTGATGAGCCGCGGCAAGGTCGAGCGCCGCGCGAATGGCGGCGTCACGATCGTTCGCCCACCACGAAAAACAAATGCCGGCGAGGCGGGCCTGAACGCTCTGCGCCGGCGGAAGCTGTCGAGCGTCTTCCGCGAATGCCGTGTTCAGCGCCGCAACCTGCCCCTGCTGGCTGGCGATCCCAAAAGCCTCGGACCAGGTTTCCAAGCGGCCTTCGCCGATGATCCGGCTGCCATAGGGAAATTCCTGCGCCTGGTGAAACGCCGAACGCGACTCCATCAAGGCCAGATGCGAAAGATTTGCGGAGGCGAAATCGTAGGAATCGCGGACGGCGGCGGTGAGGTACCTGGCCACGCGAGTGTCACCGGCCTTTTGCACCGCGAAGCCGGAGGCCAGCCTGACTTGTTCGGAGACCAGGACGTAATCGGCGAAAGCCGCGCCCGCCCGCCGGTGATCATCGGCCATCGCCGCGAGAACGGCCTCAGCGTGCTCCGGATCGCCGTTTTCCAGCGCAAACTCGAAGATTTCGTAACGGTCGTCAGCCGGCAGCGTCGTCCATTCGCCCAGAGCTTCCCGGGCCACGTCTCCGGCTTCCTTATCACGGCCCGCGCGCTTCCACAGCCGGCTCAACTGCATCTTCCCGAGAAGGAGCGTATCCGGATGTTTCTCGCGGGGCAGAAAGGCCTTCATCAGTGAAATCAGTTTCGTCGTATCCACATCCGCCCCGCCGAGCACTGGCGTCATGCTCTTCCCCAGGTCGAGGGTCACTTCGAGACAAACCGCATTGACCGCCTCATCACCGGAGGGCGTGGTCGACTCCGCAGTGAGCTCTTCCAAAAGCGGGTCCGGCGCCTGGACCAGGGCGAGGCGGGCGACTCGCTCGGCGCGTGGAAGCTTCGCCGACGATCCTCGCAACTCGGTCACAAACTCCGCGCCGCGGCCCGACTGCTCGGCCAGGATCGAGCGCATCACCAAAGCCGCATCGGCCGCTTCCGCGGGATTCCTCGGCAGATAACGCTGCGGTTGGTACTCCTCGTAAGTCGGGAAAATAAATTGCGCCGACGCGATCGCCGCCACGCCATTCAATCCCGCCGCAATCTGCTGCATGACCTGGCGGATTTCGAAACTGTGCCGGTTGCGGCGCGCGAACGCCGCCCCCGCGCCGTGGGCCGCGCCGGAGCCATAGCTCACTCCGCTGAACAAACTCGGCGAAGCGGTTTCGCCCGGATCGTGCTCGCCTTCCGCGACCGGCAGCGTCGAAGCATCGGCCGGCGCCGCCACCTCGATTTCGCGCAGAAGTTTCTCCGCGATGGCGTAGTCCCCGGTTCGCAGACGCGCCTCGGCCAGAAGAAAGCGCCAGCGCCAATCATCGGTCTGCCGTGCGAGAGCGGATTCGAGCAACCTGATCACGGCCCGCCCCTGGCCGGCGGCGCTGGCCTGGAGGAGCACATCATGCCACGCCATCGGGTCATCGAAGATTGCCGCTTCGTTCGCCTTCAGTTCCGCGAGCGCGGTCGTCGTCTCGCCATCACGCAGCAGCGCGGTGATCAGTTCGATCTCATGCGCGATGCCGGGATCGACCTGGGCAAGTAACCGAGCCAGGCGCGCACGTTCACCAGTGCTCTGGCGGTCGACACTCAGGCGCCAGCATTCCGTGAGATACAGGACGTCGCGCGAACGCGGACCAAAGGACAGTGCCAACTCGCTCTCGGCCCCGAGGAGGTCACGCAAATTTCGCCGGATCTCCGCGAGATAAACAGCGTAGCGCCAGCCGTCGTTTTCGGTGCGACACTTTGCCCGGAAATCAGCCACGAATTCATCGAACCGGCCCGAGCGGGCAAAAGCATCTGCCAGGCTGCCGACCATCTCCAGGCGTCGCAGCGGATCGCTCTGGGCGGCGAACGCAGCCGAAAGCGCTTCGCGTTCCTCGTTGAGACATCCCGCCAGGCGATACGTGTGCAAGGACTCCAAAAGGTGCGCGTCCAAAGTTCGATCCACGCCTTTCCCCAGCGGCGGCGTGATGGCTGCCTCCGGGTGGCCGAGTTCGATCCGCTCCGCGGCCAGCAGCCGGCCAACCTCCTTGTCATCGCCATGGGCGTCGACGTAGGTCTGCCAGGCAGCCACCAGCCCCGGCAGGTCCCCCACCCGCCGATAGTTATCCTCGATGCGGAAACGAATCTCCCCGGCGATCGAACCATTCGCCGGGACCAGCGGCAGCGCTTTTTCATACCAGCTTCGCGCCTCGTCGGTTGCGAATTGCGCCTGCGCCAATTGCCCGAGCTTGATCATCGCCATGGCCTTTTGCTCCGGAGCAGCCCCGGACAAATCCCGCCACAATTCGTACTCCGCCGCCGCCTCCGCATATTTTCCAGAGGCAGCCGCGACATCACCGGCTTCCTCGAGAGCGGCGCCTTCCTTCGGCCATTGCTGAATCAGTTGCCGCCAGCTTTTCGGTTCATCCTCGCCAATCGCGGTCGAAGGAAATTGGGCGACAGCAAGGCCCGCCGTCAAGCAACCGAAGAAGCAGAAAATCCGCGCGTTCATAGGGGAGATAGGAGATGTGGCAAGCACTCACGGGGCATCCCGGACTCACCGAAGCGCTCCGGCCCGTGCGCGATTGCCATGGGACATTCGTACCCCTTCGCAGTTCGCGGAGCAAGCGCCACACGGACCGAGGCTCCAACTCCCATCGTAGTGGAAATTGCTTCACCCAGCCTCGCCAAAATTTCGCGTTGGCATCGGTAACAGCGGCGGTGGTGCCCCGGCTGTGGCCACTGTCGAATTCCAGCTTGCTTTCCGACACCTGAAAACCATCCTCACACGAGGCGCACGGGATTGTGAAACTCCACCCCATACGAGGAAGCGAATATGAAAACAGCCCTGAAAATCGCCGTCATGGCACTCGTCATGTCGATCGCCAGCAGCCGCGCTGCTGACAACAAATCGTCCCCTCTCTACCCGATCACCATTCGATCGTTTGGCGTCAGAGCGGGTGGTTGCACTTTCGTCGATCAAAACAATCGAAGCTTCACGGTGCAAGGCAGCCCGCAACTGGTCATGGCGGTGGTCACGGCAGCGGCGCAGAACCTTTCCATTGGGGTCAGCGGAAGTTACTCGCCCGGCTCGCACAGCGTCATCGTCGACGCGATTTTCTGGCCCGCGGACAATCTGCGCGCGGCCAATTACCGCAAATCCAAGTCCCACTAGCAAACATCCCGCCGGCCAGCCGAGGCAGCCGCTTCCCTCCTTGCACTCGAAGCATGGATGGCGGTAGCAGTGCAACTCTGCGGAACCCGGCAATAAACCGGTGGAGGTTCAATTCCTCGGCCGCCAACAATTTCTTCCCCGTATGCGCTCCTCAGAACACGTTCATGAGTTCGTCCACGGGCGGGTTTTGGAAGTGGACCTCCACGGCAGACTCACGCGCCGCGACTTCCAGGAGTTTGTCCCCGAGACCGAAAAGCTCATCGCCCGTTATGGCAAAATTCGGTTGGTGGTCATGCTCCACAATTTCGAAGGCTGGGACCTGGGGGCGATGTGGGAGGAGATCAAATGGGAAGCAAAGCATTTCAATCACGTGGAGCGCATTGTCATCCTGGGCGATGAACGCTGGCACCAAACCATGGCGACGCTTTGCCGGCCCTTCACCACGGCGGCAATCCGCTATTTCCACCTCGGCGAACTGGAAGAGGCCTACACCTGGGTCGATTCCTGATGACGTCCCGAAAGGGACTCTGCACCGCTATCTGGAAGAATCGCCCAGGTTCACGAGGATTTTCCGGCGAAGAAAAGAGGACCACGGATTGGTGAGAACATCTCTCGAAAGCAATTTCCGGTTCGGCCGAAGAGCCTCCGCGAAGCGATCAAAAAAAACCTGTCATTCTGAAAGCGGAGCCGAAAGCCGAGCGAAGCGAGACGCCTATGGGACTGTGGGGCAAATCTCCAATATCTGCGGGGCGGCGGTGCGGAGCCATAGGTCATCCAAACGGAAATTGCTTTCGCAGTGGCGGCTTCAATCCGTGTAATCCGTGAAATCCGTGGTCCAATTTTTTGGAGTCCGTTCTTTCGCATGTTTCGTGAACAGCCCCTCTGGTTACAGCTTCGCCGCTCCGCGCGCCTCCGCTCCTCACCCCGCCAGCAAGCGCATCAATTCATCCACATCGATGGGCTTTTCCAAAATCGGGATCTCGCCGGCGGGCAGCTTCCGGCGCACTTCAGCGGTCGAAAGCTGGCTGTAGAGGATCAGCTTGGTCCCGTTGAGCGTTCGTTCACTGGCCAGTTGCCAGGCGACGTCTCCACCACGGGATTTGGGGTTCATGATGTCGATCAAGACGGCGTTCGGTTCGAACTCCTGAACGGCATCCAGCGCCAGCGGCGAATCCCGCTCGATTCGCACCGAATATCCTTGGTTGCGCAGGAGCACTTGCAGGGCAAGAGCGCACGCCGGATCATCATCGACGATGAGCACACGATTCATAGGTCGATTGGACGCAAGTCCCTCGGATTTGATTCAGCGAAAGAGACGCCTCCTAAATCCATCGCAGGAATGAAATCAGTGCCTTGGTTGCAAGGTGTAGACCGGCAGCCCAACGCATCGGCTTGACGCCGGAGTTGCTCTCACCGAGTAATGGCCCGCCGAATGAAATCCATCCTCGCCGCAATCACCCTCACTCTGTGTCTGTGCTTCTCGGCCAAAGCCGAAACCAGCTCCAGGAATCACGATCTGTCGTACCGCTACCACGGACATTATCACTACTATTCCGGCCGCCACTACTGGGGCGGACGTTGGTACGGTCCCGGATACTACGGGCCGACCGTTTTCGTGGGATCGCCTTACTACTGGGGTGGCTACTACGGTGGCACCAGCGTCGCCGTCGTCGCTCCGGGTCCGGTGATTTACCCCCCCGGTGGAGTTTGGGTCCACGGCCGTTACTGGTCCCATGGCCGTTACTATTACCACGGCCACTGGCGCCGCTGATCCTACCGCCGGCCGCGCCGGCGCAGGACCATGGAAGATGGCTGTAATGCAGACGCTCACGGGACGGTTCGCGGGCTAAGACCTGTTCACGAATTCCCAGACGCAAGCACCCGCGCCTGCGTTTTGGAGTGCGCCAGTGCTCTGGCGCTTTCGGAGGGGGCAAAGTGGTGGCAGGCTCGACCTACCCGCAGACCTTCCAAAAGCGGCGCAGCGGTGCCGCACTCCAGGAACGCAGGCGTCCTTGCTCGATTTCCTCGAATTCGTGAACAGAACCGAAGCTAGCGCCCGTGGATTTTGCGGATTTTTCCTCAGAACCGTGGCCGACCCGGGTTAACGAAAAGTGAAGGCGCGCTTTTGCCCCATCTTCCCATTTACTTGCCAGTTTCGATGAACGCTTTACCCCATTCCGGCTTCCCTGCGACCCGGCGCCAAATGCTCCGGGCAAGCGGTTTGGGTCTGGTCGGTTTTGGCTGGAACCCCTTCGCCGCCCTCAGCGCCCTGGCGCCACCAGCCACGCGCACCGGACCGGGAAAGGCGAAATCGATCATCCTCATTTTCAACGGCGGCGCCCCCAGTCACATCGATCTTTGGGACCCGAAGCCCGAGGCCACCGCGGAAGTGCGCGGCACCTTTTCCACCATTCAGACCAACGTCCCGGGCATTCACGTCTCCGAACTGCTCCCGCGCATGGCCACGCGCATGGACAAGCTGGCGCTCGTCCGCTCCGTTCACCACGAACACACCAGTCACAACTCCGGCATGTACTGGGCCACTGCCGGACGGCCCTATCGGATCGACAGCACCCTCATTCATCCCAGCCCGACCGACTTGCCCGGCGTCGGCACGCTCGTCGGCTGGCTGGCCCAACGCGACGGCTTCAGCCGCGGCGTTCCGCCCTACGTCATCACCCCTTTTCCCCATTGCGACAGTTCCGTCTACGTCACGCCGGGACAGTACGGCGGCTGTCTCGGCCCGCGCTACGATCCCTTTGTCCTCAACGCCGATCCCAATGCCGCGGACTTCAAGGTGCGCAACCTCGCGCTCGACCCCAGTCTCACCGTGGACCGGCTCCAGAATCGACTCGGTCTTTTGCACAATCTTTCCGCACAAGCCACGCCCATCGTTTCGCCGAATGGGGCGCAACTCGACGTCTTCAGCGAACAAGCTGCGACCATCCTCGAGTCGGGCAAGGCCGCTGACGCCTTCGACCTGTCCAAGGAACCCGCCGCAGTGCGCGAACGCTATGGGCGCCACTCCTGGGGCCAATCGCATTTGCTCGCCCGTCGCTTGGTCGAAGCCGGCACCCGCTTCATCACCACGGTCAATGGACCGAGCATCAAGTGGGATACGCACAAGGACAACTTCAACGGTCTCAAGAACAAGCTCGTGCCACCGATGGAACAGGCCTACGCCGCTCTGCTCGATGACCTCGAAGAGCGCGGCCTGCTCGATACCACGCTCGTTGTTTGGATGGGCGAATTTGGCCGCACACCGAAGATCAACGTCGATGCTGGGCGCGATCACTGGCCCGGTTGCTACACCGTGGTCCTCGCCGGCGGCGGCATTCGCGGCGGACAAGTCATCGGCGCCTCCGATAGCATTGGCGCTTATCCCAAGGATCGTCCCACGACGCCCGCGGATATCCACGCCACCATGTACACCGCGCTCGGCTACGACGTCCGCGGCATCACCTACCAGTCAGCCGACGGCCGTCCCATCGCCCTCACCGAAGGCGCCCCGATCCGCGAGCTATTCTAGCGCGTTTTCGATTGAGTGAATCGCACGATAGGGAGCGCCAGCGCCGAAAAGTCAGCGCTGTCATCCTGAGCGCAGCGGGGAAGCATGGGCGGAGTCGAAGGACCTCTAATTTCCGCGGGTTCTTGCGCGGAGCCGTTGGCGCTCCCTCTTTTCTATTCCTCTCATACCATCTTTCATAAATAACGTGACATATGTGAGGGAGGCTGGCAAAAGAGAGCGATGGCTGGAGTAAAACTCAAATTAGGCGTGCCTGAAGTTGCCGCGTGTATTGACCAGAGACATGCACGGGAGGGCGACGGATG